>CAYWLG010000001.1:0-445157 GCA_964459385.1 uncultured Anaerolinea sp.
GCTCGAAGTTCGCAATTCGCGAAGGTGGTCTGACGGTTGGCGCCGGTGTGATCACCAAGATCATTGCCTAAAAAGGACTGTCGACCAGCAAAGCTGGCTGACTGCATGGTGAAGTATGGCTTCTAAAAAGAAAGATGTCCGCCCGGTAATTACACTGGCTTGTGGCGACTGCAAAGAGCGAAATTACACCTCTGAGAAGAACCGCCGCAACGATCCGGGCCGCATGGAAATCAAAAAGTACTGCCCGCGCTGCCGAAAACACACGGTGCACCGCGAAACGAAGTAAGTTACTGTAGCGTGTAAGGCGAGGGAGCTCTCTCGCCTTACCGTTCTTAGGCCAGTAGCTCAATTTGGCAGAGTGCCTGTCTCCAAAACAGGAGGTTGCGAGTTCGATTCTTGCCTGGCCTGCCTAAGAACTCCGCCAACAGCGGGGCGTGAATAATCTAGACAGCGCCGTCCGTGAGGCGGCGTTTTAGACGTATTATAAGGAGCAAGTCATGGCCGATAGAGATGAAAAAGCAAAAAAAGAGAATCGCCTGAGCAAATGGTGGCGTGAGACCATCGGCGAACTCCACAAAGTCGCTTGGCCCACCCGCAAAGAGGCAATGCGCCTGACCTGGATCGTGATCGTTGTGGTTGTGGTCATGGGTGCATTGTTGGGTCTGCTCGATTTCGGGTTCACCAAACTGATCTCTTTGATCGTGGGTACTGCATAAGTTTGAAAGGTTAAGGCGAAGTATGGACGCGCAAGACGATTTCGAAAGAAACGATTACGAAGAGGAAAAACCATCGGAAGAGAGCTTCGACTCTGCCGATAGCTCAAACGCGTCTCAACCTGCTGAATCCATTGAAAAACCTGCCGAATTAAGAGAAGAATTGCCGCAGGATGCAGTTTTAGAAGGTTCGAGCGAGCGCGCCTGGTATGTAGTTCATTGTTACTCAGGTTATGAGAACAAAGTTCGTTATAACCTTGAACAGCGTATTGAAACCATGGGCATGAAAGACCGCATTTTTGATGTGGTCATTCCGACTCAGGAAGAGATCGAAGTCAAAGACGGCAAACGCCGCACGGTAGAACGCCATGTATTCCCCGGCTATGTGCTGGTGAACATGATCCTCAGCGAAGAATCATGGTACGTGGTGCGCAACACTCCTGGCGTGACCGGTTTCGTGGGCATGGGCAATGACCCCACCGCCCTGCGCCCTGAAGAAGTGCAGCAGATCTTGCGCCGCATGGAAGCCGAAGCCCCGCATGTGAAGGTGACCTTCAAAGTGGGCGAGCGTGTTCGCATCGTCGACGGTCCCTTCAACGATTTTCGTGGGCAGGTGGCCGAGATCGATATGGAAAAGACCAAAGTCCGGGTCATGGTCAACTTCTTTGGCCGTGAAACCCCGGTTGAATTGGACTTCTTGCAAGTAGAGAAGGCGTAATCAGGTAAGTTAGTTTTGTGGGAGGGTGCTCCCCTATCACCCGCTATAACCACCAAGGAGAAAAACTGTGGCAAAGAAACTAAAAGCAATTGTTCGTCTGCAGATTGCTGCCGGTAAGGCCAATCCTGCACCCCCAATTGGTCCTGCTCTGGCTGGGCATGGCATCAATATTATGGCTTTCTGCAAGGAATACAATGCCCGCACCCAGAATCGTCCGGGCGAGATCATCCCTGCAGAGATCACCGTTTTTACTGACGGCTCGTTCACTTTCATCCTGAAATCCCCCCCGGCCTCTGTGCTTTTGCGCAAAGCTGCCGGTGTTGAAAAAGGCTCCGATGCCCCCAACCGCACCAAAGTGGGCAAAGTGACCAAGGCTCAGATCCGTGAGATCGCCGAGCTGAAATTCAAAGATATGAACGCCAACGATGTTGAGAGCGCCATGCGCCAAATCGAAGGCACTGCCCACAATATGGGCATCACAGTCGAGAAATAGTTTGTGGGAGGGCACCCTGTGCCCGTCTGTACCACTAAGGAGATAAAATGGCGAAACACGGTAAGAAATATTTAGAGGCTCTCGCCAAAGTGGATAACGAGAAGCTCTACGACCCCAGTGAAGCAGTTGCACTGGCAAAAGAAACCTCTTATGCAAAATTCGACACTTCCATCGAAGTTCACCTGCGCATGGGCCTTGACCCGCGCCAGGCTGACCAGCAGGTTCGTGATGTTGTCGTGCTGCCGAACGGCTTAGGCAAAACCGTGCGCGTATTGGTCTTCACCCAGGGTGAGGGTTCTACCAAGGCGCAAGAAGGTGGCGCCGATTTCGTGGCCGATTCCGACGAAATGATCAACAAGATCGCTGCCGGTTGGACCGAGTTCGATGTGGCAATCGCTACCCCCGATATGATGGCCAAAGTTGGTAAACTGGGCCGTGTCTTGGGCCCGCGCTCTTTGATGCCGAACCCCAAAGCCGGTACCGTTTGCCCCCCTGAAGATCTGCCGCGTGTGATCAACGAAGCCAAAGCGGGCCGTGTTGAGTTCCGCCTCGACAAGACCGCCAACATCCATGTTGCCATCGGGAAGGCTTCTTTTGACGCGCAGAAATTGTTCGAGAACTTTACCGCCCTGATGGAAGCCATCAAAAAGGCTCGCCCGACCGGTGCTAAAGGAACCTATATCAAAAAGATCACCGTTGCCGCCACGATGGGTCCTGGCATCAAAGTGGACCCGTTGGCTGCCACGAACATTTCTTTAGAGAATTAGTGGTATAATGTTCGACGCTTGAGTGACCAAGCACTGGTCACCAAGTTTTCACCGTAGAAAGCTGGTACCCGCAAGGGTTCAAATTCCTGCCGAGGTGGAGACCGAGTTCGATAGTTGTTCAGATGCTGATGCAAATCGGCTCTGTCTAAACGAAAAGGTCTTTGCCTGGCAAAACCAGACAAAGACCTTTTATTTTGCAGGGAAGGAGGAATTTTTCATTGGCCTTTACAAAGAGTAAGAAAGGCGAGATGATCGCCGAGTATGAAAATTGGGTAGAAAAGAGCCAGGCCATGTTCATTCTTAGCTACAGCAAGATGAACATGAAAGAGATCGATGCCTTTCGCGCCAAAGTTCGCGAAGCAGGCGGAGAAGCTCACTTGGTAAAGAACACCCTTTTTGATCGTACCCTGAAAGGGAAAGGTTTCCCTGAGACAGGTATGTTCGAACAGACCTCACTGGTCGGCTTCGCTTATTCAGACGTTGCTGCAATGGCAAAAGTCTTCACCGATGTCACCAAAGGCTCCGAAACGATCAATGTCAAAGGCGGTTTTCTGGGTAAAGAGATCTTGACCGACAAACAGGTCAAAGCGTTATCCGATCTGCCGCCGATGCCTGTAATGCGCGCCACACTGTTGGGTGTTATCAATGCCCCCGCCAGCAAACTCGTGCGCACTCTGGCAGAACCTGCTCGCTCAATGGCAGCAGTTATCAAAGGCTATTCAGAAAAAGCGGGTACCGCTGCCTGATAAGCTGTTCATATTAAAAAATAATCTATTCTTTCTAAGGAGTATTTGAAATGGCTGATTTAGAGAAAATTGTTGAACAGTTGAGCGCGCTCTCTGTTCTCGAAGCTGCAGAACTTGTTAAGGCTCTTGAAGAAAAATGGGGCGTCTCCGCTGCCGCTCCTGTTGCCGTTGCCGCCGCTGCTGGCCCCGCCGCCGCTGCCGAACCCGTTGAAGAAAAGACCGAGTTCGATGTCGTCCTCAAAGACGCCGGCCCCAAGAAAATTGACGTCATCAAAGTCATCCGCACTCTCACCAACCTTGGCCTCGTCGAAGCCAAAACCATGTCTGAGACCGCCGGTGCCAAAGTCCTCTCTGCTGTTGGTAAAGAGGCAGCCGCTGACGCCAAATCCAAACTCGAAGCTGCCGGTGCTGTCGTCGAGCTTGCCTAGTTCTGGCATCTCTAGAAAATATAATTCCCGCTCAATTGAGCGGGAATTATTTATTTAACTCGGTAAAATGAACGATCAGGCAGCAACAGAACGGATTTGGCGGATGACCATGACCACTTTGCCCATGATGCGCAGGCTCTTGGGATCATCTACATAGATCGGCCCCATATTGGGGTTGGCCGGCTGCAAGCGGATGCGGTTGGTTTCTTTATAGAAATACTTGAGGGTGGTCTCGTCTTTATCATCCAGCCAGACGGCGACCATCTCGCCATTATTGGCCGACTGGGCTTTTTTCATGACCACGATGTCGCCATCATTGATCATGGCATCGATCATGGAATCACCACTGACTTCCAGAGCGAAAAGATCGGCTACGTCACGGGTCGGCAAAAGGCTGCGCGCGATATCCACGCTGGTCTCGGCATCATAGTAGCTGAGGTCAGAAGTAGGCATGGGCAGGGGAGCGCTGGCAACGATGCGACCGGCAATGGGAATGGTGACCAGATCGTTGAGCGCGTTGCCGGCCTTTTGGATCACTTCAGTGACTTTTTCAGTAAGGGAGGACGGTTCGTGAACGGGTTTGAGCACGCGTATGCTGCGAGAGATGCGATCTTCTCGTTCGATGTACCCCATCTCTTGAAGCTGGGTCAGATAATAATCGACCAGCGAAGTGGATTTAACATCAATGCTGTCACCGATCTGACGGATGGATGGAGAGTAACCATTTTCATCTTGGAACTTGGTTAAAAATTCCATGATCTTGCGATGTCGTTCACTTAAACCTGGGCTTCTACGGGCCATGACTGCCTCCTCAAATATCGTTCATTTGTACTATTATAATACACGAACATACGTTCTGTGTCAAGTCTTTGATAATTTTGATGGAACTTGTTCAATTTGAAAGACGTTATAATGTCAGAAAGGGAACATTATAAAAAGAAGGGAACTATGAATTTCAAACGAAATATATCAGTGATTTTGATGATCAGTTTTCTGCTGGCCGGCTGTCAGATCGGGCAGAATAACGCGGGAACAAAATCGCCTGAAGCGACGACTCTTCCTACCATTATTGTTGTAACGAACACACCTGCACCGGCCACCGAAACGGCCATTCCACTGGCCACGGCTACGCCCGAAACGGCTGCTACCGCGGCTCCCGTGACACTGCCGGATTATTCATCTGCGGCCTATATTGACGACCGCAGCACGCCCGCCGGGTTGGTGGTTTCGTTCGTCAATGCCCTCAATCGCCACGAATATCTGCGCGCCTACTCTTACTGGTCTGACCCGGCCACTGCCCTGGGCACACTGGATGCCTTTGGCGCGGCTTATGATGGCACCAGCGCGGTGACAGTGGCACTGGGAAGCGTTAGTTCAGATGGAGCTGCCGGCAGCATTTACTTTACCCTGCCGGCGGTGCTCACCCAGACCCTCACAGCAGGTGGTACGGCAAAGACAACAGAATGCTATGTGCTGCGCCTGCCACAGCCGGGTAACTATGGCGAACCCCCCATTACTCCCATGCACTTTTATCAGACCATCGCGCATGCCGTGGATGCTGCTACCAGCGATGCCGACGCCCTGGCTTCAACCTGCTCCGGCAGCGATATGACCGGCATGAGCGGTGAGGCTGCGAGCTTTGCGCCGGTGAACGACATCAGCAGCGCGAATTATCTGGATAACCGCAGTGGTGCTGTTGAAGTGGTGAGCTCTTTGCTCAACGCGCTCAACCGCAAGGAATACGTGCGCGCTTATTCTTACTGGCAAGATACTGCCGCAGTAGGCAGCTATGATTCTTATGCCGCCGGGTTTAGTGACACCGATTCGATCACGGCCGTTTTTGGTGCGGTCAGCAGCGATGCCGGCGCCGGGCAGCTTCACTATCAGGTGCCACTGGGAATGATCGTGACGACCACTGCCCACACCACACAAACCTTTATCGGCTGCTATACCTTGCACCTGGCCAATCCGGGCATGCAGGGAACGCTGCCTTTTGAACCGCTGGGCATCACACAGGGCCATTTCACCCTGGTCGCCAACGGCATGGATCTGAATCCGCTGCTGGCAACAGCTTGTCATTAGCACTTGAGATTGGCAAAAGGGGATGGTTAATCATAAAGGGCTCGAAATATTTTCGAGCCCTTTATTTTATGATTCTTCTTCGCAGTGGTTGCCGCATTCGCACTCGATATTATTGGCTTTTTCAAAGGATTCTTTGCCTTCATTGATCGAGAAGTAAATAAGGCCAATGGATCCGAGCGCATCAATGAACCCAAAGCCGGTGAGTTGGTAGATCAAGCTGGCGGCCAGCAAAACCAGAGACATGTAAATGCAGACCAGCGTGCAGTTTGCATCTGCCAGGATGGGAGCAGAGTTCAACGCCTTGCCTACTTTGCGCTTGCCCCAAACCAGCGCCCACATGATGCCAATTGAGATCAAAGAGATAATAATTCCGGGCAGGGTGGTTTCGGGCTTATGCTGCTGGATCAGGTTGTACACTGTGGTGATTGCCAACCCTACAGCCAGAATGTAAAAAGACGTCCCGGTGATGCGCAGAGCCGTCTTTTCAAAACCTGATCTCTCTGAATTTGGGTTGGCCTGGATGCGCAGGGTCATGGACAGAATGCCGATACCGGATAAAACCTCAATGAACGAATCGACGCCAAAACCGAAAAGGGTAAGCGTTTCATCCTGAATGCCGAAAAAGATCGAAAAGACCCCTTCGGCCACGTTGTAAACGATCGTAAAAATAGCCAGCCCCAGCGCCAGACGCCAAAGCGTTTTTTCTGAATAAGCAGAAGTGTTCATGATCTCACCAATAATCAACAAAATAGAGGCACGATGTCCGTGCCTCTATTTTACTTTGCTTTAGCTTCTCAGCTTTGCCCCGACTTCGTGTTCGAGACGCTTGATGATCTTGTTACGCATCTGCTTGATCTCATCCTCCTTGAGGGTGTGATCAGAGGCCTGGTAGGTGAGCGAATAAGCCAAACTCTTCTTGCCCGCGCCAATGAGGTCACTGCGGAAGACGTCGAAGAGGCGCACTTCCGCCAGCAGCTTGCCGCCGGTTTGACGGATGAAGGCCTCGACCTTATCGGCAGGCACGGCATCTTCGACCACCAGGGCCAGGTCTTCGAGGACGGGCGGGAAGGTGGGCAGGTCGTTGGTTTGATACATGGGCGGTACCAGTTGCAGCAGCAGGTCCATATCGAACTCGGCGGCGAGAACCGGGGCTTTGAAAGTGGCCGGCCAATCATAGCGTTCACGCACACTCGGATGCAGTTCGCCGAAAACGCCGATTTGTTTGTCGCCCACCCACACGCGGGCGCACTTGCCCGGATGGAAACTGGGCGCTTCGGTCGCTTCAAAGCGGATGCCGGCTAGGCGCAAACCATTGAGCAGACCTTCCACGACACCCTTGAGGTCGAAGAAATCCATAGGCTGGGTGTCGGCGGGCTGCCAGCCGGCCGGGTTGCGCTGACCCCCCAGCACGAGGCCCAGGCGGCGCATTTCATCGGGCAGGCCGGGCTCTTCGGCGGGCAAAAAGATGGGGCCGATCTCGAAATAGGCCAGACGTTCGCGCAGACGCGAATTGTGTTCGGCCACATCCAGCACCGAAGCCATGACGGAATGGCGCAAGAAAGCCTTATCGTAAGAGAGCGGGTTGAACATCTTCACATAGGGTTTGTCATCCGCTGCGGCGCCCGGGGCGATGCGGCGGCCTTCACGTTCGGGGGTGGACCAGCGGTAGCTGATGACCTCTTGCAGACCAAGGGCTACCAGCAGATCGCGCACGCGTTCTTCTTTATCCAGGGTAGGGTTGCCCTTTTGCGGGGGCAGTACGTCGGCCAGGCGAATTTCGGGGATGTTGTCGTAGCCATAAACACGAGCCACCTCTTCGATGAGGTCCGCTTTGCCGGTAATGCCCTCGCCGATGTCGAGACGATGATCGGGGCAAATGGCACGGATGGTTTCTCCGCTCAAGGTTACCTTGAACTCCAGGCGGGTGAGCAGGTCGGCGATCTCTTTGGCAGGCAGTTCGATGCCCAGCCAGCGTTTGACATCGCCGGCGGTGATCTCAACCTGCGGGGTTTCAGGGGGCAGCGGGTAGTTATCCACCAATCCGGCCGCCACATCCCCTCCGCCCCAGAGGTGCATCAACTCGAGGCCACGGCGTACCCCGCGTTCAGCCATCGAGGGGTGTACCCCGCGCGAATAGCGGTAAGACGCCTCAGAGGGCAGGTTTTGGGCGTGGGCCGTCTTGCGGATGTTGATCATGTTCCACGAGGCGCCTTCGAGCAGCACGTTCTTTGTGTCATCACTGACCTCGGTTTCGGAGCCGCCCATGATGCCGGCAATCGAAAGGGCTCCGGCGTCATCGCAGACCAGCACGGTGCTTTCATCCAGTTTGCGTTCCACACCGTCCAGGGTGGTGATGCTCTCTCCCTTTTTGGCAGTGCGGGTGTGCAGCCGCACGGGCTTGCCGGCAGCGCGTTTGACCAGCTTGTCGTAATCAAAGGCGTGCAAAGGCTGGCCGATCTCTAGCATGACGTAGTTGGTGGCATCCACAATGTTGTTGATGGAACGCACCCCGGCCATCTTCAGACGACGGCGAATAAGCTCTGGGCTGGGTTGGATGGCAATATTGCGGATCAGGCCGAGATCGAAGCGTGGGTTGAGTTGCGGCTGGCTGATCTCAATGGAGGCGAAATCTGCCTTGCCCTCAGGCGGATAGGCAGGGGTCGTTGGTTGTTTGAGTGGCGTCTGCGTCATGGCAGCGATCTCGCGGGCCAGCCCCAGCATGCTGGCACAGCGGGCGTAACTGGGCAGCAGTTTGATGTCGAAAATGGCATCGCCATAAAGTTTTGAAAGCGGTGTGCCGGGCACGGCATCGTCTTCCAATAGAATGATGCCCTCGTGTTCTTCGCTCATGCCCAGTTCTTTTTCAGAGCAAACCATTGAGTAAGATTCCACGCCGCGGATGGTAGCGCGTTTGAGGGTGGTCAATACCAACCCTTCGGCATGTCCATCATAGATGACGGCGCCTTCTTTGGCGTAAGCCACTTTGAGCGGTTTGGCCAGGGGGCCTTTGCCCTTGTAATCGAAAATATTAGGGGCGCCGGTGAGGACGATGTGCTCCTGCTGGCCGTCAAACAGCTTGCAAAGGGTCAGGCGGTCGGCATTGGGATGCGGCATGACCTCTGAGATGGAGGCAACCACGATCTTTTCGTCATCCCACGAGAGGCCGGTCACTTTTGTATCCACGCTGCCGTGAGCGGGCATGGGCAGGCCGATGATCTGAATCTCTTCCACTTCCATGCCGGCCATGGTGAGCAGATGCGCAATCTGCGCGATGGTGAGATCGGTATCGACGAATTCTTTGATCCAGGATAAAGGTGCTTTCATAATTCTCCTAAGGGATCAGTAACCTGTGATCAGCAATCAGGAAACCCTGGTCTCTTACCACTTGTTACTGATCACTGGTTCTAGAACTGCTCCAGAAAACGGGCATCGTTTTCCCAGAAGTAGCGGATATCGTTAATGCCGTAACGCAGCATGGCAATTCGCTGCGGGCCAAGGCCAAAGGCGAAGCCGGAGTAACGTTCGGGGTCATAACCGCCGTTGCGCAGCACGTTGGGGTGCACCATGCCGCAGCCGCCGATTTCGAGCCAGCCGCCGCCGCAAACCGGGCATCCTTCGCCGTGGCACAAGAAACATTCCACGTCAAACTCTGCCGAAGGTTCGGTAAAAGGGAAGTAGGAAGCGCGGAAGCGGGTGCGGGCCCCTTGCCCGAAGAGACGGCGCGCCAGGTCAGAAAGGGTGGCTTTGAGGTTGGTAAAGGTAATACCGGGGCCGACCGCCAGGCCTTCGATCTGGTCGAACTGGGTTTCGTGGCGGGCGTCGGTCTGTTCATAGCGGTAACACATGCCGGGCAGCACAATGCGTACCGGGGGGGGATTGAGCGGATTGGTGGCAGAGGCCTCTTGCATGGCGTGCACCTGCCCCGGAGAGGTGTGGGTGCGCATCACGATGGGGTTATCGCCGCGCTCACCCGCATCGACAAAGTAGGTGTCCTGCATGTCGCGGGCCGGATGACCGACGGCAAAATTGAGCATCTGGAAGTTGTATTCATCGGTCTCCACCTCGCGTGAGCGGTAAACCTGAAAACCCATCTCGCCGAAAATGCGATAAAGCTCGCGCAAGATCTGCGTATCTGGGTGCAGGCGGCCGTGGGCAATGGGGCGCCCGGGCAGGGTGACATCCAGTGATTCATTGGCCAGCGCGTGAGCCAGCAACTGCCCTTTGATGGCTTCACTGCGTTCGGTAAAAGCTGTTTCAAGGGCCACCTTCACTTTGTTGGCGGCCTGTCCCACCTGTGGGCGCAGACTGGCTTCAAAGGTGCCCAGTTTTTGAAAGACCTGCATGACAGGGGCTGAACGGCCCAGGTGAGCCGTGCGCCAGGCTTGCAGCGCGTCTTCATCGCCCAAACCGGTGAGTGCGTCCAGGCCGGCCTGCCGAATGGCTTCAAGTTCTTGCAAAATGTTGTTTTCGCTCATAAAAGGCTCCTGCGAATTAAAAATAAAAACCCGCCCTGACTAGGGACGGGAGAGGTGACCCGCGGTACCACCCTGGTTGGCTGTGAACAGCCCACTTGCCCCGACGGCGCTGAAAAGCGTGATCGGCTGCCCGGGTAACGTGCGGCGCACGGCATGGACTAATGGAAAAGATCGTTCACCCACGCAGCTCGGGAGGGAACTTCGGTCGGTTTCATCCGGGCGGGCGTTTCAGTCACCATTACTATGGTGCACCCGCTTCCCTGGCGGTTCAGGCCGGCTTACTTTCCTCCGTCTTGGCTGTTGCGAGTATTATAGCCGCAGAGGATGGATTTGTCTACATGCCCCTTGCGGTCAATGCCTTATTCAGAAACTTGTTGGAATTCCCGCAGCGTGAAATAAAACGTCGTGCCCTTGCCGACTTCAGACTTGGCCCAGATGATGCCGCCGTGCCGGTTGATGATGCGTTTCACCAGCGCCAGGCCGACCCCGGTGCCTTCATATTCTTCGGCGGAATGCAGACGCTGGAACATGTTGAAGAGCTTGTCGTAATAGTTCATGCTGAACCCGATGCCGTTATCGCGGATGTAGAGACAGTTGCGTTCGGGCAGGTCTTCTCCGAAACGAGAGTAAGGTTTTGCGGTGGTGGTGCCGATCTCGATCACTGCGTGCGGCACTTTATGGGTAAATTTGATGGCATTGGCAATGAGGTTGAGGAACACCTCTTTGAGAAGCACTGCGTCTGCCTGCACATCCGGCATGGGCAGGAGCACAAATTCAATATCACGGCCTTCTGTTTCGGGTTTGAGCTCTTCGAGCACGCTTTGGATGATGGAACGGGGCGAAACGCTCATGCGAGTGATCTCTTTTTTGCCCATACGGCTGAAATCGAGAAGTTCGTCGATCAACTCGCTCATCGTGGTGGAATTTTTGCGAATGGCTTCAAGGTAACGCAGCACATCGGCATCCAGATCGGCAGTGTGATCGTTGAGGATGATCTGCGAATAGCCGTTGATAGCCCGCAGCGGAGCACGCAAATCGTGCGAGACCGAGTAGGAGAAAGCCTCCAGGTCCTGGTTAGAGCGTTCCAGTTCGATGGTGCGGCGGCGAATGCGATCCTCCAATTCGCGGTTAAGCTGTTTGATCTCTTGCTCTACGTTTTTACGATCTGTGATATCCACCAGCGACACGATTACTTTCGACATATCGCGTTCATGGCCGGGAACGATCGACCAGCTTAGCTCCAGGTGCAGCGGGCGCCCAGAAAGCGTTTGGTTGATGGTTTCAGTACGAAAGGCCAAATCACCTGCGTGCACGTGTACCAGTTGGTTGGCTGTGCTGTAACGCGATTCTGCGGTAAGCACTGTGTTTATGCCACCCAACAAGTCAGATTTGTTTTTGGCGTCGAACATTTCGAGGGTAGCCTGATTGACGTTGGTCACTTTTATGAGAGAAGTCAGGCGATCGATCATCTCAGGGTGCTCAAGCAGGTATAACTTAAGGTCGGTTACCCCGTTCGTGGTCAGGGTGTTGAGCTCCTGCTTGACCGCCGAGTAATCTTGTTCCCAGATGGAGATCGGTGAATTATCGAACAGGGCGCGGTAGCGGGTTTCGCTTTCGAGCAAATTTTTAGTTTCTTTGTATACCTGGTTGTGCAGGCTGTGGTTCCAAATGGCCAAAAAGATCAGAATAAGGATAGCTGCGCCCAGAACGATGGCGCCATATTCAATATAAGCTGTGTTGATCGTGCGCAGCCCAAACCATTTGCGGTCAATGGCCTTATACTCTGGCCGAGAAATGTTATCAAAACCGGCATTGACCAGATCCAGTAACCGTTTGTTCCCCTTCAAAACCGCGCGGTGGAACTGCCCATCGGCTACGGGTTCAGATTGATTGAACTCGTTTTCGATATGGTATTGATAAAGGTAGTAGGCGGCCGGGGGTTGATCGACGATGAAGATGACCACTTCACGGTTGGCCGCTGCCCGGATGATCGATTGATAGCTGTCGTACTCCACAATGTTTTCAACGCCATGCTGGGCCAATACATCAAAAATAGAATCCCCTGCTTTGATGGCTACGGTAAACCCCTTTAATGATTCAATGTTGTTGATGCCGGAGATGGAGTTGTTGAAGTAGATCGGCACCCGAATATCGGCATAAGGTTTTGAAAAATCGTAAATCCTGGCGCGGGCATCATTATAGAAAAGGGTGTCGATCACATCGAATTGGCCGTTTTGCATGCTTTTCAAGGCCTGATCCCAATCCATGCCGGTGATATTTACCTTAATGCCGGTCTTCTTTTGCCAAAGCATCCATTGGTCGATCGAAATTCCCTGCAGATTGCCATCTTTGTCGCGGAACGTATAAGGCGGGTAGTTGTCGTCAATCACAACCGATATTTCTTTTTGTGGGTAGGGGGGAATTGTAGTTGTATGGGCGGAGCAGGAAGGGATTATAAAAAGACAGGTTGAAATACCAATAAACCACAAAAGTTTATGAAAGGAACCCCTGAAAAAAGAAATAAAGCGCTTCATAATAAAGTTAAATAGATGTAAAAAAAGGTAATGACCAAGTAATGTTTTAAGTATAGCAAATAATTTCACCACTGCAATTATTTAATGACATAAATTTAACAAAAAAGAGCGATCATTCACAGATCGCTCAAAAATGGTTTGTGAAAGGGAATTACTCTTGATACCCACCCAGGCATTCAAAAATGCGGTCGATATCTGCTTCGGTGAAGCGTTCATAGGCTTCAGAAGCGCTCAGGTTCTCGTCAAGCTGCTCGGGACGGGTGGCGCCGGTGATGACACTGCTCACCTCTTTGCGGCGCAAGATCCAGGCAATGGCTAACTGTGAAGGGGTGATGCCGAGGTCGTTGGCGACGCCGGTCAGTTTTTTGACGATGCTGATGCGTTCGGGCGTGATGCGGTCACGGATCCAGCCGTAATCTTCCAGGCTGGCGCGGCTGCCCTGAGGAATGCCTTCATTGTATTTGCCGGTCAGAATGCCGTAATAAAGCGGGCTGAAAGTGGTCAGGCCCAGGCCGAGTTCGCGACTGATCGGCATGATGGTGTCTTCAACGCGTTTGCGATGGAAGAGGTTGTACTGTGGCTGTTCCATTGCAGGAGGAATGAGGTTGTACTGGCGGGCAACGCCGAAGGCTTCCATCACCTGCGCGGCTTCCCATTCAGAAGTGCCCCAGTAGAGCACCTTGCCCTGCTGGATGAGATCGGTCATGGTGCGCACCACTTCTTCCACGGGGGTGTCGGGGTCGTAGCGATGGCAAAAATAAAGGTCAATGTAATCGGTGTTCAACCGTTTCAGGCTGGTGTGGATGGCTTCTGTGATGTGTTTACGCGAAAGTCCGCGCGCATTGGGGCCTTTGCCGGTAGGCCAGAAAACCTTTGTAGAGATCACCAATTCTGAACGCGGCAGATCGGCAATTGCCTGCCCCATCACTACCTCGGCTTGTCCGTTGGCATACATATCGGCGTTATCGAAAAAATTGATCCCTTCTTCAAACGCTTCGTGAATCAATTGGCGGGCCGTATCCTGATCTACCTGGTTACCAAAGGTGATCCACGACCCCAGTGAGATCTCGCTTACTTTCAAACCCGAATGCCCTAAACGGCGATAGTGCATGTTGCCTCCAAAGAAACAGTACTTAGTGATTGGTGAGCAGTGAAAAGGAAAACCGAATTGCTATTCACCTTCAATTTTCTTCCGAATCCCCGATGCCCAGAGGTTTCCACTTATTGCTGTCGGCGCGCAAACGATGCTGTCCGCCGCCGCGATTGTGTAGTTCGTCAAAGCCCTCCGGTTTAATGAACATCTGGTCACCATCGAGCATGCCGGTGATGCCGCCCTGACCGGGTTCCATGCGCTTATGCTGGCAGTATTTGCAGGTCTTGGGGTCGTGCGCTTTGTAATCCTGCGGCTCTTCATAAGTGGTGATGTACCCTTCGTAGTTGCGCAGGATGATCTTGTGGTCGGAAGAGCTGATGTGATAACTGGGCATGACCGGAATTTTGCCGCCGCCGCCGGGGGCATCCACCACATAGGTCGGCACTGCATAGCCGGAAGTGTGTCCGCGCAGACCTTCGATGATCTCGATCCCTTTGGCCACCGGGGTGCGGAAGTGCCCGGCTCCCTCCACCAGGTCACACTGATAGAGGTAGTAAGGCCGCACACGAATGCGCACCAGTTTTTGCACCAGGTCGCGTTGAATGTGCACACAATCGTTGACGCCGGCCAGCAGCACCGATTGGTTGCCCAAGGGAATGCCGGCGCGGCTCAGCTTGTCGGTGGCGTTGGCCAGCTCGGCACTGATCTCATTGGGGTGATTGATGTGAATGTTCATCCAGAGCGGATGGTATTTTTGCAGCATGTCGGTCAGTTCTTCGGTCACGCGCATGGGCATAAAGACGGGCACGCGCGAACCGATGCGGATGATTTCGATGTGCTCAATTTCGCGCAGGCGGCTGAGCAGTTCTTCAAGCAGCTTTGGCGCCAGGGTAAGCGGGTCGCCGCCCGAGAGCAGCACATCGCGCACCTGCGGGGTGCGTTTGAGATAATCGATCTGGGCTTCAAAATCGGTGCGCGAAAAGGTCTGAGAGGGGTCGCCCACGATGCGGGCACGGGTGCAGTAGCGGCAGTAAGAGGCACATTGCGTGGTGACCAGCATCAACACCCGGTCGGGGTAACGGTGCACCAGACCCGGCACAGGCGAATGACGATCTTCGGCCAGCGAGTCTTCCATCATGCCGGTGAAGACGTCGATCTCTCCGGCGGTGGGGACGATCTGCTTGCGAATGGGATCCTCCGGGTCGTTCGGGTCGATGAGCGAGACATAATAGGGGGTAACATCCACCCTGAAGAGACCAGGGGTGCTGAGGGCTTTCTTTTCGCTCTCGGTGAGCGGCAATACTTTTTCAAAATCTTCTACCGAATTGAGGCGGTTACTTAACTGCCAGCGCCAATCATTCCACTTCTCATCGGGAACATCAGCAAAAGCAGGGGCACGTTTTGAAACGAACGGAGCGGGGGCCATTTTTCTCCTTTGATAGAATCAATCAGACGGAATACCAAATAATCATCATGCAAAACTATTTTACGAGGTATCCAGAGCAAGGTCAACCGGCCAAACGAGGACAGTATTGGCGCAGCGAAGATAAAATTATCGGCACTTACCGGATCATGCAGAACAGTTATAATGGACTAAAAATCCAGGAGCACGGATGTCTTCTACATTACCTGAAATTCTCATTGGCGATCTGCTGAAAGCAAAAGACTATAAGTTAACCTTTGCCGAATCGTGCACGGGTGGGTTGGTGGGTCACCGCATTACCAACGTGCCGGGTTCATCAGAATACTACCTGGGCAGCGTGACCGCTTACGCCTACGAAGTAAAAGAGACATTGCTGGGGGTAAAGCATGAGACGTTGAACAGTTACGGCGCCGTGAGCCGCGAATGCGTGCTTGAAATGGCCAGCGGTGTGCGCCGTGCGCTCTCGGGCGGATTCCCGCTCGAAAACGTCATCGGCGTTTCTATCAGCGGCATTGCCGGCCCCGGTGGAGGTACCCCCGAAAAACCGGTCGGCACCGTTTGGGTGGGGATGAGCAGCGCCGAGGGTGAGTGGGCCTGGAAGTTCCAGTGGCAGGGAGATCGCCTGAAGAACAAAGAAGATTCTGCCCAGGCAGCATTGATGCTGGTGGTGTATTACCTTCAGGGACGCTTACCCGCTGAAAGCTGGACGGGCACGCCCCTGTCTGATTGATTCAGTCAGCCTGTTCGCAGGAGGAAAACGATGAAGAAGAAAGTTTTGATCTTGACCGCAGACGCCGGTTTTGGCCACCGCTCGGTTGCCAACGCGGTCGCTGCGGCGCTGGATGAGAAATACAGCGATGATCTGTTATATGAGATCATCAATCCGCTGGACGATAAACGCACCCCTACTTTTTTACACGATTCACAGAGCGATTACACCAAATGGGTGCGCAATGTGCCTGAGCTTTACAAGCTCGGCTATGAGGCCAGCGACTCACTGATCCCGACCGCGCTGCTCGAGAACTCACTGGCTATTTTGCTGAATGACGTCATGCGCGACATCATCCGCGAATCGCAGCCGGACGTCATCTTAAGTACTTACCCGCTTTACCAAAGCGCCATTACCACGCTGGGACGCAGCAAACGCTACCGCGTGCCGCTGTATACCGTGATCACCGATCTTTCCACCGTGCACCGCATGTGGTTCCACCGCAAGGCGGATGGCTGCCTGGTGCCGAACAGCCTGGTGGCAGATCTGGCGACCAGTTATGGGGTGAACCCTGAAAAGGTGAGCATCACCGGCATCCCGGTGCACCCGAACGTGGTGCGCGAAGCGCGCAGCAAGAACGAGATTCGCAGAGAACTCGGTTGGGAGCAAGATATCCCGACGGTGCTGGCGGTGGGCAGCAAGCGCGTGGAACGCCTGATCGACACCCTTAACATCATCAACCACTTTGGCGGTCCGGTGCAGCTAGCCGTAGTTGCCGGCAAGGATGAACGTCTGCTGCAGGAGTTGGAGCATTTTGAGTGGCATATCCCGGCCCATGTGTATGATTTTGTGGAGAACATGCCCACATTGATGCACGCGGCCGATCTGATCATCTGCAAGGCAGGTGGCTTGATCGTAACCGAATCGCTGGCCTGCGGACTGCCCATGATCTTGATCGATATCATTCCGGGGCAGGAAACCGGCAACGCAGAGTATGTGACGGCGTTGGGTGCTGCCGACCTGGCTGAAACCCCGGTGGCGGTTCTGGAGAATTTAAGCCATTTGATCCTGCACGATCAAAAACTGCTCAAGCAGCGGGCTGAAAATGCTAAACGCATCGGGCAGCCACATTCGGCTTACAAAGTCGCTTCGATCTTATATGAAGCGGTCAAGGACTTGCCGCCGCATGCTGAAACGGCACCCAAGCGCACACACCGGCATGTGACCCTCAACCCCAACGAAATCGAAACTCCTTCGTGGATGCCATGATCTGCGTATTGATCTCTGCCAATTCTGAATGGCGGGCAGCGCTTGACCTGTTGCAGCCTGATGAGGTCAAGCAAAGCCTTGTGGGGGATTTCTTCTTTCATAAATTGGTGGACAGGCAACTGTTGTTCTTTCACGGTGGCTGGGGCAAAATTTCGGCGGCCACAACGACCCAATATGTGATCGATCACTGGCGGCCTGAACTGCTCATTAACCTGGGCACCTGTGGCGGGCTGGCCGGGCAGATCCAGGTGAATGAAACGGTGCTTGCCAATGAGACGATTTACTATGATGTGATCGAACGCATGGGCGATGCTCAGGCAGCCATCGATTTTTATTCCACCCAACTGGATCTTTCTTTTCTCAAGCAGCCTTACCCCATGCCTGTGCATGTGGGCAGACTGGCCTGCGCCGACCAGGATATTGACCCGGCAATGGTGAAAACCCTGATCGAGCAATACAAAGTAGTCGCCGCTGATTGGGAATCGGGCGCCATCGCCTGGGTGGCCAAACGCAATCAAGCGCGCTGTCTGATCTTGCGCGGCGTCAGCGACATCGTCAGCCCGGTGGGCGGCGAAATCTACAATGACGAAGCAGCTGAGTTCCATGTGCGGGCCGGCAAGGTGATGCAGGGGCTGATCGCATCACTGCCTGATTGGCTGAAACTGATCGAATAAAACGAAAGAGCGAACGCCCGTTCGCTCTTTTTACAAAGACATTGCTAAACCAACTCAACTTTTAGTTTCTTCCCTAAAGAGCCCGCGGCTTTTTCAAGTGTCTTTAAAGTCACGTCGGCGTGTGGATCAAGCAGGCGATCCAAGGAGGACCGACTGGTTTGCATTTTGAGAGCCATGGATGACTTACTCAATCCCTGTGATTCCATTAATTGTTGGATTTCCCAGGCTAAAATGCGTTTTGTTGCTGAGATTTCGACTTCTTCGAAGATCCCTTCTTCTTGAAGAAAATCATCAAAATTGCTACCAATATTTGAATTTTTCATTTTCTGGTCTCCTCGGTTATCGCTTGAAACTAATTTCTGCACTCTCTGTTTCTTTTTCTTGCCAGCTTTAGTTCGTCTGCCGGAATTTTTTGTGTTTTCTTTATAAAGGCATGAAGCAAAAGGATTTTGTCTTCGATGACGGTAAACAGGACGCGAGCAATTCCTTTGCTAATAGTGATCCTTATTTCCCATAGGTCTGGGTCAATTTTTTCGATCAGCGGATAACCCAAAGGCCAACTGAACTGTACGGTCATAATGTCAATTCCGATGGTTCTCTTATCACTTTCGGATTGCTCTTTAAACCATTCCCGTACAGGTTCTCGCCCGGACTCAGTTGCGAAGAAGAACACGGTAAGTTTGGGCTGTTCGGACATAAACATACTGTACCATATATGGTACAGTATGTCAAGCGTTCACCTTAAAAAGCAAAAGAGCACTTCCGGTGCTCTTTTGAGTAACTTAATTGAGCTTATTCGGGTTTGACGCCCAGTTTGGAGCGCTCTTCTTCAACGATCTTGACGTCGAGTTTCTTGAAAAGCGGCGCGGGCGGGTTGAAGGCGGCACCGGCTTTGAGGCTGCCAGCTTCCCATTTGCCACTGGCTGGGGTGGCGTCGTAGCGCAGCACCCGGTGTTCGCCCAGATCATCGCTGACGGTTTGATCGACCGGACTGCCGAAGAGCGGCTTTTCGTAGCCCAGAATGGCGTGCAGGCGCTCGCTGGTGAAGGGCAGGAAGGGCGCGAACATGATCTTGAGCATGTCGATGGCCTGGATGGCGGTGTAGATGGCGCGGCCGGCAGCGGCTTTATCGGTCTTGACGGCCTGCCAGGGAGCGGTTTGGTCGAGGTATTTGTTGACCTCAGTGGCCAGGCGCATGGCTTCGCTCAAAGCGGCACGCAGGTGCACGGCTTCGACCTCGGTGCCGACGGTCTGAAAGCCTGCGTTGACCTGATCGAGCAGTTCTTTATCGAGGGAGGTGAGCTCGCCGGGTTCGGGAATATGGCCTTCCCAGTGTTTGTGGGCAAAAGAAAGCACGCGGTTGGCCAGGTTGCCCCAGGTGGCGACCAGCTCATCGTTATTGTGATGGTAAAAGTCGTCCCAATCCCAGTCGGCGTCTTTGCTTTCGGGCATGTTGACGGTGAGGTAATAGCGCAGCGCGTCTGGGTCATATCGGGTGAGAAAGTCACTGGCCCAGACGGCCCAATGGCGGCTGCCGCTGATCTTCTGCCCTTCGAGATTCATGAACTCGTTGGCGGGCACGTCGTAAGGCAGGGTCAGGGTCTGCGGGGAGGCAGTGCCGCGCAATTCATCGAAGGTGGTGCCCACACCGAGCAGTTCAGCCGGCCAGATGACGGCATGGAAGGGGATATTGTCTTTGCCGATAAAATTGTAGATCTTCGAATCGGGGTTCTGCCAGAAGGAGCGCCACTCGTCGGGTTGGCCGTCCAACTGGCTTTCTTCGATGGCGGCCGAAAGGTAACCGATGACCGCTTCGAACCAGACGTAGAGGCATTTGCTTTCCCATTCTTTGCCCTCGGCCCTGACCTCGGTGGGCAGGGGAATGCCCCAATCGAGATCACGGGTGATGGCGCGTCCGTGCAGGCCTTCGCTTTCGATCTGACCCAGCGATTGGCGCAGCACATTGGGACGCCAGTAGCTTTCACGCACCTGGAGATATTCGCTCACCAGCTTTTGCAGGCGGCCCAGGTCGATGAAATAGTGCTCGGTCGATTTGAGTTCGGGCGTGGAGCCATCGATCTTGGAGCGCGGGTTGAGCAGCAGGGCCGGGTCGAGCAGGTTGCCGCATTTATCGCACTGGTCGCTGCGGGCATTCTCATATCCGCAGATGTAGCAGGTGCCTTCCACGTAGCGATCGGGCAGAAATTTGCCCTGGCTGGGAGCGTACCACTGCATCTGGCTTTCTTTATAGAGGAAACCGTTCTTTTTCAGCGCCATGAACATCTGCTGTGAAACCTGCCAGTGATTGCTGGTGTGGGTGCTGGTGAACAGGTCGTAGGTGATGCCCAGGTCTTTGAACAGGTCAATAAAACCGTTATGGAAGCGCTGGTAAACCTCGAGAGGGGTCGTTTTCTCGGCATCGGCGCGCACGGTGATGGGGGTGCCGTGAGAATCGGACCCCGAAACCATCATCACTTGCCGGCCCTTCAAACGCTGGTAACGGGCAAAGATATCACCGGGCAGATGCGAACCGGTGAGATTGCCCACATGGATCTCGGCGTTGGCATAAGGCCAGGCGACGCAAACGAGGACATTTTCGGTCATGGAACACCTCTCAATCGGATTAATGCGTTCATTTTAACACGTTCTCGCTTTGCATGAACGCGTCTAAGCACCCTATATTATCACTAAAAGGCAGAAACCTCTGCCAGAAAACTCGCTTTTGCCGCCGGACCGATTTTGTGTTAAAATCAGGCTCACCGAAAAGGAGTACTTATTGGGGCATGGTGCAATGGCAGCACACCAGACTTTGAATCTGTGAATCTTGGTTCGAATCCAGGTGCCCCAGCCTGATGTTTTCCCAAATGTCTTCTGACCCCGATCTTGAATCACCGGCTTGGAACGCAAGCCAAGAATATGACGAGCGGCAACCCCTTGACGGGTGTGAAGCTCGCCTTTTCATATTAAGCGGGGTCAGTTACAAGAGCAGGAGTATCTTATGAAAATTGCCTCCATCATTCTGGCTGCGGGTCAAAGCAAGCGCATGGTCTCTGACCTGCCCAAGGTACTGCATAAACTGAACGGAAAGCCGTTGATCGAATATGCTCTGGCTGCGGCTGCCCAGGCAGCAAGCCAAAAACCAATCATCGTCATTGGCAACGCGGCCGAACTGGTGCGAGAGCAGGTGGGCGAGCGGGCCAATTTTGCCGTGCAGGCCGAGCGCATGGGTACGGCTCATGCAGTCTTAATGGCTGAGGGGCAGGTCGCGACCGAAACGGAGTTGGTGCTGGTGACCAGCGCGGATATACCCTTACTGACAGGGGCAACCCTGCAGGCAGTGGTGGCCGCTCAGGCCGGGAACCCCGGCCCAATGACGCTGCTGACCGTGCACTCGGGCAACCCGCGCGGCTTCGGGCGCATTTTGCGCACGGCAGACGGGTCGGTGCAGGCCATCGTGGAAGAGGCGCAGGCTAGCCCGGAACAGCTCAAGATCGACGAGCTCAATGTGGGCGTTTACTGCTTCAATAATCAGTGGCTGTGGCAGGCTCTCAAACAGATCAAGCTCTCGCCGAAGGGCGAGTATTACCTGACCGATGTGGTCGAGGTGGCCGTCAAGGCCGGAGAAAAGGTGCAGGCGCTGGTGATGGACGACGAAGACGAGGCACTGGGGGTGAACAACCGTGTGCATCTGGCCGAGGCCGAGCGCATCGTGCGGCGCCGCCTCAACGAAGCCTACATGCTGGCCGGTGTGACCATGCTGGACCCGAATCTGGTGTATATTGAAGAGGGGGTGGTGATCGGCAAAGATACCACCCTGCTGCCCAACACCTATCTGCGCGGCAAAACGGTGGTCGGCGAAGGCTGTGTGATCGGCCCCAACACCATCGTGGACGATACGCAGATTGGCAACCGCTGCGACATCAAGGCCTCGCTGCTTGAAGGCGCCATCGTGGAAGACGATGTGGACATGACCACCTTCTGCCATCTGCGCAAGGGCGCACATCTTGGCCCCGGTGTGCACATGGGCAACTTTGGCGAGGTAAAAGATTCATACCTGGCTGCTGGCGTGAAGATGGGGCATTTCTCTTACATCGGCAATGCCACCATCGGCGAAAACGTGAACATCGGTGCAGGCACCATCACCTGCAATTTTGACGGGGTGCACAAACACCCCACCGTGATCGGAGCCGAAACCTTCATTGGCAGCGACACCATGTTGGTGGCTCCGCTGAACATCGGCAAGGGCGCCAAAACCGGTGCCGGTGCTGTGGTAACCCATGATGTGGCCGACGGTGAAGTGGTGGTGGGTGTGCCCGCCCGGCCGCTAAAAAAGAAAGAAAAAGGAAGTAGTGGATAATCTGCCCTGGTTTTTGCTGGCACTCTGGACTCTGTTGGATCTGTTTTTTACGGCGGTGCGCACTGCGCTGGTCAATGCGCGTATTCCCCGCCTGGTCACCCTGGATGGATATTCCCCGGCTCTCATCGAAAAGACGGTCAAGATCATCGAACGCCCGCATTTGCGTGTGACGTTTCGTGTTACGTTGGGGCTAACGCACTTCCTCATCGCTGGCACGAGCGCCTGGATCGCTTTTGCGCTGTGGGGAGAAGGGCTCAATCTGGCCGGGACACTCGGCATCTTCGTGGCGGTGCTGCTGCTCCTGCTGGTGCTGGAGTTCTGGGCCGACCGCCTGCCGCTGCGTGAACCGGAAAAGTGGTCCATTCGCCTGAGTGAAGTGGCGCGTGCTTTGGACGTGGTGATGACCCCGCTCTCGTGGCTGATGGCCGTCATTCAAGGCAGCGATGGCATCAGTCAGACGGCCTCGCATACCTTCATGACCGAAGACGAGTTGAAGTCGTGGGTGCAGACCGAGCAGCCGGAAGGCGGGCTCGAAGAAGACGAGCGCCGCATGATCTACTCCATCTTCCAGTTCGGCGACACGCTGTGCCGTGAGATCATGGTGCCGCGCATTGACGTGCATGCCCTTGAGGTGACCACCCCGCTGACCCAGGCCATCGACGAGATGATCCGCTCGGGCCATTCGCGCGTGCCGGTGTATGAAGAATCCATCGATAATGTGCTGGGCCTGCTCTATGCCAAAGACCTGCTCAAGACTCGCAGCAACGGCAGTGACGACCTGCGCAAGCTGCTGCGCCCGGCCTACTTCGTGCCCGAATCCAACAAGGTGGACGATCTGCTGGCCGAGATGCAGCGCCGCGGTGTGCATATGGCCGTGGTGGTGGATGAATACGGCGGCATGGCCGGCCTGGTGACGCTGGAAGACATCGTTGAAGAGATCGTGGGCGAGATCCGCGATGAGTACGATACCAGCGAAGAACCCGCCATCCATGAGGTAAGCGCGGACGAGTTCCATTTCAAGGGGCAGGTGTCGCTGGATGACGTCAATGAGGTGCTGAACGTGAACCTGGTCTCCGAAAACTCCGATTCGCTGGGCGGCTTCATTTACGGCCAATTGGGGCGGGTGCCGCTGGAAGGCGACCGGGTGCAGGTGGACGACTGGGTATTTAAAGTAGAAGAAGTGCGCAATCGCAGAATCATCAAGATTTGCGCTGAACGCAGCGGTAAACAGGAGCAGGAGGAAGCAAATGACACTGGAAGATTCTCAGCGGCAAAAGCTGATTGAGCTGGCCATTCAGGCCCGGCAGTGGTCTTATTCACCCTATTCGCATTATGCGGTAGGGGCGGCCTTATTGACCGATAGCGGCAAGATCTACGATGGGGTGAACATCGAGAACTCGGCTTACCCCACCACCGTTTGCGCCGAGCGGGTGGCCATCTTTAAGGCGGTATCAGAAGGGGAACGGCACTTCGATACCATCGTGGTCGCCACCGAAAACGGCGGCAGCCCGTGCGGTTCGTGCCGGCAGGTGATGGCCGAATTCGGGGTGGACACGCAGGTGATCATCGTGGATTCAAAGGGCGCGGTGCACAAAGAATGCACGGTAGCTGACCTGCTGCCCGGCGCCTTTACGCCCCGAGACCTGACCTAGTTTCTTTTTGGTGGCACATGCCTCGCAGCGAACGAAACATCAAAGTGGAAGCGGTGATCCTGCGTCACAGTGATTATGGTGAGGCAGACCGGCTGCTCACGCTCTTTACGCGCGAGCAAGGCAAGGTGCGCGCCATCGCCAAGGGGGTGCGCAAGATGCAGTCGCGCAAGGCAGGCCATCTGGAGCCGTTCACCCAATCTACGCTGATGCTGGCGCAGGGGCATGACCTGTGGATCGTGACCCAGGCGGAGGCGATCGAGCTTTACCAGCCGCTGCGCGAGGATCTGAGCCTGATCGGCTACGCCGGTTACGTGGTGGAATTGCTGGATCGCTTCATCTATGAAGAGGGGCAAAACTGGCAGCTTTACCAGTTGCTGACCGAAACTCTGCAGCGCCTGGCCAGCGAGGACGACCCCTTTGTGCCCATCCATTATTATGAGATGCGCCTACTCGACCTGATGGGCTTTCGGCCCATGCTGTTTGAGTGCGCCTCGTGCGGCAAGCCCATCCAGGCGGAAGATCAATATTTCTCAGCCGAGCGCGGCGGGGTGCTCTGCCCCGACTGCGGCTTGCAGGTGAACCTGGTGCGTCCGGTTTCGATGGACGCGCTGCGTTACCTGCGGCATTTTCAGCGCAGCACTTACAAGGAAGCCAAGCGCGCTAACCCCGGCGAGGAGACGCGCGCCGAGGTGGAGGCGCTGCTGAATTCTTACCTGACCTATCTGCTGGAGCGCAACCTGAATTCACCGGAATTCATCCGGCAGGTGAAGCCATAGGGTGGACTGCGGCAATGTGTTTCTTTTCTCTGGATAAATGAAATTTTATATGTCCTCGCGATTCGTTTTTGAAAAATATCGAAAACGAAGAAAACGAATCGGGGAAATAATATAGATATTATGTTCTATAATTTTATTATCACAGGCTGTCAAGAGGATTTGGATAGGTGATTTGAAGCGGGGGGCGATTCATGAATCGCCCTTACCGGTAGGCAAATGGGCAACAGGAATTTTTTTGTCATTGGAATGTTATAGGGGCAAGGCATGCCTTGCCCCTACACAAGATGTGAGGGTGTCAGAATCGCATGTTCGGATCATGTAGGGGCGTACCACTTTCTGGAATTATTGTGTATCTTCAAAAGAGAAAAGTTCTTTTAGTTTATCCCCTCTTGCCCAAAGAGATCCCATTCCCATGCCAGGGTAATTGTACATCTTGAATTCAATGTGATTGGGTTCACACATAACAGGTGGCCACGGGCTTAATGCTTTTCGATACTGGTTAGGTAACAGATCGTGAACAACTGAAGGTTGTAATTCTAAAATCGCTTCACTAACTGTTTCTCCCAAATGTTTCGTTTCCCAGAATTGCCAGACACTTCCTAGATCGGCCAATCGTTCCCCCATGTGTAAATCATAATCTCTAATCCAGTCTCCTGCTTCAACAACGCCATAAAAAGCGGAAACAATTAATACTTTGTGATTTGTAAGCAGTGGATAGGTACTAACGAAGCCACTTCTTTGGTATATCGTTCCAATATATCGTTTATAAGCGGGTAAATATTCAATCAAATCAATATTTTTTTCGCCGACATCTAATCCAAGTGGAAGCTGCAAGACGTTTGCTATATGACGTCTGGATTGTAAAAGGCTATCAATACTTTTTCTCGAGAGATACCTGTTTATCGATGGAAAATTTTTAAAATCTTCTCCACCCGGCTCTTTTTTATTTGAACATGAGATCAAAATCAGTTCCATTTTATTGCCCTTTCATAATTTTTGGGCAAATGTTTTCCATAACACATTTATCGCATTGTGGATTTCTTGCCTGGCACCAATTTCGGCCAATATACCACAATGGCCCATCGATTTCACCGGGAAAAGACGGATTAAGTGCTCGACCAGCCTTAATGGCGGCATCGTCATCGATTGGTGAGGAGGATATGCCAAGTCGGTATAAGATTCTCTTGGTGTGAACATCTGCTTTTATATCCATTTTTGAATGATCTAGATCGGAAAAGGTAAAGTTATAAGCGCTTTCAAGTAATAAAAGCACCATACTGGAAATCCCTTTGCCAACCCCATATATGCGCATGAAAGTGCGTTTTACTTCGCTTGCTGGTTTGTTCTCCCACATACTTTTTGCATGGTCGTTAAATTCTTCCACTACAATTTTAGTGAGGGATTGTATTGTTTTTGGTGCTGCTGTACGGTAACGGGGTTGGTACGGCAGCTTTGAAAAATCGTCAGATATTTCCTCGATAGATCTTTTGTAATAAAAATTTGGTTCCATAGAACCAGTGATCTGGTTCATCCAATATGGAATAGTCCAAATAATCTCGGCTTTTGTTCCTCTGTCCAGACAAGCGGCAAAACAAAAAGCATAGAAATTTGAGAGGACGAAATTTCGAACTTTCTTTTCTCTTTTTGCCTCCTGCACATGGATAGGAAAAAGGTAATCGTAGCCGATTTTATTTTTTAATAGCAAAAGTGTTGGAGTGATGTGTGAGTTAATCTCTAACATTTCCCCGCCTTTCTCTAGTCTTCAAAAATCTTAAATGTATTTATTTAATTATACATAGAGCAATATTGAAATGTTCCCAGTCATCGGAATGTTGTAGGGGCAAGGCATGCCTTGCCCCTACCCAAGATGTTTGAGCATCAGAATCGCAGAATCGCGTAGGGGCGTATCGCGATACGCCCCTACCAGTTGTGGTTGGTATTTCCGCAACGGGCCAAGGCCCCTGGCTGGGACAGATGCAAAAAACTGGCGGCTTATTAAGCCGCCAGTTTTTGTTGCTTACTTTTTAGACGCTCCCGCCTGAGAACAGGTAGGGACAGGGAGTTGTTACTGATTGCCCGTTAGCAGGTTCAGTAAAAAGGTGATCGGGTTCTGAGGTAGATTCGCATCTACCGAGATCAACGAAGACTCCGTAGGGCTAGCATCTACGTTGAGATTCAACAGGCCGGAATCGGTGGCTGATGATTGGGGGGAACCGCTGCCGCTGTTGCCGGAAGTTCCATTTGTTGCGCCTGTCGGGATGGGGGTGGCTGTAGCGGTAGAGGTGGTGGATGCGGACGGGCTGCCATCCGAGACCACGATCTCACCGGCTGTGAGTGGACCACAAACCATATCACGCAGCGGTGTGATGCTCACGTAGGAGCCAACTTGCAGGTCTGCCGAGGCCGGCGATACCTGGGTGTTACCGGTTATTTGGAACATCGCCAACTGCCCATTGCCATCTCTTACCGTGATGCTGACACCGGGCTGATAGGCGGTGACCAGACTGAGGGCCGGATTGAGGGTTACATCAGCATTGACCGTGGCCGGGTTGACTTGAACATCGTCTGCGACCAGAGATTGACTGGCGTCTGTGTGTACCGTCACATTGGCCTGTTGGTCAACCAGCAAACCGTTCACGGTGGCATTCACGCCCAACGAAGGCACGTTTGTCTGTGTATTCGGGTCAAGTTTCACATCTACGGTTGAACCATCGCCCAGGGTCAGGGTCAAATGGTCAGAAGTGATACCAGAGATGACCCCGGTATAAGTTTGCAGGCTCACCAGTGGATCGGAACCCTGATCCCCAGTTTGGTTTGAAGAGCCATTGAGATCAACGCCGATATTCACCAGCGGGGTGGAAAGAATATTTGCATTGGCAGTCAGGGAATTTGCCGAGCTGGTGAATGCGGTCGTGGCTAAGATCACGATTGAACAACCTACTGCGATCAGTAAAGTTACCCAAGTTTTTTTCATTGCATACTCCTTTCAACAACATACCGATAAGAGGTTTCTGTTTTTTTGTCTCTTCCTTCACAGAAGAAAGACCCTGATTGCTAAATCGGATAATTCTTATCCATATTATATTTTTGGGGAAGTTTTTTCAACCTTTTAACGCTAAAAATGAGTTGTTAGAATTGATAAGTCGTTTTAATGTAAACCAATAAATTACCATAGTATAATTATAATATTACCAACAAGATAAAATTTATCATATTAATTAAAAATGACATAATCGTGTCGGATTCAAATCCTATATGCGGGATCGGTCATCGCCATTATTGTTGCGGCCAAATCTGCGCGAGAGGGTCAGCGGGCCTTACGAATTATTGGACTCTTGCAACGGCATATACAGATCGCAATCATAACGAGGCGATTCATGAATTGTCCCCTACTGGGGGGGACGACGGGGCTAACCTCGGCCGGGTGGTGCAAGAGGAGGGGGTGTAAATTGGAGAAACGGAACCTTTGATCGTTTGGATGTCATAGGGGGCAAGGCATGCCTCGCCCCCTATATTAGGTTGGCTAGTTCAGGTTTTGCGCTCTTGACGAGCTTGTCAATCACGGTGCGGATATCTTCATACAGCCCGTTGACGGGATCTTCGCGCTGGTTCAAGATGACGACCCAGTTAAAACCATCCTGCCGTTGGACGACCATAGCCAGGGTTCCATCCAATTCGCCATAAAAGGCCCATTCACCGCAGGAATCGGACATTTGTGCTCCGGTGCCGATGCAGTAATTGCTGATGAATTTTGCCAGGGTTTCTGCAGAGGTGAGCAGGCCGCCGTGGGCATCCATGTGTTCGATGTCCCAGCCTCCGTCGGGCCAGCACACATTCGTTCCGGGAACGAAAACGCTCGGCCCCTTGCCCGGACAATTGTAATGGGCTTCGTTGGGCAAGCGATTTTCGGGCAAGGTCTGTGCAAGGGTCACATTATCTACACCAAGAGGGGTGAAAATCTCATCCTGAACGGCCTGGATATAGGATTTTCCGGTCACTTTTTCAACAATGATGCCCAGAAGCGAATAGCCATAATTGGAATAAACCTCTTTTTCGCCCGGGGTAAAATCGAGTTTGCGGCCCATCATGTAACTTGCGATCTGGTATTTATCCACCGGAGGGTTAACGCCCAGAGCTTTGGCGATGACGATGTCTTGAAACATGGGGTCAAAGTTAGAGGCATCGCGATCCCAGCCGCCTTTGTGGTCCAGGAGCATTTTTACGGTTGTATCTTTCAGACGCGGGTCAACGGTGGCCCCGGCAATGGGTTCAATGGTCAAGATGCACCCAGTGGTATTCCCATCCAGGCAAAATACCAGGTCGGCGCTGGTTAATTTGTGCTCGTTGATCAATTTGTAGACGAGCGCTTTTGTGATGGGTTTTGAAACAGAAGCGATGCGCATTACCGCATCCGGGGTCAAAGGCCGCGTGTGTTCTTCGTCAAACCAGCCATAGGCGTGAGAGAACACGATCTTGTCCTTTTTAAGGATGACCAGTTCGGCCGCATCAATGCCGCGCTGGCTCATGTAATCGATCATCGCCTGATCAAACACTTCGGCTCTTGGATTGTAGCTGCCGCCAACGGGCAGGGTGCCGCCCAGATAAGAAGGCGGAAACGCCAGCGTGGGCGTCACGGTTGGCAAGGCCGTTTCTGTGGGTAATTCAATCTGTGCAGTGGCAGTGGGCATTTTGGTCGGCGTTTCTTTTGGCCCACAAGCACTGACCAGAAATATCAGAAAAACGAAAACGATCACCAGCTTATGGTTGCGAATCATGTTTCCCTCCGGTTTTATTTGCAGTTGAAATTTTTGGTTTGTTTACAGGAATTACAAGAAAACGTCTTACCCCCGGCGCAGCGATCAGCGCCATGCTCTTCTTTAATAATGACCATTTAATCGGAATCTCAATAAGTGTAGCATTTTTTTATACACTTATGCATATTTAATAGAAATTTAACAAACTTTCGTTTTGCAAATATTTTATTCAAATGGATCGGGTAACTGATGAGGGGGCTCGCTGGCTGCATCTGGTTAAATTTATAAGGAAGGAAAAACTTCTTAACAACTCGTATTATAATTTTTGAATAATCATTCATAGAAGGATTCCGATCATGTTCAATTCTCCGCACAGACGTTTTAATCCGCTGACCCGCGAATGGGTGCTGGTGTCGCCGCAGCGGGCCAAGCGCCCGTGGCTGGGGCAGGTGGAAAAACCGGCTGCGGAGGTGATCCCGCAGTATGACCCCAACTGTTCGCTGTGCCCTGGCAACACACGGGCCAACGGGGACGTAAACGAGAAATACACGACCACCTTCGTGTTCGATAATGACTTCCCGGCGCTGCTGGCCGAAAAGGCAGCAGATGAACAGCCCGAGCGACGCTCTTCGCTGCTGGTGGCCGAGGCCGAAACGGGGCGCTGCAAGGTGATCTGCTTCTCACCGCGGCATGACCTTTCGCTGCCTTATATGGACGTGGCGGGGGTGAGCGAGGTGATCCGCACCTGGACGCGTGAAACACGCGAGCTGGGCGCAATGGAAGATATTCAATATGTGCAGGTGTTCGAGAACAAGGGCGCCATGATGGGCTGCTCGAACCCGCACCCGCACAGCCAGATCTGGGCCACGGCGCACATCCCCAATGAGCCGGCCAAGGAGCTGGATAGCCAGCGCGACTACTTCAGCGAGTATAACCGTCCGCTGCTGCTCGATTATCTGAACGAAGAGCGGCTCAACCCGGAGCGCATTCTGGCGGCCAACGATTCGTTCACGGCACTGGTGCCCTTTTGGGCGGTATGGCCGTTCGAGACGATGATCGTGGCCAATCGCGCGGTGACGGGCCTGCCCGAACTGGACGAAAAAGAGGTGGGCGACCTGGCCGCACTGTTTTTGGACGTAACGCGGCGCTATGACGGCCTGTTTGGGGTGTCTTTCCCCTATTCGATGGGGTTTCATCAGGCACCTTTTGACGGCCGCAACCATCCCGAATGGGTGCTGCATGCGCACTTTTACCCGCCGCTGCTGCGCTCGGCCACGGTGCGCAAGTTCATGGTGGGCTATGAACTGATGGCGATGCCGCAGCGCGATCTGACCCCTGAGACGGCCGCCGAACGCCTGCGCGCCATCCCGATCGAGGCGGTGAACTGATGAGCGATCTGCTGCAGCGTTTCCCGCCCATAGAGCCCGTTGTTCATCATCTGGCGGTCTCCGCGCTGCATACGTTGTATATCGAAGAGATCGGCAACCCGCACGGGCAGCCGGTCGTCTTTTTACATGGCGGGCCGGGGGTGGGCACCCTGCCGCACTACCGCCAGTTGTTCGACCCAGAGCGGTTTCACGTGTTCCTTTTCTCGCAGCGCGGGGCTTCACCGAGCACGCCGCTGGGGGAGGTGCGCGAGAACGACACCCAGGCACTTGTGGAGGATATTGAGGCGATCCGCGAGCATTTTGGCGTGGGGCGCTGGATCGTCTTCGGCGGCTCCTGGGGCAGCACCCTGGCACTGGCCTACGCTTTGCAGCACAAAGAGGCCGTAGCGGCGCTGATCTTGCGCGGCGTGATGCTGGGCAGCCGGCGCGAGAGCAACTGGGTCTTCAAAGAGGGCGTCTCGCGCTTCTTCCCGCAGGAATGGCAGGAATTCAACGCGCCGATCCCGGCTGCGGAACGCGGCGATCTGGTGGCAGCCTATCACCGGCGCCTCTTCGACGCAGATGCCGGGGTGAGGCTGGCGGCTGCGCGCGCCTGGATGGCCTGGGAAGAAAAACTGACGCGTCTGCTGCCGGGCGAACCAGCCGAACTGCCGGACGAGATCGTGCTGACGATGGCGCGCATCGAAAACCATTATGAATACAACCATTTCTTCTTTGAGAAGGATGGATATTTATACGAGCACCTGGACGAGCTGAGGGAAATTCCCTGCCATATCGTGCAGGGGCGCTATGATATGCTATGCCCCGGCGAGACCGCTTATGCCCTGCTGGCAAAACTGCCGCAGGCCAGACTGCACTGGGTGCCCGGTGCGGGCCATTCGGCCAGTGAGCCCGGCGTTGCCAGCGAACTGATGCGTGCGCTCAACGAAGTGCACGAAGACCTCAACGCCAAAGGATAATCAATGCCCGATCACAAATCCATTTACAGCCAGGAAGCCGAAAATTATCAACGATTGGTGGCCCGTGAAGACCATGAGGGCAACCTGCTCAAAGTCATGCAGGCGGTGCTGCCGCTGGAAGGCATTGATGTGGTGGAACTGGGGGCCGGCACCGGGCGGCTGACCTGCCTGTTGGCGCCGTTGGTGCGTTCCATTCAGGCTTACGACAGCGCCGAGGCCATGTTGGCGGTGGCGCGTGACCGTCTGACGGAAATGGGGCTGCATAACTGGTCAGCACAGGTGGCAGATCACCGCGCGCTGCCGGCGGCAGATGGCTGCGCCGATCTGGCGATCTCAGGCTGGAGCGTGTGCTATCTGGTGGATTGGAACCGCGAGAAGTGGCAGCCTGAAGTAAGGCGGGCGCTGGCCGAGATGAAACGCGTGCTGAAAGCGGGCGGCAAGATCGTTTTGATCGAAACACAAGGCACCGGCTTTACCACGCCGCATCCGCCGGAACATCTGCTGGAATATTATCAATTTCTGGAGAATGAGGGTTTTCAAAGCAGTTGGCTGCGCACGGACTATGCCTTTGAATCAGAAGAAGAAGCGCGCGAACTGAGCGAATTCTTCTTCGGCAAGGAAATGACCAATCATTTGGAAGGGCGTTTTTTGCCCGAATGCACCGGCCTGTGGTGGAAATAACCTCTTATCTAGGGCAAAAGCGCCAGTTTTTCAGCTTATAATAAGAGCATCCTTAAAATCCCGAAAGAACTTCAGGGACGGCATGAATTTAAACGAACTTCGTAACGATTTTCCTGTTTTGGCCAACAAATCAGTCGTTTATCTGGATAGCGCGTGCCAGAGTCTGCGTCCACGCCAGTTGATCGAAGCAATGGACGAGTATTACCAAAGCTACCCGGCCTGCAGTGGACGCAGCATGTACAAGCTGGCCGCCAAAGTGACGCAAAAATGCGACGAAGCCCGCCTGCAAATGCAGCGCTTTTTGGGCGCGGCGAAAAAGGAAGAGATCGTTTTCACGCGCAACACCACCGAAGGCATCAATCTGGTAGCCAACTCGCTGGCGTTTCAGCCCGGCGACGTGGTGCTGGTAACGGGCAAGGAGCATAACTCAAACCTGATCCCGTGGCAGATGCTGGCGAAGCGGCGCGGCGTTCAGATTAAGGTGCTGCAACCCAAAGAGGACGGCAGCTTCGATCTGGCCGCCTTTGAAGAAGCATTGAGAAGCCCGGTACGGCTGGTGGCGTTCGGCTACTCCTCCAACTTGGACGGGGTGACCCTGCCGGCGGAGGCCATCGTCAAGGCCGCGCATAAACAGGGTGTGCTGGTACTGCTGGATGCGGCGCAGACCGCCCCGCACCATAAGATCGACGTGCGCCGCCTGGATGTGGATTTTTTGGCCCTGTCTGGGCATAAGATGCTGGGGCCTTCCGGTACGGGGGCGCTTTACGGCAAGCTCAAACTGCTGGACGAGATGGAGCCTTTTCTGGTCGGCGGCGACACGGTGGCCAATTCCACCTACGAAAGCTGCGAATTTTTGCCCGTGCCTGAAAAATTCGAGGCAGGCCTGCAAGACTACGCGGGCATCATTGGATTGGGCGCTGCTGCCAATTACCTGCAAAAAGTGGGCTTTGACGTCATCGAGAAACAGGAAAAACTGCTCAATCAGGCCATTGATGCAGGCATCCGCGAGATGGATGGGCTGCACATCATCGGCCCGACCGACCCGGCCCAGCGCGGCGGCATCACGACCTTTTACATTGACGGAATTGATTCACACCGCATCGCCCTCATGCTCGACCAGATGGCCAATGTGTGCGTGCGCTCCGGTCAGCACTGCGTGCACTCATGGTTCAATGCTCACAACATCAAGGGCTCGGTGCGTGCCTCTACTTATTTCTATAACACTCTGGAAGATGTGGATATTTTTGTGGATAACTTAAAGAAGATCAGAAAGGTGCTCTAACACATGTTTTGTATCGTATCGGCGATCATCCTTTCCATTCTGGGAATTTTCAGCGCTTCAAACCGGCAACTGGCCAAAGAAGCGCTCGATTGTGTGTTCCACCGCATCACCTTCCGCCCCTGCACGACCGGCTTCGATGAGAAAATGAAGGCCAAAATTCTGGGCGTGGTGATCACCCGTTCTGAAAAGTTTGCACGATTTCTGAACAAATACTTCGAAGTACTGAGCTGGGTCTTCTTTGTGTCGCTGCTGGCGGCCAGCGTCATGTTCATCCGCGGGCTGGTGCTCTTCTACACCACCGGTTCCTGCAACGGCGTGAACAGCACCGGCTTCTGTGTGTTTGACCCGACCGGCGAGAACACCAAGACCTCCAGTGCCGGAGCGGATGGCGCCTGCGCCATTCCGACCAACCCGGCGGGCGGCGGCCAGTTGACCCTCGAAAACGTGGATCTGAGCCTGTGGCCGACCGAAAACAGCGGCAATGGCAACCAACTGGTTTTCGTCGGTTGCTATGCCTGCGAATATACGCGCAAGGTGTATCCTGAAATCCGTGCCCTGGTCGATAAATATGAGCCCGAATTCTTCTTTGGCGAATACCCGACCAAGCTGAAGACTGATTATCTATCACAGGTGGGGTACTGCGTCTATAAACAAGACTCGCAAAAATACTGGCAGATGAATGACGTCTTGTTCAGCGAAGACGTGGCGCTGCTGGAAGACCATGCAGCGATCAACGGGGTGCTGGATAATTTAGGGCTGGACACGGCGGCGGTGGATGCCTGTGTGCAAGACCCGGCCACCGAAGAGAGCGTGCAAAAGCTGTTCAGTGAAATTCGCAAAACGAACTTCTTCGGCACGCCGACCATTTTCATCAACGGCGAGCCACTGGTTGGGCCGAAACCCTACCGCGTCTATGCGATCCAGATGGAAGGCTTCTTCTACTGGCTAAAGTAAGTGGGAGAACCGGATAGAAAAAAAGTGAACGGGTGCAGAATTCTGCACCCGTTTTTGTATGCTTCGAGAACACCTTAGATCAGGTTGACTTCTTTGAGCAGGGATTCATCGGCGAGAATCTCGGCCGGGCTGCCCTCGGCAACGATGGAGTGCGTCTCGCTGAGCAGGTAGAGGCGGTCGGCCACCTCACGGGTGAGCGCCAGGTCATGGGTGGCAAGTACCACGGTTTTGCCGGAGCGTTTTAACTCGTGGATGAAGCCGGTCAGCCAGGCGCTGCTGCGTGGGTCCAGGCCGGCGGTGGGTTCGTCGAGCAGCCAGATCTCGGGCTGGAGGGTGAGGATGGAGGCGAGGGCCACCTTTTTCTTCTCGCCGCCGGAGAGCTGATGCGGGGCGCGTCCGCGCAGGGGCTCTATTTGCAATTCGCGCAGGGCCTGTTCAACACGGGCCAGTACCTCGGCGTCGGCCAGTTCCATTTGCAGCGGGGCAAAGGCCAGTTCGTCTTCGACGTTGGGCATGAAGAGCTGGGCGTCACTTTCTTGAAAGACAAAGCCGACCCGACTGCGGAAGCGATAATTGAAAGCCTCGTCCTTGAAGGCGGCTTCGCTGAGCGGCTGGCCTTCAAATTCAACCGTCCCGGCTGATGCATAGTAAAGCCCGTCCAAGATCTTGAGCAGGGTACTTTTGCCGCTGCCGTTCGATCCGAGCAGCGCCAGCGTCTCACCGGGGCGCACCTCGAGGCTGATCGATTCAAGCGCCGGGGCAGATTCGTCATAGTGGTAGGCGACGTTCTTTAAAGAGAAAGGGAGCGGGGATGTAGAGGATGCGACCATGAGTGAATCATACCTTTAATTTAGCGAATGATAAACGCCGCCAAGCAAAGCAGGGCAGAGACTGCCAGGGCCAGCCAATCCCCCCAACGCATGGCAAACCTGTTCAGGGTGCGCGGGTAGTGATGGTAACCGCGCGACTGCATGGCCAGATAAACTTCACTACTCACCTGCAAGGAGCGTTCGAGCAACACCCCACCGGTGGCACCCAGCAATTCCCGTTGGCGGGCCGGGGGCAGCTTTTTGAGCAGTCGGCTCTTGCGCGAGAGGAACATCTCTACGCTCTCATGCAGCAGCATGTGAATGTAGCGGTAGGTCATGCCGAGGATGAGCACGATCTCGTCGGGCAGGTGCAGCTTGCCGAAGGTCTTGAGCAGGTTGTTCCAGGGGGTGGTCAATACCAGCAGTGAAGCCCAGGCGAGCGATGTGCTGACGCGCAGCAGCAAAAAGAGGGCGCTGCGGGCACCGGTCTGGGTGATGGTGATGCCCAGGGGCAACTGCCATAAAGCTGGCCCGGGGGTAAGGAAGAGGGCGGGCAGGGCAATGATGCCGGTAAAGACCAGCACGAGCAGTACAACCCGTTTGAGAAAGGCGCCTAGCGGAATTTTGGAAAGCCCTGCCAGCAGAAGCGCCAGCAGCAAGAAAGAGGCGATGAGCCAGGGCTGGCGGGCGGCCGCAGTTGCGACCAGCAACCCCAGAATGGCGATCAGCTTGGCGCGCGGGTCGAATAACTGAAGCAATCCCCGCTGCCGTGAGAGCTTCTCGGCAAAAAGGGATTGCTCCAGTGTGTCGTTAATATCGGTGAGCGTTCGTTCGACGAAACTGTTCTGCACAGGGAGGGACCTATTGAGCAGTTTCGGCGGCTTTAGATTTGCCGGAAGTGACCAGCATGGTGAAGAGCCAAACCACAACAGCGGTGACCAAAATGCCAACGACGGCTGAGAGAATGTAGGCCATGCTGGCGTTACCCAGCGCGGGCACGTCATAATCGGGTAGTGGGGCCGACCAGAGCGAAGAAAGCCTGGCCAGACCGGCAGGAATGTTGGGGAAGCCCAAAGAGATCAGTTCTTCGCTGCCCCATTCTCCCCAGGCGGTACCGGGGGCGAGCAGGCCAAGCGGCGAAGCGACGATCAAAACGCCGAGGCCGATCCAAAGGGCACGCCATTTGGAGAACCCACCTGTCTCGGGGGCAAGCGACCGGCTTCGGGCAATGTTCAGAGCCGACTGATTGGCTTTGAGCAGGTAGGCGACCACGGCAGCAGTAACGCCTCCTTCAACAACTGAGGCCACCAGCAGGTGTGGAATCACCATCGCCGGGATGGAGACCGAGAGCGGATAAGGCGCATAGAGCGGGGTGCCATCCGCGGCGTGGAAGAGGGCGGGCTGGATGCCGAACTCAACAGCGGCAAAGAAGGCAGCCACAGTCAGCCCCACATAAGCGGCCAGAGCAGAGGCCCAGATGCGCTTCTTAGAGTCGGCGGGAGCATTTTTGACGATCCATTGATAGAGGAAATAGGTCACATAAGGCAAAATGACGGCCATGTTGAAGCAGTTGGCACCGATCGCCAGGATGCCACCATCCCCGAAAAAGACCGCCTGAATGATGAGCGCGATGGAGACGGCGATGCTGGCAATCTCGGGGCCGAGGAGGATGGCAGCCAGGGCGCCGCCGACGGCGTGACCGGTGGTGCCTCCGGGCAGGGGAACATTGAACATCATAATGACAAAGGAAAAGGCCGCAAAAAGGGCCACCAGCGGCGCGGTCTTGGCGTTCAGCTTTTCGCGCAGGCGCTGCACCCCGCGCACCCAGAAGGGCAGCACGAGGGCAAACATAATAACAGAAGTGATGGGGCTGAGGTAGCCATCGGGAATGTGCATGGCCGTGGTAGAAAGCCATACTCCCAGGGCAACAAAATAAACGACCAGGGAACGGTTCGAGCGGACGAGTTCCTTTAAATTGTGCATTTACTTTCTCCTCAATGGTATGGTTTTATTATATATCATGTAATTGCAAATGCAATAATTTGCATTATAAATTGAAGAAAATTTAAGGAAGACGTTCATTAATCTTTTATATGAGAGGCCATTAACCTTTCTCACGGGGGCGAACGGACATGCTATAATCTTTTTTTGACAAATCCTGCCTGTTTTAAAGGGCCAGAGGTGACTATGGTTTTACATTCAATCGCACGTGTGTTTGGCGGTGATCCGCACAAGCGCGAAATCGAAAAAGACGCCTTGATCGTTGACCAGATCAACGGTTTTGAACAAGAATTTGAAGCACTTTCCAATGACGCCCTGAAGGCGAAGACGAGCGAATTTCGGCAGCGCCTGCAGGAAGGTGAAAGCCTCGACGATCTGCTGCCCGAAGCCTTTGCCACCGTGCGCGAGGCCAGCAAACGCACCATTGGGCTGCGCCACTACGACATTCAAATGATCGGCGGGATGACCCTGCATCAGGGCAAGATCGCCGAAATGCGCACCGGTGAAGGCAAGACCCTGGTGGCGACCCTGCCGGTGTACTTGAACGCGCTCACCGGCAAGGGCGTGCATGTGGTGACGGTCAACGACTATCTGGCCCGCCGCGATGCGCGCTGGATGGCCCCGATCTACGATCTGCTTGACCTGAGCGTGGGCGTGCTGCAAATGGCCGCCAACACCGAAAACGGCCGCAAAGCATTTTTGGTCAACCTCGAAAAAAGCAACGCGCGTGAAGATGCGCATCAGTTAGAGATGGTAGACCGTGCCCGGGCCTATCAGGCCAACATCGTTTATGGCACCAACAGCGAGTTCGGTTTCGACTATTTACGCGATAACCTGACCATGTCACTGGCAGAACGGGTGCAGCGCGATCACTATTACGCCATCGTGGATGAAGTGGATAACATTCTCATCGATGAGGCGCGTACCCCGCTCATCATCTCCGGGCCGGCTTCGGAAGACACCGAATGGTATGTGAAGATGGCACAACTGGTGAAGCAGTTGAACCCCGAAGACTATGAAGTGAACGAAAAAGACCGCCAGGTCTCGCTCACCGAGGTAGGCGAGGTGCATGCCGAGGCGATCCTGGGCCAGTCACTGCGCGACCCGGAACGCCCCGAAGACATCACCCCCGAGCAGGCACGCCTGTGGGGTTACCTGGAGCAGTCTTTGAAGGCGCAGCACCTTTATCGCCGCAATAAAGATTACATCGTGCAGGGCGGCAAGGTCATCATCGTGGACGAATTCACGGGGCGTCTCATGCCCGGCCGGCGCTGGTCAGAAGGCCTGCATCAGGCGGTGGAAGCCAAAGAGAACGTCAACATCGAGCCCGAAAACGTCACCTACGCCACGATCACCATTCAAAATTACTTCCGCATGTACGAAAAGCTGGCCGGCATGACCGGTACGGCACTGACCGAAGCGGAAGAGTTCGACAAGATCTATAAGCTGGACGTGCTGCCGATCCCAATGAATTTGGAATATCAGGCCTCACGCAGCGACTCGCCGCTGGTGCTGGTGGAGAAAAAAGACGCCAAGGGGTACCCCCTGCACTACTATTCCAGGCGGGGAGATAATAGTGGCACCCCCATCTTCTGGCGGCGGCAAGACTTCCCCGATCTGGTGTATCGCAGCGAAGAGGGCAAACTGCGCGCCATCTCAAGCGAGATCATTCATTATTATGTCAAAGGCCAGCCCCTGCTGGTGGGTACCACCTCGGTGGAGCACTCTGAGCGGCTTTCGCTGCGCCTGGGCGCGGAGCCGGTTCGACGTCTGGTGCAGATTTTGATGGTACGCGATGCCTGGATCGAGAAGAATAATGCCTCGCCAGAATTGGAAGTGAAAGAACTGACCGGGTTGAACCGCGATCTTGGCGAGATCAACACCAATGAACTGCGTCAGTTCAGCCGTCAGGCCGGGCTGACCTCCATCAACGCCGAAGACCCCGAAAACCTGCCGCGTGTGCTCAAACTGCTTGATCTTGGCCCGGAGGATAAAGAGCGTTTGTCCGCCGTGCTGCAGGGCGGCATTCAGCATCAGGTGTTGAACGCGCGCAAGCACGACGAAGAATCGCAGATCATCGCCAGAGCCGGCGCGTTCGGCGCCGTGACCATCGCCACCAACATGGCCGGTCGTGGGGTCGATATCAAGCTAGGCGGCGAATTGAGTGAAGAAACCATCGCCGACGTCATCCGCGTGCTCGACAGCGCGGGGGTGGCGGACCCCTATAATATGAACAACGAGGCACGCCGCAAGGCGCTGCAAGCCTTGACCCCCGACCAGTATGGCATCTATGAAGAGGCCGTGCAAGCCTTCTTGAATTACTTTAGCGATATGGAGAAGGTGCGTGCTCTGGGCGGCCTGCATGTGATCGGTACCGAACGACACGAAGCGCGGCGTATCGATAATCAGTTGCGCGGCCGTGCCGCCCGCCAGGGCGACCCCGGCTCCTCCCGTTTTTATCTTTCCCTTGAAGACGAACTGATGCGCCTGTTTGGTGGCGTGCAGATGGAAAACCTGATGGGACGTCTGCGCGTTGACCCCAGTCTGCCGATCGAAAGCGGCCTGATCGGCCGCATGGTAGAGCAATCACAGGAGCGCGTGGAAGGCAACAACTTTGATGTGCGTAAACATCTGCTGGAATATGATGATGTGCTCAACGACCAGCGCAACCGTATCTACAGCGAAAGAGATCGCGCTTTCAAGAAAGAAGACCTGCACGACGATGTGACCGAGATCTTGCGCAGCGAATTACAGGTGCGCATTCCAAAAGCCCTGAAAGATGAAGAAGGCCCCTGGAAGCTGCTGGCCTACCTGGAAGAAGTGCAGCCCTCCATGGCCTTTGAACAGGAAGGCATTCGCGTGCCCTCTTTTACCATGAGCGAGGTGGTGACAGAGTTCCACGAGCGCTACGCCAAAAAGAACCCGGGCCAGGATGTGAAAGACATTTTGCTCGAACTGGCGCGCGAAACCCTGAACGTTGAGAACGAACACATTCTCAGCACCTCGGAAGGCTTGTTCGATAAAACGCGCACTTCAATGGAACAGATCCTGGATGAGCGTTTGGATACGCTGGATACCTATTTTGAAGGGCTGCAAAGCGGCGGAGAAGACGGCATGCCCGTGCGCCGTCCGCAGGAAGTGCTGGATGAGATATCGGGTCTCACGCGCACCCAACTGCGCCTTTCAAGCGACGAATTACGACGCCTGCCCGATGGCGATAAAGATGTAAAAGCTGCCCTGTCAAATCAGATCAGTTCAGGGCTGATGATGCTGGCCATTACCCGCCTGATCGGCGCCTTCGAGCGCCGTCTGGATGACAGCCTGGGCATGCGCCCGGCGCAACTGGCCGACCTGGATTGGCGCGAGATCGTGGAGGGTCTTTCGGCGGCCCTGCGCAGCAGCCTGGAAAAACGCAGCGAGACCCTGCTGGCCGCACAGGGACCTATCAGCCAAAACATTGACACCCTGCTTTCGCGCATGGGCGAATTCGACCCCGAAGATGACAACGATGTGGTGGATATGCTGATGGGCATGTCAATCGGCAACCGCATGGCCATCGATCCGCGCACCCACCAACGGGTGATGCGCCGCGTCACCCTGCTGAACTACATCTATCTGGCAGCCAGTTTTCTGGTCAATGCCTCCCCTGCCAGTATTACCGACGAGATCCTCGATCATCTGACCGACGCGCAGGAGCGTTTGGAAGTGGTGTGGGGCAAGGTGGAATTTGAGCGTTTCAAGCTCTCTGACCTGCCGCTTTCGGCCTTCGATGCGCCCACGCGCAAGGCATTGAACGAAGCGTTGGGCGAAGAAGCCGTGGCCGCTCTGGAAAGCAAAAAGGGCAGCGAATTGAGCGAAGAAGAGATCGAATCGGTCGCCACCGTGCTGGGACGCCGCCTGCAGAACGGCATCTACCGGCATATTTTGGTGACCGTTTTCTCAGACCTGTGGGTCGATTATCTGACCCGCATGGACGCGCTGCGCGTTTCGATCGGGCTGGAAGCCTACGCCCAACGTGACCCGCTGGTGCAGTACAAGAGCCAGGCCAGCGAAATGTTCCACACCCTGCTGAGCGAAATCCGTGCCGGGGTGATCAGCCGCATGTACCTCTATCAACCGCGCCGTGCGACCACGCCCGAAAGCGTCGAGAAAGGCGCTGCCAACCTGCCGGCGGCCACCGACAATCAACCCGCGGTGGATGCGGGTGGGGAAGGTAAGAAAAAACGCAAGCGTCACTAAAATGCAGTTGAAACGAGCCGCAAATGCAGATTCCGCCCTTCAAACTGGAACGCTATTTCGCCCGATATGAATTTTCGGCGCGCTATCTGCTGTGCAGCTCGGACATCGAATCGGTGACCGTGCAAGACCTGCTCGATCTTGAACCCGGCGCAGAAGAACGCTTTAAACAGCACTGGCTGGGCTACACCGAATCGGCCGGGGCGCCCTCGCTGCGAGAAGCCATTCGTCAGCTCTATGAGGGCTTCTCGGCGGAACAGATTCTGGTGCACAGTGGGGCAGAAGAGGCGATCTACCTGTTCATGCACTCCATGCTGGCGGCGGGCGACCATGTGATCGTGCACTGGCCCTGCTACCAGTCTCTGTTCGAGGTGGCGGCAAGTATTGGCTGTGAAGTGAGCTTCTGGCAGGCCCATGAAGAGCGGGGCTGGGCGCTTGACCTGGACGAACTGAAGGCGTTGCTCAAACCCAATACCAAAGCCATCGTGGTGAACACCCCCAATAACCCCAGCGGGTATTTAATGAACCGGGACGAGTATCTGGTCCTGAACAAACTTGCCGCAGAACGCGGCATTCTGCTCTTTTCGGATGAGGTATATCGCGAATCGGAGTATGACCCGGCCGACCGCCTGCCCGCGGCCTGCGAGATCAACCCCACGGCGGTTTCACTGGGGGTGGTCTCCAAAACCTATGGGCTGCCCGGCCTGCGCATTGGCTGGGTTGCCACGCAAAATCGTGAAGTTTACGCGCGCATGGCTGCGATGAAAGATTACACCAGCATCTGCAACAGTGCCCCCAGCGAGTTTCTGGCCGAAGTGGCGCTACGGCACCGCGAAGTGCTGGTGGGGCGCAACCTGCAACTACTGCACGACAACCTGGCAGTGTTAGACGGCTTCTTTGCCCGCCATGCCGATCAGTTTCGCTGGGTACGGCCGAAAGCCGGTTCGATCGCCTTTCCGAGGTTGCTGCAGGGCGAGATCGAAGCTTTTTGCCACGAACTGGTCACGCAGCAGGGGGTACTGCTGCTGCCCGGCACGCTTTATGGAGACGAGGGGAATCATTTCAGGATCGGTTACGGGCGCAAAAACATGCCCGCAGCGGTGCAAGAGCTGGAAGAATTTCTTAAAAAATGGCAAAATCCTTAAAATCCGTTAATTTTTCAGAAAATTCGTACAAAATTCATTGACAAAAACCGATTAATTCCCCTTGGAATACGGTATAATCAAGTATTCAAGCGCCCATCTTCCTTCAAGATCACTCGTTGGAGGTTGGCAAGAGAACTTTTTGCGCGTGTGGGCATATCTTATCCGCCGGAGTGCATGAGACGTATGGACAATCAAGACGCAAATCTCGAGAAGGGGTTATCTCCCGAGAATAACCAGAACGACAGCAACGAAATGGCATCTTTGCTGGAATCTGAGGGTGCAGGGATCGAATTTCCTGTACAGGGCGAGATCCGCAAAGGCATGATCGCCAGTATCACCCCAGGCCAGATTTTAGTCAGCGTTGGCGCAAAATCCGAAGGTGTCATCACCGGCAAAGAATATGAAATGATTCCGCCGGCAGAGCTTGCCGACTTGAAGATCGGGCAGGAAATTCCCGTTTACGTGGTTAACCCTGAAGATCAGAATGGCAACCTTGTGCTCTCTTATGTGCGCGCCCGTGAAGAACAGGGCTGGCAGATCGTTGACAAGATGCTCGGCACCAAAGAGGCCTATCACAGTTCCGTGATCGGCTTCAACAAAGGCGGTTTGATCGTGCCCGTGGGCGGGCTGCGCGGTTTCGTGCCCGCTTCGCAGATCAGCCTGACGCGCCGCTCTGAAATGTCGGGCGACACCCCCGAACAGCGTTGGAGCAAGATGATCGGGCAGGAAATTGACGTGGTCGTGATCGAAATCGACCGCGAACGCCGCCGCCTGATCCTTTCTGAACGACAGGCCAGCACCGAGACCCGCGAAAGCCTGAAAGAGCGCGTCATTGACGAGCTTAAAGAAGGCGAAGTTCGCAGCGGCCGTGTAACCAGCCTGGCAGATTTTGGTGTGTTCGTCAACATCAATGGCGCCGATGGTCTGGTTCATCTCTCTGAAATTTCCTGGGATCACATCAATCATCCCAGCGAGGTGTTGAAGGTCGGGCAGGAAGTCAAAGTAAAGGTCATCAGCGTGGATCGCGAGAAGAAACGCATCGGCCTTTCCATCCGCCAGTTGCAGTCTGACCCGTGGGATGAAAAAGCCGCCAACTTCCAGGTGGGACAGCTTGTTGAAGGCGCCATTACCCGTCTGACCAAGTTTGGGGCCTTTGCCCGCCTCACCGACGATGTGGAAGGCTTGATCCACATCTCTGAGATTAGCGAAAAACGCATCGAGCATCCCAAAGAGGTGCTCAAAGAAGGCGACACCGTCACCCTGCGCATCATCAAGATCGACCCGGGCAATCACCGCATCGGCTTGAGCCTGCGCCGTGTTGACTCGATGGCCTATGCTGACATGGACTGGCAGAGCCTGGCCGACGACATCCTTAACGGCGACGATGAAGAAACAGCCGAAGTTAAAGTCAAAGAAGAAAAGAAACCCGCAAAGCCTGCCAAGGCCAAGAAGGTTGAAGAAGTAAAACCGGCCGAAGAGGTAAAAGAAGCGTCTGAAGCGAAAGAAGAACCTGAAGTAAAAGACGACGCTGAGCCTAAAGAAAGCGCCGAGTAGTTTATTTGAACAAGGATGAGCGCACCGGTTCCGGTGCGCTCTTTTTTATCGAATGCCTATGACCTATATCATTGATGCTCACGAAGATATTGCCTGCGGTGCCCTTTCGTTTAATCGCGATTACCGGCTCTCGGCGGCGGAGATTCGCCAAAGCGAATTAGGTACAGAATTTCCGATCTGGAACAACGGGCAAGCCACGCTGGGCTGGCCGGATTATCAGCAGGGCAAGGTGGCGGTGGTGTTTGCCACCCTGTTCATCGCCCCGGCCAAATACAGCGACGGCCCCTGGGACGTGATGGCTTACCGCGACCATGCCGAGGCGGCGAAGTTGTGGCAGGCACAGCTCGATTATTATCACCGTCTTTGCAACGAATCGCCCGATAAATTCAAACTGATCCTCAATCAGAAAGACCTGCATGAGGTGCTGACCCCGTGGCAGGCCGGCACTACCGGCAACCACCCGGTGGGGTTGGTGCTTTCCATTGAAGGGGCTGAAGGGCTGCGTGAGCCGGCCGAACTGGCCGAGTACCATGCTCAGGGTGTGCGCCTGGTGGGGCCTGTCTGGGCCGGAACGCGTTACTGCGGCGGCACTCTTGAAGAGCGGCCCTTTGATAAGGAAGGCTTTGAACTGATGGAAGTGATGGCCTCGCTGGGCATTCCGCTGGATATCAGCCACATGCGCGAGCGGGCCGCCCTGACGGCGATTGACCGCTTTGAGGGGGTGGTTTACGCCAGCCACGCCAACGCGCGTGTATTATTGAAAGGAAACACGATCAGTGAGCGGCATCTGACCGACCTGACCGTGCAGCGGCTATATGAGCGCGAGGGGGTGATCGGGGTGGTGCCTTTCAACCGTTTTTTGGTGCCCGATTGGACGCCTGCGGTGCCCCGGGAAACGGTCACGATCAAAAAGGTGATCGAACAAATCGATCATTACTGCCAGATCAAGGGAAGCTCCAAAGGGGTAGGGATCGGCTCAGACTTTGACGGCGGGTTTGGCTCGCCGCAGATTCCGCTGGAGATGGAAACGATCGCCGACCTGCAAAAGATCGGCCCGGCTTTGACAGAAATCGGGTATACTGCTGTTGACATCAACAATATTTTCCACCAGAACTGGGAAGATACGCTGGAGAGGATATTACCGGCATGAGCCCCGAAAAACAACCATACGATATTGAGCTCAGCATCGAAGATAAACTGAATCAGGTGCCCCCACTGCACACCGTGCGCATCCGCTTCAGCCTGTATGGGGTGGGGCTGGGGCTGCTCATTTTCTTGCTGGGGGCCAAGCCTTCTTTGTTTGGGCTGGATCGCAGCCCGGTGGTGGGGTTCATCCAGATCGCCGTGATGCTCATTGGCCTGGCGATCATCAGCCTGTGCGGTTATTTTGCCGTGCATGCGCTGTGGCGACAGCAAATACCCTCGATCACCGCCGATATTGGCTGGCGTCTGGTAAGCACGGGGTACGTGATCGCGCTGTTCTCAGGGATGGCCGATGTGTTCGGCATTGGCTCCCACCCGCTGCCGGGGGTGCCGTTCTTTGGGGTGTGGCAGGCGCGCGGCATGGAGATCGGCATCGGCTTCATCGCCATTGGTTTTATCATGATGTTCCCGTTCAAGCGCAATTAGCCCTTTTCGATTTTCTTCAAATCCTATCGATATGTAAAAATAATCCCTCTGCCGCTGTATGGCAAAGGGATTTGGTTGTTTTGATCGAAGGGTGACTTTGACTTATTTTAGCTTCATCGCCTGGAACATTTCTTCGTTGGTATCGAACTTAAATTCAGGCAAGCCTAGCTGTTCCGCGCGGGCCTTTTCGGCGGCAGCGAGGGTTTGCAGGGCGGTTTTCGTCACGGGCAGGTAACCATTTTGGGCCAACTGCGGCGCCAAAGCAGGGATGTCTATGTGATGCCCGTCGGGTTCGGCTGCCAGATAGGCGAGGATGGCGCGGGCAGCGTACGTGCCATCACGGCGCGCCTGGCCGACCAGACCGGTGCTGGGTTTGCGGGCCCAACCGGCCACAAAGACGCCTTTCTCGTTTTCGGGGTGAGCCGCATCGAAGACCTCGTACGAAGTGCCTTCGATGGGGTAGAGCGGGGTCGGGTTTTTGGCGTACTCGTTCCCCAGCATGGGCAGGGCCAGATCGCCGCTCACTTTATCTCCGATGGCGAAAATGATGGTGTCGGCCGGTAATTCGATCCATTTGCCGCTGCCGATGGCCTTGGTTTCGCCTTCGTGCAGTTCCAGCGTGTTCTCTTCGAGCTGGATGCCGCTGACGGATTGATCAGCGGCGGCTAAAATCTTGGTCGGGGAATAAAGGAAGCGCAGGCGCCAGATGGGCCGGGAAAGCTTAGTGGGGCACTCGTCATAGGCGGCCTCGATCATCTCTGATTCTGCTTTGGGCATCTGGCAGATCGCTTCCATAACGGGGGTGATGCGTTGCACTTCCTGCTCAAAATCGGCTCGATCCAGGCATCCGATGATCGGTTCCAGTTCCTTCTTTTCAAACTTGACCTCGGCCAGACCACGACGGGCCACCGTGGTGATCTCTTCTACCTGCGGCTGGGTGGTGAGGTAACGCACGATATCGGCCATCACGTTGCCAACACCGATGACTACAACGCGCTTGCCGATCTTCATCTGGCGCGAACTGTAAGGAGGCAAGTGATTGTAATGGTAGACCACCTCTTTGGCGTGATAGACCCCCAGGCTCTTCTCGCCCGGCAGGTTGAGCCACTTGGTGCCCTGCGCACCGGAGGTGACCAACACGGCTGAAAAGCCCGCCCGGCGCAGATCGTCCAGGCTCCAGGCCTGATCGGTGCCGATGGTGACATTGCCATAGTAAAAAACATTGGGCTGGCTGAGAATATCGTTGAATTGGGCACGCAAGCCGTCTTTGAGGCGGTATTTGTCAGGGTAAATGCCATATTCGGCCAGCCCGCCGGGTTTGATGTCGCGGTTGAACAAGACCGCATTCACCCCCTTGCAGGCAAGCTCTCGTGCTGCAAACAGACCGGTAGGCCCGGCGCCGATGATGGCGACAGATGCTGGAGACGGTTCTTCAGGCATTGATCCTCCGAGAAATTTCGGCAGAGATTGATGCACGGACGTTCAATTCACAAAGTGGATGTTTTTGTACAAATTTCATCATAACGACTAATTATATTCGGTTTTACTTCACGACGGTTTGCGGTTATGCTATATTTAGGGTCAAATAAGTTTTATTGTTAACAATGCGAGGAAGCATGTCTGAAGAATTGAAACAAGTCAAGTTAGCCAACGGGCTGCAGGTGAACCTCAAAGAGATCCATTCTGCACCGATCATCAGCCACTGGGTGTGGTACCGGGTGGGCTCACGCAACGAGACCGCTGGGCTTACGGGCATTTCTCACTGGGTAGAACACATGCAGTTCAAAGGGACGGCCAAATTTCCGAACGGAATACTGGACCGGGCCATCAGCCGTGACGGCGGCATGTGGAATGCCTTCACTTTTTTGGATTGGACGACCTTTTTTGAGACCCTGCCGGCCGACAAGATCAGCCTGGCACTCGAACTGGAAGCCGACCGGATGGTGAACAGTGTTTATGACCCTGAAGAAGTGAATTCGGAACGTACCGTGGTCATATCAGAGCGGGAAGGCAACGAGAACGACCCGCTCTTCAAGCTGGACGAGCAGATGCAGGAAGCCGCCTTTACCCGGCACCCCTACCGCAACGAAGTGATCGGCAGCGTGACCGATCTGCGCGCCATCCAGCGCGACGATCTTTACCGGCATTACCGCAGCCATTACTGTCCGTCGAACGCCGTGCTGGCTCTGGCCGGTGATTTTGACAGCGAACAAATATTGCATGAGATCGAGAAAAATTACGGCTCTCTGCCCGCCGGAGAAGTGCATACGCACCAGCCCGAGCGTGAGGAGCCGCTGCAGGAAGAAAAACGGGTGGAAGTGAAGGGACCGGGCGAAACCACCTATCTGCTGCTCAATTACCGGGCACCGGCTGGCGGCGATGAAGATTTCTTTACCGTGTCGGTGCTGGACAGCCTGCTGAGCGGGCCAAGCAGTTTGAACATGTTCGGCGGTGGTGGAATCTCGAACAAGACCAGCCGTCTTTACCAGGCTTTGGTGGAGAAAGAATTTGCCATCAGCGTTTACGGCGGTTTGCAGGCCACCATTGACCCACATTTATACAGCATCAACCTGACCGTGCGGCCGGGGCGCAAGCCCGAGCAGGTGCTGAAGAACGTGGATCGTGAGATCGAGCGCGTGCAGCAAGACCTGGTCAGCCAGGCAGAGATCGACCGGGCGGTCAAGCAGGCGCGGGCGCTGTTTGCTTATGGCTCAGAAAACATCACCAACCAGGGGTTCTGGTTGGGATACGCAGAAATGTTCGCCAATTACGAATGGTTTACCCATTATGTCGAGCGCCTTAATGAGGTGACCCCGCAAATGGTGCGCGAGGCGGCGCAAAATTATCTGGCGAAAACGCGCAGGGTGGTGGGCATTTACCTGCCGCAGGAGGTGATGGCATGAGCCACTCATTTGCATACAAGGCGTCCTCTTTGCCGGGGCCGCAGGATATTCAACGTAAGGTGCTGTCCAACGGCATCACCGTTTTAACGCGCAGCAACTTCAACAGTCCCTCGGTGGTGGTGAGCGGCTACGTCAATGCCGGCAGCTCGCTCGACAGCCCGGAAAGGCTGGGGCTGGCCCACTTCACCGCGGCTGCCCTGATGCGCGGCACCAAAAAAGAGAGCTTTCAGCAGATCTTCGACCGGCTCGAATCGGCCGGGGCCAGTCTAGGCTTTGGCGCCAGCGTGAACAACACCGGTTTCAGCGGCCGGGCTTTGGCAGAAGACCTGCCCCTGCTGCTGGAACTGAGCGCCGAATGTTTACAAGAACCGGCCTTCCCGCCGCTTTACTTCAAACGGCTGCAGGCGCAACTGCTGACCGGCCTAGCCATTCGGGCGCAAGAACCGGCCGAAATGGTCGCTTTATCCTTTGATGAACTGCTCTTCGGCAGCCATCCCTACGGCCGACCGGAAGATGGCTACACTGAAACGATCAAGCGCATCTCTCGCAACGATCTGGTGCGTTTTCACAGCGGCTATTACGGCCCGCAGAACATGGTGGTGGTTATCGTCGGCGCCATCGAAGCCGGGGCCGCTTTTGAGGCAGTCGAACGGGCGTTTGGCGCCTGGAAGACAAGCGCCAGCGCAGAGCGACCGGGCTTTGCGGCCATTGCCCCCCTGACCGAAACGAAACGCAAGCACATTGAATTGCCCGAAAAGAGCCAGATGGAGTTGTTGATAGGAACGCAGGGTCCCAGCCGATTATCGCCGGACTACCTGGCGGCGTCACTGGGAAACAACATTCTGGGCCAGTTTGGCATGATGGGACGCATCGGCAAGGAAGTGCGCGAAAAAGCCGGATTGGCGTATTACGCCTCCACCAGCCTGAACTCCTGGCTGGAGGGCGGCTCGTGGGAGGTTTCCGCCGGGATCAACCCAGAAAACCTCGAAAAAGCCAGTGATCTGATCTTGAAAGAATTAAAACGCTTCGTGAGCGAGCCGGTGAGCAGCAGCGAACTGGCCGACAGCCAGGCCCATTACATCGGGAGGCTGCCCCTTTCACTGGAATCGAACGGCGGCGTGGCCAATGCCCTGCTCAACCTGGAACGCTTCAACCTGGGACTGGATTACTATCAGCTTTACGCCGAACGCGTGCAAGCCGTGACCGCCGCACAGGTGCTGGAAGCAGCGCAAAAATATATTGATCCCGACAAGCTGGTGATCGTCAGTGCCGGGACGAAGGCAAGCGCATGAGCGAACTTTCTTGCGGGGTAGATCTGATCGAGATCGACCGCTTTAAGAACCTGAACCCGGCCATCCGCGGGCGATTCATCCAGCGTGTTTACACAGCGGCCGAGAGAAAGCTCTGTGCCGACCGCGATGAGAGCCTGGCCGGGCGTTTTGCCGTCAAAGAAGCGGTGGCCAAGGCACTGGGGTGCGGCATCGGGGTGGTGCACTGGCAGGATATTGAAACGCTGGTCAATGAAGAAGGCCAGCCTCAGTTAAAATTACACGGGCCGGCCAAAAAACTGGCCGCTGAGTTGGGTTTTTACACCTGGTCGGTTTCGATCACACACACGGCGAAACTGGCAATGGCTTTTGTGGTGGCACTTGTTGGAGAAAGAGAGAACGAGAAGGAAGACCGTCCATAAATGCGCATCCTTTCAGTGAGCGATACCGAGATCGGTTTCATCTACAGCCCCATGATCGTGGAAAAATTTCAATTCATCGATCTGGTGATCAGTTGTGGTGATCTGCCTTACTATTATCTTGAATACATTCTTAGCATGCTCAATGTGCCCCTCTACTACGTGCGCGGCAATCATGCCAGCCGGGTGGAATTCACCAGCGGCGGCGAGCGCACTTCGCCGTGGGGGGCGGTGAATATTCATCAGCGGGTGGTCGAAGACGACACCGGTCTGCTGATGGCTGGGTTGGAAGGCTGTGTGCAGTATAATCGTGGGCCGTATCAATATTCGCAAAGCGAATACTGGATGAAAGTCTTTCGGCTGATTCCGGGGTTAATGATCAATAAGATGCGTTTTGGGCGTTACCTGGATGTTTTTGTGACCCATGCGCCGCCCTGGAAGATCCACGATGACACCGATCTGCCCCATCAGGGGATCAAGGCTTTCAACTGGTTCAACAAGGTTTTTCAGCCGTCTTACCATCTGCACGGGCATATTCATGTGTACCGCAACGATGTCGAGACGGTTACACAAGTGGAGAATACCACCGTGATCAACACTTACGGTTATAAGGTTTTAGATATCGCCACACCGCCGACGCGGTCGTGGCAGAAGAAAGTGAAGTGAACTATGCAAGACGATAATGATTCACCCATTTCGGGGCGAGTGCTGTTTCAGACGGCGCGCGAAGATTTTACCCACGCTTACTTCAAGGGCTTCATCCGTGCCATGCAAAGCTGGATGCGGCGTGAAAACAACGATCTGCTGCCCTATGATGAAGTGCGCAAACATATTCCCATGCGCGGACAATATTATGTGGGGTTGCAGCAGATCGAAACGGATAAGATCATCGGCTCAGTGAGTCGGTTTAACGACTTTGACCGTGCCTTTCTGCCGCGTCAGACTCATACGCGCGGGCGCTGGGAATCGATCGACCGTGCCTACTTTCAGGACGTGATCTTGCCGCCGATCGATGTTTACAAGGTGGGCGATGCCTATTTTGTAAAAGACGGTAACCACCGTGTTTCGGTGGCACGCGAGCGCGGCCAGGCCTATATGGACGCCTATGTGATCGCGGTGGACATTCCGGGCAAGCTGGATTCGCGCACCAATCTGGATAACCTGATCATGGTGCAGGAGTACGCCGAATTCTTGAACACCACGCAGCTTGACCGGCTTTACCCGGATGAAGATTTTCATTTCTCAATTCCAGGGCAGTATGGCAAGATCTTGCAGCATATCAGCGTGCATCAATGGTTCATGGGTGAGGCCAAGCAGCATCCCATTGAGTACAGCGATGCGGTCAAAGGCTGGTACAAAGACCTGTACCGACCGCTGGTAAAGATCATTCGCAAGTATAAGATACTTGACCAGTTCCCCGGCCGCACCGAGACCGACCTGTATCTGTGGATCATCGAGCACCGCTGGTATTTGGGGGAGGAACTGCATCGTTCTGTGAGCCTCGAAGCGGCAGCCTTGAACTTCTCGCAGAAATTCTCGCGCAACAGTTTCATCCGCTTCTGGCAAAAGATCGGGCAGTTCTTTAAACGGCTATTTGGCCGAAAAGAGAGTAAGATCGAATAAGCAAACAGGGACCCTGAAAGAAACGGGGTCCCTGTTCAGTTAAAATGAGAGGTCTGTGTCAGTTGATCTTTTCGATGACCAGGCTGCCAATGGCCAGGCTGACATCGAGATCTACCTTGTAATCGGCACTGGGAGAGGTGATCTGACCCTGAGTGCGGGTGTAATCGGCCGGCATGTCGGTGGAAACGAGGCCGTTGTTGACGTGCAGGGTGAGCTGGGTGCCTTTGGGCACGCGAATGACGATCTCGCCGATGGCGTTGCTGATGCTACCGCTAAAAGAAGTGTTCTCTGGCAAGGTGACCACGGTCTTGCCCATCGCTTGCTGTACGGTGAGGCTCTCCAGTTGGATGTCACTGGCATTGGTGATGAGCAGGCCCATTGCCTCTTTGGCGGTCAGGTCAATGGGGATGGTGGAGTTGATCTCCAGATTCCAGGGGTAAGAGGTGATCTGCATGGGCAGCACCACCACGCCGGCGCCCTGAATATCGAGCGTGCTTTTGCCATCCAGTGGGGCGGTGTAGCTGGGGTTCATGCTCATGTTATTGGGCAGGTAAACGCTGCCCTCGGCCAGCACATCTTCGGCGGCGCCGCCCTGCAAATTCAGTTCACCGGCAGCAATGGAGACATTGATCTCAGAGCTGGTAGCCTGATCGAGGGGTTGATTCACCTCCGCCGCTTTGGCAGGGGTGCTGAAGGGGCCGACCATTGCCAGCCAAACGATGCTGCCGACGAGCAGAAGGCCCAGGCCAACGCGCAAAATGGTGCTCCAGGTGGAGGCATTGTGCCCAAAGGCAACATCCAATCCCCAGCCGACCAACAGAATAGGCCACAGGCGCAAGAGCAGGTCGAGGCCGCCCCACTGCAGGTAGTGCAAATTGCCCAGCAGCAACAGAGTGCCCAGGCCGATGAACACCAGTGAGCCCATCCAGCCATCGCGGCGGTAAAGGCCATCGAGGCCGCCCACCACAAAGATCAAAGGCCAGTAGGTGCTGACGATGCTCCAGGTGGAGCCTTCGATGGTGCCCAGGTTGGTGAGCAGCAAGAAGATACCCAGCACGACCAGCAGCAACGGAAAGAATAAACTACGCGGTTTTCTGTACTCGTTCATATTAATCTCGATTCACGCCGCGAACCAGCAGTGCAACGCCGGCCAGCAAGATCAGGGCCGCCCAGACCACGCCGCTGTTCAACCAGCTTAACCAGGAAAAATTGAACTGCTTGAGGATCATAAAGCCACCGGCCAACACCAGGGCAGCACCGATGAAACGAATGGCATTCTGGTTGGGTGACCTGATGGCATTCACGAAGTCGTCGCGCACCAAGCCAGCCCGATCTTTGAGGTCTTCACCATCGAACTCGGGGGTCTTGCCCTGAAAAACGTGGCCTTCTTGAGGAAGAACGATCCACAAAATGAAGTAAACGAGCGGGCCAAACCCACCGGCCATGGTAAGCACCACAAAGAAGAGGCGCACGATTGTGACATCGATCTTCAAGTAATGGCCCAGACCGGCGCAGACACCGCCGAGCATCTTGTCGCTGGTACTACGATAGAGGCGATTTTCCATAAGGGCCTCTACTCGTTCTTCTTGATGAAAGTGCGCACGATCAGGTAGCCGCCGCCAAGAACGAGGATAGCAGGCAAGATCAAACCTGCCGCGGTCTGCATGAAGGCGCCAGAGCCGAGCATCAAGAGCGTGCCAAACACGGCGCAGATGCCGGCGGGAATCCAGGGCCATTTTTCATTGCGGCCGATGGGCATTAAACCCAGAACGGCAAAGGTGGCAGCGATGCCCAGGAAGAAGGTGGCACCGGAGGCAAAGCCGTTGTACTGCGCCACCCAGGCGACCAACGCCAGGGTGAACAAAACACCAGCAGGGATGATAGCCCACCAGTAATCGTGGCGTAGCAGGAAGACCACCAAAAAACCCAGTCCGATGAATCCCAGAAAAAGGGTGCCACCGAAGTTATTGGCAAAAACGGGGAAGAACTCAGCCGAGGCAATGAGTGCGCCCAGCCCCAAGAGCACAAAGCCCGGAATGGCGGCCCACCAGTGCTCACGATTGGAGGCCAATACATACAGGAAGACACAGCCAGCCAGCGCAAACACGGCGGCGACGATCACCCCACCCAGATGGAAGGGCAGATGAAAGATCTGTTGAATCAGGAACAAACCACCCACAACGATGAGGGCAATTCCACCAAAAATACGTTTTGCTGAATCGCTCATTTTGAACTCCTTTAATTGATTTCTACAGAACCCAGACCCATTTCGACAGAAATCTCTACTTTGTTGAGGGCAGTCTCGTAATCACTGGAACGATATTGATCACCATTTTGCATAAAGCGTGAGGTGTCTACGTTCAAGCCGGTCAGGCCACTTTTGACGTGAATATTGGCGGCCACACCCAGCGGGATGTGCACTTTCATCGAGGCGACGCCCGATTTGATCTGCACATAGGTCATGCCGGCGTTGGCGGGCAGGGTCAGCTCGCAGGAACTGGCACCGGTCTCGATGGTGACATCACTGGCTTTGGTGCCGGAAAGGTCGAGAATGGACTCGCTGGCGCCGGTCTTGAAGTGCAGTTTGACGGGCACTTCGGGGGTGACGCCTACATTCCATTCATAGCCATATTTGCCAACGTCCCAGGGGCCGGTAAAGATGAGGTCGTGCGGGGTTTCGAGCACCGTTTTAACGCGATTGCCGAAGCGCTGCACGTCACTGGAAACGCCGCCCAAAAAAGTGCCGCTGAACAGGTCACCGGGGCGGGCAGTAGCATCCACCTGCAAACGGCCGGCGCCATGTTGAAAGACGATCTCGCCTTCGGCAGCATTTTCGAGGGGAACCTCGGACTGCACTGGGTCGAGGGTGCGGGATTTATATAAAGCGGGGCGCAGCAGGAACCAGGCGCCCAATAACACGATCACCACCGGCCAGAAAAAGCCCCAGGCACGGCTGGACAAAACGCCCAGATTGATGGCCAATAACATGGCCCCCAGCAGGATGATGACAACACCAAAAAAAATACCACTTCTTCTCATGGAAAGTTCCTTTGCAGCTAATGTTTCTTGACCAGGGTGTTTACACCGATCAACACGCCGGCGAGCACGAGCATGAGGGGCCAGTAAGGGCCCATCCAGCTAAAACCGCCAAAAAAGGCGCCGAAAATGACGAACATGACCAGGCTGGAGCCGATGGTGCTGAGGGCAGAAGAGACGCTGTAACGTTCGCGTCCGCCCAGCAGCTTGGCCAGAAGCATGCCGACCCCCACAAAGCCGGGGATGAGCGCCCACATATAGGCCCAGGTGGCCCAGTTACCGGTAGCGTTTTGCCACCAGAGAATACCGCCAATGCCGCCAACGATGGTGGCCGGCACGGCCATGTCGGGCACCCCGATCATCAGACCGAGCACGAGCAGACCGGCCGCCACGATCTCAATGATCATGGGCCAGGTGTTGGCCTGATTGAGGATGGCTTGAAAAGAGGGAACCAGGTTGGCGGCAATGAAAACTGCACCCAGAACCACCAAAATGACCCCTACTGTTAAACTTGCACGCTGACTTTTGTTCATAAGACCTCACTTCATTCTCTTTTCTAGATACTACATATACGAGTGTGCAGCAGAGAGGTTGCAAAATCAGGCAGGGCAAAAAAAGGGGAATAGAAAAGCGAAAGAGGATATTTGAGAGAGGCTCTTCATCGTTTGGTTCCCCCGTCAGTTACTGAGGGAGGCTCTTGACATTCGTTCATAAATGGGTATAATAACAACAATATTTATCATATATTTAATAAATATTTGGAGTGTTCGATGAGATTAAATTGCTCGTGTATACGGCGGGGAGCGCAATAACCACCGCCTGACTTTTCAAAAGCTTTTTTGCAACGGTCAACTTTTCGGGCGGCAGGACGCATCCCCGCACTTGTACGTGCCCCGCGTGTCTCAGCCGCTTTTCGTTTAAGTTGATCGTATTTATTTAATGGGAGTTTTTATCATGAAAATTGCAAACGATGTCACCGAACTGATCGGCAACACCCCATTGGTTCGATTAAACCGCCTCAATAAATCAGGTAACGCAAACGTTGTTTTAAAGCTCGAATACTTCAACCCTTCTCATTCGGTGAAGGATCGCATTGGCGTGGCAATGGTGGACGCCGCTGAACGCGATGGTCTGCTCAATAAGGACAGCATCATCATTGAGCCGACAAGCGGGAACACCGGCATTGCACTGGCTTTTGTAGCTGCCGCGCGCGGATATAAATGCACGCTGGTGATGCCCGACACGATGAGCAAAGAACGGCGCATGCTGCTGCGCGCCTATGGGGCCGAATTGATCTTGACCCCCGGCAGTGAAGGAATGGGCGGCGCCATCCGAAAAGCCGAAGAACTGGCCGCCTCAGATAAACGCTACTTCCTGCCGCAGCAGTTCAAGAACCCGGCCAACCCCGAAATTCACCGCCGCACTACGGCCGAAGAGATCTGGCGCGACACAGAAGGCAGTGTGGATTATGTAGTTGCCGGTGTGGGTACGGGTGGCACCATCACCGGCATCGGTGAAGTGCTCAAGAGCCGCAAGCCCTCGGTGAAGATGATCGCGGTTGAGCCGGATGCCTCGCCTGTGCTTTCGGGCGGTCCCAAGGGGCCCCATCCCATTCAGGGTATCGGCGCCGGTTTTGTGCCGGAGGTTCTCAATACCAAGATATACGATGAAATCATCCGTGTGAAAGGCGACGATGCTTTTGCCACCGCCCGGGCGCTGGCCAGCCAGGAAGGCCTGCTGGTGGGCATTTCATCGGGGGCGGCCACCTGGGCGGCTTTGCAGCTCTCGGCCCGGCCTGAAAACCAAGGCAAGCTGATCGTGGTCATCATTCCGTCCTTTGGTGAGCGTTACTTATCCACCGCCTTATATGCCGACCTGGCCGATTAACGGTCGGGCCAGAAAAGAGCCAGTATGGGCCTGTTTCGTACAATGAGAAATGACATTCGCTCGGTTTTCGAGCGCGACCCCGCCGCCCGCTCCACCCTGGAGGTGCTGCTGGCTTACCCCGGCGTGCATGCTGTTTGGGCGCACCGCAGCGAACACTGGCTGTGGGAACATCACGTCAAACTGCTGGCACGCTTGCTTTCACAACTGACACGCTTTTTGACCGGCATCGAAATTCACCCCGGCGCAAAGATCGGGCCGAACTTTTTCATCGATCACGGCATGGGGGTGGTGATCGGTGAAACGGCCGAGATCGGTGCCTGTGTGACGCTTTACCACGGGGTGACCCTGGGCGGGGTGAGCCTCGAAAAGGGCAAACGTCACCCCACGCTGGAAGATGGTGTGGTGGTAGGTGCGGGTGCCAAGGTGCTGGGCAATATCGTGGTGGGGGCCAACAGCCGCATCGGCGCCAACGCCGTGCTGGTCAAATCGGTGCCGCCCGACTCGGTGGTAGTGGGCATCCCCGGGCAGGTGGTGGTGCGCAGCCACGCCTCGAGCGGACACCCCGATCTGGAACACGGACGCATGCCCGATGCCATCGGCGAATCGGTGGCAATGCTGATGAAACGGCTGGACGCAATGGAAGCGCAACTGCACATTGCACACAAGATCGCACCACCGCAGCCGGATGACGGCGGGCGCAAAGAACCGGTATTTATCCACCCACCCGAAAACGGAGTGTGGCACGGTGAGGACTTTATGATCTAAGTTGAAAAAGCAAGGGCACGCTGATCGTGCTCTTGCTTTTTTTATAAACGGGGAAGTTCTAAAAACAGGTTATCCAATAACAAACGCAGGTGGCCGCTGGATTCGAGGTTGGCCAGCGCCGCATCAATCGATTGAACAATGGCCAGCGCCTGAGCAGGGGAGGATCTTTGCACGATCTCCTGCAGCTCGGCGGCACGGTCGAGATTGGTAATCTCGGCAGTGGGCTGGTTGGCCAGCAGGAGCAGATCGCGGGCGTAGGCGTACCAGGTTTGCAGGGCCAGGCGGGCGGTATCGCGGCTCTTGCTGATGGAATCGACATAGGTAAAACGGTCGCGTTTGAGCTGGCCGAGCAGGCGCACGAAATCGTCCAGAAGGGCAGTGCGCTGTTCGAGCAGCTCAGGCTCGGCGGCAAAGCGGCGGGCCACCCCGGTGCGCCCGTTGGAAAGGTGGGCATATAAATTGGCCTGCGCAGCGGGGATCTGCCAGCGGCTTTCCAGTTCGCTGCTTAATGCTGCGGTCGAAACCGGGCGCAGGCGTAGAATCTCACAGCGCGAGGCGATGGTGGGCAGCAGATTCTCGGCCGAATCGGCGGTGAGCAGCAAGATCACCTGACGGGGGGCTTCTTCGAGGGTTTTGAGCAGGGCGTTCTGTGCGTTGGCATTGGCCTGCTGAAAATCACACAGCAGGGCGATGCGATATTTGGCAGAGTAGGGGGCTAATGAAAGACTGTGCTGCAGAGCGCGCACCTGATCTACCTTGATGGTCTGCGATTCGCCCTCGGCCTTCACAATGGAAAGATCGGGGTGCTGCGAACTGAGAATTTGGGTGCAGGTGCGGCATTGACCGCAAAACTCCCCGGGCGCGGGGGGCTGGGTGCAGTTGACGGCAGCGGCAAATTCGAGCGCCAGGCTGCGCCGTCCCAGGCCGGGAGCGCCGCTGAACAGGTAGGCATGGCGCACTTCGTCGTGCAGAATGTGCTGCTTGAGCAGGGCTTCTGCCCAGGAATGTCCGATCAGGTTCCAAGTCATGAGGCGATTGTAGCCCAAAGGGGCGCAGGGCGCAACAGGCGGAGCGGTGAGTTAGATTTTTTCGACCACCCAGAAGTGCGATAAGCCCAGCACCTGTAGAGGGGTCTTTTCGAGCGCCTGCAGAATGGCGCGCAAGACCTTGCCGGGGCCGGGCCAGCGGGCGATGATGTTATCGTATGCGCCAAAGATAGTGCGTCTGGTGACGATCTTTACCGGCAGCCCCTTGAAGAGACGGGCCAGGCCGGCACGGGTGTAGACGTTCACGTGGGGGGCCAGTTTATCGCGCAGCTTGCGCGGCAGGTAATTGACGAAGGGAATGTTGCCAAAATGGTACTGGCCACGCCAGTAGATGCCGTGGGTTTCAAAACCATAGCCGCGATTGGGGCAGAAGATGACCACACGGCCGCCGGGTTTGAGCGAGCGCACGATCTCGGTGACGCACTGGCGGTCATCCTGCACGTGTTCGAGCACCTCATTGCTGAGGATCAGGTCAAAGGAGTTGGCCGGGAAGGGCAGATGTTCGCCCACACCACAGAGCACGCGCGGGCTTTTCTGGCGGGCATCGAGGGTGCGTTCAAACTCCACATCCAGCCCTACAGTGAAGTTGGTATCGGTGTTCAGACGCATCAGATAGGAACCCAGACCGCAGCCGTTCTCGAAGACGCTGCCGTTAATGCGTTCGCCGGCGGCAGTGAGGATCATGTCCATTCTGCGCTGCTGGCCGTCGCGCCAGACGTATGAGGGTTCGCCGCGCAGGGCTGCTTTATCTGAATGAGTGGAGGTCATGCGGTATCCTTAAATTTCCAAGTTATTCTACAATGGCAGATTCTTCTTCGGGCAGGGGAACCCAGGCCAGAATGGAGGTGCCTTTGCCCGGCTCGGAGGTGATATCCACCTCGCCGCCGGCGTTGAGGGCACGGGTTTCGATATTCGAAATGCCGTGGCCGATGTTGACCTTTACCTTGTCGAGGTTGAAACCAACACCGTCATCACGAACTTCAAGCAGAATGCGGTCGTTGGTGGTCCAGACGGCCACATCCACGTGACGGGCATGGGCGTGCTTGGCGATATTGGCCAGGCTTTCCTGACAGATGTGAAAGAGCGCCACGGCGGTGTTGTTGGGCAAGATCGACAGGTCTTCGCTGGGGCCCTGCAATTTTACATCCAGCAGGGTGTTGGCCTTGAATTCGGTTACCAAACGGTTGATGCCCGACATCAGGTCTTCGTTGTGCAAATGACGCGGGCGCAGGTCGAGAATGTAAGCGCGAATATCGCGGATGGTGCTGTTGAGGTCGGAGATGGCCTGTTCGATGCGCTTGGTGGCCTGCTGAGGGCTTTCGCTCATAAGCAGACGGGCGTGTTCGAGGGTGAGGCCGACGGCATAAATGGACTGGATGATGCCATCGTGCAGGTCCATGCCGATGCGGTCGCGCTCTTCGAGAATGGCCAGGCGGCGTCCCTGCACGTTGAGGCGGGCATTCTCGACGGTGGTGGCCGTCCAGGAACCGATGGCCTGTAGGAACTGTACTTCCAGCTCATCCAGCGGCTGCGGGTGGCGGGTGGCCACGCACATGACCCCTAGGGCGCCGCGGCGTCCATTGAGGGGCACGACCGCAACCTGGTGAATGCCGCGAATTTTGATCATGGGATTCAACTCGGCCGGGTCAGAGCTGACAAGGTTCAGCGAAACCGGGTTGCCGCTTTTTACCACCTGGCCGATGATCCCTTCGCCGAGCACGTATTGATCGCGCAGCCAGAGCTTGTCGCCGGTGCTGCCGCGATGGACGATGAGATTGATGTTGCGGCCATCTTCCTGGCGCAGGAACATCTCGCCTACTTCGAGGCGCAGGTAGTTCATCACCTGCGAGAGGCATTTTTCGAGGATCTGGTTGACATCGGTGGTGCTGGCCAGGGTGGAGGCAAGCTGATCGAGCAGGGCCAGGTTTTCATTGCGGCGGGTGAGGATGCGGTCGCGGTGAATGAGGTCTTTGTACAGCCAGGCGTTGGCGATGGCGGCAGAAGAATAGGCAGCCATCATCTCGATGATGTGCTCATCGTCGTCAGAAAACTCAGGTGCGCTGAGCTTGTTGGTCAGGTAGATCTGCCCCAGCACGCGGTCACCCTGCATGATGGGCACGCCCAGAAAACTGGTCATGTGCGGATGGGCCTCTGGGAAGCCCACACTGCGGGAATCAACAGCAATATTGGCCACACGCACCGGTTTTTTCGAGATCATCATGGCGCCGATCAGACCTTTTCCAAGCGGGGGATGCGGAACGGCCGCAGCTTCCTGGCGGCTCATGCCCACGGTGATGAACTTCTCGAGAGCCCCTTTTTCATCCAGCACACCTACAGCGGCATATTGGGCCTCGGCTTCCTGGCAGGCCAGGGTGGCGATGCGTTCGAGCAGCGAGTCAATGGTAATATCCTGCACCAACTCCAAACTGGCGGTATGCAGAGTAGAGAGGCGCTGTTCGAGCTGTTTTTTTGTGAGCTGGGAACTTTCCATGCAGATGAACCTCAGGAAGAATATTGTACTCGAAAGGGGGATGGTTGGTCAATTTGATGAATTCGGATAAAATAGGAATTGAATTACAGGTAGGATCTCATTTGATTCCAGACCGCAGTGCCGGGAACCTGTGAGCCAGGAGAGTGAACCATGTTTATGCGAAAAAATGAAGAAGATAAAATGCGCAGCGAGGGGCGTCTGCCCCCCGGCCAGGCCTTGACCCAAAAATTCCCGGTGCTGCATTATGGCGCCGTGCCCAATTTTGACCCGCAAACCTGGGATTTCCGCTTCTTTGGTGAGGTGGAAGAAGAAAAACATTTTAGCTGGCAGGAATTCAGCCAGTTGCCGCGCCATAAAGTGAAGATGGATATTCACTGTGTGACTCGCTGGAGCAAGTTCGACACAGAGTGGGAAGGTGTGAGCGTGCGTGATCTGCTGGAGAAAAAGCTGCTCAGGCTAAAGCCCTCTGCCAGATTCGTGATTCAGCACGCTGAATTTGGCTTTACGGTCAATTTACCGCTGGAGGTGGTGCTGGCAGAAAACTTCTTGCTGGCCACCCATTTTGATGGGGAACCGATCACGCCAGATCACGGCGCCCCGGTACGCGGCGTGGTGGGGGCCATCCCCAGCCACGATGAGTTGATGGTGCCCTATTTCTGGAAGGGAGCTAAATGGCTGCGCGAGCTAGAATTTACCAGCAGCGACCATCCGGGCTTTTGGGAACAGGCCGGTTATCATAACGAAGCCGATGTGTGGAAAGAAGAACGATTCAACTAGGCAGAAAAGGCAGGTGAGCAATCGCCTGCCTTTTTTATCGCAAAGCGTAACTTATGTGGCGCGAGGTTGTTTTAACCTGTGGAAAACAGATAGTTTAGTTAACGATTTCCTTAAAAATTAGCAATTTGCACCATTATAGGTTGAAATTATCTGTTTTTTCGGTAAACTAGGAATCAAGAAATACATAAAAGAGGAGGATTCAAATGAAACTTTCAGCACCTAAAACCGGAACTTTTTGGTTGGCTTTGATCGTTGCCGCACTTGGCTTGGTCGCTTCGTTGGTCAGCATCCCCGTGCTCAGCGGGTTCGCTTTCTGGCTGGTTGTGATCGGCTTCGTCATTTTGCTGCTCGGCACTATGGTCAAAGGGTTGTAAATTTTTTCGCAACCGACATGAAGCGGACTCGCAAGAGTCCGCTTTGCGTTTAATCTCTTCAGAAAAGCCTTTTTCTTTTAATAAGGTTCACTCGCGGTATAATGGGGCATCTCAAAAAATTACCTGTCAGCCGGCAGGAGGAAAAATGACGCAACCACTCGATTTTCAATCCGTAATCATGACCTTGCAAAAATTCTGGGCCGACCACGGCTGTTTGATCTGGCAGCCTTACTACACCCAGGTGGGGGCGGGCACGATGAACCCGGCCACCTTCCTGCGCGTGTTGGGCCCTGAGCCCTGGAGTGTGGCATACGTCGAACCCTCCATCCGCCCGGATGACGGCCGTTATGGGCAAAACCCCAACCGTTTTCAGCAGCACTACCAGTTCCAGGTCATCCTCAAGCCAGACCCGGGCAACCCGCAGGAGCTCTATCTGCAATCGCTCGAAGCGCTGGGCATTGACCCGCGCCAGCACGACATCCGCTTTGTGGAAGACAACTGGGAATCCCCCGCGCTGGGCGCCTGGGGACTGGGCTGGGAAGTATGGCTGGACGGACAGGAGATCACCCAGTTCACTTACTTTCAGCAGGCCGGTGGGCTGGTGGTGGACCCGGTTGCGGTTGAGATCACTTACGGGCTGGAGCGCATCACCATGCCGCTGCAGCGCGCCCACCACTTTAGAGAGATGAAATGGAACAAAGACATCACCTACGGCGACGTCAATTATCAGGGCGAGGTGGAGCACAGCAAGTATTATTTTGAAATTGCCGATGTCGAACGCCAGCGCCAGCTCTATAAGATCTATGAACAAGAAGCCGAGGCTGCCCTGGAAAATGGGCTAGTCTTGCCGGCTCACGATTATGTACTGAAATGCTCGCACACGTTTAATGTGCTGGATACCCGCGGCGCCATCGGTGTGACTGAGCGCCAGGTGCTGTTCGGCAAGATGCGCGATCTGGCGCATCGCACTGCAGAAGCCTATGTGGAACAACGCAAAGAGCTTGAATTTCCCTGGCTGAAAGAAAAGAGCGAAAAGGCAACTGTTGTCAAAACAACCGGCCGCCCGGCACTGCCCACCAAACCAGCGTCCTTCCTCTTTGAGATCGGCACCGAAGAACTGCCGGCCGCCGACCTGGAAGCTGCTGTGTCACAGCTTCGTGAACGCGTTCCGGCCCTGCTGGACGAATTACGCCTGGAACACGGCAAGGTGACCGTGCAGGGCACCCCGCGCCGTCTGGTGGCAATGGTGGAAGAACTGGCCGAGCGCCAGCAAGACCGCACCACCGTCGTCAAAGGGCCGCCGGCCAACCGCGCCTTTGATGAAAACGGTGTGGCGACGCGCGCCTGCGTGGGCTTTGCCCAGAGCAAGGGCGTGAGCGTGAAAGATCTCGAAATTCGTGAGATCGACGGCGGTAAATACGTGGTGGCCCTGGTCAAAGAAGAGAGCCGCGACACCTATGATGTGCTGCTCGAAGCCCTGCCCGGACTGGTAGCGGGCATTAAATTCGACAAATCCATGCGCTGGAATGAGACCAATATCGCCTTCTCGCGCCCCATCCGTTGGCTGCTGGCCCTTTTGGGCAGCACCCCCATCCCCTTTGAATATGCCGGCCTGACCGGTGGCAACAGCACCCGTGGGCTGCGCTTTTATGAGCCGGGCGAAATCAGCGTCAACTCAATCGCTGAATATGAAGCGGCCTTGCAAAAGCAGGGCATTCTGCTCGATCCCGAAGTGCGCAAGAACACCATCCGTGCACAGGTGCAGAAGTTGATGGCCGAAGTAGGCGCCGAAACCAAACTGGAAGAGTCGCTGCTCGATGAGGTGACCCAACTGGTGGAGGCCCCCACCGCTTTGCGCGGCAGCTTCGCCGAAGAACATCTGCAACTGCCCCCTGAGGTCTTGATCTCAGTGATGAAGAAACACCAACGCTACTTCCCGGTGCAGGATAAGGCAGGAAAACTGCTGCCTTACTTCATTGCCGTGCGCAACGGCGACAGCAACGGTATCGAAACCGTGGCCGATGGCAACGAACAGGTGATCCGTGCCCGCTTCGTGGACGCCACCTTCTTTATTAAGGAAGACCTGCAATACAAGCTCGAAGAAGAGCTGGGCCGCTTGGGCACGCTCACCTTCCAGTTCAAGCTGGGGTCGATGCTGGATAAGTCCAAACGCATCGAAGCCATGATGCCGGCTTTGAGCGAGTATTTTAGCCTGAGTGAAGCCGAGCGCAAGACCGCCGCCCGCGCTGCCAAGCTGTGCAAGGCCGACCTGGTGACCCACATGGTGATCGAAATGACCAGCCTGCAGGGAGTGATGGGGCGCTATTACGCCCTGCATTCAGGCGAGAGTGAAGAAGTGGCTCAGGCCATCTACGAGCATTACCTGCCGCGCTTTACTGGTGATACGCTGCCAAGCGGTAAAGTGGGTCTGGTGCTGGGCATCGCCGACCGCCTCGACTCACTGGCGGGGCTGTTCGCTGCGGGTCTGGCCCCCACCGGCACCAAAGATCCGTTCGCGCAGCGCCGTGCCGCGCTGGGACTGGTGCAGAGCCTGGCCGGCGCCAACCTCGATTTTGACCTGGCCGAAGGCATTGCCCTGGCCAGCCAGAACCTGCCAATTGCTTCAGACGAAAAGACCCGCCAGGCCTGCCTGGAATTCATCGTCGGGCGCCTTAAGAACAACCTCACCGATCAGGGCTACCGCTATGATGTGGTGGATGCCGTGCTGGCAGAGCAAAACAGCAATCCGGCGGGCGTGATGCGGGCCGTCAAAGAGTTGAGCGACTGGCTGACGCGCGCCAACTGGAGCAGCGTGTTGCAGGCCTATGCCCGCTGTGTGCGCATCACCCGTGACCAGAAGAGCCTCTTCCCCATCAACCCGGAGGCTTTTGAAGAACCCTCCGAGAAGGAACTGTATGACGCCATCGAGCGCATCGAAAAGACGCCGCGTGCGGCCGGCAGTGTGGAAGAATTGATGGAGGCCTTTGTGCCCGCCATCCCGGCCATCAACAAGTTCTTCGACGCCGTGCTGGTGATGGCTGAAGACGCCACCGTGCGTGCCAACCGTCTGGGCCTGCTGCAGCGGGTGGCCGGGCTGGCCAAAGGCGTAGCCGATTTCTCGCTGCTTGAAGGGTTCTAGAAAATAACTTTGCACAAGTTTTTCAGCAGGGCGAGCTTTTCGCCCTGCTTTTTTTACAAAAATTTTACTTTTTTACCCCATTGTTTTTCTGGCTTAAAAATTAAAATTGGATAAAATAGTCAGAATTGATTTCACTACTTGTTTGACAAAAAACCAAATATTTTGACGAGGGAAGATATGACACGCAAACATTACCGCCCATTCCTAATCTTAGCCTGCTTGCTGATGACGGTCAGTTTAGCGTGCAATTTACCGTTTATTGGTACTGTATCTGTTACCAGACCAGACAGCGATACAAAAAGTAGCTCTAGTCAGGCCATTGATAATTTAACCGATGTGCATAAGGCCGTGATCCAAATAGAAGCTCAAGGGACTTTTTTGGACCCTGAAGTAGGGCTGGAAGTGAATGCGGCGGGTCGTGGTTCTGGTTTCATAATCGATCCTTCCGGTATTGCCGTGACCAATAATCATGTGGTTACCGGAGCTGCACTGGTGAAGGTCTGGGTGGACGGCGAAACGGAACCACGTAATGCCAAAGTGCTGGGATATTCAGAATGCAACGACCTGGCTGTAATCAAGGTAGAGGGCTCAGATTTTGCTTACCTTGATTGGTATGAAGGTGAGATCGAGACAGGCAATGAGATCTATTTGGCTGGTTTCCCGCTGGGAGAGCCGGAATTTTCATTGACCAAGGGCATTATCAGCAAGGAACACACCAGCGGTAACACTTCCTGGACGGCTGTTTCTGGCGGTGTGATGGCACACGATGCTACCAGTAACCCTGGAAATTCAGGCGGCCCATTGGTAAATCAAGAGGGCAAGGTGCTTGGTGTGAATTTTGCCAGCCGAGCCAGTGCTAATCAATATTTTGCCATTCCGGCCAGCACTGCAAAGTCGGTCGTTGCTGACCTTGAACAAGGGAAGAACTTTGAATCGCTGGGTGTAAACGGCACGATCGTAGCAAGTGATGATGGTTCGATCAGCGGCGTTTGGGTATCCTCAGTGGCTTCAGGCTCACCGGCTGATAAAACGGGCCTCAAACCGGGAGATATTATCACACAGATGGAAAGCCTTGTTCTGGGCACGGATGGAACGATGGACGATTACTGTTCGATCATCCGCACGCACGACCAGAATTCCACTCTGTCTATCACGGTACTGCGCTGGGCCACTCAAGAAGTATTGGAAGGACAGATCAACGGTCGAGAACTGGAAGTGACCGGAAAGCTCAGCGGTGGTGCCACTTCAAGTGGCGGTACCACTGATAACGCATCTTCCAGCAGCCTGGATGGATTCGATTATTTTGTTTATGGCTCTCAACCAACCAATTCAGACGAAATGAACATCTTTATGAAAGATGGTAAATTGCATTTTCAAGTTAAGGGCGATTATTGGGCTTACCTTTATTACGCTCAAAAAGATTACACCGATCTGGCGGTCAGCGCGGTGGTTGAAAACAAGTATGAAGGGGTAAATACCAAACTGGTTTGCAGACTGGATCCAAAAGAAGGCTGGTATGAATTTTGGATCAGTTCAGATGGTTATTACCGTATTTACTATTTTGATCATGACAGCGGCTCAGATTATTTAACCGATTTTTCCTCATCAAAATTGATAAATACAGGCAGCACCGACACATATACGGCGGTCTGTAAAGGGAAGAATCTTTCACTGTATATTGATGATACGCTGGTCGCCTCGGCAACCGACTCAACTCGAAACAAGGGTTTTGCCGGAATCGGTATCTCTTCAACCTCGCAGCAAAACTATGACGCAGTGGTCGATAATTTTCAGGTGACGACTCCATAATGAAAGAGGCTGTCGGTAACGCAATTCAATAACGGTGGTTAAAGAACGAACTCTCCCGGAGAAACCTTTCTCCGGGATTTTGGTTTTATTAAATGCTTGATTGAGTGTTTTTGTTCTTGATTAAAATTCGTTTTTAAGTCAAAATAAACAACGTCCATTGTCCCTTTTACACTCAAGAGAACCTAATCACCCTTTTCCTCTCACAGAAAGATTCTTTCATATATTCTTATGACCGTAATTGATGAAGTCAAAGCTCGAATTGATATCGTGGATCTTGTTTCAGAGACGGTGAAGCTGCGCCGTTCCGGCAAGAGTTATACGGGCTTTTGTCCGTTTCACTCGAACACCAAAACGCCGGCTTTTGCCGTCTTTCCCGATTCGGGCACCTGGCGCTGCTTTGGCCAGTGCAATGAGGGCGGCGATATCTTCAAGTATGTGATGAAGAAAGAGGGTTGGGATTTCAGCGAGGCCCTGCGCTACCTGGCCGATCGCGCTGGCGTGAAACTTGAGGCGCAAACCCCCGAAAAACAGGCCGCCGAAGAGGAATTCGACCGCCTGCGCGGACTGCTCGAAGAAGCCGCCAAATACTATCACGACCTGCTCTTGAACACCCCGGCCGGTAAAGCGGCGCACGACTATCTGCTTAAGCGCGGGCTGACGGCGGAGACCATCGAAACATTCCAACTGGGGTATGCCCCAGATTCTTATGAAGCCACAATGAGCCACCTGAGCGGGCTGGGCTATGCCACCACGGAGCTGGCGGCAGTGGGGCTGGTGAACGAACGAGACAGCGGCGGGTTCTACGACAAGTTTCGCAATCGCGTTACCTTTCCCATCCGCGACGGGTTGGGCAAGATGGCCGGTTTTGGGGCGCGAATTCTCAACCCCGACGACCAGCCCAAATTCCTCAACTCACCACAAACGGTGTTGTTCGATAAAAGCCATCTGCTTTACGGGCTCGATCAGGCACGCAAGTCGATCCGTGCCAAAGATCAGGTGGTGATCGTGGAAGGGTATCTGGATGTGATCATGCTGCATCAGGCGGGCTACACCAATACCGTCTCGCCTATGGGCACGGCTCTCAATGAAGATCAACTGCGCTTCTTGAAGCGCTATACACGCCACATCGTGCTGGCGCTGGATCCGGATGCTGCGGGTGAGAAGGCCACCATGCGTGGCCTGGAAATGGCGCGCAAGGCCCTCGACCGTGAAGATGAAATCGTCTTCGATGCACGCGGGCTGTTGCGGCATGAGGCGCGTTTGCAGGCGGATGTGCGCGTAACCACGCTGCCCGCAGAAAAAGACCCCGACGAAGTGGTGCTGGAAGACCCGGCAGAGTGGCAGCGCATTTTGGATCACGCCAAACCCATTGTGGTGCACGTGATGGAAACATTGGCTGCGCATGCCAACCTGGATGATGCCAAGGTGAAAGCCGATATCGTAGCGCAGGTACTACCTTTGATCGAAGACGTACCTTCGCCGGTGGAGCGCGATGCCTACCGCCAGCAACTGGCACGACTCTTGAAGCTGGATGAGCGTACCTTATTGGGCACGCAGCGTGTTTATACTAATGCTTCTCGGCGACGGCGCACGCGGGTGGATGTGCAGCCAGCCGAACAGCCGGTGGCGCGGGCAGAGGCGAAGGCCGATAACCGCACCTATAATTTGGAAGGCCACTGCCTGGAGCTGCTGCTGCATAAGAGCGATGACCTCTACCCGCTGGATCGTGCCCTGCAGCAAAGCGGCCTGGAGAAATTCTCGACGGACGACTTTGAGAACGCAGACCACCAGTTGATCGCAAAGATATTGTTCGAGAGCCTGAAACAGGATGAGCTTGAACCGGCGGACTATATCCAGCAGCATGTGCCTGAAGACCTGCAGGAACGCTATCAGGTTTTGCTCAAACGAAGCCACCTGGAGCAGGAGAAGAACGAAGGCAAGGTGCAGGAAGACCTGATTCGCACCATTATGAATTTGCGCCTTTTACGTGTAAAAGAAACGCTGAATCAACTGCGTTTTATGCAACAAGAAGAACCGGAAAACGAAGAGGAACGCAAGACCTGGCAAAAAATGACGCTCGAATACACAATGCTGCGCGGAAAACTCGATCAGGCCATTGGCCGTCCGCTATTGACAAGTTGATTTTAAGGATTATGGTATAGTTAACCCATGCCCACGAGCCCAACCACGGAATCTCCCCGCAAAACTGGTCCGAAAAAGCCTACGAACGGAACTGCCAGAAAGACCGCCAAAACCAAAAACGGTCTGAGCATTCCGTTTGCAGAGAATGCTTCGCTGGAAGACGACGCCCTGATCAAACAGGAGCCGGATGATACGGCTTTGGTGCAATCCAATGGCGAGTGGAACGAAATTGCCAGTGAAGACCCGCTGGAGATTCTCGAAGACCCCTCCATTGCCCTTGAGCTTTCTGAAGACCCGGTACGCTTATACCTGAAAGAGATCGGCCAGATTCACCTGCTGGACGCCGACAGTGAGTTCAGGCTGGCCGTGCGCATCGAATCGGTCGTGCGGGTGGATAAGGCCCGTCAGAGTGTAAAGCTGGCCAAGAACGCTGAAGGATATTACAAGGAACTTTACTCCATTTTGCTGAGCGAAATGGTGGATAGCTGGAATGGACTGCAGGAAACTGCCAAAAAGATGGGACAACATGAGGTGCCCGATCTGGCCCTGATGCTGGCGGAAGCCCAGTTATTGAAACGCCAATGGCAGGCAGATGACCCTTCTTATCTGCGTACTTATCTGGATAACGGCCTGTGGGGCAAAGACGCCACCTGGGAAGGCTTGGTGAGGCGGGCTTTTACCATCTTCCTGACCATGTATCTGCTGCCCGACTCGTTTGCCCAGACAACCCTGGCTTACCTGACCAAATATGAAACGATGCCCTCGCTCACCTGGATCAAGCGGCATTTGCCTGAAGACAAAGAACTGGCCGATGAGCTGGAAGACGTCAATTACCGGGCCGATGAATCCAACCAGACGCTCATTCGGGCCAATTTAAGGCTGGTGGTGAGCATTGCCAAGCGCTATTTGGGTCGCGGCATTTCCTTCCTTGATCTGATCCAGGAAGGCAACCTGGGGCTGTTGCGCGCCGTATCGAAGTTTGATTCGACCCGCGGCTTCAAGTTTTCGACTTATGCCACCTGGTGGATTCGCCAGTCGATCAGCCGCTATATCGCCGAGCATGCGCGCACGATCCGCATTCCGGTACATTTGTTTGAGGCGATCACGCGCATCTTGCGCGTGCAGCGCAACCTGGTGCAAACCCTGGGGCGCGAACCTACCCTGGAAGAGCTGGCCCTCGAGACCGAAATGCTCTCTGCTGAAGACACAAAAGCGATCAGAAAGGCGCGCGCCGCCAATGAACCGCTTGAACCTGAACTGCAGCGCCGCTGGACCTGGGCGACCATGAAGGTGCAACGCATTTTGCAATCGGCCGAGGAGCCGATCTCACTGGAACGCCCGGTAGGGGATGAAGAAAGCAGCCAATTGGGCGATTTCATTGAAGACGATGAGGCACTCGAACCGATGGATGCGGCTGCCCGTGAAATGCTGCGTGAACAGGTGCAGAATGCTCTGGCTGCGCTTTCAGAGCGCGAGCGTCAGGTGCTGGAACTGCGCTTTGGTCTGATCGATGGCAAAGACCATACCCTCGAAGAGGTGAGCCGTTATTTCAATGTGACCCGCGAACGCATCCGCCAAATCGAGGCCAAAGCCTTGCGTAAATTGCGCCACCCCACCCGCAGCCGCCATCTGCGCGAATATTTGGGGTAAGCAGCTTTTCTTGCAATGATTAAAATTCCATGATATACTGCTTTTACGAAATGGATTTTTTAAAATTGAGCAATGTTTAATACCGGCCTGTTCGCAGGCTGGCGGTAAAAAACTCCCTATACCCAACAATTAATCACGAAAACAAACCCTGGTTCCCAGGGAAAATCACCCTCATATTCTATACTCATGGATTCAATACAAATGAAAATATCTGAAATGGAAGTCGCCACCCTGGTCGAATTACGCCAAGTCGCCGAAGAAATGAACATCCCCAATGCGAAACGGTTGAAAAAGGAGAACCTCATTCTCAACATCCGCAGAGCCGAGGCCGAGGCAGAAGGTGTGGAAGTGCGCGGCGGTGTGCTCGAGATCACCCCAGAAGGGGTAGGTTTTCTGCGTACCAATTACAGCATCGGGCAGGAAGACGTTTATGTTTCGCAGGCACAATTGCGTCGTTATGACCTGCGCATGGGCGACTTCGTGATGGGTGTGGTGCGGCCTCCGCGCGATGCCGAACGCCATTATGGTCTCTTGAAAGTGGAAACCATTAACATGATGACCCCAGAAGAGATTACCCACCGCCCCGTGTTCGAGAATCTGGTGCCGATCTTCCCGGAAAAACGTTTTGACCTTGAAACCGACCGCTCCATCCTCTCTTCCCGTTTGATCAATCTGATCGCACCCATTGGCCGTGGCCAGCGTGGTATGATCGTTTCTCCCCCAAAAGCCGGTAAAACCACCATTTTGAAGCAACTGGCCAATTCCATTTCGGCCAATAACCCCGATGTGCACCTGATCATTGGCTTGATCGGTGAGCGCCCTGAAGAGGTGACCGATATGGATCGCTCGGTGGACGCCGAAGTGGTGGCTTCTACCTTTGACGAACCGGTCTCTTCGCATGTGCGTACCGCCGAGATCACCCTGGAGCGCGCCAAGCGCTTGGTGGAGATCGGACGCGATGTGGTAATATTAATGGATTCGCTGACACGGTTGGCACGGGCCTATAACCTGGTGGTCAATCCGTCGGGACGCACGCTCTCGGGCGGTATGGATCCTTCGGCTTTGTACCCGCCCAAGAAGTTCTTTGGTGCAGCCCGTAACATCGAAGAAGGCGGCAGTTTGACGATCATCGCCACTGCGCTGGTCGATACCGGCTCCCGTCTAGACGATGTGGTCTACGAAGAGTTTAAGGGCACGGGAAACATGGAGCTTCATCTCTCCCGCCGCCTGCAGGAACGCCGAATCTTCCCCGCCATCGACATCGAACGTTCCTCCACACGACGCGAAGAACTCCTGCTCGGCCCGGATATCTTGCAGCGTGTTTGGTTGATGCGCCGCATGTATCTGCAAATGATCGCCACCCCGCCGCAGGGCGCCGGTATGGATCCCTCGGTGGCTACCGAGGCCATCTTGCAGAAGATCGCGCGCACCAAGAACAATCAAGAGTTCCTGGAGAACTTAACGGAGGATTAGTGAGTCCTAAGAAAATAACTCCTGAAAAACCGGCCGAAGAGGTTACCCCCTCCCCAGCAAAGAGCAACATTCAATGGTCGGTGTTCCTTTCATGGGGCGCAACCGCTTTAGTGGTATTGGTTCTTTTGTTGGTCCTGTTCAACGGGCTTCCCTTTTCCAACCAGAATGAAGCCCCTGTGGTGGATGAAAACCCGACCGCAGTGGCTTTGCCATTGCCCACATTGCAAGCGACCGATGCGGCCAGCGTACTTGATGTAGATCGTGCTGCCAATATCGATACCACCGTGCCCGATGGCGTGCGCCAGTCTATCACGAAATATACGATCGAGGCCGGGGATACGATCTTCGGCATCGCCAAGCAGTTCAATCTCAAACCCGAATCGATCTTGTGGGCCAATTACGATTACTTTTATGACGACCCCACCACGGCATTAACCATCGGGGCTGTCTTGACCATCCCCCCGACAGATGGCATTCTCTACACGTGGAAAGAGGGCGACGATCTGGCCAAGATCGCCGATAAGTATGACACCTCTGCGACCGAGATCGTCAGTTGGCCTTCAAACCATCTGGATATTTCCGACCCGGTGATCCAGCCGGATGCTTATGTGATGATCCCGGGTGGCACACGCGAGTTGAAATCGTGGATTCAGACCGTGGCTTACGCGCCGCGTTCGGGTGCCACCCGTGTGGTTTCCGGCCCGGGCGGCTGCCAGGCGCCGAGTTCCGGTTACATCGGTTCAACGGGCTTCATCTGGCCGACCGGCTCCACTTATATCTCAGGGTTCGATTTCACCAGCTACCATCTAGGCATTGACATCGCGGCTGCCGAAGGCACCCCGGTGGCAGCCTCTGATAGCGGCACCGTGGTCTATGCCGGTTGGAACGATACCGGTTATGGCTACATGGTGATGATCGACCACAACAACGGCTATGCCACCCTTTACGGCCACCTTTCAGTGGTCTCGGTCACCTGTGGCTCCAATGTACTGCAGGGTTCGATCATTGGTCTGGCCGGGTCAACCGGTAATTCCACCGGCGCCCACCTGCACTTTGAGGTGCGCTTGAACGGCACCTTTGTCAACCCTCATTACGTGCTGCCGTAAAATTCTGTGAACAACGATAACGCACAGGAAGCTCTCCTGTGCGTTTTTTGTTAACAAATTTTTGCGGTTCGAATAATGCCAGAAAGAGTGAGAGGTTGTAGAGTTTGCATAAATGAAGGAAAAATAGTTGACTTTGAAATACGGATATGTTATTATGAAATAGCTTTCATAAAAACACTTATATTATGAAAAACAGATCTAAAGAACCCACTATTTATGATGTAGCTGATCTTTCTGGCGTCAGCATTTCTACTATTTCCCGAGTGATAAATACCCCTGAAAAAGTGAATGTGGAGACTCGGAAAAAAGTAACTGATGCGATAGATCGTTTAAATTTCATTCCAAAAGCTGAAGCCAGAGCCCGGGCAATGAAGTTAAGTCGTCGTGTAGGAGTAATAACCCCTTTCTTTACGGCGCCCTCATTTGTACAGCGCTTGCGTGGCGTCGCTTCTGCGCTGGCAAAATCAGATTACGATCTGGTTATTTATACCGTTGAGTCAAACGATCAACTACAAAGTTATCTGGCTTCATTACCGATCACAGGTAATCTGGACGGGTTGATTATCATGTCGCTGCCTGTGGGTGATCACGAAGTGCAGCGAATACTTGACCACCATTTGCCGGCAGTTTTAATTGAATTTCCTCATCCTCTATTGAATTGTGTAGAAATCGATGATTTTCAAGGTGGAAAGCTGGCTGCTGAGTACTTGCTAAAGAAAGGTCATCGAAAGATAGCTTTTCTTGGTGATACAGATTTACCGGAATATGCAATTCACCCGGTGAGTTTACGTTTTCAGGGATTTAAGAAGGCTTTGCAGAATGCCAATGTGGATTTGCCGCGTGAATTTATTCGATTGGCTCCATATGACCAAGAACGGGCGCGGCAAGTTGCTGAAGAATTATTCAATTTACCCGAACGACCGACAGCTATTTTTGCCGCCACTGATCTGCAAGCCCTTGGGGTCATTAAGGCGGCTCGTCAGTTAAGGATCAAGGTTCCTGAAGAACTGGCCATATTGGGCTTTGACGATATTGATATGGCTGAATTTGAGGACTTGACTACCGTAAGACAGCATCTTGATGAATCAGGACGCGTCGCAGTTGAGATCTTGATGTCTCATATAAGCAATCCATCACGCCCTGCGCAGCATTCACAACTCCCATTTGAGATCGTTGAACGTTTGACCGTTTGATCAAAGGATAAAAAATTTCGCGCTTTATGAAAGTGCTTTCAGCTAAACAATTTCATTTTGGAGGTGAATACCAAAAATTGCTCGAGTAACCACCGTTGTGTCACTTACCAAGCTGTAAATTTTCAGGAGGATGAAAATGAGCAAAAAAAAGTTGTCTCTAGTTTTAGTAAGTGTGATGTTGTTGGCTTCGTTGATTCTTTCGGCTTGTGGCAGCGCTGCAACAACACAAGCTGTCGCTACCGAAGTACCTACCGAAGCAGCCACAGAAGCGCCGACTGAGGCGCCTACCGAAGTTGCGACCCCAAGTTGTGGCACCGATCCGGTTGTGCTCAATGCCTATTTTGAAACCGGGTTCGATCTTCCTTTTAAGCTCGCTGACGAGTTCACCAAACAATACCCGAATGTGACCTGGGACATTAAACAAGATCAGTTCACAAATCTGATCAATGAAACGCCTCGTTTGCTCGCCGGTGATAACCCCCCCGATTTGATCCGTTTGCCAACCATGGTTTCATTTGCTAAACAAGGTCTGTTAATGAACCTTGATACTTATGCGGCTGAGTTTGGTTGGGATCAATGGCCTGTGCCACAATTAGCTCAAAATCGTGTAGCTGCGGACGGCAGTCGTGGGTCAGGCTCACTGTATGCAATGGGCCTTAATTACAGCATGACTGGTATCTTCTACAACAAGCAATTGGCTGCTCAAATTGGCATGACAGAAGCTCCTAAAACTTTGGCTGAATTTGAAGATTTACTTGCCAAAGCCAAAGCGGCCGGATTGTTGCCAATCATGCAATGGGGCAGCGCCAAGAGTGGTATGGGACTGGCGTTTCCGCTGCAGGCGCTTATGGCTTCTGTAGGCTCAACTGGCCCGATCAACGATTGGATCTTCCAGAAACCCGGTGCAACCATCGATACTCCATCCAACCTCGTTGCAGCTCAGCACCTCGAAACCTGGATCCAGGATGGCTATTTCCCCACAGATATTAACGCGATTGAGTATACTGATGCCAATGATCGTTTTGGCAAAGGCGAAGGCGTATTCATGTTCAATGGCGACTGGCAAAATGCTGCATACGATGCTGCAATGCCGGGAAATGTTGGCTTTTTCTTGATGCCCCCAGCTGAAGCAGGTGGCAAGCCCGCCGCAATGTCGGCCCCATTGACTTATGGTATCGCCGCAAATGCCAAAAATGCTGATTGCGCTGCATTCTTCTTGAACTGGGTTGCAAGCAATGATGCTGCCCGTGCAATTGATGTCGCAGTTGGCGGTTCCAACCCCGGTGGGCCGTCAGGCGCTACTATGCCTGCAGTTGCCGAAGGCTCTGTGACAAATGATACACTTGCAGCTGGTGTTGTTGTTGGTGAAGCCGGTACAGCTATGGATTTCATCGCCAATTCGACTAGTGCTATCTTTGCCCAAGGCTGGACCCCTGAACTTCAAAAGATGGTGGGTGGCAAACAAGATGCTGCCGGCCTACTTAAAGCTGTTCAGGATGAGTATGTACGAGAATTGACTGAGTAAAGAGAAAGCCGCGTGATAATGCCTGAGTCTACAAAATCGAATGACGTATCGATAACGACAAAAGACAAAAACCTCGTGGCACCGAATAGCTCCCGGCGGGACACCCATAAAGTGGTCCGCCGGGAGACCATCACAGCCTGGGGATATGTATTACCAGCGCTACTGATGTATGCAGCGTTTGTTCTGGTGCCGCTTGTGTTGAGTATTTACTACTCGTTCTTTCGTTGGAATGGTATTGGCGCCATGACCTGGGTCGGTCTTAAAAACTACAAGACCGTCCTGGAGGTTCCTGACCTTCTTGGAACTATTTTTAATGCATTTAAATTAGTTTTGTTTTTTAGTATCATTCCTGTTGCGCTCGGGCTTGTTGTTGCAAGCGTGATCAATCGGGTTGGAAAGGGGCAACTTGGAGAAATTGCGCGCACGGTTTTGTTCACTCCTCAAGTGATTCCACTTGTTGCGGCAGGTATCATCTGGGGTTGGCTCCTTGCTTTACCAGGTTTGATAAACGAAGGGTTGAGGGCAATTGGGCTTACATCAATTGCCAGAGCCTGGTTGGGAGATTTTGATTGGGCACTCCCGTCTGTCGGTATGATCGGCGTTTGGGTCTTACTTGGGTTCTGTACGGTTCTTCTATCTACAGGTATTTCAAAGATTGACCCATCACTTTACGAATCGGCCCGAATAGATGGCGCAAATTGGTGGGAAGAGTTCATTTTAATAACGGTTCCTTTATTAAGAAATGAAATCGGCGTATGTTTAACCGTTACGGTCACCGCAGCACTGGCTGCCTTTGATATCGTTTATGTTACCACCGCCGGCGGCCCGGGCAATTCAACTGCGGTACCGGGAATTGAAATATATATTCTGGCATTCACCCAACAAAGAATTGGCCTGGCCTCAGCTTTGGCAGTATTACTTATGTTGCTGGTTGTCATTGTAGTGATTCCTATTCAGCGGTTGAGTAGGGAGGCATAAGAATGAAAATTAGTCGCAGCGAACAAATTTCTGGCCAGTTTTTATTGATCTTTTTAATGATCATTACCATTCTTCCTTTCCTCAGCATATTTTTAACCGCGCTCCACCCATCTAACACTATTCCCAATGGATTTGAGTGGCCAGCCAATCCACAATGGGGTAATTTTATTGAAGCTTTCAAAGTTGCCAATATGGTGGAATTACTGAAATCAAGTCTTTTCATCGTTTTTGCAGTTGTGCCTGTGGCTTTGGCTATCTCTACTATGGCAGCTTTCGCCATCGGCGTACTGGGTTTTCGAGGATCAAAAATTCTTTTTTTCTTGTTTGTGTTTGGTCTTACTCTCCCATTTGGTGGAATCATCGTTCCGCTTTATTATCTGGAACGTGCAATAGGAATATACAATACGCGGTTCGCTATTGTTTTACCCCTGATAGGGCTTTATATGCCTTTTGCGGTCTATTGGATGCGGACGCATTTTATCAATATGCCGACAGAAATTTCAGAAGCGGCTCGTGTAGATGGCGCATCCACCTGGGATCTGTTTTGGCGAATTCATATGCCGTTGGCAGCTCCCCCTATAACTTCGCTGGGAATCCTTATGTCTGTTTGGACCTGGAATCAGTTCTTATTGGCTTTGGTTCTGGTAGAAGATCCCACAAAGAGGACCATGGCCGGGGCATTAGGTGCCTTCCAGGGGCATTATGCAACGAATGTTCCTTTGCTTTGTGCCGGCACAATCATTATTCTGGTACCGACATTGATTATCTTTGTGGTGTTCCAGAAACAGATCATCGCAGCCTTGTTACAGGGTTCTGTAAAGGGATAAGCAGCAATAGGTACAATTTAGGCTCTACTGCCTGGTTGCCCCTCATAAGTGTTCATAACTTGTGGCAGGAGAGACCCTTAGAGAAGATGATTTGAGCGGAATTGACTAATTTTCGCCTAAATGATATTTGAAATAAATACATTCTTGAAAACTTATTAACATGACACTTGATTTAATGCTGAAGGTAAGATTGAACGTTGAAAAATGAACGTGCACTTATTGCGAAAGCATTATTATTGAAAACAAGGTTAATACTACATGGGATTAAATAATAAAGTTCAATTGATCACCTACCCAGATTCTTTAGGGGGTGACTTAATTACACTGAATTATGTTCTGGAGAATTTTTTTACTGGTCTATTTCCGGGGGGTATTCATATTCTGCCGCCATTTCCATCGACCGGAGACAGAGGTTTTGCACCGGTGAGCTATTTTGACATCGAGCCATCATTTGGAACCTGGAAGGATATAAAAGAACTGAGCCAACGCTATCAAATAATGTTGGACTTAATGGTGAATCACATCTCTTCAAGTTCAAATTTCTTTATCGATTTTCTCAATAAAGGGGCAGAATCAAAATTTGCCAGCATGTTTTTGGATTCAAGAAAGTTCTGGCCTGGCGGTGAGCCAAACCCAAAGGATGTTGACAAAATCTTTTTAAGAAGAGAAACCCCATTTTCTGATTACCTGGTTGGGGCTCAAAAAGCACCTCTTAAGTTATGGACGACATTTGGGGAAGGCAATCCATCTGATCAAGTGGATGTAGATGTTAATTCTGACGAGACTCGAAGGCAGTTTATAAAAATACTCAGGCATTTTCATGAAAATGGGATAAAGTACGTCCGCCTTGATGCAGTTGGCTACGTAATCAAGAAACTCGGAACCTCTTGTTTTTTTGTTGAACCCGAAATCTATGAATTTATGGATTGGATCAAGGGGATTGCTGCTGAATATGAAATTGAGCTCCTGCCAGAAGTTCATGCAGAATACCCAATCCAAAAAGACCTTTCAGATCACGGTTACTGGATCTATGATTTCATGCTGCCTTATTTGATTCTTGAAATGTTGATCAAGAAGAACAGCCAAAAATTAAAAGAATACTTGAGAGTTCGCCCTGCTAAACAATTCACAATGCTTGATTGTCATGATGGAATCCCAATAAAACCAGACCTTAATGGTTATTATGACTCTGAAACTGTCAAAGAAATCGTCTCTTTGTGTGAGGCCAGAGGCGGTAACATGAATCGGGTGATTTCGATTGAACATCAAGACCCCGATGGTTTTGATGTTCATCAAATTCGCGGGACATATTATTCGATGCTTGGCGAAGATGATGAGGCGTATTATGCGGCCAGGGCGGTGCAGTTGTTCACCCCGGGGATCCCACAAATTTATTATGTTGGCCTCTTGGCGGGCAGGAATGATATGGATGCGCTCTTGAGAACTGGTGAAGGAAGGGAGATTAATCGCCATTCTTACACGAAGGCCGAAATTGAGGTTGAGATCGAAAGGCCGATCGTCAAAAGGTTACTGCAATTGATCAAATTCAGGAACGAATATGCGGCATTTGATGGAAAATGTGAGTTAAAAGCGTGCAGCGATCAAGAAATTTCCATTGCCTGGTGTAACGGCACGAAAAAGGCTTCACTTATGCTCGATTTAGCGAACTACCAGACATCCATTGCCTACGTGGATGTGAGTACTGGCAAAGAACAGTTGTTGGAAATTAATTAACCAGGTAAGCGTCAATAAAAAAGTCACTTGGAGGCATTATGCCATTAACATTCGATTATCCACTTGAGCAGTTGAAGACGTATACGGGAATAAACCCCAGACCAAAAGATTTTGACCTTTACTGGCAAACCGCTTTGGAAGAAATGAACGCGCTTGATCCAAAACTTGAGCTGGTTCCGGCAGCGTTTAATGCTGAGGGTTGCGATTGTTTTGAGATGTATTTTACTGGTGTTGGGGGGGCACGTATTCATGCTAAGTTGCTTCGCCCGAAAGGGATTAAAAAGCCAGGTCCAGCAGTTTTGATGTTTCATGGGTACACCGGTAATTCGGGCGATTGGGTTGATAAATTGCCTTATGTGGCACAGGGGTTTACGGTTGCCGCGCTGGATTGCCGTGGGCAGGGTGGATTATCGGAGGATTCAGGCGCTGTAACCGGTAATACTTTACACGGGCATATTATTCGGGGGCTTGAAGACGCTTTGGCGGGCCATCCCGAAAAGCTACTCTTTAGGCAGGTTTTTGTCGACACTGCACAATTGGCAAAGATTCTCATGGCAATGCCAGAAGTGGACCCGGACCGGGTGGGAGCTACAGGTGGCAGTCAGGGAGGAGCTTTGACAGTGGCCTGTTCTGCATTGGAACCGCGCATTAATAGGGCCGCACCAGTCTATCCATTCTTAAGCGACTATCAACGAGTCTGGCAAATGGATCAGGGCTTCCTTGCTTACAAGGAATTGAAAGAGTACTTCAGATCCTTTGACCCCACGCATGAGAACGAAAACAGAGCATTCGAAATGCTTGGGTATATTGATATTCAAAATCTGGCCTCTCGCATCAAAGCGGAGGTATTATGGGCAACCGCATTAATGGATATTACCTGCCCACCTTCTTCACAGTTTGCCGCGTACAATAAAATCACTTCCAAGAAATCCATGCTGCTATATCCCGATTTCGATCATGAATCATTGCCCAGTCATAATGACAAAATTTTCCAGTTTATGATGGGTCTGAAAGGTTGATCTGGCAGTAAACTTCTGGGGTTTCTCTCCTTCCCAAGAAAATGAAACACGTCCAGTGAATGGTGATCTGGGCGTGTTTCATTATTAATATATATCATTTATTTTCGATCATTTTTTCGACGAGCGCCGCAAACGAATGATAATGGCCAATAACGGTCACTACTTATAAGAGGTCGGGTGGGTCTACGGTGATCTCCACCTGCACGCCGTGCGGCTGCCAGGTATTGAGGGGGTGCTGCACCATCACCTCACGTGCGGCGGCTGCGCTGAGCAAAAAAAGCCAGCGGTAACGGTTATTGCGGCGCCCGTAAAAGCAGGGCACGGGGCCGATCATTTTTGCTGACTTAAACCCGGCGCTCTCGGCCCAATGGGCAAATTTCTCCGCGCTGGCTTGAGCCGCCTGGGCGGCGATGGACTCTTGAAAGTGTGAAAACTCAAAGCGCACCAGTTGAACGAAGGGAGGATAAAGGGTTTTGCGGCGGTATTCCAACTCCTGCTCGTAAAAACCGTTGAAATCGTGCAAAGAGGCTGCCTGGATGGCGTAATTTTCGGGGTGGTAGGTCTGAAAAATGGCCTTGCCGCCGCGTCCGCTGCGGCCGGCCCGGCCCGCCACCTGACTGAGCAGTTGAAAGGTGCGTTCAGGGGCGTGAAAATCGGGCAGGTTGAGGCTTACATCTGCCAGCACGACCCCCACCAGGGTGACCAGGGGCAGATCGAGCCCCTTGGCTAGCATTTTTGTTCCGATGAGGATGTCGGCGCGGTGCTGGGTGAAATGGTCAAGGATGAGGTCGTGGGCGCCCTTCAAGCGCGCCGTGTCGGCATCCCAGCGCAGCACGCGGGCGGACGGGAATTGCTCAACCACCTGTTTTTCGAGGCTCTCGGTGCCCAGCCCAAACTGACGGATGTTTTTGCCGCCGCACTGGGGGCACTTATCCGGCATCCTGCGATGATAGTTGCAGATGTGGCATTGTAGATCGTTGGCGGAGGCGTGGTAAGTAAGCTGGGTATCGCAGCGTGGACAGCGCAGCACATAACCGCAGTCGCGACAAAAAACGTAGGTGGCCGAACCGCGCCGGTTAAGGAAGAGGATGGCCTGCTCATTGTTTGCCAGGGTCTCGCTGAGGGCAGTGCTGAGCGCCTTGCTCAAAACGGAGCGGTTGCCCGCTTTCAGCTCTGCGCGCATATCCACGATCTCGACAGGCGGCAGGGGCAGGGTGCCGGGCTGACCATCCGCGGCAGGAGAATCTTGATGGGCATAAATGCGCTCGTCCAGATGCAGCTCATGCCAGTTTTCACGGCGGGCGCGGTAGAGCTGCTCCACAGTGGGGGTGGCCGACCCCATCAAGAGGGGAACCTTCAACCGCCCGGCGTAGGCAATGGCCGTTTCAATGGCAGAATAGTGAGGGCGAAGATCGTCTTGATAATAAGATTCGTCATGGCATTCGTCGATGACGATCAGGCCCAGGTCAGGCAGGGGGGCAAACAGGGCACTGCGGGCGCCGACGACCACGGGCAAGTCCCCACTGCGGATGCGCCGCCAGGTGTCGTAGCGCTCACCGGGAGAAAGGCGCGAGTGGATCAGCCCCACTTTTTGCGGAAAGCGCGCGTAGAAACGGCGTACCGTCTGCGGGGTGAGGGCGATCTCGGGCACCAGCACGAGGGCGCCCTTGCCCTGCGCCAGGGCGGCCGAAACGGCGCGCAGATAGATCTCGGTCTTACCCGACCCGGTGACGCCGACCAGCAGGTTCTGCCCGGCAGCGGTCTGGCCGTTGAACTGGGCTTCCAGTTTTTGCCACACGGCACTTTGCGCCGGGGTTAACCGGGGTGCCTGCTGCAAGGCCGGGCTCAGATTGGCCAGCGGGTCGCGGAAGACCTCGCTCTCGCCAATGCTGATCAGCCCCAGCTCGGCCAGCGTTTTCAAATCAGCGGCAGTGGAGCCTGATTCGGCATAGAGCATCGAAACATCGGTGGGGCCGCCTTCACGAGCCAGCACCAGAATCACATTGGTCATGCGCTGGCGCACTGCCTGGCTGCGCCGTGTGTTTTGCTCGATCTGCTGGCGCGCCTGTTCAGAATCCATCAGCAAAGTGGCGTTGCGCAGCGTGCGCGGGTGGACGGACGGGGGCAGTAAAACCGGTTCGCTGCTGACGAGCCCGCGTTTGATGAGACCGGGCAGGCTTTCTCGCCAACGGGTCTGGGGCAGTGAAAGGTCAAGCTGGCGCCCGCGCAGAGCGCCGCGTTTGCCGAGCGCCTGCAGGATGCGCTGCTGGGTGGGGGTGAGGTCCGCGGCAGGGCCTGCATTTTCAAGCGGGCGAATCAGCACATCGGCGTGCTGGCTGAGACCCGGCGGCAGCATCTGATCGAGGTTTTCAGACAGGGTGGAAAAATAGTAATCCGCCATCCAGCCGGCCAACTCTATCTGAACCGGGGTGAGCACGGGGTCGCGATCTACCAGCGCTGTGATCGGCTTTACATCCGGCACAGAGGGGGAATCGATGGCTTCAAGCACGATGGCCTGGGTTACCTGGCGCCCGAAAGGCACCGTAACCAGTGAGCCGGGGCGCACCAGGGCAGCCAGTTCATCCGGGACGGAGTAATCGAAGACGTCACCGATCTGGGCAATGTTGATCGAAACCCGGACGAATTTGGGCATGTGTAAATGGACTCCTCAATGTTCAGGCGAGAATGGCAGCCGACCCGTAACCGACCACCTGGGTGGTGTCGCCGGTGCTGTCGGCCGAGGTGCTGTGATGCAATATTTCAACCCGCTCAGCCCCCAGCGCTTTGGCCGCCCAGAGCACAGCCGCGACCGCTCCTGAACCACAGGCAAAGCCGGTCTTGTCCTCTTCGGCTTTGAGCACGCCGGTCGGGTTAAAGGTGCTGAACTGGTCGAGCATATGGTTATCGAAAAAGTTGGCTTCGCGCAGCGAATAATAATGAGAAAGGTCCGTGCTGGCGACCAGCAGCGCGTTCTTGCCGCGCAGAGTTTCGGCCAGAGCGGTGCCGAAATGCTGCAGCGCCTGGGGGCGCTGTTCCCGTACCATCAGCGGCAGGAGGGTAAAGGGATCGGCAAGAGCCACCTGCAGAAAAGGCAGTTGAATTTCGAGCGAATGTTCGTGGTCGTTGGCCACCGAAATGAGCTTGCTGCCGGTGTGCTTGAAAAGATGGCTGTTCAAGGCTTCGAGACTTTCGTGATCAACCTCGATGGCGCCAAGGGGGGTAGCATATTGGCGGTGGGCGCTGGTCATGAACGGATAGGGCAAATAATCGTGCATCGGCGCGACCACAACCACCTGTTCAAAGCTCAAGCCTCTGAGCGCGCGGTACGCGTAACCGGCGGTCGGCCCTGAGTAGCGATAGCCGGCATGCGGGACGATGATGCCGATCAGCTTTCCATCCAACGTGGCCGGTTGGGCCTGATCGATAAACCCGCTGACCTCTTCGCGCAGCAGGTTGGGGTTGCCCGGGTACCAGGTGCCCGCAATAGGAGAAGGACGAATCGGGTTAACGTTTGTCATAGGAATCTCCTTTGAACAATTTCATTATACAGGTGGAAGCGGGGCGCGTGAATAAAAAAGCAGGAATCTGCGTAGAGATTCCTGCTTGTGCTTGCAAGAAGAGACTAGCGGATCAAAAAGTCCCAGGGGTTGACCGTGGCACCATCTTTGCGCAGTTCGAAGTGCAGGTGCGGGCCGGAAGAGTTGCCGGTGGTGCCGAGCAAGCCGACCACGTCGCCCTGATAGACATTTTGTCCGCAGCCAACTTCGATGGCGTCAAGGTGGGCATAGACCGACTGCCAGCCGCCGCCGTGATCGACAATGACCAGGTTACCGTAGCCCACATTGCTCCAGCCGGAATAAACGACCACGCCGGCAGCAGTGGCCCAAACAGAATTATCGAGCGAACCGGCAATATCGATGCCGTGATGGATGCTGGTGTAGTCGTAACCTGAAAGCCATTTTTCAACCGTTGGCCAGATGAACGTACCATCGCCTTCGAGGCCCTCGGTGATGACACCGCAGGCGCCCGGGCCGATGCTCGAAGCGGTGACGGGTGTATCGCGGGTGAAATGGGGCAGCCAGTCGGTGTATTCCCAGATGCCGTTCGGGACAAAGAGCATGGTGCCGGCAGGGATGTTCGGTAAAGAGAGATCGCCCAGAGTAGCGGGGTTGAGCTTGTTGGCAGGCCAGTTGATGATGTCTGCGGGGGTGACTTCAAAGAAGCTTGCTACGCCGTTGAGCCCGTCACCGGTCTGCCATTTGTAGATGGCGCCGTCCTGTGGGGGAATGTTGATCTCCAGACCGGGGATGAGATTATCGGGGTTGTCGCCGAGAATGTACTTGTTGCTCCACAACAGGGATTCAGGTTTGAGGCCGTATTTTTCGGCAATACCAAAGAGGGTGTCGCCGCTTTGCACGGTGTACTGGATGACCTCGTCGCGCGGGTGTGAGGGCAGGTTGGTATAAAGCTGGGCCATACGGGTGATGCCAAAGCTGCTCTCGAGCGCTTCACCGCCAGAAGCACCCGAAACCGGCAGGAGGGTGTTTTGTGCCAGGGGCGTGCTTTGGATTGAAGCGGCCACTGCCGTGCCCTGGTTTTTGAGGAAGTATTTGCTCATCACGCCGGCGACGATCAAGATTAATGCAATGATCGACACCCCGGTAATTATATGAAGCGAAGTCTCTCCCAGACCAAGGTGGAGCAGTTTTTGCCAGAGCTTTTGCCAGCTTTCGGAAAAACCAGTATTTTTATTTTCTTCAGGTTGAACCGAGCCCTCATCCCCCAAATTGGGTAATGGATTTGAATTCGGATTTTCAGTCATTTTAATGGGTACCTCTTGTGGGCATCATAACAGAAAGGTTTTGAACGGTCAAGAAAGGTAATTTAGCCTGAAAAGGGGTTTTGTTAATTCTTTATCAGAACTTTTCTGCACAAAGCGCCTGTGCTTGACTCGGTTTTTTCAGCATGGTATGATTATGGCTAATATTTTAGCACTCGACGCGTTAGAGTGCTAAAAAGGAACGAATGAACGAATTAACTGAACGGCAACGTTTGATCTTATCCCTGGTCGTCCATGAGTACATTCGCACCGCCATCCCGGTGGGGTCGAAGCACATGGTCGATCAGTATCATTTGGATTTCAGTTCGGCGACCGTGCGCAATGAACTGGCAGAATTGACCGATAAGGGCTATCTGCGTCAGCCGCATCTTTCGGCCGGACGGGTACCCACCGAAGAAGGCTACCGACTTTTTGTGGGCAACCTGGTGCAGGATACCGACATCCCCGATTCGATGCGCCGCACCATCAGCCATCAGTTCTACCAGATGCGCCAGGATGTGGAGCAGTGGACCCGACTGGCGGCCTCGGTGCTGGCCCACCAATCACGTGGCGCCTCGCTGGTAACGGCGCCGCATCCCGACCAGGCACATTTTAAACACATGGAATTGGTCGCCTCACGCGGTCGCCAGGTATTGATGGTGCTGGTCTTGATGGGCGGCGAGATCCTGCAGCGCTTTGTGATGCTGGCTGAACCGGTGGGCCAGGAACAGCTTTCTCTGGTGGCCAACCGGCTGACCCATTTGTTTGCCAACCGTGACGCCAAGATGCTAAAAATGACGGCGTTTGAACTGAACGCCCTGGAAAAAGAGATCTACACCCTGGTAGTGGACGAAATGCAGCAGGCCGATTCTCTGGTAGCCGGCGAGGTTGTGCTGGATGGCATTACCAACGTGCTGGCCGAGCCGGAATTTTCGGGCTCAGATGAAGCACGCAAGGCGCTGAAGGTGCTCGAAGAGAAACCCATGCTGCAGCACCTGCTCTCTGAAACCGTGCTGCACGGCTCGTCAGTAGGTGGGGTGCAGGTGTTGATCGGCGGCGAAGGCGTCTGGGATTCGTTGAGCCAGTGCTCCATCGTGCTGGCCCGCTACGGTACCCCGGGGCTCTCGACCGGCACACTGGGTGTGCTGGGGCCGATGCGCATGCCCTATGGGCGAACAATCTCCATTGTGCGTTTTCTCTCAGGCTTGTTAAGTGACCTGGTGAACGACACGATGATCGAATAATCATTGCCGTTGAAGAGGTGAAAATTGAGCGAAGAAACCAAAAAATCAGTTGAAGAAGAACCCAAACGCCCTTCCGGTGAAAAAGCGGTTCACGAAAAGAAAGAAGAAAAAGCCCAGCATGTGCCGGCCCACGAGCACGAATCGTTGAAGGCCGAGCTGGAAAAAATGCGCGCCGAATCTTGTGCCAACATGGATGGCTGGCAGCGTGAGCGGGCTGAATTTTCGAACTATAAAAAACGCATTGATCGCGAAAATGCCCTGCTACGGCAAACCCTGACAGGCGAGATCGTCAAGAAGTATCTGGTCGTGCTGGACGATATGGAACTGGCCCTGAAGGCGCGTCCCAAAGAGGGCGAAGGGGCGGCCTGGTCTGAAGGCATTGAGCTGATCGCACGTAAACTGCAAGCCATTTTGGATGCCGAGGGCATCGAACGCATCAATCAGAACAAGGTGCAATTTGACCCCAATCTGCACGAAGCGATCTCGAATGAAGAGGCACCCGATTTTGAAAGTGGAGAAGTCATTGAGGTTGTCAGGCAAGGTTACAAAATCGGCGACCGAATTCTGCGCCCGGCAATGGTGCGCGTAGCAAGATAACACAGGAGGATTCATGGGAAAAATCATTGGTATTGATCTGGGAACTACGAACTCGGTCGTCGCTGTCATGTCGGGTGGCGAACCGGTCGTCATCCCCTCTGCTGAGGGTGAACGGCTCGTCCCTTCGGTGGTGGCAGTTAACAAAAACCACGAGCGCATCGTGGGCCGTTCGGCCCGCAATCAGGCGATTGTCAACCCTGAAAACACCATCTTTTCGATCAAACGCTTCATGGGCCGCAAATTCAGCGACGCCGAAGTGCAACACACCATCGGCCGCGTTCCTTATAAAGTGACCGCTGCCGGTAACGGCGATGTGCGCGTGGTTCTCGATGGCAAAGAGTACAGCCCCCCCGAGATCAGTGCCATGATCTTGTCCAAGTTGAAGGCAGATGCTGAAGCCTACCTGGGCGGCCCGGTCACACAGGCTGTGATCACCGTGCCGGCTTACTTCAACGATGCCCAACGCAACGCCACCAAAGACGCCGGCCGTATTGCCGGGTTGGAAGTGCTGCGCATCATCAATGAACCCACGGCCTCTTCGCTGGCTTACGGGCTGGATAAGAAAAAGAACGAAGTGATCGCCGTCTACGACCTGGGCGGGGGTACCTTCGATATTTCCGTGCTCGATGTGGGCGACGGCGTCTTTCAGGTGCGCTCGACCAACGGCGACACCTTCCTTGGCGGCGATGATTTCGACCAGCGCATCATGGACTATTTGATCGATGAGTTCAAGAAATCCAATGAGATTGATCTGCGTCAGGATCGCCAGGCCTTGCAGCGTTTGAAAGAAGCGGCCGAAAAGGCCAAGATCGAGCTTTCTACCGTGCAGCAGACCGAGATCAACCTGCCCTATATCACCGCCAACGCCAGCGGCCCGAAACATCTGGTGATGACCATGACCCGCTCCAAGCTGGAGCAGCTCACTGGCGATCTGGTGACCAAGACCCTGGATCCCATTCGCCGCGCTTTGGCAGATGCCGGGCTCAAGACCAGTGACATCAATGAAGTGGTTCTGGTCGGCGGCATGATCCGTATGCCGGCCGTGCAGGAAGCGGTGAAACGCGAATTTGGCAAAGAACCACACAAGGGGGTTAACCCCGACGAAGTGGTGGCGGTCGGCGCTGCCATTCAGGGCGGTGTACTGGGCGGTGAGGTCAAAGATATTTTGCTGCTGGATGTGACCCCGCTGACCCTGTCGGTGGAAACGTATGGCGGCATCTCCACCCCGCTCATCGAGCGCAACACCACCATCCCTACCCGCAAGAGCCAGGTATTCTCAACGGCTTCTGATGGGCAGACCCAGGTAGAAATTCACGTGCTGCAGGGCGAACGTCCCATGGCGATTGACAACAAGTCGCTGGGCAAGTTCACGCTCGACGGCATCCCCTCCGCTCCGCGCGGGATTCCGCAGATCGAAGTGACCTTCGATATCGACGCCAACGGCATCATTAACGTGACGGCGCTGGATAAGGCCACCAATCGCAGCCAGCACATCACCATCACCGCTTCGAGCGGCCTGAGCGAATCAGAAATTCAGAAGATGAAAACTGAGGCTGAGGCACACGCCGAAGAAGACCAGAAACGCAAAGATATGGTGGAAGCCAAGAATATGGCCGACAACACCGTTTACACGGCTGAAAAACTGCTCAAAGACAACGGTGACAAAGTGCCGGCCGAGTTGAAGAAAGAGGTTGAAGATGGCGTGGCGGCTGTGCGCACAGCCATGAACGGCGAAGACCTCGAAGCCATGCGCAGTGCCACCGAGGCTTTGAACCAGAACATTCAAAAAGTGGGCGCCAGCATGTATTCACAGCCCGGCGCAGCCGGCCCAACTGCCGAAGAGGGCGGTGCCAACCCCGAAGGCTCGAACGGCCAGACTCCCGGCGGCGACAATGGCGATGTGGTGGACGGCGAGTTTAAGTCGGTGTAACTTCCGTTTCGTTCTTTGATAGAATAACAGGATTGGGCGTTTGCTTGCCTTAAAACGCCCTCCTGTTTTCAACTTATTAAGGCAAAGGGTAACACAAGTGGCTACTCAACGTGACTATTACGAAATTTTAGGGGTATCGCGAAACGCTTCGCAAGAAGAATTGAAATCGGCGTTTCGCTCATTAGCGCGCAAATACCATCCGGACGTGAACAAAGAAGCGGATGCTGAAGAAAAATTTAAAGAGATCAACGAAGCCTACGCAGTGCTCTCCGATGAAGAGAAGCGGCGTGTGTATGACCAATACGGCAAAGATGGCTTGAACGGTGCGGGCGGTGTGCCCGATTGGACCTCGATGGATTTCTCGGACATTTTCGGAGAGTTCTTCGGCTTTGCCACCGGCGCCAGCCGACAGCGGCAGAATGCTCCGCGCCGGGGGGCCGATCTGAGCTACGCAGTGAGCCTGGCCTTTGAAGAAGCCATTTTTGGCGTGGAAAAAGAGATCGAGATCACCCGCGATGAGGTCTGTTCCACCTGCCGCGGCAAGGGCGCCGAGCCCGGCACCACGGTGACCAAGTGCTCCACCTGCGGCGGACGCGGCGAAGTGCGCCAGGTGCATCAGACCTTTTTGGGGTCAATGGTGCAGGTGGTGACCTGCCCCACCTGTAACGGGCGCGGCGAAGTGATCAACACCCCCTGCCACACCTGTCACGGACGCGGCCTGGAGCGCAAGACGGTGAAAAAGACCATTTCGATCCCGGGCGGCGTGGATAACGGCAACCAGGTGCGTTTGGCCGGCGAAGGCCAGCCCGGCGTTAATGGTGGCCCGAACGGCAACCTTTATATCGAGATCAAGGTCAAGCAGCACAAATTCTTTAAACGCAAAGGCAACGATCTGCTGCTCGATTTGAACATCAATGTGGCACAGGCCACTCTGGGCGCAGATATCGAAGTGCCGACCATTGACGGAACGGCCAAGCTGACCATCCCGGCGGGCACACAGCCCGGCAAGGTCTTTACCCTGCGCGGTAAGGGCAGCCCCAGCGTGCGCAGCAGTGGCCGGGGTGACCAACTGGTGATCGTGAACGTGGAAGTGCCCTCCCGCTTGAACCCGGAACAGCGTAAATTATTTGAACAGCTTGCCGCCACACTTGGCACAGAGGTGCGCCCGCAAGAGAAGAGTTTTGTCGATATTCTCAAGGAGGTGTTGGGTGGCTGAAGCAAAGTGGCTGGAAATTTCAATGGTCGTGGACGGTGAACTGGCCGAGGCGGTTGCCGAGGTGTTGGACCGTTTTACGACCGGCGGTGTGGTGGTGGAAAGCGACGTGAAATACAAGGATAATGAAGATGTCGGCACCCCCTATGGGCCGGTGCGGGTGTACGCTTACCTGGAGAATAACGCCAATATTGAACACGATCGCCAAAAACTGGAAGAGGCGCTCTGGCATTTGCATTTCATCCGTGAACTGCCGCAGCCTTCTTATCGCCCCATCGTTGAAGAGAACTGGATGAATGCCTGGAAAGAGCATTACCATCCCATCCCCATTGGCAAGAAACTGCTGGTGCTTCCTGCCTGGATCAAGCAGGAAGATTCAGAACGCATTGCCATCAAGATCGACCCCAGCATGGCCTTTGGCACAGGTACACACCCTTCTACGCAGCTTTGTCTGCAGTTGATCGAAGAATATACCGAGCCCGGCAAACCGGTGATCGATATCGGCTGCGGGTCGGGCATTCTTTCGGTGGCGGCCATCAAAATGGGCGCCAGCCACGCTTTGGGCGTGGATATCGACCCTGAATCGGTGAAGGCTACCGGCGAAGCGGCCGAAGCCAATGAGGTAAAAGACGCCATCGAGGTGGGGTTGGGCTCGGTGGATGAGATCAAAGCTGGCCATTTCTCGCTCAAACAGGCGCCTGTGGTGCTGGCCAACATTCTGGCACCGGTGCTCATCCGTCTGTTCGAGGGCGGCATGGCCGAGCTGGTTGAGCCGGGTGGGGTGATCATCCTGGCCGGGATTCTGGCCGAACAAGCCGACAGCGTGATCGATTCGGCCGGCAAGCATGGCCTGACCTATGTGGAAAAACGCACCAGCGGCGATTGGGTGGCCCTGGTCTGCCGCCTCGAATAACCTGTGAAGCAAAGATTCCGCTAGAGCATCTCTAGCGGTTTTTGTTGGTTATAACTAGTGATGAGCTCCTGTTTGCAGCGGTTTGACAACTTTTGGGGCTATCGCTAAAATGAAAGTCTAAACAAAATCCTTTTGAGGCATTCTCTTGAACAAGTGGCCTGGAAAATTCGTGATCGGACTGACCGGTAACATTGGTACCGGTAAAAGCGTCATCCGGCGCATGCTGGAGCATTTGGGCGCCTATGGCATTGACGCAGATGCACTGGCGCACCGCGCCTATGCAAAGGGTGCCCCGGGCTACGACAAGGTGATCGAGGCTTTTGGCCGTTACATTTTAAATGAGGAAGAGCAAATTGACCGCAAAAAGCTGGGGCGCATCGTTTTCAGTGACCCGGCGGCCATGAAGCAGTTGGAAGCCATTGTGCACCCGCTGGTAGCGCAGGCGATCGATCTGATCGTGCGCCGCTCGAATCAAAAGGTGATCGTCATCGAATCGGCACGCCTGGTCGGCACGGTGATGGCCGATTTCTACAATTTGCTGTGGGTGGTCTATGCCCCCGAAGAGATTCAACTTTCGCGGTTGATGCTGAACCGCGGTATGAGCGAAAAAGACGCCCGTCAGCGCATCAATGCGCAACTGCCGCAGGAAACCCAACTGGGCGCAGCCCACGTGATCATCAAAAACGTTTCTTCTTATGAAGATGCCTGGAAGCAGGTGACCACGGCCTGGAAGAAATATGTTTCGTCCTTTGAAACGCCCACCGTGATGGTCTCGGAGCCGGTTCACCTCTCGATGGGGGAGGTGGTGGTGCGCCGCGCCGGGCCCAAGCAGGTGAACGATATCATCGAGGTGAACAACCGGCTGCTGCATCCAAGCGAAGCGCTGACCAAAGAGAAGGTGATGGCCGCTTTTGGCGAAAAAGCCTATCTGCTGCTGCAAGTGGAACGCAGCTATCTGGGTATTCTGGCCTGGCAGGTAGAGAACCTTGTGTCGCGCACCACCGAGGTTGCACTCGATGCTGCGCTGCCGCCTGCCCAGTACATTCCCATCATGATCCGCGAGATGGAGCGCGCCTCCACCGATCTGCAGTGTGAGATCTCATTATTGAACGTACCAACTTCGCTTTCGCGCCACGACGCCCTCTGGAAGAGCCTGGGCTATGAAGCCTGTCAGCCCGCCGATCTGCCCGTACTGGCCTGGCAGGAGGCTGCCGAAGAGTGTATTCACAAGGGAAGTGTGTTATTCTTTAAGCAGTTGCGCATGGATCGTGTGCTGCGGCCTATCTAATTTAAATTATCGGGATATCTTTCGAGATCAGAATTGCCTAACATTTTTAGTGAAATTCTCTATTTTTTTCAACGAATCACCTGGTTAAGCGTACTTGACCTGTTTTTGGTTACACTGGTGTTTTACCTGGTGCTTCTCTTGCTGCGCGACACCCAGGCAATGGTGCTCTTGCGCGGTGTTCTGTTCTTTGTCATTCTACTCACCCTGTTTACCAGTTTCATCGAGCTGCCGGCGTTTACCTGGCTGGTCAAAAACGTGGTGCCGGCACTCGTGTTCGCCATTCCGGTGATCTTTGCGCCTGAAATCCGGCGCGGGCTCGAAAAGATCGGCCGTGCCGGGCCATCGCAATTGTTCGAGCAACAAAGCCGTGTGGATGAAGAAGCCATGAAGGCCACCATCCATGCCGTGGTCACGGCGGCCGCGCGGCTTTCGGCCCGCCAGCACGGCGCGCTGATCGTGATCCAGCGCCGCCAACATCTGGATGAATATGTACGTACCGGTGTGCGTTTGGACGCGAATGTGACCGCCGAACTGCTCTTGCAGATCTTTTACCCCAATACACCGCTGCATGACGGTGCCGTGATCATCGCCAATAACCTGATCGTGGCCGGTTCCTGCGTGATGCCGCTTTCATCCAGTGGTATTCTCACCCGCAGCCCTGAACGCCAGATGGGTCTGCGCCACCGTGCCGCACTGGGCACCTCAGAGGCGACCGATGCCGTAACGGTGGTGGTCTCGGAACAGACCGGCTCGATCTCGATCGCACATTCTGGCCGCATGATTCGCCGTCTGGACAGTGAGCGTTTGGAAAATATTTTGCTGGCCTTCTACCAGCCTACCGAACCGGCACAGTTGACCTTTAACCCCATTGAGATCGTGCGCAAGTGGTTCAAGATCAAAAAGGAGGAAGATTAGCCCATGCAGCGTTTACGCATTCTGGCCAAACAATTGCCCACCTTTTTGACCGCTTTCCTGCTGGCCCTGGCCATCTGGATCATCGCCGTAAATTCAAGCGACCCCTCGGTGCAGAAGACTTATCCCTCGAGCGTCTCCATTGAAGTGGTGGGCCAGGAAGCCAACATGGTGATGACCAGTTCTTTGCCTGGCAATCTCACGCTGACCCTGCGTGCGCCCGACTCGATCTGGTCTACGCTGATCGATGAAAAGGCTCCGGTGCGGGCAGTGGTTGACCTTTCTGGCTTGAGCGAAGGGGAGCATACCGTCCCCATTCAGATCGAAATTGGGGTACGGCCGGTAGAGGTGGTTTCTTTTAGTCCGCGCTCGGTTACCGTCACGCTCGAACCGCTGGCAACCAACCGGTTTGACATTACTGTGGTCAACACCAGCAGCCCGGCCATTGGCTATCAAACGGGTACGCCGCAGTTGGATCAGACCAAGGCGACCGTCAGTGGGGCCGTCTCTCAGGTGAATCAGGTGACCGAAGTGCGCGCCTCACTCGATCTCAGCCAGGCACAAAGCGATATTTCTGAAGAGGTTGCCCTCAAGGCTTATGATGCTGCCGGAAATGTGGTGAAAGGTGTTTCGATCTCACCCGAAAAAGTGACGGTGAACGAATCGGTCACACAGTTAGGCGGCTTTCGCAATGTAGTGGTCAAAGTGGTCACCACCGGGCAGGTGGCGACCGGTTACCGGTTAACAGCCATCTCGGTGAACCCGCCCACGGTTTCGGTCTTTTCCAGCGATCCTACGCTGGTTGAAGCGCTGCCGGGCTATGTCGAGACCGAACCGATCAACCTGACCGGCCTGAAAGACGATCTCAACCAGCAGATCGGCATGCGCTTGCCCACGGGAATCACCCTGGTGGGAAGTCCAAGCGTGAACGTGCAGGTGAGCGTGGCGGCCATTGAAAACAGTGTGTCACTGAATAATGTGATGGTGGAAGCGACCGGTTTGGCCAGCAATATGGAAGCCCAGATCTCACCAGGCAGCGTGGATGTGATCGTGGCCGGCCCGTTGGTGGCGCTGAATGCCATGGACCCGCTGACGCTGCATGTGTTGATCGACCTTTCAGGCTTGCAGCCGGGCACCTATACGATCACCCCTGAGGCGACCCTCAATAACGCCGACCTGCGCATCGAGAGCCTGCTGCCGACCACCTTTGAAGTGACGATCTACCGTAAGGGAACCACCCCCGTCCCCCCCAAATAAAAAAAACGGGCTGCCTGAGAAGGCAGCCCGCAGTTTATCGATCAGGCTTGCGGCATTTCTGGCAGTACCGGTGGGGTCGATTTGACCACCAGACCGTACCAGATGGCGCCCAGACCTGCCAGGGTGACCAGCAGGCTGACGATCCAGCCCACCAGTGGGATGATGCTGATGAGGGCATAGAGGAAAACGCCGATAAGCATGGCCCAAACAGAGCGGCCTTTTGTAATGGTGGGGAAGAGCTGCTTGATCAAAAGATCTCCTACCAGGAAGGCTACAATGGCCTTGCTGACGAATTTGAGCAGGGTGGTGAAAGCAGCCATGGTCACCCCAACCCCCGAAAGGCCCAGGCCGAGAACAATATTGTTCAGATCGCCCAGTTTGAGCAAGGCAAACAAAATGGCCAGACCGATCAGCACCAGGCTGAGAATGAACGCACCCGGATAAGCGATGAGGATGGAGAGCACGCCCACACCGGCAGACTGCAAGGGCTTGTTCTGCAAGGCAGCAGCGGTCTTTTGCAGCAGTTTGGGGGCCAACCACACCAGCAGCAGCCCAACCAGTGCCAGAACGAAGAAATTACGGATGAACTTCACGAACGTGTTCAAAAGCGCATGCTGATTGAACGCTTTATAGGTTGAATTCACCGGCTGAGTGGGACTGTCACTGCTGCCCGGCTGCGGGGTCTGGTAAACCACGCCACTGCCCGGCTGGCTCTGAATGGCAGACTGGTATTCCACAGGGCTGGTATAGGTGAGCTTGCCGGTAATTTTGGCCTCCGGCCCGACGCTCAGGCCGGCGGGCAGGGCAGCGGGCATCTCAAAGCCCTGCGATTTGGCGAAGGAATCCATCATATTGGTCCCGGTTTGTGAAGCTGCCACTGCAAAGTTGGCATCCCCACCGATCGAACCGTTCACCTGAATGGCGCCGCCATCAATGTTGACGTTTTGGCCGATGCTGCCGTCGATCAGGGCCTGATAGCCGCCCATGAAGAAATCGCGGCCGACCGAAGAGGAACTGGCAGAGGAAAAATCATAGCCGCCAAAGAACAGGTTGCGGGCAATGGAGGCGTTCTCGTTTAGTTTGAGGGTCATGGCACCGGCAAAGAAACTGCCGTCCACGCGACCGTGGTTTTCTACGCTCTGGGCGCCGCTGAACACATTGCCGGTAATGACAGCGTTGGGGCCAATCACCACCTGCTGGCCGAAGGCAAACAGGTCACCATTGATGATGCCGTCTACCGTCACGGTGCGGCCGGTGGCCATCACCAGACCGTTCACGGTGCCGTTGACAACAACATCCTCACCGCCGATGAGCAGATCATCATCCACGGTCTGGTCGGCAGGCAGGGTGCCCTGGTTATTGATCGAAACCGCCTGTGCACTCTGTGTGGCGAAAAGGATTAAGCAGAAGGCGATCAAGGCGCTCAAGAGCAAGCGCGATCTGGGCGAAAAATGGTTATACATAATAACTCCTTGGTTGAAAAAAATTTACACTCAATATACGAGGATTTTGCAATTAAGTTTCTTTTGGCAAATGAACATTTGATTTTTCTCATATTCAGAGCGCCCTGCGCGGCTGGGGGATATTTAAGGTAAAATGGATACTTATTGAAGGAATAGACTGATGACCAAACCTGTTGTGGCTCTGGTTGGCCGCCCAAATGTAGGAAAAAGTACCCTGTTCAATCGCCTGTGTGGAGAAATGCTGGCGATCGTTGACGATACCCCCGGCACGACCCGTGATCGCCTCTTTGGCGATGCAGAATGGACCGGGGTGGAATTTGACGTGATCGACACGGGGGGCATTGACCCCACCGATAACAGCCGCAAAGAGCCGCTTTCGGTAGGCTCGGCAGATTTCATCAAAGAAATTCGTAACCAGGCAGTGATCGCCGTGGACGAAGCCGATATTGTGCTCTTTCTCGTGGATGCCATCAGCGGCGTGACCCCGGCAGATAGAGAAGTAGCCCAGATCCTGCGCCGCAACCAGAAGGTCATTGACGGCCAGCCCACACCGCCCATTTTGCTGGTGGCCAACAAGGCCGACAGCTCCAAACAGCGCGAATGGGTGAACGAATTCTACGAACTGGGGCTGGGCGACCCTTACCCGATCTCAGCCGTGCACGGCACCGGCACCGGTGACCTGTTGGACGCACTGGTGGCTGCCTTCCCCAAACAGGACGAAGAAGCCGAAGAAGATTCGGTCAAGATCGCCATCGTTGGCAAGCCAAACGTGGGCAAATCGAGTTTGCTGAACCGGCTGGCCGGGGAAGAACGCTCCATCGTCAGCCCCATTGCCGGCACCACCCGCGATGCCGTGGATACGCATCTGGACGTGGATGGGCTGGCGGTTACCCTCATTGACACGGCCGGCATTCGCCGGCGCGGGCGCATTGACCCGGGCGTGGAAAAATTCAGTGTGGTGCGTTCAATGCGCGCCATCGAGCGCTGCGATGTAGCCCTGCTGATGATCGACGCGGTGGATAACATTTCGGCACAGGATGCACACATTGCTGGCTTCATCAAAGATGCCTGGAAAAGTGCCATTGTGATCGTGAACAAGTGGGACGCGGTTGAAAAAGACAACGACACCATGAAGGAATATTCGCAGAAGATCCGCAACGATCTCAACTTCGTGGATTACGTGCCCATCCTCTTTATCTCGGCCAAGACGGGTCAGCGGGTAGATCAGGTAATGCCGCTGGCGTTGAAAGTGCAGGAAGAACGGCTGGCTCGCATCAACACCGGGGCTTTCAACCGCATCATCCAGGAAGCACAGGATACCCACGCGCCGACCTCGCGCACGGGCAACCCGCTCAAGATGTATTATGGCACCCAGGTGCGCTCCGATCCGCCCACCTTTATGATCTACTGCAACAACCCCAAACTGGCGCATTTTTCCTATCTGCGCTTTCTGGAAAACCAAATTCGCAAAGAATTTCCTTTTACCGGTACACCGATTCATATTGTTCTTAAGCCAAGGCACGAATGATCTGGACCAGCAGGGGAATTCTCAATCAATGGATTATTTGTGGAGGTTTAATTGGATATTGAACCCGTTATCCCGCTTGCAAAACCTGAACCTAAAAAGAATCGTGAGTTTTGGAAGCAGTTGCTGGAACTTTTAGAAACCCTGCTGCTGGCGCTCATCCTTTACTTTGCCATCGATGCCGTTTTTGCGCGGGTGCGGGTTGAAAACATCTCCATGCAGCCCACGCTCTATCAGGGCGACGTACTGGTGGTGAATAAACTGGCCTACAAATTTGGCAAGTTTCAGACCGGTGATATTGTGGTCTTTCACAACCCCAACAATGAGGTGGAAGATTACATCAAGCGCGTCATCGGCGCCCCGGGTGACACGGTGAGCGTGCACAACGGGCAGGTTTCTGTGAATGGTGTGGTGTTGAGCGAGCGTTACATCGCCGCGGCGCCAAACTATGAAGGGGACTGGGTCGTATCGGCTGATTCGATCTTTGTTCTGGGCGATAATCGCAACCAGTCATCCGATTCGCACGAGTGGGGGTTCGTGCCGGTCAGGGACGTGGTGGGCAAGGCGCTGGTCATCTATTGGCCGCCGAGTGCCATGAAGTTCATTACAGATCCGTATAAATAAATTAATGAAAAATTATTATGCAAGATCGTTGATTTATGGTAAGGTTAAGCAACAATTGTGTGAATTGTGAAGAAAGAAAAGATGGACGAAAGTATCCTTTCTAACTCAGAACCGATCGTGCCCTGCAATGAATGCCAGGCCGGGCACATGCACCGCCAGTATGTGGCCTATTACACCTGGATCGGTGACGAATTGATCACCGTTCCCGATTTTCCGGCCTGGGTGTGCGATATGTGCGGACGCTGCGAATATGACGAGAACGCACTGGCCCGCCTTTCTCTGCTGTTGAGCCCGAACGCCGGCAAGACCACTTCACCGGCGCGCAAATTGACCAAGAAAGATCACGCCAAGCCAAAGCCTCAGCGACCGACCCCAAGTGAATAGACAAACTAAAAAAAGAGCCCGCATGGGCTCTTTTTTTGTGAAAAAATGATTGTTAAGAACGCCAGAAGCCACGCCGCACGGGGCGCACATCTTCAGCGGTGACGAAGGCCTGCGGATCGGCTTCGAGCACGATGGTTTCGATGTTATCTACATCGCGGCGAAAAACGCTGGCGTGCAGTTCAAAGACGGTGCCGTTCTTACCGCGCCCGGCGATCTCAGTGACGGCGTAGCCGGCGGCGCGCAGGCGTTCGGCGATGAAAGAGCCGCGGGTGGAGCTGATGATGGTCACCAGCACATGGCCGATGGCCAATTTATTTTCAATGAGCATGCCCACCACATTGCCAGTGGCAAAACCGGCCGCATAACCGAGAATGTTCAGGTAGTTGCGTTCACCGGTGAGCACAGAACTGATGGCAATGACGAAGATCAGCGACTGCAGAAAGCCCAGAATCCAAACAATGAGGCGCTTGCCACGCACGACAAACAGCACGCGCAGCGTATCCATCGACATGTCGCAGATACGTAAAGCGAAGATTAAAAGCGCAAATAACCAGGCGTGCGGATCACTGAAATAAGCCACTGCTCTCTCCAGATTTAGTTATTGGCCCGTTTGCCATTGATGGCCGGCATGTAGTAATCATCGACATACTCTTTGAGCATGCGGCGCAGACTGAACTGCGGAATCAGGGTGCGCATGGATTCTTTTACGACCTTGAGCCATTCCACCGGGATCTTCTCGGCGTTTTGCTCGTAGAAGAGGGGAACGATCTCTTTTTCAAGGCTTTCGTAGATGCTGCGGGCATCATCATCGTCTTGCTGGTTGGGGTCGGTGTACTCTTTTTCGGTGCCGATGGCCCAGCCGTTCTTTCCATTGTAACCCTCGCGCCACCAGCCGTCGAGGATGGAAAAGTTCAGAGCGCCATTGAGAGCGGCCTTCATGCCCGAGGTACCCGAGGCTTCGTTGGGGCGGCGCGGATTGTTCATCCAGATATCGACCCCCTGCACCAGATAACGGGCGATGTTCATATCGTAATCTTCCAGGAAGATGAGGCGGCCGCCGCTGCGGTTGTCTTTGACGGCGCGGTAGACCTGCTGAATGAGCAGCTTGCCGGGTTCGTCGGCGGGATGTGCCTTGCCGGCGAAGACGATCTGCACCGGGCGATAGGGGTTGGTGATGAGCTTCATCAGACGGTCGAAATCGCGGAACATCAGGTTGGCGCGTTTGTAAGTGGCAAAACGGCGCGCAAAACCGATGGTCAGCGAATAGGGCTCCAGAAAAACGCCGCCGGCAACGGTCTGGCTGGGGGTGATGACCCCATTCTGCCAGTTCTGACGGGTGCGTTCGTTGGCAAAGTTGACCAACTTGTTCTTCAAATGGCGGCGCACGTTCCAAAGTTCTTCATCGGGGATGTTTTTAACACCTTCCCAGAAATCAGGCTCATCAATGTGCTCCACCCAATCATCGCCCATGTATTCATCAAAGAGCATTCCCATGCGGCGTCCCAGCCAGGAGCGGGTGTGCACGCCATTGGTCACATAACCGATGGGCACATTCTCTTCTTTGCGGTCGGGCCACATGAAGTTCCACATCTGGCGTGAAACGTGGCTGTGCAGTTCAGAGACGGCATTGGCTCGTTCGGAAAGGCGCAGGGCCAGCACCGGCATGACAAAGGTCTCGCCCCAGGGCTGTGCCTGGCGGCCCAGATCGATGAACTGATCGCGGGTCATGCCCAGCTCGGCCCAGATCTGGCTGAAATATTTGTCGATCAGCCAGAGCGGGAACATATCGTTGCCGGCCGGGACGGGGGTGTGGGTGGTGAAAATGTTGCCCACTTTGACCTTGTCGGCCGCCTCGGTGAAACTGAGACCGGTCTTGACTAGCTCACGAATGCGTTCCACGGCCAGGAAGGCGGAATGGCCCTCATTCATGTGCCAGACGATCGGATCACGTTCCAGCAAACGCAGGGCTTCCACCCCGCCCATGCCCAGGAGGATCTCCTGTGAAATGCGCACTTCCAGATCGCTGCTGTAGAGGCGGGCGGTGAGCTGGCGGTCGGTGGGCGAGTTGTCTTCGATATCGGTATCGAGCAGGTAGAGGCGGATGCGGCCCACTTCCATCTCCCAGATGCGAGCGAACACTTTGCGTCCGGGCAGGTCAACCGACACTTTAATGGGGTCGTGGTTTTCATCCAGCAGGGCTACGATGGGAAGCTCGTTGAAATCGGTGATGTGGGTGCGGGTCTCTTGCCAGCCGTCTTCGCTGAGGTGCTGCACGAAGTATCCCTGGCTGTAAATGAAGCCGACAGCGGTGAGGGGCAGATCGAGATCGGAAGCCTCTTTGAGGTGATCGCCTGAGAGAATGCCCAGGCCGCCTGCATAAAAGGGAATGGATTCGTGCAGGCCAAACTCAAAAGAGAAATAAGCTATTTGTTTGTCGGTAAGTTGGGGATAGGTGGTTTTGAACCAGGTGGAACTGTTGTTCAGGTAATTTTCAAATTCGGCAAGGGTTTGATCGTACTGGGCAATATAGCCGGGGTTGTTCAAAGCTGCGTTAATTCGGGTGCGATCTACTTTATGCAAAAAGAGGACGGGATTGTGGTTCACCGAATTCCACAGCAGCGGGTCAATGAATTGAAAGAGTCGCTGACCCTCGGGATTCCAGGCCCACCAAAGATTGTGGGCGATCTTGCTCAGCCCCTCCATTCTTTTGGGAAGGTTGAATGAATTAGGGTATTCACGAATAATTTTTGTCATAATCACTCACTTTATCAAGAGATTAAGAATTACGAGCAATTTTCACCCAGTGGACGATATTCAGTGGTATTCTGTTTCGCGGCAACGGGGTAGAAGCATTATACCTTCTTTTGTGTGTTAAAACAATTAACATGAGAGAAATGTTAACCTAAAATCCGGCTAAAAAGTAACAAAAACAGTGCCAATTTGTAAGATCAACTGACACTGTTATTGTATGGACAACTAAGAAGAGTTATACGCCCGGAAAGAGCTTGTCGTAAATTTCGGGGGCAAAACGCTCTACCATCTCGCTTGAGATGCCGTTTTCTTTGCAGATGGCCTCGTAAAGATCCACACTGGGACGGCGGATGCGCTTCTGGGTTTCCACCTCGAGCCCCCACAGGCCAAAACGCTGCGTCCAGCCGCGTTCCCACTCGAAATTATCCACCAGGCTCCAATGGAAGTATCCCTTGACACGCCAGTTGAAATTGGCGGCCCGCCAGATCTGGTGCAGGTGCTCGATGGTGTAGAGGGGGCGCAGGGTGTCTTTGTTATCTTCCACGCCGTTTTCGGTGACGATGATGGGCAGCTCGTAGCGGTGTGCCCATTTGAGCGCGTCAAACATGCCTGCGGGAATGTTGGCAATGAAGCCGGTGGAAGACAGCAGCGCCCCATCGGGGTAAAAGCGGGTGCCAAACATCTCGCCGGGTTTGCGCAGGTCAAACTTGACGAGGTCACGTGAGTAGTAATTGACGCCGATAAAATCCTGCGTGTGAGCGGCTTCGGGAATGGAGAACTTCTTCAGGGCCAGATTCAATTTGCCGGTTGCCAGGGCATCGTGAAAGGCGTTGTTGTAGATCTGATTCTGAAAATTGGTCGGAATGCGGTCGAGCAGGAACCAGGAGCGGGCCGGTTTGAAGCTGCGATAGTTCAGCGCCACGCCCACCTGGGCATTGGGCTGCAACTCGTGGATGGCCTTGTAAGCCAGCGCATGGCCTTTGACCATATTAACGGTCACGCGGGCTGCCAGCCCCATATCGTTTTTGCCGGGCGGGAAGGGGCCGTTCAGCCAGCCGCTCACGATGTAGACGTTGGGCTCATTGATGGTTACCCACAGCGACACGTAATCTTGCAGGGCAGGCACCACCTTGCGCACGAATTTTTCAAAAATGGCCGGGGTGGCCTCGTTTTCCCAGCCGCCGGTCTGCATGAGCCAGAGGGGATCGGTGAAATGGTGCAGGGTGACCAGAGGCGTCATTTGGTGATCGACCAGCCAGCGCACGATCTCAACATAGCGCTCCAACGCCTTGTCGTCCCAACTGTCGGGGGTGGGCTGGATGCGGCTCCATTCGATGGAGAGACGGTGGGCGTTCTGGCCCGAATCGTAAGCGCGTTTCAGGTCTTCTTTCCAGCGGCCGCCCCACCAATCGCAGGCCAGTTCGGCCTTTTGGCCTTCGACGATGCGTCCGGGTTGGTTTTCCCAATCGGCCCAGTTGTTATTTGTATTTTGCCCTTCCACCTGGTGTGCGGCGGTGGCGGTTCCCCATAAGAACCCTTTTGGGAAGTGAAAAGTGGCTTGAGGCATGTGCTCAACTCCTGAATGTGAAATCATAAACACCTGAGACAATTATAGTAGATATGCGTTTTGTGTGCCGGGCAAGGGAAGCGTTTCGCACACTGGGCAGAAAAAAAGACGCGGGTTTGCCGCGTCCTTGTGAAAACCTACTATATGCCTGATTTGGTTACATGCCGGCCTGATAGGCGATGCTGATGGTGCCGGGACCAACATGGCTGCCTACAACGGGGCTGACCCAGCTCAAGATGGCTTCCTCCACGCCCATTTCTTTGACCAGACGGTCTTGCAGCGCTTGCGCCTGTTCGGGAATGTTGGCATGAAAGACCGAGATGCGCAGGGGCTTTTTATCGGCCACGTCGCGTTTGACGAGATCGATCATGGCTTCAATGGCCTTGGATGAAGAGATCACACTCTTGACCGCATCGATCTTGCCGTCACGGATGGCCAGGATGGGTTTGATCTTCAATGCCGTGCCAAAGAGACGCTGCGCGCCACCAATGCGTCCGCCGGCGTGCAGGTATTTGAGCGTATCTACGGTGAAGTAGACGCCGATGGTATCGTAGGCCTTGAGAGCGATCTGCTTGCATTCAGCCAGGCTGGCACCCTCTTTGGCGGCGCGGGCGGCACTGAGCACCTGAAAGCCCAGAGCCATCGAGACCAGCTTGGTATCGATCACCTCCACAGGGTCATCCTTGAACGACTCTTTGGCTTGAAACGCCGAAAAAACCGAGCCGGAAATGCCGGAGGAAATGCCCATCGAGAGCACCTGACACCCCTTGGCGAGCAGTTCTTTGAACTTGTCTTGATAGGCATTTACGCTGACCTGGCTGGTGGTGGGCAGCGTATCGCTCTTTTCAAGGCGGGTATAAAATTCTTTTGGCGACATGTCGATGCCGTCGCGGTAGCTTTTACCGTCCCATACCACAGAGAGGGGGATGACCTCGATGGGCAGGGAATCTACATATTCTTGAGGAAGATATGCAGTTGAATCGGTGAGAATAACAACTTTGTTCATGCGTACTCCATTATTCTGATCAATTTAAGTAAGTATATCTAATTTGGGTCTAATTTGTATGGGTAAGAGGTCATATTTTTATTAACATCGCGCCCCTTGTGTGGGAATGCAATGACGATTAAACTACTGGCTGAGGTTCTTTATGAAGCAATCCATTAAACTATTGTTATTAACCCTGATCTTTGCTTTCGTTCTGTCTGCCTGCGGGTCAAAAGATCCCTTGATCGGCACCTGGCAGGAACCGCAGACGGGAATTGAACTTAAATTTGAAGATGGCGGCACAATGACCATGAGCAAAGATGGGGTTTCGTTTTCAATGACCTATGAGGAGCAAGACCCCAATCTGCTGGTGATCAAAGCCAGTACCGATGGCTCCATTCCCGATCAAACCATGAGTTACACGGCCGGCAAAGAGGAATTGACACTCACTGTGGATGGCACGGATACGGTCTTTACACGGCTGAAGTAGTTCCAGCAATTTGCAGCTTTCTTAATAAACCCTAATACAAAACCGCCCAAAATGGTCTGAAATGCGGGCGGTTCTCACTTAAGATTAATTATAATGTGGCAGAATTTAAGAATTAGGTTTGAAGGTTGCTTTTAGATTTCGGAGGAGCTTTTGGAAGAAAAGACGCTGCAAGACGGCAGTGATCACCCTCGAAAACGCAACTTCACAATCAACAAATTTGTGATTGGTGGAGCCTTGATCGTCGTCGCTGTGATCGTTCTGGCCGTCACCAGTTTGCGCGGAAACGCCCAATATTACCTGACAATTGACGAATTGATGGCCGACCCCACCACCCAGACGCAGAATGTGCGCGTTTCGGGTGTAGTGCTGGGCGACACCATTCAGTACGATGCGGCAACCGATACGCTCACTTTTGATGTAGCCAACATCCCGGCAGATAACGCGACCATCGAAAAAATGGGCGGGCTGGCGGCCGCGCTGCATGCGTCAGCGATTGACCCCAACGCCAGCCGTCTGAGCGTGGTCTATCATGGCTCGCGCCCTGACCTGTTGAAGAATGAAGCACAGGCCATTCTTACCGGCAAACTGGATTCAACGGGGAAGTTCGCCGCTTCTGAACTGTTGTTGAAGTGCCCCACTCGATATGAGGATTCGATTCCAGCGCAAACCGGTGGTTGAGCGGCGCGCTGCAATTCTCTGATTATGGTAGCCTATCTCGGCTTTGGATTTCTCGCTCTGGCATTTGTGATCGCATTGTATGCGATCTTTGCAGCCATCCACGGGGTGCGCAGCCATTCATGGGCCTTTGTTGAATCAGCCCGGCTGGCTTCGATCGTAGTTTTCCCTCTGGTCAGCCTATCCACCTTGATGCTCGTCATTCTGCTGATGAGCGGACAGTTCCAATTCACTTATGTGTTCAGGGTGACCAGCCTGGACATGCCCACTTATCTGAAGATGACGGCCCTCTGGGGCGGCCAGGCCGGATCACTGCTTTTTTGGGTGTGGATTCTGACCCTTTTCTCGGCGGCCGTTTCGGTATGGGGATTGAAAGAAAAACGCGAATTTGCGCCCTGGGTGGTGGTGGTGACCATGACGACCCTGGCGTTTTTTCTTTTTATGGTGCTCTTCTTGGAGAACCCTTTCGAACGCATCTGGCTGTTCACCGATGGAACAGTGGTCAGTTCGTTCATTCAGCCAGCCAACTCCTTTGCGGTGTTCCCGCCTGACGGCAACGGGCTGAACCCCCTGCTGCGCCACTTTGGCATGGTCATTCATCCGCCGCTGCTGTATACCGGCTTCGTTTCCTTCGTCATCCCCTTTGCCTATGCCATTGCCAGTCTGATCAGCGGCAAGATGGACGGCGACTGGCTGACGACCGCACGGCGCTGGAGCCTGATCTCGTGGCTCTTTCTCTCGGCCGGGCTGGTGCTGGGCAGCCGCTGGGCCTATGATGTGTTGGGCTGGGGCGGATACTGGGGCTGGGACCCGGTGGAGATCGCGGCACTGATGCCCTGGCTGACCTGTACCGCCTTTTTGCATTCGATCGTGGTGCAGGAACGGCGCAACTCGTTCAGACGCTGGAATTATGTGCTGATCTTGATCACCTTCTGCCTGGTCATTCTGGGCACTTTCTTAACCCGTTCGGGCGTGCTCTCATCCGTGCATGCCTTTTCGGCTTCGGCCATTGGGCCGATCTTCTTTGTGCTCATCAGCCTGGCGCTGTTGGTTTCGCTGGGGCTGCTCTTGTGGCGCTGGAATCAACTTGAAGGTCAGGGTGAGATACGCTCCTTCTTTTCGCGCGATTCGCTCTTTCTCTTCAATAACATCGTCTTCACCTGCATTTTTTTGATCTGCCTGATCGGGGTGCTGTTCCCCCTGCTCTCGGGCGTACTGACGGGACGTCAGGTAACCGTTGGCCCGCAGTGGTATAAGTCCACCACCGGCCCATTGTTTGCCCTGCTTCTGCTGTTGATGGGCATTGTGCCGCTCAGCGCGTGGGGCGTTTCAACGGCGCGTTCTCTGCGTGGGCTGCTGTGGAAACCCCTGGCTGCCTCGCTGCTGGTGCCTGTTCTCTTGATCGTGCTAAAGGTTCATTCATTCGGTGCCATTCTGGCCTTCTGGCTGGCGGCGCTGGTTGCGTTCGTGCTGATCTATGATTTCGCTCACACCCTGCTGGTGCGCCGCAAGAACACCGGGGAACCACTGTTCAAAGCAGGCGCTCAGATGCTGCGTAAGAACGCACGCCGCTACGGCGGCTATCTGGTGCACCTGGGGGTCGCCATGATGGCAGTGGGCATCGTGGGCATCGAATTCTTTCAACTGCAAACGCAGAGTACCATCAACCCCGGCGGTCAGATCACACTGGGCGAATATACCCTGCAACTCAATGAGATTCAATCCGTACAGGCTTCTGACAGCCTGACGCAGGCCAAGACTGACGTGACAGTTTTTCGCGATGGACAGGTGGTGAGCGAGATTTCCCCCCGCATCGACAGCTATCTCAAAGCCGGCCAGGCCGTGACCATTCCCGGGCTTTTCAGCGCGCCTGCTGGAGACCTGTATGTGGTGCTGGCCGACTGGCAGCCTGAGAACGATCCGGCGGTCACCCTGCGGGTGTTCTATAACCCCTTGATCAACTGGTTCTGGTTTGGTTCCATTCTGTTGATACTGGGTGGGCTGATCGCTTTTCAACCCGGCAAGCAGGCCGTAGCAAAAAGGCAAAACGAATGAAGCAACGGGTGATGAGCTTTTCGCGCAAATTATTGTGGTTCGTGCTGGCCCTTTCAATTGCAATCGAAGCGGCGGCTCTCTTGAAAGCACACGTGGTCGCGCAAACTCAACCCACCCCCTCAGATGATCAGGTGAATGCCGTGGCCAGCCAATTTCTTTGCCCGGTCTGCGCCAATGTTTCTCTCGATGTGTGTGAAGCACCTGCCTGTTCGCAGATGCGTGAGTTGATCCGTGAGAAACTGGCCGAGGGCTGGGGCAATGAACGGATCAAGCAGTATTTTGTCGAACAATACGGCGAAGCTGTGCTGCTCGTCCCGCCTGCGCACGGCCTCAATTGGCTGATCTACCTGTTCCCGGCGGCAATTCTCATCGGCGCGGGTTATTTTGTGGTTCGTTTTTTCAGACGCTCTCCACGGCAGGCAGAGATTGATCTTACAGAAGAGATGCCAAATTCAAATGAGGCGCTCAAAAATAAATTGGAACACGACCTGAAGGAGGAAAAATGAGCCTTCCTCCTGTGGAACCTGTGAACACGAAAAAATCACTGCCTCTCTGGGTGAAGGTGGGTACTTTTCTGGCTGCTGCACTGTTTCTTGTTTTGTTGGTACTGGTGCTCAATCGCTCCAATTTGCAGCCTTTGCGCATTGGCGACCCGGTGCCAGATTTCACTTTTACCGATTTTGACGGCAGCACGACCCAATTAAGCGACCTGCGCGGCCAGCGGGTGGTGATCAACTTCTGGGCCTCCTGGTGCGTCGAATGCCAGGAAGAAGCCGCATTGCTCGAAAGCGCCTGGCGTAATGCACAGGCAACTGGAGCAGGTCTTTTTATCGGCGTGGATTACGCCGATACCGAAGGGCCCGCCAAAGAATTTTTAGTGATGAACCAGGTCACCTATTCGAATGGGCCAGACCTGCGCGCGAAGATCTCAGGGATCTTCCATATTACCGGTGTACCTGAAACCTATCTGATCGATGAAGAGGGCAACCTGGCCGCGGTCAAGATCGGTCCGTTTTCATCTGCTGATGAAATTCAAGCCTTCATTCAGCAGCAGTAGTTGGAGGAGTAATGGTTTTGCTATCCATTTTTATTGTTCTGGCGGTGGGAATTCTGGCTTTTGCCGTCATCACCAGTGTTTTCGGGCATGAAGATCGCCAGGTGTTGAGCACAGGCAATCATTCTCTGGCACTGGCCGAGAAGACCTACCAGCAAAAGCTCAACTGGCTGCGTGAACTCGAAAGCGATTTCGCTGCCGGAAAGATCGATCATACAGATTACAATAAACAGAGGTCCAAACTGGAAGGGGAGGCCTTGAGTTTGTTGGCACGTAAAGAGGCATTATTGAGCGCTGAGGACCCCGACGCGCAAAAAGATGTTGAAGAGATGATTCAGGATCGCCGTATGGAACGCCAGGAACGCTCGGCAGGGTTCTGTTCAAAATGTGGGCAGCCGCTGCAGCGTTCAGATCAGTTCTGCCCGAACTGCGGTTCCAAGCGGGATTAGTTCAGGAGAGCACCGGCTGGTGAGATCAAACGCATGGTTGCTGATCTGGTTACCGATCGTTACCCTGGCCATCAGTGGCTGCGGGCAGAGTATCAATGCGCTCGATCTTCAAAAGGCTGAAAGCGCCACACAAACAAGCCAGGCACTTCAAAACAATTCAATGCCTCTGGTGCCCCCTTCGATCGGCGATGGGGAAGCGCTGTTCTCGCAATCTTGTGCCAGTTGTCATACCAAAGATGCCGAAGGGGAGTTTAAAGACATCTCCAGCGGCTGGTTGAATGCCAGCACCCCCAAAGAGGCTTTTCGCCTGCTCACAAATGGAGACGAAAGCAAGGGAATGCCCGCCTTTGCCGATCTATCTGCCCGCGAACGCTGGGATTTGATCGCCTACCTGTTTACCAATGATTTTTCAGAAAGCCAAAAAAGCAGCGCCAGTTTGATCTATCAGAACATCTGCCTTTCCTGCCACGGCAGCGCAGGGCAGGGAGATGGTTCGCTGGCACTTTCACGTAATTTGAACATGGCAGACTGGCAGATGCAGCCCTTGCTGCCGGGACTCGCAGATCAGGATATTTTCTCGATCATTCGCAACGGCAAAGGCAGCGAGATGAACGCCTTTGCAGTGATGCTGAGCGAACCACAGACCAGCGATCTGACCAAACTGGTTCGTTTGCTCTCGCTGCAGCAGGAGATGAACTTCTCGTTACAGATTGGCAGCGGGCAAGAGAGCGGCTCAGAAGAAGATCTTCTGGGGCAAAATCAAGGCTACTTTGTGGTGGAAGGAAATGTCATCAACGTTTCGGGCGGCGATGTGAAGGTGGCTTCACAGGCCAGCCTCAAAGTGATCGCCAACGGGCAGGTGATCAAGAAAATGGATACCACGCTGCTCGCCAATGGCTCTTTCAGGTTCATTCTGGTGCCTTATTCGCCCGATTGGAGCTATGTGGTCAGCGTTTCGCATAACGGCATGACCTTTAACTCAAATGTGATCTACGGGCAAGACACCGCCTCGGCCGACACGGCTCACCTGCTGCTGCAGGTGTATGACTCGACCACCGATATCAGTGTGCTGCGCGGTGAGCAAACCCACATCATGCTTGAGTTCGCCGGCGATAAGACCGTGCGGGTGGTGGAATATGTGATGGTCTCAAACCATTCGTCTTATGTGGTCGTGCCCCAAGACAGCCAAACCCCCTTGCTGCAGTTTACCGTACCGACCGCCGCGCAGGGCTTGAACCTGGATAACTCGACCGATACCACCTACCTTAAAGTGATGGGCAATGGCTTCGGCGATTGGCAGTCGATCGAGCCGGGCAACTCACACCAGGTGGTGTTTGAATATCAACTCCCATTCAATGGCGACGACACGCTCCTGTTCAGTTTTCCGGTGGCGGCCACTTCGGTGCTGGTCATGGTGCAGGACGAAAGCAACCAGATCACTTGCAAGGGGCCGCTGCACCTCAACCAGCGCAAAATGGGCGAAGGCACGATGGATATCTTCAGCGCCGTCAATATTGCAGCAGGCGACGAACTGATGATGCACTGCTACAACAGCAGCCAGTTGGTGCCTCAGATCGCGGCCGGCGTGGCGTTGCTGTTTGTGCTGGTGTCGGTGGTCTTGATCTTTAGCTCCAAAAAGAAGCAGGCCCAACAGCTGCGCGTGGAACAAGCCCAACAGCGCAAGAACCAGATCCTGGACGCCATCATCGTGCTGGATGACAGCTACAAGGCGGGCGATCTCGCCAAAGACGCCTACCAGAAAAAACGCGCCGAGCTGGTGAAACAACTCGAAGAGGAACGATGAGCGAGGCGGTGATCCGTGCAGAAGGCCTCGAAAAACGGTTCATCCGTCAGCGCGTGTTGAGGGGGGTGAACTTCACGCTGCAGCGCGGACAGATCGTGGCCATCATGGGGCAAAACGGCGCCGGCAAGACCACCCTGCTGCGTATTCTGGCCGGACTATTGCGTGCAGAGAGCGGCACGCTCACTTATTTTGACGGTACCAGCGGCGCAGAGAACGCTACTTTGCGCCGCAAATTAGGAGTGTCTCTGCACGCCCCCATGCTTTACCCTGACTTAAGCGCAGCCGAAAACCTGACCTTCTTTGCCCAACTCTATGGGGTACAAGAGGTTGAAACCCGGGTAAATGAGCTGCTGGCGCGCGTGGGCCTCACGGCGCAGCACCAGCAGCGGGTGAGCACCTTGTCGCGCGGCATGACGCAGCGATTGAGCATCGCACGGGCGCTGATCAATGCCCCGCAGATCTTGCTGCTGGATGAGCCGTTTACCGGGCTGGATCTGGATTCGGCGCAGAAGATGGAAGCCGTCTTGCGCGAGTTTTGCGCAGAAGGCGGCGCGGTGGCTTATGTGTCACATGATCTGGGACGCATCCCCGATCTGGCAGATGCCGCTTATATTTTACACGCGGGCATCGCGGAGGGGCCGATCCTTCTGCAAGGGATGCACCCGGCACAACTGCAAGAGCGTTACGCAGCCCTCAACGGAGGTGCGGCGTAATGGGAGCGTATTGCAGAACCATCTGGCTTGTCTTCAAAAAAGACCTGCTCAGCGAGCGACGCAGCCGAGAGATGCTCTCTTCAATGCTGCTTTTTGCCCTGATCACCGTGGTGCTGCTGTTATTCGCTTTTGAATTGGCCGCCGATGTGAAACAACAGGCCTTTTCGGCCACTCTGTGGCTGGCTTTGTGCTTTGCCGGTACACTGGGGCTGAACCGCTCCATGGCGCTGGAGCGTGAAAATCAGTGCCTGGATGCCCTGCTGCTGGCTCCAATTGACCGAACCGCCCTGTTTCTGGGCAAGTTTCTGGCCAATTGGGTCTTCACCCTGCTGGCAGCCCTGCTGCTCACGCCGCTGGCCGGGTTCTTTTACGGTGTCAATCCGTTTCACTGGTCCCTGCTGGGTATTTTGCTCTTGGGCACACTTGGATATTCGCTGACCGGCATGCTGATCGCTGTGATCTCGTTGAAATTGAGCAACCGCGAGCTGTATTTGCCCATCTTGTTGTTCCCGGTCTTGATTCCTTTGTTAATGGCGACCGTGCGCGCCACCCATTTGATCGTCAGCGGTGGGGCCGTGGCCGAAAGGATCACCTGGGGCTGGATGCTGGCCGGGTTTGACCTTTTGATGCTGGCGATGGGCATTTTGCTTTTTGAACCGCTCGTGCGCGAGTGAATTGATTGAAAGAGGATCGCATGAAAGCTGTTTCTGTTAAGACCCCCGTGCTGCTGATCGTGCTGGATGTTTTGAGTGCCCTTGCTGTTGGCGTGGCCCTATGGATGGCTCTGGTTTACGCCCCGCAGGAAGTGGTCATGGGCGATGTGCAGCGGCTCTTTTACTTCCATGTATCGACAGGGTGGACGGGCATGCTGGGCTATTTGCTGGCAGTGATCGCCGCCATCGGATATTTGCGTACCCGCTCGTTCAACTGGGATGTGGCCAGTTATGCCGGCATCGAGATCGGCCTGGTCTTTACCGGCCTGTGTGTGATCTCGGGCTCTTTTTGGGCGCGGCCGATCTGGAACACCTGGTGGACGTGGGATCCGCGCCTGACCACCGCCTTTATCATGGAGTTGCTCTATCTGGCCTATTTGATGCTGCGCGGTGGCATTGCCGACCCTGAGCAGCGCGCCCGTTACAGCGCCGTTTATGCCATCGTGGGATTCGTGACCGTGCCGCTCACCTTTCTCTCGATTCGCATCTTTCGCACCATTCATCCTGTGGTGATAGCAGGGTCAGAATCGGGTTCAAGCGCCTTTGCCATGAGCGAACGCATGACGCAAACCTTTTTGTTCTCGCTGCTGGCCTTTACCCTGCTCTACGCGGCTTTCTTCTGGCACCGCTACCGGCTGGGAGTAAAACAGGCGCTGCGCGAGCAGGCACAATTCGAGGAGGAAGCATGACCCCCGATACCACCACTTATCTGATCGCAGGGCTGATCGTCATCTTTACAGGTATCCTGCTCTATGCGCTCAGCCTGGTGCTGCGTAACCGTAAATTGAAATAAGTTCAGGCTAAAAATAATATTGCGATGCCGCCCACGGCAATGACCATGCCGACCACTTCGCGCAGGGTGAGCTTTTCTTTGCGCAGTGCCGAGATGATGAGCACGAAAAGCGGGCTGGTGGCCAGCAACGTCTGAGCAATGCCCACCTCGGTATTTTTAAAGGAAATTTGCTGCAGCCAGAGGGGCAAGAAGGCTCCCAGAATCACGCCCAGCGCCAGGATGCCAAACATCCCGGCGCTGTTTTTTGTCTCCTTGAGCCACTGGGCGGGCTTCTGCCTGCCGATCAGCATCCACAGGGCCAAAAAGACGATACCGGCCAGCAGGCGGAGGATGGCGCTCTGCAAGGCACTGACGGGGGTTTGTGTGAGCGCCCAACGCGACATGACCGAACCTATGGCCTGCGCCAGCGCCGATAAGAAGGCAAACAGCACCCCCATGCGCACCAATTTTTGCGGTTCGTCATCAGCAGGCTTACCCAGAATAACCCAAACCACGCCGAAGATCGTCACGGCCACACCCAGCCAGCCCAGCGGGTTGATCTGTTCGGAGAGGAAGAGAATGGCCAGTACCACGGTCATGGGAGGCGCCAGAATGGAGATCAGCAGGGTGCGGCGCGGGCCAATGGCATTGAGGGCCTCAAAGTACATGGTGTCGCCGAAACCGATGCCCAAGGCGCCGCTGAGCAGGAGCATCAACAGGGCAAAAGGGGAGAGCGCATTGAAGGGTTCGCGCAGGAACAGGCTCATGAGCAGCAGCAAGATCACCGCACCGACCCCTTTAATGAGATTCAACTCGGTGGGGCGAATAGATTTCCCCAACTTCTTAAAAACAAAGCTGGAAATGGCCCAGAAAAGCGCAGCGAAGATCGCCGCCAATTCGCCTGAATAATTCGTAAAAAGCACAAAGAATGTTCGCATTTTGTGAAAGAAACTCGCTATACTATTTAAACAAATTGAATTCGCACAATTTTACCGCAGGATTCAGGAACTAATGCTTATTGGTAGACGTCATGTTAAAGAGAGACACCAGGAGACTTGAAAATGAACAAAAAAGCAATTTTATCGATCCTTCCCATCTTATTGATCGGCGCGCTGGTTCTTGCTGCTTGTAACTTCCCGGGCCTAGGGGGATCTGCCAACAACGAGGCACAGATTCAAACAATGGCGGCTGCTACCGTGGCCGCACAATTGAGCGAATATCAAACCCAAACGGCGCAGGCCGGGCAGGTGATCATTGTGACCGCCACCCCGCAGGCGAACCCCACTGCCACGGCACAGCCGCTGGCAACCGCCACCCCATACCCGACCCCGTTGCCGCCAACGGCCACGCCGAAACCCTGTAATCAGGCTTCCTTTGTGGAAGATGTCAGTATCCCCGATGGCACCAAGTTGACCGCCTCCACTCCGTTCACCAAGACCTGGCGCATCACCAATGTGGGTACCTGCACCTGGACGACCAGTTATGTGGCCTATTTCGTGAGCGGCAATTCAATGAGCGCTGCCGCCACCTATGCTTTCCCGAACTCGGTGGCTCCCGGCCAGACGGTGGATATTTCTGTGCCGCTAGTGGCCCCCAGTTCAACCGGTGATTTTACCGGCAGTTGGAAGTTCCGTGCCCCCAATGGGGATGTGTTTGGTGTAGGCGCCAACGGCGGCGTGCCCGTGACCGTGGTCATCAAGGTCATCAGCGTGCCGACCCCGAAAGACCCCGACACCCTGTACGACTTCATCAAGAACTACTGCGATGCCGAATGGCGCACCAATGCCGGGTTTATTACCTGCCCGAGCACGAGCGTGGACTTCACCAATGGCTCTATTCTGCGCACCTACAACCCGGTGCTCGAAAACGGCAGCAAAGACGATGAAGGCGCGCTGATCACTGTGCCGGCTACCGGCGGTGATGGCATGATCCAGGGGCAGTTCCCGGCCTTCATGGTGCATGCAGGTGACCGCATTAGAGGTACACTGCTGTGTTCCGGCAATTACTCTGCCTGTGACGTGACCTTCGAGGTCATCGCCCAGGAAAAGGGCAGTGCCAGCACCACTTCGCTCGGCACCTGGCACAAAACGCTGGATCAATCGCTTGTGCCGATCGATCTCGACCTGACCGCCTATGACGGCAAGAACATGATCTTTTATCTGAAGGTTTCCAGCAACGGAAATTCAAGCGGTGATGTGGCGCAGTGGATGGCCATTCGCATCACTCATCCCTAATCTCACAATAAAGCCTGCTTCTGTGCAGGAGCAGGCTTTTATTCCGGCATTTGTTTTGCTATACTGTTTAGACAGTGTTTTGTAAGGAGGAAAAATGGGTGCGATGATGAAATCCAGGTCAAGTCGAATACTTTTGATTTGCCTTGCTGTTTTACTGGCAGCCGGCCTGTTGGTGGCCTTGGTACGCCCGGGTCAGGCTTATCCGGTGCCGATCATTTCGATCGTGTCTGTTGACAAGAATGTTTCGGTCACGGTGGCGGGCACGAGCTTCCCGGCCGGACAGACCTTCACGGTCACAATGGGCCCCTATGGCAGCTACGGCGTGGGCGGCACGGTGGTGGGTTCTTATGATTCAGGTTCAGGCGCTTATTTCACCAACACCTATGCCATCCCAGCCGGGCTGGTGGGTCTGGATCGTATCGCCATCCGTTTTGAAAGCGCACAGGGCTTTTTCAGCTACAACTGGTTCTATAATGACAGCGCGGGCAGCCCCACAGCGGCGCCTGCCTACCTGGGTTACCCCACCTTTGACATTTCTTCGGTGATCAGCGGCAGCAGTGTAACGGTCTTGACCCATAACATGCCGGCCGGACAGGTCTTTACGGTGCGCATGGGGGCTTATGGCACCTATGCCGTCAACGGCACGGTGGTGGGTTCCACCTCTGACGCCGGCGGCTCATACAGCGCCACCTTCTCAATTCCGGCTGAATTGTCCGCCTTGCCGCAAATCGCCATCCGCATGGATGGACCGAGTGGTTTGTATGCCTTCAACTGGTTCAATAATGCCGGCGGCAGTTCGTCCAGCCCGGTGCCGGTGATCACACTGGATCCCGGCGCTCCCGCTCCGCTGCCATCCTATTATGGCATTCCGACCATCAACATCTCGGCTGTGGTGCGCGATTCAACCGTGACCATTTATGGCAACAACTTCCCGGCCGGGCAAACCTTTAATGTGTTGATGGGGGGATATGGCACTTATGGCGTGGGCGGCATTGCCGTGGCCTCGGTTTCACCCTCCGGCAGCTTTAGCGCCACTTACTCCATCCCTTCTGCACTGGCCGGGCTGGATAAGATCGCCATCCGGCTGGAAACGGGCAACGGTTACTACTACGCCTACAACTGGTTCTACAATAACTCCACTTACTAGAAATGCTTTTGTAAGGTTATTGATCACCCGGCGATAAACCGGGTGATTTTCTATACGGGTAAAAATTTCCTAAAATCTGCGAAAAAATACGTGAAAAATGCAAATTTATTCACTATAATAAGGGAATAAGCAGCGAATGCGTTCATTCGAGCCAATCATAAACAAAACGAATATCTGAAAAACGATTTTTGAGTTTGCGTCTGATCGTTGGATGCAAAGTCGTATCAAGGGGAAGAATGAGTTCTTTAGTTCGAAAAAGTCGCTTTTATAAGGTCCTGAACAGCTTTATTGTCATGGATCTGATCATGAGGGTCGTTTTTCTGGGGGCATTCTTTTGGTTAAGAACCAGCCTGCTGTTGGTCTATTCGGCCCTGAGCGTGGTCGTCATCTTGACCGCGTTCTTCATTAATCGCGGCAACGATCAGAAGCTGGCATTTTTTATCGTGTTCTTCGATGCGGTTTTGCTGACCACACTGGCCACCGTTACCTATGGCTGGAACAGTGGTTTTTATTTTCTGTTTTTTGAACTGATGTTGTTGATTTTTATAAATTCAGAGTTCAAACAGGTCGCCAAACTGGTGTTTGGAACACTGTTGAGCTTTTATTTGGTGATCTTGTATTTGACCGGAAATGCCCATGCGCCGCTGCAGGTGATTGATTCATATCTCCTGCAGGCGATCTTTGCCACCAATCTGATTCAGGGTCTGTTCTCGTTCAGCATGATGGGATACTTTTTTGAGCAGGCTGCTGAGAACGCCGAAAATGAGATCATCCAGGCCAACCAGCGCTTGCTGAGCATGGCTAATACCGACCCGGTGACCAATCTGCTCAACCGGCGCATGATGATGAACCGCATCGAGGATGAAAAGGCGAAGGTTGATCGGGGCGGCAAACCTTTTGTGATCATCATGGTGGATATTGACAATTTCAAGCACATCAACGATGTTTACGGCCATGAAGGGGGCGATTTTGTGTTGGTGCAACTGGCAGAGCGCATCAACCTGGCACTGCGAAAGACCGATCTGGTCTCACGCTGGGGCGGGGACGAGTTTTTATTCATGCTGCCCGAGACCAAACTGGCTGACGGTGCCAACGTGGCCGAAAAGGTGCGCAATCGTATCATTAAGACTCCCTTCGTCTACCGGGAGCGGGATATTGAAGTGACGCTGACCTTTGGGGTGAGTCAATGTGATGCGAATGTGGGGGCGGGCAGTTCCATTCGCAAGGCTGATCAGGCGCTTTACTTCGGCAAACATGCCGGCAAGAACCGGGTAATCAGCGAAAACATGCTGGAAAATTGATCAGAGACCCAATCCTTTGAAGACAGGTGAATAGCTGACCAGGCCGCCGCTGCCATCGAGACCGTGCGGTTTTAAAGACACGGCCATGAAGTTCTCAGGGGGAACGTCGTAATCGCAGTAGAGATTCCAATCATCCAGGCGGGCAAAGCCAAAGCGCGTATAAAATGCGGGATCGCCCAGCACAAAAACGGCATCGTAACCGCGTGCCAGGGCCAGCTCAAGAGAGCGGCGTACCAGTTTGCTGCCAATGCCGCGTTTTTGATAGTTGGGGTGAACGGCCAGCGGTGCCAGCCCCAAAAAGTGTTTGCCAAACAGGTCAAACTCGCTGCTCACAGGTGAAAGCAGCACATGACCCACGACCTTACCTTCTTCTGCGGCGACAAGTGAAAGAACGGCAGCGCCCTCTTTGCGCAGGGCCTCCACCAGGGCCGGCTCGGCTGTGTTGCGAAAGGCGCTGAGCACCAGGCTGTGAATGGCGGGGATATCCGCTGCGGTTTCAGGGCGAATTTCCAAGGCTCAGATTCCCTTGCTGAGGTCTTTTACCAGATAGAGCTCGCCGCGCTCAAAGCCGCGGCTTTCGTAGTATTGGCGTGTGCCGATGGCGGCGATGACCGCCAGGCGGCTAAACCCTTTTGAAAGGGCAATCTCGCCGGCTCGTTTGAGCAGAGAAGTGCCCAGGCCGATGTGCTGGGCTGCGCCGGCCTGTTCGTGACCCACGGCCAGCGACTGGCCATAGACGTGCACCTCGCGCACCAGGGCGGCGTTTTCGAGGTCGGGTATGGGCAGTTTGGGCGCTTCTGCATAGGGCAGAGACAGGCGCAAATAACCGGCAATTTGATCCTGTGGGGTGACGTAAGAGAGGAAATGCTCCTCGGCAGATGTGGGGTGATAAGTGAGGTCATCGAGGCGCAGCGTTTCTGGGTCTACTTTGCTGGTGCGCACCTCGCGGCAGCGCACGCAGCGGCAGGCTTTGCCACGCCGCTCCAGCTCAAGCATCACGTCCTGACGCAGGCTGGTGCGTTTGTTGCCTTCCACCACGTGGGTGGAGGGAATGTCACGGATCACGCGGTTGACGCGGCAGTATTCGGGGAGGGTCTCTTTCAGGTCGGCGATCAATTGGATCAATTCTTCGGTCGTGTAGGGGGTATATTCGCCCTTTTGCCAGACCTTATAAAGTTCGGCGCTTTCGAGCAGTTGGGTTGGGTAGATCTTGATCTCATCGGGGGCATAACCATCAGCCCAGAGACGTTTGAAATCGGCCCGGTCTGAATCGAGGGTGGCGCCCAGCAGGTTGGGCATCCAGTGCAGCACGATCTTAAACCCGGCAGCGCGCAGCAAAGAGGTGGCCTGCAGCGTGCGGGCCGAATCGTGGCCGCGCAGGTTCAGCTCGAGCACACGATCATCCAAACTTTGGGCCCCCATCTGCACTTTGGTGACGCCCAGCTTGCGCAGCCAGACCAGTTCTGCTGGGGTGATCTCGTCGGGGCGGGTTTCGATGACCAGTCCCACGTTGCGGTGGCTGGCGGTTTCATTGGCCAGGTGACGTTCCTGCAAAGGGGCGAGGTCGATCTTTTCGAGCGGGGTGTGGGCTCCCAGTGGTTCGGGCTCTCCCGGCAGCCCGGCTTCTTCCTGCGAACGGGCGTTCATGGCGTCAAAGCAGCGCTGGATGAACCACTTCTGATAATCGCGGCGGTAAGAGCTCCAGGTGCCGCCCAGAATGAGCAGCTCGATCTTGTCGGTGGGGTGCCCCACGGCTTCATATTCGGTAATGCGCGAATTGACCTGGTTGAAGGGGTCAAACTTGTTCTGAAAAGCGCGGGCAGCCCCCGGTTCATCGACCAGGTAGCTCTTGGGCATGTAGTTTTCGGTGGGACAGAAGATGCAGCGTCCCGGGCAGGGGTAGGCTTTGGTGAGCACCGTGACGGTGGTAACGCCCGAAAGGGTGCGCACGGGTTTCATGCGAATGCGTTTGAGCAGCTCTTCGTCTTCTTGCCACTCGCCGCTTTCGACCAGTTGTTTATAAGCGGTGATGAGGATGTGCTTGGCAAGCAGACCTCCGCCCGGGCCGGGATGGTCACGCAGAGAGCGATCGAGCCTGCGGCCGTCACGTACCTCTTCGAGCACCACTCTGGCTAAAACCAATTGTTCTTCAGAATAGACGCGTTTTTTGCGCCAGTTATCGATATCCATCGTTTTCACAGAGACCATTATAATGGGTATCATGCGAAATTCGATCATTAAGGCCTTAATTGATTTAAATGACCGTTTTTATACGGAATTTGGCGCTTCGTTTGCTTCTACGCGGCGGCGCGTGCAGCCGGGGGTGCTGCGTGTGCTGGACGAATGGGTGAAGGCGGGTAACTGGCTTGATCTGGGCTGCGGCAGCGGCGCTCTGGGGGGCATTTGGGTGGAACGGGGCATCGGCGGCCTTTATGAGGGGCTTGATTTCAGTCCGGTGCTGATTGCAGAGGCCAAGGCCGGCAGCGCGAAAACGCCGCCCGGCCCGGGGCAGCAGGTGCTTTATGCACAGGCGAATTTGGGCGATCCGGCATGGACGGCTCAGTGCAGCCGCAGTGAGTATGATGGCATTTTAATGTTCGCCGCCATGCACCACCTGCCGGGGCGCGAAACCCGTCTGCGCCTGTTGAAACAGATCAACACCCTGCTGCCGGTGGGTGGGCTATTCATCCACTCTGAGTGGCAGTTTTTGCGCAGCCCCAAATGGGCGGCGCGGGTGCAAGACTGGCATCTGGCCGATATTGACCCGGCTGAGTTGGAAGAAGGCGACACGCTGCTCGATTGGCGACAGGAAGAAGCCGGGCAGCCCGGCAAAAGCGGACTGCGTTATGTACATCATTTCTCTGCCGCAGAATTGGCCAGCCTGGCGGCCGAAAGTGGTTTTAACATCCGCAGCGAGTTCGATTCGGATGGCGCGGGCGGGAACTTGAGCCTGTATCAGATCTGGCAGAAGCAGTAGCTTATTCGCTTTTTTGATCGAGATTGAGCAAAGTAGAGTTTTCGGCGATCAACGACTGCGGCGTCACCGAGATCTGTGTTTTAATCCCCTTGAGATGATAACTGACCGTGCGGCGTGAAATGCCCATCAGGCTGGCGATCTGGGCATTGCTGTATCCGTGCGAGGCCAGATCCAGCACCTGGCGCTGACGGCGGGTGAGGCTGTTTTGTATTCTCATCTTGGCCGGGCGGCCGCGTTTGCGCCGCGGCGAGACGATCACGGTTTGCCCGATCTGGCTGGCGCTGAGCTGTTCGCCGCTGTCGAGCAGCAACTGCACCGGCATATCGCCGCCATTGATGGAAGCCGTCAGTTGTTTGGGCGGGATGGGTACTTCCATCTGAATGATGGTGGCATCATCAGGAAGGTAGAGCAGGCGGGTCATGGTTCTCTCCAAAAATATCCTCTAATAATAGAACTAAATTTCTATTATTATGTCACAAAGGATTTCGGCTGTCAATATTTGACTTAAATATTTGAGACCCACTTCGGCCGGTGGGTCTCAAAAAAGGAGAGAAGAGGAGTGCACTTGGCCGGGCTATTTTGCAAAACTCAGCCAAAGATATCCATAAGGGGTAAGGGTAAACTGGGTAACCACCCAATCGCTGCTGGCAGAGTAGCCTTTAAAAAGATCCGTGTAGCGAGTGGATAGGTCAGTTGGCAGTGACAAGGTAAAATCGAGCGTCTGGTCGCTTAAGTTAAAAGCGGCCAAAATCTGCTCCTTGTCGTCGCTGCGCCAGAAAGCAGCAATGGCGGTGCTGCCGGTTTCGATCCACTCGAGGCTGTGCGAGGCCAGCGCCGGATGCGCTTTGCGCAGCTCGATCAGATGCCGGTTGAACTGCCAGAGAGAGGCCTCATCGTTCATTTGAGCGGCCACGTTGACTTCATCTGGTGCATAGGGTGCCTGGTGGATGATGGGCAGGTAGGGTTTTTCGGCCTCGGTGAAACCGGCATTGCGCGCATCGGACCATTGCATGGGGGTGCGCAGTCCATTGCGGTCGAAAAGACTGATGTCGTCGCCCATGCCGATCTCATCGCCATAGTAAATAAAGGGGGAGCCGGGCAGCGAGAAGAGCAGCACATTCATCAGCTCCAGCTTGCGGCGGTCGTTGTCGAGCAGCGGGGTGAGGCGGCGGCGAATGCCCAGATTGATGCGCTGGCCCGGTTGAGGGGAATAACTCTCCCACATGAAGCGGCGCTCTTCGTTTGAAACCATTTCGAGGGTCAACTCATCGTGATTGCGCAGAAAGCTGCCCCACTGGCAATCGGCCGGGATCTGCGGCAGTTGTTCGAGCGCCCAGCGAATAGGAGTGGCGTCACTCTGTTTGAGGGCCATGTACATGCGCGGCATGATGGGAAAATTAAAGGCCATGTGAAACTCACTGCCGCCGCCGAAGTAGGCATAAACATCCTGCGGCCACTGGTTGGCTTCACAGATCAACACCTTGTCACTCGATTGCTCATCCAAAAACCGGCGAAGTTCTTTGAGAATGGCGTGCGTTTCGGGCAGATTCTCACAACTGGTACCCTCCCGTTCGATCAGATAGGGTACGGCATCTACCCTGAAGCCGTCGATGCCCTTTTGCAGCCAGAATCGCACCACCTGTTTCATTTCGGCGATCACGGCCGGGTTGTCATAGTTCAGGTCGGGCTGGCAGGTGTAAAAACGGTGCCAGTAGTATTCGCCCGTGGCCTCGTTCCAGGTCCAGTTGGAGCGTTCGGTGTCTAAAAAGATGATGCGGGCGCCGGCATATTTCTGGTCGTCCTGGCTCCAGACGTAGTAGTTGTGGTAGGGCGATGTTTTATCGGCGCGGGCAGCCTGGAACCAGGGGTGTTCGTCGGAGGTGTGATTCATCACCAGATCCATCACGATCTTGAGGCCGCGCTGGTGGGCCTGAGCGATCAGGCGTTCAAAGTCGTCCAACGAACCGAGATCGGGGTGGATGCTGCAAAAATCTGAAATGTCGTAGCCATCGTCTTTGCGCGGCGAGGCATAGATGGGCAGCAGCCACAGGCAATCTACGCCGAGTTCTTTCAGGTAATCGAGTTTTTCGATCAACCCGGCCAGATCGCCAATGCCGTCGCCGTTGCCGTCATAAAAAGACCGCACCGAGACTTCGTAAAAAACCGCGTTTTGATACCAATATTGAAAGGCCATGAGCTGTGTAGAACTATCCTTTCACCGAGCCGGCAAGCAGGCCGCGCACGAAGTATTTCTGGAAGGCGAAGAAAACGAACATCGGGATCAAGAAGGACAGGAAGGCCGCCCCGGTGAGGATGTGCCAGTTGGCGCCGCGTGGATCGATCAGGTTGGTGATCTGCACGGTGAGCACCGGGTGGCTGGAAAGGAAGATCTTGGCCACCAAAAAATCGTTCCAGACCCAGAGGAACTGGAAGATGCCCAGTGAGGCAATGGCCGGCACCGAAAGCGGCAGGGCCAGCTTGGTGAAGGCTTTCCAGTGATTGGCGCCATCCAAATAGGCCGATTCAAAGATCTCTTTGGGCAGCGAACCCATAAAGTTGCGCATCAAATAGATGGCATAGGGCAGGCCAAAACCGGTGTGGAAGAGCCAGATGCCGAAGAAAGAGCCCTGCATGCCCAGCGCGGTATAGAGGCGGGAGATCGGCACCAGGGTCATCTGCAGGGGCACGATCTGCAAACCGACCAGCAAAGCGAACATCCACTGGCGGCCTTTAAAATCGAGCCAGGCGAAGGCAAAGGCGGCAAAGGCAGCCAGGAAGACCACCAGCAAAGTGGTGGGGATGGTGACGATCAGGGTGTTCAAAAAGGCCGCCCCCATGCCCTCGGGGTTCAACAGGTCGGATGCATTACATTTGAACTTGACGAGCACAGAATTGGCACCCGTTTGGCAATCGCTCAGATAACTGTCGGTGCCCTTGTACCCTACCAGCGCATCGGCGTAGTTGTTCAGGGTCAGATTCAGGCCGCCGCTGCTTTGGGAAGAAATTCCCTGCATATAGGTGAGCACATTCGAAAGCACAGCCAGACTCTCGTTAGGGTTCTGGGGTAAGGGCGTGTCTTTTAAGTGAGGCTCGCCGTTGATATCCTGTTTGAGCATGGCCAGCAGTTGGTATGAACGGGTGTACTGGTTGACCACAGTGGGGTCAGAAAGGTCGATCTGCGGCAGCGCGTCGCCGTTGGCACCGTGGCACGAAGCGCAGTAGGTGGTGTACTCGGCTTCGCCCTCGATCTTTTTGGGCGACAGCACGGTCCACCAGCCGCTGGTGCGCACATCTTCTTTATCGCGGAAGGAGGTGACGAAGAGGCCCAGTGTGGGCAACACCCAGAGGATGCACATGATGATCAGCGCCAGATTGATGGGCAGTGAGCGGAAAATTCGATTCAGGTTGCGCAGCGGTCTCATCGCATCTCCTCCTGTTTTCTGAAGCGGCGAATGTTGACGATCATGATGGGGATCATCAGCGAAATGAGCAGCACGGCGATCGCCATCGAACGGCCGGTGTCAGTAACGATCAGCTTGAACATGCGGTTGGCGATCACTTCGGTACCATAATTGCCGCCCGTCATGACGAACACGATATCGAAGATCTTGAGCACGTTGATGATCATGGTTGTGGTGACCACCACGATGGTGGGCATGATAAGCGGGATGGTGATCTGCCAGAAACTTTGCCAGGGGGTAGCGCCATCGACCTGAGCGGCTTCGATTACCTCAGAGGGCAGCCCTTTGATGGCCGCCGAGAGGATGGTCATGCAGAAACCCGCCCACAGCCAAACGCCCACGATCATGAGGGCGAAGTTATTGACAGGCTGGGTGCTGAGCCAGGCCACCGGCTGAGCGCCAAAACTGGTGATGATGGCGTTAAGCAAGCCGGTTTGAGCCCCGCCACCGCTGCGAATGGAATAAACGAATTGCCAGATAATGCCTGCGCCCACAAAAGAGATGGCCATGGGCATAAAGATGATGGCCTTAGCGATCTTCTCGTAACGCACCCGCTCGGCCAGGATGGCAAAGAACAGCCCTGCTGCCACCGTGGCTGGCACCATCAAGATGAGCCAGAGCGCGTTGTTACGCAGCGCGGTGGTCATATCGGTGTTGGTGAGGGCATAGCGGTAGTTCTCAAAAATACCCCAGCAGGGCTGGCCTGCGACACAAGAAGTGGCGGCCGAGGTCGTGCCCGTGCGATCCATGAAGCTCAGCACCATCGTGTTGAGGGTGGGGTAAACGATGAATATTAACATGATCAATAATGCCGGAAACAGATACAACCAGGGGGTCCAACGACCTTGCTTCATAATTGAGGACATCAGGCACCTTCCTACCAAATGAAGATGATCCTGGAGCCTGCATTAAAGCAGACCCCAGGATCTTTACTTTGTGACTATTGTTGTCCAGCTACCACTGCGTCGAGGGCGGTTTGGATATCTCCACCCTGAACAACAGAGATAATGGCTTTCCATTCGTTATCGCCAAACGGAGCCGGGATGGTGTCGCCCAGATCGGGGGTGAAACCAGTGGCATTGGCAAGAGCTGCGGCTTTCTTGGTGAGCTGCGGATCGGTGTACTGATCGGTGGCTTTCATGTTCGGAGAAAGATCGAAGCCGGCTTTGGCCCAGGCAGCGGCGCCATCGGCACTGGTCAGGTAAGCGACCAGGGCTTTGGCAGCGGCTGAATCACTGAAGGCCATCATGTAGTCGGCACCACCTTGCATGCCCTGAATGCCAGGGAAGGCAAAGAAGTCGTAGTCAGTGCCGTATTTCAGATCGGGGAACTGTTTGACGATCTCGCCACCAGCGAAACCGGACTGTTTGACCATCATGGCCTCAGGTTCGGGCTGGAAGACTTTGTAAATGGCATCGAGGAACGGGGTGTTGACGGTACCGTCAGCGCCGCCCACGGTGTATTTGGCATCGGAAGCCCATTTCTGATAGGTCTGATAGGCTTGCACCACACCGGCGTCGTTATATTTCACGGTGCCGTTGATGATGTCCATCACGTATTGCGGGCCTTGCTGGGTGAGCAGCAGATCCTGAATGAAGTCAGAACCGGTCCAACCAGTGGCGGCATCACTGCCAAAACCCATGCTCCAGGGCACATTTCCATCGGCAACCATCTTTTCGACCAGGGTGTTCAGTTCATCGAAGGTGGTCGGAACAGTGTAGCCCAATGCTTCGAAGCGGGCCGGGCTGTACCAGATGATGGATTTGATATCGGCTTTGACAGGCAGCGCGAAGAGTTTGCCATCGACGGAGCCAAGGTCAAGCCAGTAAGCGGCATAGTTATCGGTCATGGCGCCCAGGGTGGTCAAGTCCATGAGTTTGTCGGGGTACAGGTTCAGAGGCGAAGTGGTGGGCCAGAAGAGAATATCGGGCGGGGTGCTCTTCACCTTGGTATCCAAAACGGCTGCGTCGCGGGTGGATTCTGCAACGATCTTAATACCGCACTGATCTACGAGTGGCTGAACAATTGAATTAAAATTCTCTTCCTCTGCGCCAGACCATTGATACATGACGTTCAATGTATCGCCTTCTTGAGTGTCACCACAAATAGCGGGGCGTTCGGCCATCGGTGCTTCGGTAGCAGCAGGAGCTTCAGTGGCAGGGGCTTCGGTGGCAGGCGCCTGAGTGGCCGCGGGAGCAGCACAGGCAGTTGCGAGCATCGCAACCAAGACTAGTGCAACAAGAATCTTTGAAACTTTATTCATCTCTTATCCTCCAGAAAAATTGAGAAACGAAACACACTTACAAACAAACCACATTTGTAACTGCATCACCTCCTTTAATTTAAGCCTGATTACCAGTCAGTTAGGTCGTATTGAATCTAGCCCTTGTAGATTCCCTGATGATCAATTCGGTATTGAGCAATTCCTGACGAGCACCGGGTTCAGTTCCAAGCACTTGTTGAATCAGGTTCTCGCCGGCTTTCCGCCCGATCTCATAGGCCGGTAAACGAATGGTGGTAAGGGGCGGGTCGAAAAATGCAGCCATCGGGATATCATCAAACCCGATGATGGATATATCTTGCGGAATGCGCAAGCTGTGGTTTTTGATCGCCTGCACAGCACCAATGGCGACCACATCGCTGGCCACAAAAACAGCCGTAGGTGTCGATTCCTGGTCAAGCAGTTCGTTCATAGCGGCAAAGCCGCTGGCCGGGGTATAAGCGCCCTCACGGAAGAGCGAATCGTCGAAAGGCAAGCCGGCTTCTTTTAAGGCGTGCACATAGCCCTGATGGCGTTCACGCGCCGAGGTATATTCCATTGAAGCGTTGGTGATCATGCCGATGCGTTTGTGCCCCAGTTCGATGAGGTGACGGGTGGCGGCGGCAGCGCCATCAAAGGCGTTGACATCCACAAAGGGGATTTGGCTTTCCCCCAACTGGCCCATCAGCACCACCGGGAAGCCTTCTTCATATCTTTGGATGATGGCCTGATCGTCTTCGCGCGGGCCAGAAAGCAAAATGCCGTCCACGTGATTTTCACTAATGAGCTGGTCGTAGCCGTTCTGATCGTTGGGGTCGAGCGGTTTAAGCACCACATTGAAACCATATTGAGAAGCGGCGTGTTCGATGCCCAGCATTACCTGCACCAGAAAGGCATCTGCAAAGATCTGGTCGAAGCTCTGGCGCAGCACCAGACCGATGGCCGAAGATTTGCCGGTGACGAGCTTGCGTCCGGCGGCATCGGGGTGGTAATTCAATTTTTGGGCGGCGTCGATCACGCGCTGGCGGGTAGCATCGCTGATGCTGATGTTGGAGACATTATTTAACACGAAGGAGACTGTAGTTCTTGAAACCCCTGCTTCTCTTGCCACATCAAAGCTGGTTGCTCTTTTGTTCGACAAGGAACTCCTCCGTTTGGTAAATAACACGTGTTAGTAAATTTATTATAGAGATATCTACTAAAAAAGTCAATTATTAACACAAAACTCTCATTTACTAACACCCAAAAAAGTGTTAATAAAAAAGCCGTCCGATACCCGGACGGCTTTAAAGAGCCTTGTGGAGGGTTTAGTAGGGCCCATAGCCGATGAGATTGCCCAACCAGAGGAAAAGCACGGTGATCGGCACGATCACGGCCCACAACTTCCAGGTGAACTTCATCCATTTGCCGTAGCCAATGGAGGCCAGCCCGATGGCAATGAGCAGCACTGGGTTGGTGGGGTAGGCCAGGTTGGAAAATCCATCGCCAAAGCAGTAGGCCGTGACGGTGAGCTGGCGGGTAACGCCCACCAGGTCGGCCAGCGGCAGCAAAATGGGCATCATCAAGACGGCTTTGGCACCGGCCGAGCCGATGAAGAGTTCCATCAAAAGGGCCAGCACATAAATGATGAGCACAGCACTGAGCGGTGAAGCGTGCTGCAACAGGGTGGACGAACTGAACAGGATCGTGTCCATGACACCGCCGTTGGTGATGATCAATTTAATGCTGGCAGCCATAAGAATGAGCGGGATGCCCGGCGCCATGCCACCGATGCCTTCGAGCAGCGCACTGCCAATGACCTTGCCTTTGGCGCCGGAGATGAAGCCGGCTCCCAAGCCACCTGCAAAGAAGAGCAATCCCACGATGGGCAGCGAATAATCAGCCAGGAAGGGCACGAATGAGGTGCTAAAGAGCACCAGCACGATGAGCAGAATAAAGACGCCAAAGAAGAGACCGGCACGCCCCAGATTGGCATTGCTTTCAAAGGTGATGGCCGAATAGCGTTTGCGGTCAGCCTGGTCTTCTTTGAAAATGAGCGAAGCCTCGGGGTTGCGGTCGATCTTGCGGGCATAGGAGAGTAAAAACCAGGAGGTGGCTGCAAAGACAGCCAGGAAGATGGGAATGCGGAAAAGTGCACCCGAAAAGAGGGGCAAACCGGCCAACTTTTGGGCCACCCCAATGGTGAAGGGGTTGGTGATGGCGGCCGAAAAACCCATGTTGGTGGCCAAAATGCTCATGCCCAGACCGACCAGTGCATCCCAGCCCAATGAATAGGCCAGCGCGATCATGAGCGGTACCAGGGGCACGATCTCTTCGAACAGGCCAAAGAAAGCGCCCATTAGCATGAAAAAGAAGGTGACGATCAGCAAAAGCACATACTTGCGTCCGCCGAACTTGTTGACGATCTTACCCAGGGTGGCCTTGAGAATGCCGCTTTTATCGAGCACGGCAAAGGAGCCGCTCACCAGCAGGATGAAAACGATGATGGTGATGATCACCAGCGCATCTGGCCCCCACAGGGTTTCAATTGGGGCGGTAAACCAGCGCCAGATGGGCAAATTGACCGCCTCGGTGTACTGGAAAGAGGAGGGGTCGATCAGGGTGCGATCTCCCTCGATGAAACGCTCGTAGCTGCCGGCCGGGACGACCCGGGTAAGCACCCCGGCGATGATCATCAACAAGAGCAGAATTAAAAAGGATTGAATGAACGCCTTTTTGGATATTTGCGCGCCTGCTTTTTCGTCCATATGCCACTCCATTGAAACTGGTAGGGAATTAATTTGAATAAGTTTAGGAGAACTGCGGGTTCTTGTCAACTAAAAAATGAATGCCAATTTGCTCCGACCCGGTGGGTACGTTTTGTTATAATCCGACCTATGACAAGTGCAGAAAAGCACCCTATTACCTTGCAGGGCCGGCAGATCAGCTATGCTCTCAAATATTCCAGCCGGGCACGACGACTGCGCATTTCGGTGTCAGACAGCGGCGTTTCGCTCATCTTACCGGAAGGCTTCCCTCGCGCCAAAGGGGAAGCCTTCTTGCAGCAAAATGCCGCCTGGGTGATGGAGCAATTGGAACGGCGTGCCAGGCGAAAACTGGCGGCCGCACCGGCACTGCCCAAAGATGTGCTGCTCTTTCATGGCGAACCCACCCGAATTGAAGTGGTCGAAGAAGCGCAACGCAAAGCCCGCGCCCGCGTGGATGTCGGCCGCGGCAAGCTCCTGATCAGGGTGCCGCAAGGCGGCAGGGAACGTGCTTATGAGGTGCTGGCTGCCTGGCTGCGCGAGACTGCGCGGGCTGAGATCGAGCAAACTGCTGCGTTGCAGGCTGAACGCATGCGGGTAAGATTTAACGACCTGACCATCCGCGACCAGCGCACCCGCTGGGGCAGTTGCTCTTCGCGGGGTACCCTTTCATTCAACTGGCGTCTGGTGATGGCGCCGCATACGATCATGGAATATGTGGTGGTGCACGAACTGTCGCACCTGACCGTGCCCAACCACTCTAAAGAATTTTGGCAACGGGTGGCGCTGTTCTACCCTGAGTTCAAAAAAGCCAGGCTGTGGCTTAAAAAGAACGCCCCGCTGCTTTACCCGCCAGGGTTAACACAGCTCTAACAATTCAGACCTGCCCTATCAGGTATAATTCATCTCATGGAATTTACACACACAACAGCTTTCTCTGATTGTTTACAAAATGAATGGCGATCTTTATTCGACACCGGCATCACGAAGGTGCCTTTTTTACGCCCCGAATACCTGAAAACCTGGTGGCAAACCCGCGGCGGTGGGGAATGGCCCGAAGAGGCTGAGCTCCTGTTGATCTGCGCCCGTGAAGGGGATCAACTGGTGGGCATCGCCCCGTGTTTCGTCAGCGAAAAGGACGGCAAACGCTTGCTTTTACTGCTGGGTTCCATCGAGATCAGCGATTACCTCGATCTGCTCGTGCGCCCGCAGCATCTGGATGAGTTTGCAGAAGGGCTGCTGGGATACATCAAAAACACCCTGGCTCCTGCGTTCAAACTCTCGGGTTTTGATCTTTACAACGTGCTCGAACAATCGCCCAGTCTGGCTGCCCTGCAACAGGCCGCGCAGGTCAACGGGCTGCCCTGCGCGATCAGCCCCATTACACGCGCTCCCTACATCCAATTGAGCGGCGATTACGAAGAATATCTCTCGCGCCTGGATAAAAAGCAGCGCCACGAGATTCGCCGCAAAATGCGCCGCATGCTCGAACTGCCCACGCCGAGCGAGTGGTATATTGCCAACGATACCGACAAGCTGGATGCGGAGATCGAAGACTTTCTCACCCTGATGGCCTATGATCCTGAAAAGCAGGCCTTTTTGACCCCCAAAATGAAGGAACAGATGCGCTTGAGCATGAAAGAGGCTTTTCAGGCAGGCATTTTACAACTGGCGTTTTTCACCATCGGGGATGAAAAAGCAGCCGCTTATTTCAATTTTGATTTCGGCAACCGCATTTATGTTTACAACTCAGGCATCAACCCGGCCTTCTTTGAGCACTCTCCGGGTTGGGTGCTGCTGGCCCATTTACTGAAATGGTCCAATGAGAACGGCCGCTTTGAATTTGATTTTATGCGCGGCACGGAAGATTACAAATACAAATTTGGCGCACTGGATCGCCAGGTAATGCATGTCCAGATCGGGTTGTAAATAAAACGGCCGGAGAGAGCTTCTCTCCGGCCGAGTTTCTTAAAACCTTGTTTTTACAATTCTTTTTGTGACCAGCGTGGAATGAGCCGGTAGAAGAACTCGATCATCAGTCCAAAAGCCTCTACCGAGAGGCGCTCGTTCAAACCGTGGATGCGGGCCAGATCAGTGGGGGTCATCACATAGGGCGAGAAGCGATAGACGTTGTCGCAGACGGCGTAATAATTGCGGGCATCTGTGCCACCCAGCATGATATAGGGGGCACAGGGCGTGCCGGGGAAGAACTCGCGCACGGCGCTGGCAATGTGCAGGTAGGGGGCGCTGTCATCGGGGGATACCGGCGAGGCTTCCCAGGCGTTGCCGCGCAGGGGTTCAAACTTGACGCGCTCATCGTTGATAATGGCGCGGACGTGCTCACAGGCGCTGGCGATTGTCTCGCCGGGCAGCAGCCTGAAGTTCACCACCGCCTCGGCATAGCCGGGAATGACGTTATCTTTAACGCCGCCTTTAAGGATGGTCACTGCGGTGGTCGTGCGGATGGTGGCCGCAGTTTCGCTGTTGCCGAGCAGTTGCTTCTTAATGACCCCGCCGAAAAGCCAGAGGTTGGCGAAAGCCAACTGCATGATCGGAGAAGCGACCGCACCCAGTTTGGCGAACATGTTGCTGACCGCGCTGATCTTGGTGGGGAAGGGGTTGGCTACCAGGCGGTCGAGAGCGTGCACCAAAATGCCCGTGGCGGTAGCTTGTGAAGGGGTCGAAGAATGGCCGGCGTCGGCATCCACCCACACTTTGAGAGACAGGTAGCCTTTTTCGGCCACGCCGATGGCGGCGGCCAGCCCTTTCAGACCGGGGATGATGCCATCGTAAATGCAGCCGCCCTCATCCATCATGGCAGCCAGATGGATGCCGCGTTCTTGCAGGGTGGCCACAATGGCCTTGGCGCCGGTGCCGAAAACCTCTTCATCGCTGCCAAAGCCGAACATCACGGTGCGTTCAGGTTGGTAGCCGACAGCGATCAGCTTTTCGGCAGCTTCGAGCAGGCCCACGAGCTGGCTCTTGATATCGAGGGTGCCGCGGCCCCAGATGAAACCGTCGGCCACTTTGCCCGAGAAGGGCGGATAGGTCCATTGATCCAGGGAGGTGGATTCGGCGGGTACCACATCCTGATGGGCGGCCAGGAGTACCGGCTCGAGGCTGGCATCTTTGCCGGGCCAGGTGAAAAGCAGGCTGGCCTCGCCGATCACTTCGCGCTTCATGGTCTTGTGCACCAAAGGATAGGTTTTCTCGAGCTGCTTGTGCAGCTTTTTCCAGTTTTCCATCACGTTATCGGCGGAATCTTCATGAGAGATCGTCTCGATTTGAATCAGCGACGAAAGGTGCTCGGCGCTTTCATTTTTGTCCAGCTTGAGTTCGGGCACCGCAACGGAAGCCAGTTCGATGGAATTGGCCGCATCGGCCTGTTGAATGAACAGGTAAGTGCGAACCAACACAAAGGCTGCTACAAGTAGCAAAACAGCAATGAGAATAATGAACGCCAGGAGCATGATCACCTCTAAATTGAAGGGTTGGGGGTTGTTTAATTGCAACAAAAAGTTGCCAAACGCGACAGAACGATGCAAAAATTATAGCATCTTCTCAAAAATTGCAACAGAAAAAGATCCGGCCAGGCCGGATCTTTTTACAAACAAGCTTTGATCACTGCTGTAGCTGACGGCCCAAAATGTAGTTTTCGAGGCCCTTGATCAACTCGTTCTGATCGGCGATCATGCTCTTGACCACATCCCCGATGGAAACGACGCCGACCACTTTGCCGTCTTTGAGAACGGGCAAATGGCGGATGTGTTTGTCGGTCATTTGCGCCAGACAGGCTTCGGCCGAACGGTCGGGGTCAACGTAGTAAACCTCACTGGTCATGACCTCTTTCACCGGTGTGGTGACCGAATTGCCCTTGAGGGTACCGCGACGGGCGTAATCGCGCTCAGAAAAGATGCCGACTACTTTGTCGTTTTCCATCACCAGCACTGCGCCGATCTGGGCTTCGGCCATCAATTTAAGCGCTTCCAGAATTGTATCGCCTGGGGAAACCGTGTAGATCTTGTTTCCTTTTTCTTTTAAGACATCCATTACTGTTGCCATATTTCCTCCACTGCGGCAAAAGAATCATCAGAAAACACAGTCAACTTAATTAATAGTAGCGTATTTCGATCTTATTTTCAATTTGTTCACGTACTTGTAAGTGTTAAAAAAGGTATGGCTGGCAATTTGCCAGCCATACACGATCAGCTCTGAGACGGCGCTTCTTTCTTTTTTGGCAATCCCTCTCCCTTTTGCCAGGGCGTTCCCAACCAGCGCAGGGCCCAGCGATCGAGACCCCAATAACCGGCCACCTTCCAGGCCAGCATGAGCAAAACGGCCAGCAAGAAGAGCACGGGGTTGGTGCTGGCAGAGCCGGCAAGCATGAAGTTGAAGTTCATCAAACCGCCGAAGAAAGCGGCGATACCGACGAACAGACCAACGATCAGGCCAAGGCCCACCAGGAATTCACCGATGGCAACCACTTTACCGAACCAAACATAAGACTGGTTGTCAAGCAGGAATTGCAAGAAGGAGCGATACCAGCCATAGGTGATGGCGGGTTTGGCCGGGGCATCCGGGACGGCGATGGCGCTCATCCAGAAGCCTTTGAGGGCGTCACCGGTCTGCATCCAGGCAGGGCTTTCCAGTTTGTGCAGGCTGGCGGTGATCCATTCATACCCCACATACACGCGGATGATCAGCCAGATCCAGGCCAACTTGGTATTGTTGAAGAGTGCATTGGCGATCGGGGGGTCCGACATGTTCATCGAACCAGATTTGTTGTTCATTCTCAAAATCTCCATTTCTCTGACAAAATAGGATAATACATACCTGAATTATAGTAATTCTGACCAAAAATGTCAAATAAAAGTTAGATTAAAACCGAGGCCTTGACAGCCCACTGAAAAGGGCGTCTTTTTCTGTTAGAATCAACCCTATGAAGTCAAAAATTCAATTGTGGATTCTCATTGGGGCCTTTCTCGCCGCACTTACTGGCGGTTTTTTGCTGATGGGACGAGATGTGACCCTCAATATAAATGGCAACAGTGAAGTGGTGCATACACGCGGTTTTACCGTGCGCCAGGCTCTGCGCAGTGCGGGCATTACCCTGCAACCGGGCGACCAGGTGAACCCGGCGGCGAACAGTTGGCTGAACGACACGCAAGAGATCAGCCTGTCGCAGTCGCGGCCGGTGCTGATCTGGATCGACCCCGCCGGCTCAGAAACGGTGATCAGCAGCGCAGAGACCACGGCCAGGGGCATTCTGGCTCAAGCGGGCATCACGCCCTCAGAAGATGACAGGGTCAAAGTGAATGGCCGTGTGGTTGCTCTGGATGAGCCCCTCAAGCTGGGCGAGGGCATTGCCTTGCAGTACTTCCCGGCCATCCCAATGCAGGTGAGCGAAAACGGTGACCTCGCCACTTACCCGGCCACCTCCGGTTACGTGGGGCTGGCGCTGTGGCAGAACGGCGTACGTCTGATCGGAGCCGACCAGCTTTCGGTGCCCTTTGATCAGCCCGTGACGCCAGAGATGCAGATCAGCCTCAACAAGGCCCGCCCGGTCACGATCACGGCGGATGGCAAAGACATTCACACCCTTTCGGCCGCGGCCACGGTGGGCCAGGCTTTGCAAGAAAATGGCATCACTCTGCAGGGGCTGGATTACAGCCAGCCTGACGAGGCGAGCGCCCTGCCCGAGGACGGCAACATCAAAGTGGTGCGGGTGCGCGAAGAAGTGGTGGTGAGCCAGCAAGCTATTCCGTTTGACACAGAATATGTTTCAGACGATTCGCTGGAGCTGGGCCAAACCAAGGTCGTCAACGAGGGGCAGTACGGCTTGTCGGTCAGCCGGGTGCGCGTGCGCTATGAAGACGGCAAAGAGGTTTCGCGTGTGGTCGAAAGCAGCGAAACCCTGCAAGAGCCGGTGAACCGCAAAGAAGCCTACGGTGCCGATGTGAGCTATCAAACAATGGATACCGAAGTGGGCACGATCACCTATTACCGCGCCGTCACGGTGCGAGCCACCTCCTATTCGCCCTGTCGCTCGGCGGCCGATCAGTGCTATTACAGCACGGCCTCCGGCGCACCCGTGCAGCGAGGTGTCATTGCAGTAACGCGTGCCTGGTACAACCTTTTTGCCGGTGATCGCATCTATGTGCCCGGTTATGGCATTGGCACCATCGAAGATATCGGCGGCGGCATCCCCGGGCAGTATTGGATCGACCTGGGCTTTACGGATGCCGATTGGGAACTATGGTCGAAATCGGTGACCATTTACTTTTTGGCACCGGCTCCCGCCAATGTGCCGGGGGTGCTGCCATAGAAGCGCCCCTGCCCGATGTTCGTTCATTGTTACGCCAGCACCGGCTTGACCCCCATAAAGGGTTGGGCCAGAACTTTTTGGTAGACGGCAATGTGCTGCGCAAGATCGTGCAAGTGGCCGGCGTGACCGGCAATGACCATGTGCTCGAGATCGGCGCAGGGCTGGGCAGCCTTACCTGTGCGCTGGCACAAAAGGCCAGCCGAGTGGTGGCGGTTGAGATCGACAAAAAACTGGTGCCGGTGCTGCGTGAAGTAACCGGTTATTACCCGAATGTAGAGATCGTCAGTGGCGATATGCTCGAAATTGACCCGGCCGTTGTGATGGGCGAGACGCCCTACCTGGTGGTGGCCAATATTCCCTATTACATCACCTCCGCGCTGATCCGACATTTGCTTGAAAGCACGAACCGCCCCCAGCGCATCGTCTTGACCATGCAAAAAGAGGTGGCTTCGCGCATCTGCGCCGCCGCCGGGGATTATTCTTTGTTGTCGCTGAGCGTACAGGTGTTTGGTGACCCGCAGGTGGTGCTCAATATCGGGGCAGGGGCGTTCTTCCCGCCGCCCAACGTGGATTCGGCCACTTTGCGCATTGACCTCTACGAGACCCCCATGATTCCGCCTGAATGGCTGGATACGTTCTTTCAGTTGGCTCATTTTGGCTTTGCCCAGAAGCGCAAAACCCTGCGCAATACCCTCTCGGCCGGGCTGCATTGGAGCGGCGACGAGGCGGCGGCACTGCTGCAGGCGGCTGGCATTGACCCCACGCGGCGGGCGCAGACCCTGGAACTGGCCGAGTGGCGCACCCTGGTGGGCGAGTATTTAGCCAAGACGAACAAAAACGGAGCCTGATCGGCTCCGCTGTTCTTTAGATGGGATAATGAATCACTATTTGTGCAGATCCGCATAGCGGAAGGGCAGCTTCCAGACGCTGACGGCGGCTTCAAGCTGAATGGAAAAATCGATCTTCGATTTACCGAATTTGCGTTCGGCAAAATAGATGGGCACCTCGATCATTTTGTAGCCCAGTTTCGTAGCGATGTAGATCGTTTCCACCTGGAACATATAGCCATTGGAACGAACACGGTCGAGTGGGAAGCGTTCGAGAGCAGAACGATTCCACATGCGAAAACCGCCGGTCATATCGTTAATTTTGGCACCCAGAATGGTGCGCGCATAGAAATTGCCAAAACCGGAAAGGGCCTTGCGATACCAGGGCCAGTCTTTATCCAGACTGCCGCCGAGGATGTAGCGTGAACCGATCACCACGTCGCAGTTTGGGCTGGCCGCCAGCATCTCGATCAGCTTTTCGGGCGGATGAGAGAAGTCGGCATCCATCTGCACAATGCGGTCGGCGCCCAGTTCGAGGGCCTTCTTGAACCCGCTCACATAAGCGGTGCCCAGCCCCAGCTTGCCACTGCGATGCAGGGTGTGAATCTTGCCGGGCTTTTGGGCCGCCAGTTCATCGGCCAACTGTCCGGTGCCATCGGGACTGTTGTCATCCACGACCAATATTTCGATGTCTGCAATGGGGAGGGAGAGAAGCCGGTCCACCAGCGTGGGAAGGTTTTCTCGTTCGTTGTATGTCGGAATTATGACAATTGTACTCATGGAGAATATTGTCTTCTTCTTTTTATGAAGATCACAGGATATTTACAAGATCCTGTGCCGTGCGCTGCATCTCTAAAATAACCAAACCGGGCTTTGCCTGCTGGTTGGTGATCACGGTCAAGCCGGCATGTTCGCTGATGGTGGTGAGAATGACATAGCCATTTTCACCCTTTGTGAACACCTGCTCAAGGCCCCCACGCCCCATTTCTTGAGAAATGCTCTCCGACAGAGAGAGAATGGCAGCGGACATGGCCGATACGCGATCCTCGCTCATATTTTCAGGCAGTGCAGACGCAATGATCAGCCCATCCAGGCTGACAATTGCCGCTGCCTCAATTTCAGGCATTGATCGCTGCAACTCGCGCAGACGATCGACAAGCAACGGGATGTTTCTTGGAACCAACGACTCACCTCAAATATTTATTCCAAATGCTAACAATGTACTTTAACACAGGCAAATAGGGGTGTCAAGCGGTGTATGAAGAAGTGCTCATCCATCTTAATTTGTGTTAATTTGTTTTACTGCTTTACGTGCCTGATAAAGGGAATACAGTTGAACCCCAAAAATGGAAGCCATGATGACGACACTGCCAATGATCTGCACCGGGTTCATGTGTTCCTTCAAGAAGAGAACGCCAAACAGGGCTGCAAAGACCGCTTCGAGGCTCAAAATAAGCGCCGAATCGGCGGTGGGGGCTTTGGATTGCCCAAACGTTTGCAGGGTGAAGCCACCGGCCACCGAGAACAGGCCGCCGTATAAAACAGCCGGCCAGCAGGCAGCCACGGCCGAGAAAGTGATGGGGTGATAAAAGAAACTAAAAATTAAATTTAAGAGCCCACAAAAGAGCGATTGCCCGACCGAAAGCTCAAACGGATTCAGTTTCTTGGCGGCAAAACCGATGGCGATGACATGAAAGGGCCACACGAAGGCACCGGCCAATTCGAGCAGATCACCGCTCGAAAACGAAAAGCCTTTGCCGCTGGTGCTGAGCAAATAGGTGCCAAACAGGGCGGCCAGAGCGGCCAGCCAGTTCAGGGCCGGGATCTTCATGCGCCAGAAGAGGGCCAAAAAAAGGGGCACCAAAACCACATAAAGCCCGGTGATGAAACCGGCCGAACTGGCCGTGGTGGTCTCCAGACCGGCTTGCTGCAGGGTGCTGCCGGCGAACAAACAAAAGCCGCACAGGGCGATCCAGAGCAGGTGGTCTTTCTGCCAGCGAAAGAGCCGGATGGCAAAGGGCAGCATGACCAGACCGGCGAGCAGAAAACGGATGGCGTTGAAGGCGAAGAAGTCGAGATATTCTGCGGCGGTTCTCTGAGCCACAAAGCCACCGCCCCAAATGATGGCGGCCAGCAGCATGGCCAGATCGGCGAGAACGCGCTCTTTGTCTTTTGTGAAGGCTTTCATTGGATCACCGGCAAAATGAATTGGTCTATTCTACACTAAAAAAAGAAACCGAAGGGAATTCCTCCGGTTTCTCCCTGAACGAGCAAGCTGTTAACGTGAACGTTTAAAGTTTCGGCTGGCCTGGTCCATGCGCCAGCGCTTGAGGATTTTGGTAAATTCCATGTTGTTTTGAGCGCGCTGCCAGTCATTGGCGAACTTCTCTAAAGGGATTTCGAGAAACTTCTGGTGGATTTCCTCCATGATGGCCTGGTCGATGCCATTATCACGCAAGAAATCGAGCCAGCGCTGCTTGTCTTCATCGGAAAAGCCTTGCTTTTCGATAAACTTAACCAGTTGTTGTGTTTCGACAGGGTATTGAGCACTCATTTCAGCCTCCGCATTTTCCTTTGTCTTTTTCTCATTCCCTGCCTCTCATTGTAACCGATTCTAAAAACAATTTCTGCAACCATTCGTCCATCACTGCGTAGATAGTATGTAAAAATAAACTGGAGGTTCACATGGATAATCAACCGAAGCGTTTGTATCGTTCAAACAAAGACCGCATGATGGCGGGAATTTGCGGCGGCCTGGCCGAATACTTTAACATTGACCCGACCGTGGTGCGTTTATTGGCTGTTGTGGCGTTCTTTTTGACTGCATCGGGCGCCTTTTGGGCTTACATCATTATGTGGGCAGTAGTGCCCGAACAACCCACCGTGCTCTAGGAGGGCCGAATGGATTCATCGAAACGTCTGTATCGTTCTGTGGTTAACCGTCAGATCGGCGGTGTGTGCGGCGGGCTGGCCGAGTACTTCAATATCGACCCCACCCTGGTGCGCGTTTTGTTTCTCTTGGGGCTGCTGTTCGTGGGGGGCACTTTCTGGGCCTACCTGGTCTTGTGGATCGTCGTTCCTGAACAAAAGTAAAGCGTTTAAATAAAAACAGCGGGATTCGTCTAATTTGAATCCCGCTGTTTCATTTAAGGAAGAGCTACTCGTAGTCAGGACTACTCGTAGTCAGGACTACTCGCAGCACAGGGCTACTCGTAACGCAGGGCTTCGACCGGCTCCAGATTGGCGGCACGGTTGGCAGGGTAGAGGCCAAAGAAGAGGCCCACTGCCGTAGAAAACACCGTTGCCAGCAGGATGGCGTTCCAGCCAACCACGGGGGTAAAGGGAGTGCCGCTGGCTGCTGCGATGCGCCCTACGACAAACGCGATCAGCCAGCCTAGAATGATGCCAAGGATACCGCCAAAAAGACTCAACAACGAAGATTCGGTCAGAAACTGGATGAGGATATCCTGTTTGCGGGCGCCCAGTGCTTTGCGCAGACCGATCTCACGGGTGCGTTCGGTGACCGAAACCAGCATGATGTTCATAATGCCGATGCCGCCCACGAGCAGGGAGATGGCTGCGATGCCGCCCAAAAAGATGGTGAGCACGCCGGTGATCGTCTGTGCGGTGGCCACAAAGTCTTCTTGTGAGAAGATGGTGAAGTCGTCTTCGCCCACTTTGGTGCGGTGGCGCAGGCGCAGGATCTGAGAAATTTCATCGCTGGCCTGTTTGACCGTGCTGGCCGAGGTGGCCTGCACCATGAGCATGTCGATGTCATTTGAGGTCATCTTAAAGAGACGCACCTGAGCGGTGGTCAGGGGCACGAGCACCACGTTATCTTGCGAGCCAAAAGACGAGCCGCCTTTTGAAGCCAGGATGCCCGTGACGCGGAAGGGCTGACCGTTGATGCGAATGCTTTCGCCCACCAATCCATCGTGGCGGCCAAAGAGCTTGTCGGCCACATCCACGCCGAGGATGGCCACTGAAGAACGTCCCAGCAAGTTTTCATCGGTGATAAAAGTCCCTTCGGTCAGTTCTTCGCTGCGCACACTCTGGTAATCGGCGGTCACACCGTAGATCGTAGAGGTGGTCTTTTCACCAGAGGCGGTCACCTCGAGAGAACCGTTCACCACGGGGGCCACGGCTTCTACCGAGGGCGCCTGATATTGGTCCATGAGGGCGTTGGCGTCTTCGAGAGTGATGCGCTTGACGTTGCGCACCTCAGAGGTGGCATTGCCCGACATGACAAACAGCAGATTGCTGCCGATGCCGTTGATCGAGCCGGTAATGGTCGATTGTGCTCCTGTGCCGACTGCCAGCATGGCGATGACGGCTCCCACGCCAATAACGATGCCCAAAATGGTGAGGGAAGAACGCATTTTGTTCGAATTGAGGCTTTCGAGGGCCTCAATGATGGCTTGTGCGAAGTTCATTTTCCCTCCTTTTCGAGCAGACCATCGCGCAGTCGAATGACGCGCTGGGTCTGGGCGGCAATGGCGGGATCGTGGGTAACGATGATGAGCGTGGTGCCCTTCTTGCGATTCAGGGTGAGCAGAAGTTCCATGATCTCTTTGCCGGCCTTGGTGTCGAGGTTGCCGGTGGGCTCGTCAGCCATCAAAATGGCGGGGTCGTTCACCAACGCGCGGGCCACTGCCACACGCTGCTGCTGTCCGCCCGAGAGTTCTGTGGGACGGTGATAAACACGCTCTGCCAGGCCAACCGAATCGAGCGCTTCGCGGGCCCGCTCCATCCTCTCGCGGCCGACGCCGGCATAGCGCATGGGCAATTCTACGTTGGCCAGAGCGGTCTGGCGCGGCAGCAGGTTGAAGCTCTGGAAGACGAAACCGACCTTGCGATTGCGAATGCTGGCCAGTTCATCATCGTCCAGTTCTGAAACCTCTTCGCCGTCCAGAATGTACCTGCCGCTGGTGGGGTGATCGAGGCAGCCCAGCAGGTTCATCAGGGTAGATTTTCCTGACCCTGACGGCCCCATGATAGCGACGACTTCTCCTCTATAGATGTTGAACGATACTCCCGCCAGGGCGCGCACTTCTACGCTGCCCATCTGGTAGATCTTTTTGAGGTCGATCGTCTGAATGACGGTATCTTTCATTGATTTACCTCATTCCACCGGATGACATCAGGTCGATCAGGCTCGAGGGCGGATTCAAAACGATCTGTTCGCCTTCCTGAACATCTCCAGAGAGAAGCTGGCTGGTGGTGTCTGAGGTGGCACCGAGCTGAATGCTGACAGCCACCGGAATGCCATTGCGCAGAACGTAAACCGTTTGCTGGCCGTTTACGAGGCGGACGGCGCGATTGGGCACGGTGAGAATATCTTCCAACTGATTGACGGTAATATTCACTGCGGCAGTCATGCCGGGCAGCACCTGTTCGTCGGGGTTGAGCAGTTGCAGCGTGACCTTGAAATTGACCACACCGCCCAGCGTATCGCCTACTTTGGCGACTTCAACCACCTTGCCTGAATATTCTTTGTTGGGGATGGCATCAAAGCTGAGGGTGGCCGTTTGGCCGGGCTTCAGGCTGTTGATATCCACTTCGGGTACGTTCACATCTACCAGTAATTGATTGATGTTGTCGATGCGGAAGGAGACCGTGCCGGCATTGACCAGATCGCCGATCATGGAACCGATCTCGGTGATGGTGCCGTTGAAGGGGGAGGTCAGTTTTGCCATATCCAAAGTGGCCTGAATGGAGGCCACGCGTGCTTCGGCGGCTGCGATATCCTGTGGGTCGGGGCCGTCTTTGAGGCGATTCCATTCGCGGGTGGCGTCTTCCAGTTTGGCTTTGGCGACGGCAATATCCGCATCGGCCAGCGCAACTTCAACCGAATCGGGAACATCCAGATAATAGTTCAAATTCTTTTGTGCCTGATCGAGGTTCTGACGCGCGTTGGCCAATGAATCCAGAGCGGCAGCCTTTTGCGGATCATCGTCCGGGCGTTCACTGAACTTGTTGTAATATTCTTCGGCTTTATCTACTTTGTCTTTTGCCAGAATCACCGCAGCAGAAGCCTGATCCACCTGGTCTTGATTGGTGGAACGGTTGCGATTGTTGAAAAGCCGGTTTCCCAGCGCTTTGTCGTAAGCCTGCTGTGCCTGCGCCAGTGCCTGCTGTGCCTGTGCTTTTGCCAGGTCGGAATTACGCAGATCATCGAGATTGCGCTGGGCGGTAACCAGTTCGGCTTCAGCACTGATAATGGAAGGGGAGAGCGAAGATTGGGCCAGGCTGGCCAATTCATCGCCAGCGGTCACCTTGTCGCCGATCTTGACGTTGATGGCATCAATGCGGCCGCCCGTTTCCCAGACCAGGGTGGCGCTTTGCAAAGCGCGCACCGTACCGGTGGCGCCCACGATGGCGGTCAATTCACCTTTTTCAAGCGGGACGGTCTGATAAGTGGCCGCCGCGGCGTTTTTGGCCCGATTTGAGAGGACGATACCGAGGATGACCACGAGGATCAGCACAGCACCGCCAATGATCCAGAACAGCCTTTTATTGTTTTTCTTTTTGGCCTTTTTGGGGCTTTCTGCTGCTACCACGGGTTCATCCATGTTGATGATCTCATCCGCAGCTTCAATGAAATCTTTTTCTTTTTTGTTCTTCTTGTCTTTTCCCATTGCCCGACTTCCTTTCGCTCTTCCTTAAATTTCGTTTTCTCTTCTTTCTACGCGAAAGCAAGAAAAATGTCGCAAAAAACCAGATTAATTTAGTACGATGTCGAACTATACTACGACGAATTTACCGTGTCTAGAGGTTTTAAACGGTTCTAACAGAATATTAACAATTGGTTGACAATTACATAAACATTTGTTGGGGCGGTATAATCGCGACATGTCTATTGGTTCGTTTCTTAAACGCCTTGCCATCTGTTTGCTCAGTGCCTTATTGCTGACGCAATCGGTCTATGTGCCACAAACCATCGTCGAACGGGTGCGGCAGTACACTGGCGGGCTTGAATTTGACTATGCCGGCTGGACGCTGGATTCGCTGGGCTTGAAGTTGGGCATGGCGGGGGTCGCGCCGACCGATCACCTGAGCCCTGAGACGCAAAAACGGGTGGTGACCAGTTATTTTGACCTGGTGAGACACTACAACGACCTCGAAAACAAAGTGGAACAGGTCTACGCCGATCCGTCCATACAAGACCCTGCGCAGGCTGCTGCTGCGGAACTGGCCCAACAGGCGCAGTTGCAGAAGCTGCTTGACCGCTTGGCACCGCTGGCCGAAAGTATTTTGCAAGCACAGGTGACCTCGGTGCTGCAGGACAACGGCCTTACCCTGGGCGGCCAGCCGATCCCTTCCGTACTATATCACACCACGCCGCTGCCCAAGGCGCTCATCGTGTCGCCGCGCGACACGATTCGACAGGACGTGAACATTTCGCTGCTGGCGAACCTGACCCTTGACCAGATCAGCGCTTTGGAAGAGAAGATCTCCTCGGCACTGGATGTATCAGTGCTGGTGGTGGATATCGGTGGGGTGGGCATTTACCCGACCATGGTGCAAAGCACCTCCAACCTGAATTGGGTGGTGGGCACAATCGCCCACGAATGGACACATAACTTTTTGGATTTTCGCCCGCTGGGTTGGCATTACGAGACCAACGCGCAATTACGCACCATGAATGAGACCACTGCATCCATTATCGGCAATGAGGTTGGGGCACAGGTGATGGCGCAGTATTACCCCGACTTGCAAGCGGGCGCCCTGAATACCGCGCCACAGGCTGCAAAGGCTGCCGCCGTTTCGCTTGAGAGTGCCTCTTTTGACTTTAATCAAGAGATGCACGCCACCCGCGTCAGGGTGGACGAACTGCTCAAAGCGGGCAAGATCGATGAAGCTGAAAGCTATATGGAGCAGCGCCGTCAGGTGTTTTGGGAACACGGCTATTTGATTCGCAAGCTGAATCAGGCTTATTTTGCTTTTTATGGGGCTTATGCCGACACGCCGGGCGGCGCCGCCGGAGAAGACCCGGTCGGTCCGGCTGTACGCGAGCTGCGTCAGCAAAGCACGACACTGGCCGATTTCTTAAACCGCATTTCGTGGATGACTTCTTTTGAACAGTTGCAAAAGGCAGTGGCAAAGTAACAGGTTATGAATTACGAATTGTCCGAACCCTCACTGCCCAGATCAGGAAAGGCCTGATCGATCTCATCGGGCGTCTGGCCTTTTTCGAGGCGATCTACCACCTCATCAAATTCTCCGCCCATCGGCGCCCCCAGTTCGTCTTTCATGTCTTTCATCATTTTGCCCAGTGCGCGCGGATCGTCTTCAATGCCGTCCAGGTTGGCCGGGTCGGCCATGTTGGCCAGCCGGTCACCACTGCTGCGGGCAACGCGGATGCGCCCGATGCGGCGGGTAACGTTGGCCGATCCACAATGGGGGCAAGTGATGCTGGCGCTGTCGTATTCCTGATAGGTGAGAAATTTGGCAAAGCGCTTTTTGCAATTGAGACAAATGTAATCGTAGGTGGGCATGAAAATCAGATTTCTCCAACTTAATTTACATTATAATCGGAGCATAACAATTCGTAAAAATTCTCCTTATCCTCAGGACCCTTATGCAGCTTAATCAACTCTCATTTGATCTACTCCATCCCCAGCCACTGATCATCGTCATTTCGGGGACCTCTGGCATTGGCAAGGATGCCGTGATCAAGGAACTGAAGGCGCGCCAGACCGGTTTGCATTTCGTCATCACTGCTACCAGCCGGGCACCGCGCGTGAATGAGGTGGATGGGGTCGATTACTTCTTTTACCCGAAAGAAGAATTTGAGCAGCGCATTGCCGCCGGTGAGTTCATCGAACATGCCCTGGTTTACGACCAGTACAAGGGCATTCCACGCTGGCAGATTGACCAGGCCATTCAGAGCGGCAAAGACGTGGTGCTCAAGCTGGACGTGCAGGGGGCTGCGACCATCCGCGGGCTGTACCCTGAGGCCATCCTGGTATTCTTAATCCCGAACACGGTGGAAGAGTGGTACGATCGCCTGTGCGACCGTAAAAGCGAGACGCCCGAAACGCTCAAAGTTCGTGTCGAAACGGCCATCAAAGAAGTGAGCCAGATCGGCATATTTGACTATGTGGTATTGAACGCCCAGGATCGCCTTAACGCGGCCGTGGACGAGATTCTTTCCATTATCGATGTCGAACACCACCGGGTTCATCACAGAAAGATGTAAAACGATGTTCCCCCAAAATCAAAATTCGCATGAAACTCCCCCGACAGTAGATCCAAACGAGAACAATCAGCCCCCACAAGGGGGATCGATGCCTACACAGGGGCAAGTGCGCGTGGCCTTTAACCTGCCGCCCATTAAACCCTGGGTCACTTATGTGATGATGGGCCTGACCGTCTTGATCTATGGACTGCAAAGCCTGTCAACCTATTTGACCGGTTATGACCTGCCCTATGTTCTGGGCGGCAAAGTGAATTCGCTGATCTTGCAGGGGCAGGTGTGGCGTCTGCTCACGCCCATCTTGCTGCACGGCAGCATTTTACATATCGGCTTCAACATGTACGCCCTGTATATTTTCGGCCCCAGCCTGGAACGTTATTATGGCCACTGGCGTTACCTGCTCTTGTATCTGCTGGGCGGGTACTGCGGCAATGTCTTGTCCTTCTTGCTCTCGGCCAACCCCTCCATCGGCGCCTCTACGGCCATCTTTGGGCTGGTGGCTGCCGAGGCAGTTTTCATCTACTGCAACCGCATGCTCTTTGGACAGCGCGCCAGAGGAATGTTGATCAACCTGGCGGTGGTTGTGGTGGTAAACCTGCTGCTGGGCCTGCAGCCCGGCATCGACAACTGGGGACATCTGGGCGGATTGATCGGCGGCCTCGTCTTCGCCTGGGTGGCCGGCCCGAATTACAAGGTTCAACCTTCTTCGACTGGATTGGAGTTAAAGGATGTGCACTCCAAACATGAAGCTTGGTGGGGATTCCTGCTCGCGGGCGGCCTGTTTACCGCCATCGTGATCGGCAAGCTGATCGCAGGAAAATGATCTTTTAACGGTGCAAGTGCGCGTTTTGGCGCAGGAGAAAAGAAATGAACGCTTTATCGGAAAATCAAGCTTTTTTTGATTATTTGGCGAATTGGCTGGGTTCGCTTTCAAGCCCGACTCTTCGAGAAATTTTACAAACCCCGCAGGCCTGCGCCATCGTCAGCGTGGATGTGATCAATGGGTTCTGCTACGAGGGGGCATTGTCGAGCCCGCGGTTGAAAGAGATCGTGCACCCCATTCGCGCACTGTTCGAAGCAAGCTGGCAGTTGGGCCTGCGCAATATTGTGCTCACGCAAGACACGCACGAAGCGGATTCGGTGGAGTTCGGGCAGTTCCCGCCCCACTGCATTCGCGGTAGCAAAGAAAGCGAAACCGTGCCTGAGTTCACCTCGCTGCCCTTCTTTGATCAGATCAGTGTGTTCGAGAAGAACTCCATCCATTCGGGGTTGAACACCGGCCTGCAAGCCTGGGTAGAAGCGCACCCCGAAGTGGAAACTTATATCACGGTCGGCGACTGTACCGATCTGTGCACCTATCAACTAGCCATGCACCTGCGCCTCGATGCCAATGCGCGTCAACTCAAGCGCCGCGTGATCGTGCCGGTGGACTGTGTGCAAACCTACGATATGCCGGTTGACCTGGCTCAGCAAGTTGGGGCCGTGCCGCACCCCGGTGACCTGCTGCATGATATTTTTCTGTATCACATGCATTTGAACGGGATCGAGATCGTGCAAAAACTGGAGGCAGAATGAGTCTCTTTAACCATGAACGCTTGACCAACGAAACTTTCAAGCTCGATATTCAGCGCATGCGTCAGGGCTGGTACACCGATAAGTACTTTGCCAATATCTCGAAAATGCTGGCCATTCTGGCGGCCAATAACTGCCAGTACGAGCCCTCGGGCGGGCAGAACCGCCTCAATGAGGAAACGCGCAGGAAGAGCATCCTGCCCGGTGACCTCGAAGTGGAAATGCAGTGGTTCACGCGCCGCGCCGGCGATACGCTGGCGGTGGGGCTGGATAAATCGCTGACCATGCTCAAGCACTGCGCCGGTTACTGGGAGGGAGAGCGCTTCATTGAAACGGCTGACAAGTTGGAGGTGTGGGCCGTCGAAGACGGTACCATCGTCCATGCCGACGGCAACCCCGCCAATGTAGAACCGGTCATGCGGGTGAGGGGCCGCTATCGCGATTTTGCCATCCTCGAAACCCCAACGCTGGGGGTGCTGACGCGTTCCAGCCGGGTGGCGACCAACGTCTACGATACACTGGTGGCGGCCCGCGGCAAACCGGTGATGTTCTTCCCGGCGCGTTTCGATGTGCATGAAGTGCAGGCGGCCGATGGCTATGCCTATAACATTGCCGTGCAGCGTTTTAACATGGATCACGCCAGCTCGCTGGGCCCGTTCATTTCAACGGATGCGCAGGGAGACTGGTGGGGCGGCTCAGGCGGCGGCACCATCGCCCACTCGGCCATCGCCTGTTTTATGGGCGATACGGCTGCGGCCATGCTGGCCTTTGCCGAAGTGCTGCCGGTATCGATCCCGCGTATTGCGCTGGTGGATTTCAATAACGACTGCGTAACCGATTCTCTGGTCACGCTCAAAGCCATGTTTGAACGCTACCGTGAATTGATGGATGCCGGCAATGAGACCGAGGCCGCACGATATAAATTCTACGGCGTGCGCACCGATACCAGCGCCGCTCTGCGCGACCAGTCGGTGACACCACTGGGCGACCCGGCGCTTGATCTGGGTGTGAATCCGCGTTTGGTGTTTCAGATGCGTCAGGCGATGGATCGTGCCTGGCAGGACTGGCATCTGCCCGCCAACTGGGTGGAACGTGCCCAGGAATACTGCCGTAACGTGCGCATTGTGGTTTCAGGCGGGTTTACCCCTGAGAAGATCCGCCGCTTTGAAACCCTGGGGGTACCGGTGGATACCTACGCGGTGGGGTCTTCGCTGTTCGACAATCACGGCCCAACGGTGACCGATTTTACCGCCGATGTGGTGCGGGTGAAATTGAACGGCGAGTGGATCGATCTGGCCAAGACCGGCCGCCGTGCCTGTGAGAACCCAGCGCTGCAACGCGTGTGGTAAATAAACGAGAACAAAGAAAAGAGCGGGACGAATTACATTTCGTCCCGCTCTTTTTATCTAAATCATTGAAAGCAGATTATGGCTGGCTGATCTCCAACCAGTCGATATCCACGCGCACGGGGTATTGATCGAAGGAGGAGACCGACACACCCACCTGGCCCTCTTTCAGGTCAGAGTTATGCACGGTGCGTTCGAGGTGCCCGTTGATGTAAAGACTGAGCGAATCGCCCTGGCAGACCACGCCATAAGTATTGGTGGCACGGCCCATATTGATGCTGGTGGAACCGCCGTCAAAGAGCTTCACGTAGTCTTGGGTACCGATCGCATCGTAGTAAAGGATCCAATAGAGGCCGTTGTTGGCGATATTGAACTCGTACCAGCCACGGTCGGGATCGTAACGGCAGACGAAGCTGACGTTGTTATTGTTGTTGCCCAGGTTCTCTGCTTCAAAAGCGAGTGCAACATCAGTATAGGTGTACGGATCGTAAAGCAGATATGGCCAGAGATATGCGCCGTTCAAGTCGAAGACCAGCTTGCCATCTTCTGTGTAGATATCCATGCCGTTTTCGCCGCCGCTACCCATAGTGAAGTAGCTGTAATTGCTGAGGCCGTTCTCGAACTCATCAGTGAAGAAGGCTGGGGCCTCATCACCGCTGCTTGTGCTGCCGCCGTCCGAACTGCCGCCGCTGGAGCCGTCAAAATAACCGGTCACTTCCAGTTCGCGTCCGTTCAACTGACCTTCAAGCACCTCGCCGGTTGCCCAGCGCAGCGCAGTGATGGAAAGAGTGGAATCTGCATCATGGGTGCGGATCACCGAGCAGTAATCGGCCATAGTGCCGTCAGTGCCAACCACGAGCCCTTCCAATTGGGTGATGATGTCACCGGGTTTGAGGCCGGCTTTATCGGCTGCTGAACCGGAGGCCACTGAGGCCACCCAAACACCGTAGATCGAGCCGTCGTCGTTTGAGACCACGCTGCCATTGACACCAATGGATTCAAAATTGGTGCCTTTGCGCAGAACAGGAATGACCTGCTTGGCAGTCTCTTCGCTGATGGCGAAGTACTGATTGGCGCTGGAGCGGCTGGCAAAGTGAACGCCCACCACTTTTCCGTCGCTGGTTACGAGCGGGCCACCTGAATTGCCGGGGTTGCCGGTGGCATCGTGAGCCAGCACGCCGCCGCTGATGGCCGTCCAGGAGGTATCGCCTGTGGTATTGGTTTTGCTGATGATGCCTTTGGTGAGTGAGAACTCGGGTTCACCCAGGGGGAAACCCGCCAGATAAACTTCCATGCCGGTGGTGATGTTACCATCATACCAATCCAGGTAGGAGAAATCTGAGCCTTCGATCTTGATAAGCGCCAGGTCGTTGCATTCTGAATAAGCCACCACCCGGGCGTTGCGAGCGGTGGATTCTCCGTTGACCCAGACCTTTACCAGTGCCGCACCGGTGACGACGTGGTTGTTGGTAACCGCATAGCCATCCGGGTCGATGATGAACCCGGTGCCACGACCGGCTGAGTTCACCTGCAAACCAAACTCAGGATCCAGGAAGGTGCCTTCCGCCTCGATCTGTACCACAGCATCCTGAACATCAGAAAGTTTGGTTACCAGCTTGCCACTGGAACCAGAACTGATGCTGCCTGCATCTGTCTTTGTTGCCACTTCTGTGGCTGCCTCTGTGGCAGAGCCACCCGTGCTAACAAATGGCAAGTTACAGGCCAGGCTGACTACCATTAATAAAGTGATGATAAACCATACAGGTTTGAACGTGAGTTTCTTCATATTTTCCTCTCTTTTAATTACGTTCATAATACAAAATGATATTCCAATCCATCCTTAATATAATATGAATAAATGGCCAAAAAGCAAGCCCTTTTAAGCCCTTTTTCAAAATTGGTTTCCTTGCGTTTTTTCTGGGGAAAAGGTATAATAAAACTAGTTTGTATTGCAAACTAGTTTATGGAGCATTCGATGAATCAAAAAGAATTGCAAAATGTCGAAAAACGTACGGTGGGCTACTGGTTTGAAGATGGCGTGTTTGATATCGTGATCGGGGCGGGGTTTGCCTTGCTGGGTCTTTCTTATTTTGCTGTAGAAGCCATTCAACCCATTTCCTGGCTGGCAGAGGTGGCAGGCTTGATACAGATCGTGCTGCTGCTGCTCGTCTTCTTTTTCTTGGGCAAGGTGGTCAAAAAGATCAAAGAAAGGGTCGTTTATCCACGCACGGGTCAGGTCGTTTACAAGCAGCGCTCGCGTTCTGAGCGTTTTTTGCGCGGAATGCGCTCAGGCGTACTGAGTTTTTTGTTCGCCGCCGCATTCTCGATCTTTGCACTGGCCCCCAATATGCATCAGGTGCTGCCGGCCATCATGGGAGGGTTGTTTGCAGTGGCATTCATGATTCTGGGCTGGCGGGTAGGGGTGATGCGCTATTTCATCACAGGGGGCGGCATATTCATTGCCGGGCTGGGAGTTTCTTTGCTGAACTCGCCATTCATCAACCAAACGGGCATCTTGTTCGTGGCTGTTGGTTTGGTCCTGGCTGCAACCGGACTGGCAGGGCTGATAAGCTATTTGCGTCAAAATCCGCTCGATGCAATTGAACAGGGACAGAAGTGATGGAAGAGAACCTGCACTCACTGGTAGAGGTGGACCGGTTGGTGCATGAACCGGCCAGATTGGTGATCTTGACGATCTTGAACGCAGTGGAGAAAGCAGATTTTCTTTATCTGCTGCGCGAGACGGGTCTGACCCGTGGCAACCTCTCTTCGCACTTATCCAAGCTGGAAGAAGCAGACTACATCACGATCGAAAAGACCTATCGCGGCAAAGTGCCGCAAACGTTGATCGCGATCACTGAGGTTGGAAAACAGGCGTTCGTCGCCTATCGCCAAAAGTTGAACGAGCTTGTCAACAGAATCAATAAGGACTAAGAATGTACAATATCGCAATCAAAACTGAAAACTTAAGTAAGACCTTTGGAACACAAAAAGCTGTCGATCAATTGACGCTTGAAGTTCCCGGCGGCATCGTGTTCGGTTTTCTGGGGCCGAACGGCTCCGGCAAAACCACCACAATTCGCTTGTTGCTGGGGCTGCACCGAGCCGATGGCGGCACTGCAAAAGTGCTCGGCTACAGCACCGAAACCCAGGCAGATGAAATTCGCGCCCGTTGCGGTGCCTTGATGGAGCAAACCGGTCTTTACGAGCGGATGAGCGCCCAAAACAACCTGGAGTTCTACGGTCGTATCTGGAATCTCTCGCGTGCAGAACGCCAGGCCCGCATCAAAGAACTGCTGAGCGAGTTGGGATTGTGGGAGCGCCGTGATGAAGTGGTGGGCACCTGGAGCCGCGGCATGAAGCAAAGGCTGGCCGTGGCCCGCACCATGCTGCACCGTCCACAGTTGATCTTTTTGGACGAGCCCACCGCCGGTCTGGACCCGGTGGCGGCGGCCGCGCTGCGTGACGACCTCGAAGGGCTGGCGCGCAACCAGGGGGTGACCGTTTTCTTGACCACGCACAATCTGACCGAAGCCGAAAAGATGTGCCAAGAGGTGGCGGTCATCCGTGAGGGTAAGCTGCTGCAGGTGGGCAAGCCCGAAGCACTGCGGCGCCAGACTGGGGCTCCGCAGGTGAGCGTGTTCGGCAGCAACTTCACCCCGGCGGTGCTGGCAGAGCTTGGCCAACTGCCAGAGGTAGAGAAAGTGGAAGATCATACTGACCATATTGTGATCCACTTGAAGCAAAAGACCTCCAGCGCTCCATTGGTGAGTTGGCTGGTGGGTAAGGGAGTTTTGATCGAAGAAGTTCAAAGTGGCCAGGCCAGTTTGGAAGAAGTGTTCCTGACCCTGATGGAGGAAGAAAAGAAATGATCAATCAAATTCGTGCCGTGATTTGGAAAGAGTGGCAGGAACTGTTTCAGCAGCGCGGGCTGCGGGGAGCCATGTTTAACTGGCTGGTGCTGGTGGGGGTGGGCGGCGTTTTTGTGCCACTGCAGTCAAAGAGTGAATGGTTTACCAATCCTCTTTATATGATCGTGTGGGCCTGGATACCGATGCTGGCGGTCATGCAGATCGTGACCGACACCTTTGCCGGCGAGCGCGAACGCCATACCCTTGAAACCCTACTGGCCAGCCGCTTATCTGACAGTGCCATTTTGTGGGGCAAAGTGCTCAGCGTTGTTCTTTACGGCTGGAGCATTCAATTTGGCAGCCTGATCGTTGCAGCAGTAGTGGTAAACATTGCCGCCTGGCAGGGGAGCCTGCAGTTTTATTCGCTTACCACCCTTTTGGGGTTGATCCCATTGATCATGCTGCTGGTGGTGCTCATCGCCGCCATCGGCACCCTCATATCTCTGCGCTCTGCTTCGATGCGCGCGGCTTATCAGAAAATGATGATCGGCTTTATGGTGATCGTCTTCGGCGGCTCGGCGTTGATCCAGTTTTTGCCCGGCCAAGCGAACTTGCTGAATTCGCTGCAAGATCTCAAGCTTTCCAGCATCTTAATCGCTGTTCTTGTCGTGCTGGTGGTTGATTGGGGGCTTTTAAAAGTGGGCACATCGCGATTCAAACGAGAGACACTGATCTCACAACTGTAACGAAAGAAAAATCCGGCCGAAGTTCATCTCTCGGCCGGATTCATTTATATGCTAGAATTTATACAACGATTATTTATTTGTAATATTTAGCGGCTTTTTGGGAGGAAGAATGAGGCCCCAGATGGAACGAAATGACGGAAAAGCGAAATCTGACCCTGCTCTTGGACCAATGAAGCATCATCCCCATGAACTTGAAGCCAAAAAATCAGTGGAACACACAATCACGGCTTCTTTTGACAAAGACCTGAACTATCTCTCTGTGAGCCTGACCATTGGCAGCCTGAGCGGGCACACCGCGGCTGAATTTGCCGGGAAAAACTTGCGCAGCTTTTCTTTTTTGCCAGAACAGCATGAATTGCTGGTTGAAAAAGTGGAACAGGCTTTTAAAGAAAGAACGATCCAGGAATTCCATTTTATTCTCGATGCAAATGGAGATCGTTTCTTCGCCATTGCGGCCCCCCAACTTGACAATTCAGGCAACATGGAGGCGGTTGCGCTGGTTCTTTATTCAATGCCAAGCCATATGAGCGAACGGAATTTCGTGCGCTTATTTGAGCAGAGTCCCGCCGGGATCATCTTTATGGCCAAGGATGGCCGCTTTTTGGATATTAACCCGGCTCTGGTAAACATGTGGGGATATTCGAAAGAAGAGATTAAACATTTGACCGTTATGGAGATTACTCACCCTGAGGATAGGGAACTGAGCCAGTCGGGCATTAAGCAACTCATTGAGGGCAAAGTACCCCACTTTACGTTCGAAAAACGTTATCTGTGCAAAGATGGCCATTACATGTGGGGCAGGGTCACTGCTTCGACCATCCGCGATGAAATGGGCGAGATGATCTACAACCTTGGGGTAGTAGAAGATATCACACAAAGCAGGCAGACTGAGCAAGCACTGGATAATGAACGCCTGCTGATGCAGGCCGTGATGGATTCAACGGCAGATGCCATCTATGTAAAAGACCTGGAAGGTCGTTTCGTCAGGGTCAATCAGGGAATTTTAAAGAAATACAGCTATACCGATCCGGCGCAAATTCTCGGCAAGACCGATTTCGACTTCTTCCCGCCTGAGATGGCGCAGGAAGATTTCGACGGTGAAAAGCGCGTTGCGCAGACCGGCGAACCGGTGGTGGATCTGGAAGGGATCGAAATTTGGGCGGATCGTCCCCCCACCTGGGTCTCCACGGTCAAAGTGGCCGTACGCAATCATGAAGGAAAGATCATTGGCACGCTGGGAATTTCACGGGATATTACCGACCGCAAGAAAAAAGAAGAAGAGATCAAACAGTTGAACCAGTCTTTGGAGAAGCGCGTTTCAGAACGCACCAAAGAACTGCTGCTCAAGAATAAAGAGCTGGAAGAATTTACGTACACCGTATCACACGATCTGAAGGCTCCCTTGCGCGGTATTTCAGGCTATTCCAATCTGCTGCTGCAGGAGCACTCAGAGCAGTTGGACGACGATGGCAGAAACTTTTTAGGAAAGTTGATCCAGTCTGCCGATCAATTGAGCCAACTCATTGACGATCTGCTGGCCTACTCGCGCATGGAACGCCGGGAAGTCACCTACTCCACCATTTCGATCAAAGAGATCGTCAACACGGTACTGGAGCAGTTCAAAACTGAGATTGCCGATCGACGGGTGCAGGTGCATCTCGACCTCACAGCCATAACGATTCAATCCAGCCATGATCTGCTCTTGCAGATCGTGCAAAACTATATTGAAAATGCCCTGAAGTTTACCCGCAAACAGCCGAACCCTGAAATTTGGATCGAATACAAAGAACAGGCAGAAGGCAGTCTGCTCTCGGTTCGTGATAATGGCATCGGTTTTGACGATGTTTACTCAGAAAAGATATTCGATGTGTTTCAGAGGTTGAATCAGATCAGCGATTATCCCGGCACCGGCATTGGGCTGGCGCTGGCAAAAAAGGCGGCACGCTTGCTGGGCTATCGGGTCTGGGGGCATGGAGAGGTTGAAAAAGGGGCTACTTTTTACCTGCAAATAAAAGACCAAAAGCATCTATAATTGTTTTACAGTTGTTCAGACCGGATTAATGGGATTGTGGTTTGTCGGTGCAGGTGAGAATGAAGATATTGTATATTGAAGACAATCCATTCGACGCAGAACTGACCCAGATCGAACTGAAAAAGCAGGATCGCAGTTTTGAAGTCACGCATGTGAGCACGATCCGGCAGGCGCTGGAGCTTTTCAAGCAAGCGGAGCCCCCCGTCTTCGATTTAATCCTGACCGATATGAACCTGGCGGATGGCAGCGGCCTGACCTTGCTGGCCGAGGTGCGCAATCTTGAAATACCGGTGGCAGTGGTGCTGGTCACCGGTCAGGGTGATGAAGAAACTGCCGTAGCCGCGCTGAAAGCGGGGGCTGACGATTACATCATCAAACAAAAAGATTATCTGAAGAACCTGCCGCAAACGCTCGAAAACGCATTGCAGCGTTTTCAGAAGGTGAAAACACGTTTTTCACGCCCGATTCGCGTGCTCTATGCCGAGCATAATGCCATCGATATTGATCTGACGCTGCGCCACATCAAATCGCATGCGCCGCACATTCAAATGGATGTGGTACGCGACACATTCAGCGTCAATCACATTTTGTCCACGGCCACTGCCGAAACCCGCTACGATGTCTTTCTGATCGATTTGCATTTACCCGGTGAAGAAGCCCTCACCCTGGTAAAACGGATTCTGGAAGACCCGCGTTTTGAATACCCTGTGGTGCTGATCACCGGCCAGGGCAATGAAGAGACAGCGGTGAACGTTTTGAAGCTGGGCGTGGTCGATTATCTGGTAAAGGCCAACGGCTACCTTTACCGCCTGCCGGCCGTGCTCGAAAACGCGCATAATCTACTCTCGCTCTACCAGGAAAAAGAAGCCCTGGCCATGAGCGAATCACAGTTCCGCCTGCTGGCCGAAAACGCTCTGGATATTATCTTCAGGCTCAGGCTGCGCCCGCGGGTGGAGTTTGACTACATCAGCCCGGCTGCCCAGACCATCACCGGCTACAGCCCGGATGAAATTTACGCCGACCCTGCTGCCATCTTTGAAGCGGCCAAAGAAAAGATCGGTTCGCTGCAAAATTTTGTCAGGATCCTCAAGCTCAATGAGAACCCGGATATTGTCTTTCCATTCATCACCAAAGACAACCAGCGCCTGATCCTGGATCTGCGCGGGCACGTGGTGCGTAACGACCTGAATCAGCCCATCCTGCTGGAAGGCATTACCCGTGATATCACCGACCGGGTAGAGATCGAGACCAAGCTGCAAAATCGTATGCACAAGCTGAACGCGTTGCACACGATCGATACGGCCATCAATTCGAGTTTCGACCTGAAGTTCACCTATCAGGTCTTGCTTGAACAGGTGATGGCCTTGAGCAAGACGAAAGCGGCCATCATCTTGATCTTTGACCCTGATTTCAATAACATCAAGACCGTAGCCAACACGGGGTTCAATTCTTCGAGCGGACTGATCAACAGTGCCATTAAAAAAGACCCTCTGCCCGCTCAGGCAGCCGTAGAGCGGCGGATCGTTGAGATCAGCAAGCCCGAAATAGAAGGCAATCTCTTTGAACTGGCCGAGCTCTACAAAAAAGAACGCCTGGTAAAACACATCGCTGTGCCCATGATCGTGAAGGGCTATGTAAAGGGTGTGCTGGAGTTGTTCTTCATTGAAGACACCGAGCTGGATATGGAAACGCAGAGTTTTCTCGAAACCATCGTTCAGCAGGCGGCCATTGCTCTCGAAAGCGTGCAGAATTTTGAACAACTGCAGCGTTCAAACCAGGAGCTGTTGAAAGCCTACGATGAGACCCTGGTGGGCTGGATCAACTTCCTCGATCTGCGCGACAAAGAAACCGAAGGCCACACCATGCGCGTGCTGGATACGACCATGAAGATCTGCCAGGAGTTCAACTTCTCGGCTGATGAGATGATCAATATTCGGCGCGGTGTGCTGCTGCACGATATCGGCAAAGTGGGCGTGCCAGACGCGATCTTGAACAAACCCGGCCCGTTGACAGACGAAGAATGGGTGGTCATGAAAAAGCACCCGGTGCTGGCGCAGCAGATGCTTTCATCGGTCAGTTATTTGCGCCCGGCGCTGGACATCCCCTACTGCCACCACGAAAAATGGGATGGCAGCGGCTATCCGCGCGGCTTGAAGGGCGAAGAAATTCCGCTGGCGGCCCGCATCTTTATGATCGAAGACGTCTTCGACGCGCTCACCTCAGACCGGCCCTACCGCAAAGCCTGGAGCGTAGAAAAGACCAAGGCCTATATGCGTGAGCAGGCGGGTACCCATTTTGACCCGAACATTCTCGAGCGCTGCCTGGAGATCATTTGCAGAGATCTGCCCGAAGGTGTGGCTTGACGATCAGGCTTTATTCTTCTCTTTGCGGGTGACCCTGTAAAACTCAAAAGCTCCCTGTCCCAACTGCAGCAGTCCAAAGAAAATGACGGCATAAGAAATATAGATCATGCCGCCCTGGTCGTTGGGGTTGCCATTGGCCAGTGTAAGCACAATGCCGATCACGGCGAAGACTGCGCCGGTGATCATGCTGCGGATGGCTGTCGAGCGCGAAAGTTCGGGCACTACGCGCAGTTTGGCACTGCCAGAAGCAATGTAGCCAACCATCCCTTCTTCATCTTCAATTTTGAACCAATTCCCGGCTTCGAGGTTTTCAACCCCTGAGACGGTGAGCTGGCTGCCCTTGGTGTAGGTTTTCAGCACCGGCGAGTTTTCATCGGGGGATTCGTGCAGATCGGCCGAATTGCTGGTGAGCTGGGCTTTTTTGATGGTGAAGATCTTCGTCTCACCAACGATATACCCTTTTTGTTCGTTCGGGAGGGTAATTTCAACCCAGGTTTGGTTTTTTTTGCGGGTCACTTTGCCCAGTTCTACGATGTCGCCTTTGTGCAGGGCGGCAATGGAAATACTGTTTTCTTCCATCGAACTGTAAACGTGCACTTCTTCGTCAGTCAGAACTGCTTTCATTTTCATTTTCCTTTTCTGAGGGGAGGTCGGTTGATTCGTATTTCCAATGGTTGGCATGGGCACATTCAGTGGCCCATGTTTCGTTTGCCAGGCGCAGAAAAATAGCCGTTTTTGAGGGGGAGGGTTTTTCGGTTTCGATCGTTTCGTAGGCCACCGCACGCGGGTAGCGAAGATTGTAATCAGAAGGCCCGAGCGAGCGCTGAATGGATCTGCCGAGCAAGGCAGTAGCGCCAAATACCAATGCCAGCAAGGCTACCCCACCCAGAATGATGTACAACCAGAAGAAAGGAATGTCGGCCAGCACGGCTGGCAGGGGCAAAATGTCCATCAGCAGCACAAAGCCGATCAGGGCGATGCCGGCTGCGATCTTGATGCAGGCCGAGCGCAGACGGGCGATCTTGCCAAGGCGCGTCTTGTCAGCGGTGAAGGTCTCTGGGTCTTCGATAAAGCTGGCCCGATAGCATTTTTCGCACAGCGGCAGGCGCAGGCGAAAGGATTTGTTGATGCGGTAGCGATGTGCCACGTTGCGGTTGGGCATCAGATCGGCCCGATAGCGCAGGGGGTGTGTTTCAAAAAAGGGGGCGTGCGGGTTGTCGCAGCGGCTGCAGCGCCGCGGCGCGGTGAGATCGAGGCTGTCTTTTTCAAGTGCGAGGATGTCTTTGGCGGGGATCGATACCTGAATGGTCATTAAGAAGGGGCTCCGCCTCTAATTGTAACTGAAAACCCGGCAGCAGCCTGCCGGGTTGGCGTGATGAAACTCGTTTCTGTGGGTGGCATTAATCCTGAACGACCACCAGTATGGACCCGCAGCCTGCCATGCAAAAGGCCACCCGGTCGGCGGGGGCGAGGGCAAAGAGGGCAGGGGCCTCGGTGGGCAGGGTGAGGGTGCCGCTGCCAGCGCTGAGGGGTACGGTCTGTGCCTGGCCGTTCACGTCCACCTCTACGCTGGCCTGGCCGGGGGCGCTGATGTGCACTTCCACGGGCGGGGCGCCCACAGGGACATAGATGGTCTGGCAGGTTTTGCCCTGGCAACTGAGCACGAAGCGGGCGGCGTATTCTTCGAAGGTGGTGGGCAGCTCAAGCAGGCTTTCGCCGTCTTCAAGCTGCCAGTTGGCATCGCCCTCAAAAAAGGTTTTGATGGTGCCGTCAGGGTTGTAAATGACTTTGATCATGCGGGCTCCTTTTACTTGTAGGCCAGAATGCGCCAGTATCCACTGGCGGACGGGCTGCCCATGTAAAGACAGGTGGCGGATACGGCGGTGCTGCTGCCGGTGCGGGCGGTGATGTAGGTGGCGTCCAGGCCGATGGGATCAAAGTAGGCACTGAAGGGGGACTGCGAAGCCACCAGGTGCACCGATACCACGCTGGTGCCGGCCGAGGAGGCGCTCCACAACAGGGTGACGTGGCTGGGGATGGCGCCGATGTTGTGGGCCAGAGTGTAGACCGCGCCCACAGAGACGGCGAACCAACCACTGTCATAATCGGGTTCGGGGAACTTGCCCTGGTTGCCCACGTAGGCCTGAATGTAGGTGATCGTAGTGCCGTTGAAGTAGACCTCGCCGATGATGCGCGAATCGGGGGCTTCGGTGGCGGTGGTGTTGGCCGTGAGGGTGAAGGCGGTGGATCCGGCGCTGCGCTGGGCGAAGATGTACCAGAGGGCGGCCGATCCGCTGATGAGGCCGGAAGGCAGATCCACATTGCCGGTGGCTTTGAGCAGGTAGCCGTTGACCACCAGAGCGGCCGGGCCGGAGGTGACGTAGGGGATGCGCACGCGGGTGGCACTGAGCTTTTCGATCTGGATGTTTTCGGCATGGCGAGCGAAGAAGGTGCCCAGGGCGAGGCTGTCGGCTGCATCGTTGCCCAGAAAGAGGGCGTCTTTGCGCAGGTTGTTGTAATGGTCGGCTGCCGTGGGCTGCCCGGCGGTGACCGGATTGCTGAGGGGATAGGTCATTTATGCTTCTTTCTGATCGATCATCGAGCGGACGAAGCAGTCTTTTGCTTCGAGTAACTTACGCATCCCTGCTGATTTTTCTGGCCCATCTGGCAAGGTTTTCTCCAGGTATTGCGCCAGCTCTGCAATAGGTTTGCTGATGGCCTGAAGGTTTTCAGGCAAATGGGCGTATTCAAAAAACTTTATGGTTGTAGTAGGCAAGATTACCTCCAATAAGAGCTATCCCAACTGAGGGCTTCTGCGCTGGGGGTGGGGTCGTCGGGGGCGTTGTCGGACCAAACGCTCCTGGCCAGAATGGCGGGATCGACCGGCGGCCAGTAGACACCGGCGTTGTTGATCTGGCATTTCACGATGGAGGAAAGGGGCAGGTGCCGCTCGTCGGCCGTCCAACCGATGGCGCCAAGGTCGATAAAGGTACCGATCGGTGTTTCGAGTTCGATGCCGCTGAGCTGGCTGAGGTACTGCAGGAGCTGAGCGTAGTCTGCGAGGCGGGAGGCTTCGTGCGCGGAGCCGTCGGGGTTGAGGGCATGGTCGGCCAGCAGCACATCGAAGTAGACCCAAAGGCGGGTGGTGCCGTAACTATCTACCTCGTGGGTGATCTGCACCCCGCCGGGGCGGGTGCCCCCCTGGATGTTTACCAGAAATCCATAGGGGGCGCCCCCGTTGACGGCGGCATGGCTGAGCTTGATGTGGCAGTTTTGCCCGATCAGAAAGTCGCTCATGCGTACCTGCCTGAGCCGTTGCGGTCGAACTTATCGAGGGCGAAGCCGGGCGGGTAGCCAAAGTCCTGCGAGGTGCGCAGGGTAGCGAGCAGGCTTTCAAAGTCTGCCAGGCGCAGGCGGCCGAGCTCGAGCAGGCGCGGGGCGTCGTCTGAGCGGGCGCCGTAGGCTTCGATGAGCTGGTGGGTGCGCAAGAGGTCCGCCTGGCCGGCCGCCCCGTTGACAAGGGCGGTCTCGTAGAGGGGCGGGAAGGTGCCGGCATCGAGGTCTTCGAGGGTGTATGCCTGAGCGTAGGTGATCTGCAGGGCATCGTTCCCCTGGGGGATTCTGGTGCCGCTGAAGTGCAGGGCGGGCAGGCCATTGAGGAACTGGAAGGAGAACTCGCTGTCGGGCTGCAGCTCGCGGGTGAGCTGATCGGGTACGACCAGGCAGACGCTGACGATGAAAAGGCAGTGCTCCATGCCGGCCAGGGGCTGATCACGGCCGGGGGCTGTGAGGGTGAGATCGAGCCTGGCCAGGCGGGGCAGGCGGCGATTGAGGATCTCCAACGCCTGCAGGAAGGCCTCGCTGAGCAGATCGGCATTGTAGCGGGCGCCGCTGGGGTCGGAAAGCACGTGCAGGGCGCGGGCCTTGAGGTCGGCGAGTGTGCTCATGCGGGCCTCTTTCGCTTTTTCGCGCTGTTTTTCGCCCACGGGGGCGGGAGCGGCTCGCTCACCGCGCCCACCAGCTTGATGGGCACTCTGGCCTGGAGCGTACGTGCAGCAGCGCCGTTATTTTTGGCCTGCTCACGCAGTTGGCGCCGCGCGGCCTGCACCTCGGCGGCACTGAACCAGAGTTTGCGCCCATCGGCGCTGATCACCACCATGCCGCCGTCATGCAGCGGTTTGAAAGATAAGGGGTTCCCCTGGCTGCGGGGGGTAAAAGGCGCAGCCAGGGTTTGGGCCACCAGGCGGTCAGGGTTGAAGTTTGGTTCCATTGCCGTTATCCTCGATGGCGACGCCGGTGGAATAGACCGCCAGGGCGGCCACGGCCATCTGCAGCGCTTGCCACATATCGATGTTTTGGCTTACATAGGCGGCTGCGGTAGCCAGCAGCGCCGTGATGAGCACCCAAAACTTGCGTGAGCGCAGCACTTTTTTGATCTGTTCGACAAAAGTCATTTTTTTCCTTTTTGTGGGCACATTTTTGGGTTTCGGTAGGGGCAAGGCATGCCTTGCCCCTACCCCCATGTGGGTAAAATTTCCTCAATGAATCTAGGCCACGTTGGCCTTGAACAGGGGCCGGTAATCGGCCACGAAAACGCTCACCCAGTGACGCACCTTCATGCGGATCTCGTCGTTGCTGAAGAGCGCCCCGCTGGTTTCACCGTCGGCGATGATGATCTCGGGCAGCAGGCCAAAGCGTTCGCCAAGGACGATGCCCGGTGCCAGGCGTGGATCGGCCACGGCCGCCCAGTCGTTGGCATCACTGAACTCGGGCACGGTGATCACGTCGCCCATCTGCCCCTTTTGCATGTTCTCTGAGAAGATGTTGGCTTCATGGGCAAAGCTGGGGTAGAGGATCTCCATTGCGGTCAGGCGCAGGTCGCGCGGCACCAGCAGATATTTGGCGTCGATGGCCTGTTTGGCCGCGCTGTTGCCGCTGGCTGTGACCAGGGGCTGCGTGTAGATGGCTTGCCCGGCGGCTTCCCAGGCGTTGCTGCTGAGGGCGCCGGTGCCCAGGTTGGCGTGGTGGGTTGCATCAAAAACCTTGTAGGTGTCGGCCATGGCCGGGCCAACCCCGCTGTTGGCGGTGAAAATGGCCCCCACCAGCGCAGAAATGCGCCGCAGCGCGGCTGAGGCCAGCTTGGAGGGGTACTGGCGCAGCTTGTGGGTCTCATCGCGCTCGAACATTTCGAGGGTCAGGCCCACGTAGCCGCCGTACTTGCCCCAGGAACCGGTTTCGCTGCTGTCGCTGACGGCCAGCTCGGTGTAGGCGCCGCCTTCGGCCACCGCGGGCAGCAGGTTCACTTCGCCGACCAGCACGCCGGTGATTTCCTGCAGGCTGTTGAAGTGTTCCACCTGCACGATGGGCTCCCACCAGCGGTAGCCCGAACGCCCCAACTCTTCCCAGCGCGCCAGGATGAGCTTGTTCATGGCGTTCTTGAGCATGCCCGGCAGGTCAGAGGTGGCGGCGAACTGGGCGCGCTCGCGGTGATAACCGCCGTTGAAGTCGAAATCGCCGGTCATGCGGGTGTAAAACTCACGGATGCCGCTCAGGCGGGCAGTCTGCACCTTTTCGAGGCCGCTGGGGCGGCTCACGCCCAACAGGTCGTGCAGGGCGGCGCCGATCTGGTCTTCGGGGCTGGTCATCTCGCTGATGCGTCCTGCCCCCTGAATGACCGAAGCGGCTGAAAGCTCGCTTAGCAGGGTGCGCGCCTCACTGACGGCCTCCTCCAGTTCAGTGGCATTGAAAACATGGCCGCCGAACTGTGTGCGCAGGCGGCTGTTGAGGGGTTCGGGCAGGTGCGCGCCTGCCAGGGTGGATTCGAGCAGGTGTTCGCACATCTGCTGGTGCTGCGCTTCGCCTGCGGCAGGCGCCTGCGCAGCGCTGCTCAGGGTGGTTTGAACTTCTTGCATGGGGGTTTCCTCCTGTGTTTCTGAATATGGGTTGAGAAATTTGCCGCCGCGGGCCGGGTGAACCACCAGATCCACCGAGAAGACCTGCAAGATGCGGCTCACATGGCTGCCATCAGCATTGAAAAGCAGGTCGGCCGAAAAGCCGAGGTCGGGCTGCGACTCATCACTAGTTTGCATCTGAGCGGCCACGTCTTTGAGCAGGGCGGCGGCCGGGCCGATAGGGGTAAGGTCGAGGCGGATGCCCTGCTGCCCGGCATCCCAGACGGGATCGCTGCACAGCCCGGCCAGATCGCGCACCGAACGCTCGTTCCAGGCGTGGTCGATGAAGCATTCCACTCCCTGCCAGAGCGGCAGGCTTTCGCGCAGCACGCTTTCATCGAACTGCCAGCCGTTGCCGCTGCCGGCACTGATGGCCAGAATTTGCAGCGTGGGGTGCGCACGGCCCAGCATGGCAACGGCCAGACGTGCGCGTACGTTTTGTGGGCTTGCCTCTGTCATTCGATCCCTCCTGCGGCGGGTTTTTCTTCGCCGCTGAACGGGTCCACTTTGATGGGCTGAGGGCGCGTGGAGACGCGTTTGTCAGAGGTGGTGACGGGGGCCGCCTGGCCGCGTGCCAGCATCTCGGCCACATCCACGCTCTCACCGCAAAAACGGTAGGCCAGACGCAGCAGCTCGGCATCGTCGATCAGGCTGCGGTCGCGCAGTTCCTGCAGGGTGGGCAAAATATTGCCCGCCGCCAGGGCGAGTGAGACGTTGTCGCGGGCCGAAATATCGGCGCCGTGCACCTCGATCTCTGCTTTGCGTGAGACGTGGCTGTCGAAGAGGCTGCGCCGATTCACCACCACCCGCAGCAGATCGCCCAGCAGCCACAAGAAGAAGCGCTGGCGCTGTTCGTAGTGCCGGTAGGTGGGGCCGCCGGCCGCTTCGGCGGTGGTGCGGGTGGAGCCTTCGGGTTCGGCCAGAAAGTGCATGGGGATGCCCGCCCCGGCGGCCAACATCTTCTTGAGGGCCAGACCGTCGCTGCCGGCCTCGTCGCTGTGCAGTTCGGGGTTGAGCACGCTCCAGTTTTCGCCTTCATCCGTCACCAGGATCGAGCCCGGCGTGGGCGGGGTGGCGTTGAGGGCGTTCTGGCGGGCGCGCCGCTCGGCTTCGCTGCTGAAACGGGCCTTGACCACGTAAAGAAAGGCAGTGCGAAAGCGGTTGAGGCGGGCACGGTCTTCGAGCCAGTTGGCATAGCGGCTCAGCCAGCGCAGGAGCGGCGCCAGGTCCGATTCGCCCCACTGGGCGCCGACCGGGCGGTTGATGGCGTAGTGCAGCATCACCGCGGGCAGGCGACCATCTGCCCCGATCTGTTCACCTTCAGGCGAGTAGGCTGGCCAGGTGACGGTGTCGAGGCTGTCGGCGCCGGGCTGGAGCTCAAAGCCGGTTTCCTGGTCGAGGTCATTGCTGCGCGAGTGGATGGCCTTTACCTGTAAGGCGGGCAGGGCGCGCACATAGGTCATGCCGGCGGCGTCACTGCTGAGCAGCAAAAAGAGGTTGCCGCTGCGGGTGAGTTCGTCGCACCATTCGTACAGGCGCACGGGCAGGCGGTTGAGCGGATGATCCCAGAAGGCCTTCAAGAAGGCGGCCGTGCCGTTGTGGGCACACGAAAGGCTCACCCCGCCGCCGACCACATATTGAGAGGTCAGCCCCACGATGCGCCGCGCCAGCGGATTGACCCGCCAGGCTTCCAGCGCCTGACGCAATTGCGCTTCGCGCTCGTAGTTGAAGCGGTCGAACTCGCTCTCGCTGCTGCGCCGCCCTGCTGCAAAAGTGGCATCGTCTTCTGCGGCCAGTTGGGCGCGGGCGGGGGAGTTCCCCGCCCCTTTGAAAAGACGTTTGAAGAGCGGCTCAGCCACGGCTGCCCTCCCCTGCGCTCACGAGCGCCGGGCTGCGAGCAGCCAGCGCGGCCAGGTCGGCGGCGCTGCCGTTGAAGTAGTTCAAGTCCACCCGCGTGCGAATGCCGTTGATCTTGCCGGCACTGGAATACTGCCAGAAGGTCCAGCCCGACCAGGGAAAGACCTGAGAAGGCCAGCCGGTGGTGTAGTGGGCCAGCCAGAGCGGATGGCGTACCGACCATTCGAGATCGGTCAGGGTCAGTTTGTTCTGGTTGAAGACCGGCACGGGCAGATAGGTGCTCCAAAAGCCGGGCGAGGTGTAGATCAGGCCGGGGCGGCCATCGGCGCGTTCGAGCTCCTGCATAAAGGTGCGCACGGCGTTGTTCATGGCTGCCCGTGTGGGCGCGCCGGAGGTTTCAAGGTCAATGCAGGGCGGCAGGCAGGGCTGGCTGCCCACCACCTCTTTGAGCACGGACAGGTAATGGGCCGCCTGCTGGGCGGCGTCGTAACGCGGCAGGTAAAAGTGATAGGTGCCGGGCACGATGCCCGCTGCCAGCGCACCGCGGAAGTTCACCTCGAACATGGGGTCGATGTACCCCGTCCCTTCGCTGGCCTTGAGAATGGCAAAACTGACCCCGCTGGCCTTCACTTTGGGCCAGTCGATCTCTTCTTGGTAGTGACTGACGTCAATGCCGTATAGCATGGAAAAGCTCCTTCCTGTTCACTGCCACCAGGATGGCAGGGAATAAACGTGTTTTTTCTAGAACCCCTTGTCCAACTCGCGCAGCGGATCGTGGCCGGGCACGACCAACGCCGGGCCGCTGCTGAAAGACCAATCCTGCCGGTCAAGCAGGGCAGCCAGCGCGGACGAGAAGACCCAGTCATCGTGCAGCAGTTCACCGCTGGCGGGGTCACGGCTGCCGTCGGGCACGCTCCACTTGAGGCGCTGTTCGGGGCCGGGCAGCACCTCGAACTGACAGGCTGCCAACTGGGCGAAGAATTCGCGCTGCCAGGCGGCCTGCTCACCGGGCATGTCGGGCGGGTAGAGGCTCTCCTGCCAGCGCTGCGCATCCACCAGGCCGAGAAAATCCCAGCCCAGGCGCGACTTTGAGGCGGTGTTGAAGGTGAAGGGGGTCACCCGGCCGGGCAGCTCTTTTTCGAGCAGCGAGGCCAGCCCGGCCCCCACCCCGGTGGCATCGATCACCAGGGCCTCTGCCCGCCATTCGAGCGCCAGTGCACGGATTAGCGGCAGCAGTTCTGCGGTGCTTTTGCTGATCCACTGGCGGCGCAGGCGGGGGCGGTAAAGCGGCAGGGGGCTTTCTTCGCTCTTGCACACCTCCACCAGGGTCAGGGCGGTGGCGTCGCGCCCCGGGTTGGCCAGGGCCAGCGCACCGTCGCTGCCGCGCACCCCTTCATCCGCCCCGGCCACATCCAGCAGGATCGCATAGCGTTTGCCGGACTGTGGCTCCCCGCCGGGGAGCGGCGCCCGGCCTTGCATGCGTGCCAGCCGTTCGGGCGGGAAGAGCCCGCCCAGCCCGTCTATCTCTTCTGAGTAATACTGCGTGCGCACCAGGGGGTGAGCGCGCCCCAGTCGGGCAATGACGTCGGCCACCGAAGCCTTGTAAGCGGGCAGTTCGGCCGCCACATCGTCGGCGGTTAGGCGAAAGACACGTTTCTTGCCGTCGCGTTTTTCAGCGGCGCTGGCGGCGCGCAGTTCGCGTCCCAGCAGCGAAGAACTGGTCCAGACGGTGCCCCAGAACACGCGCGTGGCGTGGGTGGAGGCCGTCATGGGGGCGATGTCTTTGTCGAATTTATCCGGCTGTACATCCTGCGCTTCGTCCACCTCCAGCAGCAGCGAGGCGGTGGCCCCGACGATGTTGCTCTCAGGGGCTCCCGAAAGAAAATGGATGCGCGCCTGTTCCACCCGGTAGATGTTGCCGGCTTCTTTCTTCCAGGCATGCGAGAGGTAGAGGTTCTTCTTGAGGGTGCGCTCGAGGCGCCGCATGGCGGTGCGGGCCTGCGGGTCGAGGGTGGGGCTCACCTTGACGATCTCGGCCGGTGTGTCGCAGAACAGCGCCAGCAGGTAGGTTTCGATCTGCGCCTGCAGCTCGTTCTTGCCCGATTGGCGCGGGAACATGACCACAAAGCTCAGCCCACGCTGTTCGAGCACCGATTCACACACGGCTTCGCACACCCCACGCTGATAGCGGCGCAGGCGGATGGCGCTGGTGTGGCGCATGAAGAGCGAGGGCTCCTGCAGGGCGTGTTTGGTGGCGCGGATCAGATCGGTCATTTCTCCTCAGGTTTGTTTCGAGCGGCGGGTTTGGGAGCGGACTGGGCCGCGGTCCGTGCGGCGCGCTGCTGCTGGCGCACCTGTTCGCGCAGGCTGCGCAGAGCGGCCAGTTCGGCCGGGCTCAGCTTGTTGGGCACCTGGTTCATGCGGCCAGCCCTTTCCCGGTGGCGTCTGACCCGCCGCTGCGCAGTTGTTCTTTGAGCGCGTGCAGCTCGGGCCATTCTTTTTCCAGCTCGCTCAACGCCTGGCGCAGGGCAGAGAGCGGATCGGCGTCCTGATCTTCCAGACGCAGCATCTCGTGACGGGCTTTCAGCACCGTGATCAGCTTGGGCATGGCATTGGCCACCGTTTCCAGCGCATCCAGGGTTTGGCGCAGGTCCACGCGCTGAGTTTTGGCTGCCTCGGCGATCAGCTCGCGCAACGTTTTGATCTCGTCACTGACGTCTTCCATGTTTTCCTGTGGGTCGGGCATTTTCCCTCCTTGAATAGAAATATTGTTCTAATTACAGAGAAAATAATGCCACTTTTGGGGCTAAAAAACAACTTGCCAAATCGGCAAGTTTTAAGCGCAAAAGTTGCCGTTTTGGCAACTTTTAAGGCCTTTAATCAGGTAGTGTTTTGAGGGGATTTTTGTATAAGGTTTGTATATCATCGATATAGGCGTATCGCGATACGTCCCCAACCCGGTGGGGTAAAACGATTCAACAACGGTTCCGTGTAGGGGCAAGGCATGCCTTGCCCCTACAAAGAAATCGGAGAATTCCCAAAATGGACGGTCTTTTTAGGCATGGATGTGGAAATGTTTGTGCAGATCGTAACCCGGGTATGCACCGGTGGGGTAAAACGACCCAACGATGGACGTGTGGGGGGGGAAATTCATGCCTTGCCCACGACGAAGAAATCGGAGAATTCCCAAAATGGAGGGACTTTTAGGCGTGGGTGTGGAATAGGGAATGTTTGTGCAGATCGTAACCCGGACATGCACCGGTTGATTAAAATGACCCAACGATGGCCGCCCGTAGGGGCAATTCATGAATTGCCCCCAACGAAGAAATCAGAGAATTTCCAAAATGGAGGTCTTTTTAGGCGTGGGTGAGGGACAGGCTATGGCCATACCCGGTTGATCCAAACGACCCAACGATGGACGCGTGTAGGGGCAAGGCATGCCTTGCCCCTACCAATAAAAATTATTCTATTACCGGGGGTGATTCAGAAACCGCGTTTGACGGCTGCGGTCAAATGTCCAGTTCGCCCTGTTTGGGGCCTTCTTTGTCCACCTTTTCGGCCTGTTTGAAGGCGGTGGCGCCGCGCGGCGTTTGCGGCAGTTTGACCTCGGCGCCGTTGAGCAGTTCTTCCACGCTCAAGATCTGGATGCGCGCGTAGTCTTTCTCCCACACCTCTGAATGATAGAAACCGGCGCTGGCCGCTTCGCTGACCATGTCGCGGCTGGGCGGTTCGAGGGTGATGTAGATGCCGATCTGCGCTTTTTCGCGTTCAAGCGTGCCTTTCAGGTCGCGGATGTGGGCGCTGTTGACATGTCCGCTCTTCACCTGCACCAGGGCACGGCCCACCCCGCCCTTGCGGTCATCCAAAAAATTGATGGCGCCGTCGATGCCGCGGTCGGCTCCCTTTTTGCCCACCTTGCTGCCCTCACTGCCCCCCAGCGGACGGGCTTCGATGAGCGAGAGCGCCCACCACTGAAACTGGTAGCGGTCTTCGCGCGCCAGTTGCTGCGCCCCGGCCAGGTCTTCGGGCTCGCCGACGATCTGATAATCCTTCTTGGGTTCCAGGCCGAACATGTCTTTCAGGCGGCTCTTGTGCATGGCGATGGCCAGATGGGTGATATCAATGCCGATCCACTGCCGCCCCAGCTTCTGCGCCGCCGCGATGCAGGTACCGCAGCCCGAGAAGGGATCGAGCACCACATCACCCGGGTTGGATGATATATTTAATATGCGTTCAAGTAAGGCAATTGGTTTTTGCGTTGGGTAGCCTAACGCTTCATTTCCTGCAGCTTGTTGTATATCATCCCAAAGATTAGTGATTGTTCTTCCTTTGGAATCTTCCAAATATTTTTTGTATTGAGGAACCGCACCGGGTTTTAATTGCACAACAAGTCCGTCTTCGTAGGCTTTCTGCATGCGTTCTTTTGTCCAGCGCCAAACACGTTTTACTCCTAAAAATTCATACGTCAAATTAGGTCTGTCGTCATTAGGATTTAATAATGGGAGTAATCGGTATTTCCCGTTTTTATCTGAATACCTATAAGCTTTATCAACATACTCTGGGTCGTGTTCACCATAGGGTTGGTGATAAGTACAGGTATGTGATTTTGAATAGCGCAAAATTGTGTCTGTAGAGTTTGGTAAATTGATTGAAATTAAACTTTTTGGATTTGATCTCTTCCAGATGATTTCGTTACGATAATTATCTCCACCAAAGATCATATCCAGGATCATTTTCAAATAGTGGCTGGCGGTGGGGTCGCAGTGCAAGTAGAGCGAGCCGGTCGGTTTGAGCACGCGGTGCAGTTCCACCAGGCGCGCGGCCATCATCACCAGATAGGCCATCATCTGGTTGGTGCCGATGAACTGGCGCAGGGCGCCGATCATGTTGGCCACGTTGAGGGGGGCGTGTTCGATCAGGTCCTGATAGGTGCGTTCGGCCGTCTCGCCCCAGTGCCAGGCATCGTCAAAGGCGGTGATCTGCGCGTCGGAGCTGGCGCCGCTCTCGTCCTTGAAGAGCACGTTGTAAGAGCGGTTCGAGTTGAAGGGCGGGTCCAGATAGATCAGATCCACCGATTCGTCGGCGATGTGTTCGCGCAAGACCTTGAGATTGTCACCGTAATAAAGTGTGTTCATGGCGTCCCCGTTAATATTGGATGGCTTAATTATGCACCAAAAAACGCTCTTTGGAGAATTGTTTTATCTGGCCGGGGTAATCCATGAATGCCCGGTTTTTGATGTTGGCATCATCCGGCATGCTCCTCATCGGTCAGCCAGTGCAGGGGGTTCTCCAGAATGTATTTTTCGACCTGCAAATACTCCCTGTCGGTGCGCACGATGTGCTCATAATAATTCCGCAGCCACAGCGATGCCCCCGGCGTGCCGCGCAGCTCGTTGATGCGTTTGGTGGCGGCCCCTTTGAATCCGCGCACGATCGCGCCAACCGTACGGGATGGCGATCGAAGCCCCTTTGCATGGGCCGCGCAACCGTCTGGCTCTGGTAAGGGCGTATCGCGATACGCCCTTACCGACTGGACGGATGGCTCTAAAATATGGAGGATGCCATGCACGTGATTCGGCATGATCACGAATGCGCCCAAACCCACCTCTGGTCGAAGGATCGCGGTCTTTTGCCATTCTTCCTCCACCACCCTGCCAAAGGCGTTCAACACCATCTCATCGTTCACGATCTCGCCGAAGAGACGGTCACGTCCCTGCGTGACCAGGGTGACGAAATAGGCGCCGGGCAGGGCATAATCGAAATCCGGCAGGCGGATGGAACGGCGATGCTTGACGGCCCCTTTCTCCATTCAGGCTACTTCAACTGTGTCACATTGGCCGCCGTCTGCCAGTCTTGATAATTCAGGTCGCCAAAGGCCACCGAGACACACTGCTCGAAGGTGGTCAGCGAGGTGAACTCATAACGCTCATCCACCGAGGTGGTGACGATGCGGATCGAGGGCTGATCGACCCCGGTATAGGCCTTGATCTGGTCGGCCATCGTGTTGCTGCAAAACCCTGAAAGCTGCTTGACGATGGCAAAGGCCACCTCGGGCTGATTCTCGGCCGCATGCCATTCGGTTTGCAGGTCGATCTCGATCACCTCCCCATCCAGCTTGACCCAGTGCACCACCCGCACGCCATCCACCCCCGTGATCAGATTATTGATGGTCTGTTCCAGCGTGAACCACATGGCGAACTGATCGGTCGCTTCAGGCGTGGCCGTAGCCACCGGAACGGGTGTGGCGGTCGGCGCCGCGGCCGTCTGCGTTTGGTCAATCGACTGCTGGATCTCTTCCGGGCTGGGGATGCAGGCGGTCAGCAGCAGGGGGATAAGCAACACAATGGCGAACTTCTTCATGAATTCCCTCCGATAGGAATGAGCGAACCAACATGGATAAACTTCCAGAGGAAGCATTTTTCTTCCCGTTTTCAACCCTTGAGGGCTACAAGCTGACATAGACCTTGCGCCTGTCAAGCGCCCAGGCCACCGCGCTCAATGCGGCCAACAGCACAAAGGCCTCCACCAACACCAGCCACAGAGGCGCCTGCGCATAAAGGGCGGCCTGGCCGGGCAGCACCACCAACCCCAGCAGCAACAAATGCAGCAGGTAAAGCAGCAGCGGGTTGCGCCCCCACGATTCCAGCCAGCGGCAACGCAGGTGAAACTGTTCGACCAAGATCTGACAGGCCGAAAAGAGCAGGCCGCTCAGTCCCAGCGAGAGCAGCACATAGGTGGCAGAAACGCGATTTTTGCTGATCACAAAAAGCCCGCTCAACAGCAGGCCTGCCAGCGCGCTCAAGAGGGCCGCCCCGCGCAGCCTGCGCTCGCCATCCCGGCTGAAGAAGCTGTCCGCCAGAACGGTTGCCAGCACCAGCATGCCCGACCAACTGATGGCTCCCAGCAGCCCGCCGTGTGGATCAGCAAGCACCCGGTTCAGCCAAAAGGCATCCAGCAGATACTGGTACAGTGCCAGAATCGCCAGCCCGATCAAAAAGCGTGCCAAGGCGGGCAGATGCAGCAGGGGCAGGGTCACCAGCCCGGCTACACCGATGGCCTGCAAGACGCCCCAGTTGACGGTTTGTCCGTCCACCCCCAGCAGCACCTCACCGGCGCTGAAAAGCGCCCCCATGCCCAGCAGCGCGGCGAAACGCACCACAAAATGCTGATAGGTCTTGCCGGCGCCATCCCGTTTCAGCCGATGCCGAAAGGAGCGCCCGTAGGTGAGCCCGATGGCGAAGATGAACATCGGCGCCACCAGATCGATCACCGTGAAGCCGGCGTCTTTGGCGTGCTTGAGCCACGGGCTGATCCAGGCCACCCCGCCCAGATAATTGGCCAGCACCATGCCCAGAATGGCCAACCCGCGAAAGAGGTCAATGGATGAAAGGCGGGATGATTTCTTTTCGTTTACCTGCATAGGTTCGTTCAAAAACAGTTCCTTCTCTGCCCGGGTCATCCGATCAACCAGCGCACAGCCATCCCCACCAGAATGGCATAGATGAAACTAGAGAATGTACCGATGATGATGTACTCGGCCTGCATACGGTTTTCACTATCTTTAAACTCGCCAAAGCGGAAGATCGATTTGGCGGCGACCAAAAAACCGATAGCCGCGAATTGATTGGCCAGCAAAAAAAGGAAGATCAGCAGTCTTTCCAAATACCCGATCACCCGACCGCCGTCCTCGAGCCCGGAGGAGTTCGGCGCAGGCTGTGCGGATATTTCCACTTTCTCTGTTTCGGGCGTAACGCCTAAAATCTGTTCACTGATCTTCTGTAAAAGGCCTTTTCGCGTGCCGACCGTTTGGGGTGTCTTCGGCTTTATTTCTTGATACTTTGTAATCTGCGCCTGGAACGGAGCCATAAAAGCGCCGATGAGCCTTCCGCCAAGTGGTAGTAGCAAAATGCCTGCTAGAAGCAAAACCAGCAAGACGTGACTGATGGCTGGGTAGGGACTCCACCAAAAAGACATACCGTACCCTAGACTGTATATAGTTATGAACAACAATAATCGCAGGGATATAAAAGCACATTGGGCTGTAATTTTTAAAGGCAGGTAATTATCTTGATTTTTTCGTCGAAGGATATACCCTATCAATGCGTGGACCGTGAATACCGTAATTGGCAGCCACCAGAATGACCAGACAGCTACTAGTATGTATACAGTCCCAGCATGAAAGGCTGCGGAAACCAGCGGCCAAAACCAAGCATCTCTTAGTAGATTTTGTTTGTTCTTCTGTGGTTTCTTTGCTATGGCATTAAGAGCCCATTCAACTAGTATGTACACCAAGACTAATGCAATGAAAAGTTGCAACCACATTGACCTCATAGTACCTCTTTTATTCTGTTAAATAATGTATCGCGTTTTCGCAAAAACGAAGGCTCTCTGTAATAGTTTTCCAGTTCGCCTTTTTATAGTTATAGGAAACAGAAGATTGCTTTATCGGTTGCGGCTGCCAATTTTTCGCAATTTCTGTTTGATTTAAATTTTGCATTGCCCAAAAAACAACTTGACACTGACTAGAGTTCCAATCGGAAATTATTATGTCAAGTAATTCGATAACGGTTTGTAACCCATCATAGGTAAAGCCATTTTTTTTGTAGTAACCTTGAACGCGAATCCCCATATTTTTGGTCCGCAGACTATCAAGCAAAGACCCAGACAAGAAAAAAGCTCTCCCATCACCTCCAGAAATGTTCTCTGGGGGAATAAAATCAACCTCTCCTATTCCAATCGCTATACGTGTGTCTAGCTTCTCTTTACTAAATGTGTAACGAAAAAAAGCACGAACAAAGACTGCAATTTCTGGAGATTTTTCTACTTTTTCAACAACTAATTGCCAACTGTCCCCCCGAAAATTACTTAATTGAAAAGGTATGATCTCATTTGAATAGTGCTTTTGTAGAATATTAGATAGATCAGAGAAGCTAGAATATAGTTCCTTACGCCTTTGTGAATTTAATTGAGTTGATTTAATAATATCTCCAGTTAATATCGCTTTCATAGCATATGCTTTCCATTCAACTTTATATGAGCTTAATTATTAGTATATCGATAAATTATCTATAATGTCAATATATAGATAATTTACCGATAAATTTACTATATAGATAATATCTCTATATAGTATTACAGGGAGATATTATCTATAATAGGAAAACGTAATTATATAGTTTCTTAGTTATGGGCTAAGACAAACTCCAGGGTCACCCCGTTTGGCATGGGCAGGCTGATGGGTTGGGCGATGGGCATGTTATAGGGCAGTTCACAGCGCCCCACCACCAAATTACCGGTGCAGTTAAAGCCGTTCAGTTCAACGAAGTAATTGCCTTCCAGTCGTTTGGGCAGGTAGAAGTAAAAGGTGCCGCTTTCATCGCTGAGCGTGTTATCGCCGTTGCTGCCGTTATAACCGCTTTGGGGGGAGAGCAGCACGCCAATGCCTGAGGCGGCCTGGTTGCTGACGTTGGTGCGCACATGACCGATGATGGTCTGCACATCGTTTGGATTGATAAAGGGAATCGTCTCAGCATCGCCGCCGAACTCGAGGTATTCCGCTTTCATCCAGCCGGAGCGATTGTCCTGGGTCTGTACGAAATACCAGGCGTTGCCGGGCGTACGTCCCATGATGAGCACGCTCTCGTTGGAATCATACAGGGCTACCGCATCGAACAGAAAACCGGGTCCCCTGCGCAGTTTGAAGTTATCCACCGTGATGTCTGCGCTGATGGGCGAATATGCGCCGGCGGTGGGGCTGGCCTGCGGCTGTGCAGTGGCCTTGGGTGCCGCCAGTGTGGTGGGTTCGGGTGTGGCGGTCACGATGATCACCTGTGGGGTCGAAGTGGGGCCCAATGTGGATGCGGGGGTGTTTGTTGCCGGACGGCTGCAACTGCTTAGAAACACTGCCAGAAAAATTACCGCTAAAAGTCGGACGCCTTTTCTCATAGAACTCTCCTCGAATCTAGACATAATTTTACTAGATTCAATTGGGATTGCGTCAATGGAATGAGGAGGGTTTGTCTGTTGCCGATCAGGCTTTCAGCCAGTCGATGGCCTCTGCGCGGGTATCGAATACCTTGACGTTGTAACCGCGATTGCGGCACACGGTTTCATAAAACGCAAGGTTTTTGCGTGCCGCGGCTTCTTCCGGCAAAAGCACGGCTTCTTTAATGCGGTGATCTATGTTCTGGGCATCGAAGATGCGGGGCATTTCGTAAATATTGAAAGCGGTCGTGTTGTGAATGATCGCCGTACAATCACATACCACCCAGAAGGTCTTTTTTTGCTCGACCAGTTTTACAACGCCCTGTGTGACCTCAACCAGATCGGTCATTTGGAACTTCCCCGTAAACACGATCTCGATGAGGCGCTCATCCGGCAAGTACCTCGTTTTCCAGGTCATGTCGATCTTAACTCCTGCTAAACTACCGACAAACCATTTTGATTTGTCTATACAAGCTGATTATACAGCGGCGCCGACACGAAAATCAATAAATGAGTTTTGATCTTACCGGGTTTGCAAAAGCGATAGGAGCAGGTCTTCCCGCTTTATTTCATCGGTCGCGAAGTCCAGTTTGTTTTCAGAAAAGTGGCAGCGCACCTGCTCGATCATCTCTTCACAGCAGGCGCAGGAATCGGTCACGAAGACGATGCGGTCGGCGCCCCCTAAAACAGAGAGCATGGCGCCGATCTGCTTGATGAGGCCATGAAAATACATGGAGCGGGCCAGCGACAACTCCGGATCATCCCCGGCCAAAAATTCGGCAAAAGAAAATGATCTTTTGGCAAAGGAGCGCCAGCCGCATTGTGTGTAGAGCCTCACCCTGATCTCGGCTGTGTTCACTCCCTGGTCGCAGAGAAAAAATAGCAGGCTGGGGTCGATCTCGCCGCAGCTTGTCAGGCCGGGCAGTCCGTCGAGCAGGCTGTAGCCCACAGAGCAATCCACCGCCGCCCCGTCGCAAATTGCTGCCAGAGTGGTTTGTGCGGCCAAATGAACAGAAACGATGCGCCCTCGCGGGTGCTGACCGGCCACCCAGGCATGCACCAGACCGTCCGCGCCGAAACGGAGCAGGCCGGCTGTGTCTTCAGGCGGCAGGGCATAATGAACCGCCTGGGCGGGCAGGCCGGCAAAGAAAGCCGTTTCGCAAGCCAGATATTGCCTCAAGTCGGGCTCCTGCTCGAATTTGGCCCGCACGGCATCTACGGCAGCCCGGTTTTCTTGTGGCCACTCATCGGCACAGGCTTGCAGGGCGGGCAGATCAGCCGGTGTGATATGCTGGCAGGGCTGAACAAAACGGCTGCCGCCGCGCGGCAAAACGGTGAGAAAGCGGCTATCGTTCGTGCGCAGGGTCTCAGGCATATTCTTCCGCCTCCAACAAGGCCAGGGTTTCACGCGCGATCACCAGCTCTTCATCGGTGGGGGTGACCAGAATGTGCACGTCTGCACCCTTGGCGCGGATGTCGCTCATGCGATCAAGCGGCGCGTTCTGATTGGCGACCTCATCCAGATGGATGCCGGCCCATTCCAGCCCGTCACAGGCCAGCGCACGTATGTAGGGGTTTTGCAGGCCGATGTCATCGGTGAAGAGCAGGGCGTCCACCCGGCCCAGCAGGGCCAGGTAGCTGCCGATGGTCTTTTTCAGGCGCAGGGCATACATTTCAACGGCCAGCGCGGCCCGTTCGTCGTTTGGCATGGCGGCGATCAGGTCACGCAGATCGCTGGAAGTGCCCGAAACACCCAGCAAACCGGAACGTTTGTTGAGCAGGTCATTGACGGCTGCACTGCCTTGGCTTTCGATCAGCTTTAACACGGCGGCTGCGTCCACATCTCCGCTGCGGGTGCTCATCATCAGCCCGGCCAGCGGCGAGTAGCCCATCGAGGTGTCGATCGAGCGCCCGCCTTGAATGGCAGCCACCGACGACCCGCCCGTGCCCAGGTGGCAGGCCACCAGCTTTAAGGAGGGTAACGGCTGGTTCAAGAATTCGGCCGCCTTCTGGCACACGTACTGGTAAGACAGGCCGTGAAATCCATATTTGCGCAGCCCATTTTCTCCGAACTGCTGCGGCAGCGCATAGCAGCGATAGGCGCTCTCTGGCAAATTGGCATGAAAGGCCGTGTCAAAGCTTAGTGTTTCAGGAATACTGGGCAGGCGCTCCAGGCAAACTTCGATCACGCTCAGTGAGTTGGGGTTATGGATGGGCGCCAGCGGCATCAATCCGTTTAATTCGGCCAAATTCTCTGGCGTCAACAAAATAGAGCGCTGAAAGCGCTCGCCGCCGTGCACAAAACGATGGCCGATGGCGTCCACGCTGAAGTGCTTTTCGGCCAGAAAGTTCAAGATCAACTGGGCCGCGCTGCGGTGATCGGGCAGGGGCAGCACATCCTTTTGGGATTGTTCCCCCCAATGATGTTCGATAAAGGCAGGTTCACTGCCTTTCACACCCACCCGGTGCGCTTTGCCCCTGCAGATCAGTTCGAGCAAGCGGCCGTTTACCCGGTACAGTTTGTAGTTTTGCGATGAACTGCCGCAATTAAAGACCAGAATGTTCAAGGTTTCCTCCCATCGCACGATAGAAACTATATCACCTGCGACCATAAAGTTGAAAGAGAAAGCTCATGATTTTATTAAGAAAAACCTCTCTAGATGAATATTAGACTTTTATAAGAGAATAAAAATCGCCCCTTTACACAGATAATTCGGCGTAGTATAGTTCGATGCCGTACTAAATAGTCAGGAAAGCATGATGAAAGATTTTAAAGATTTAACACCTCAACAGCGACAAGAAAGAAGCAAGAAGATCGACGATTTTGTGCGTAAAAAGATCGTTGAAATGTCTGGCATCGAAAACGTGCGCGGCATTCAATTGAGCAACACCCTGCGACGCATTGCCAATTTGTTCGATGCACTGGCGAACCAGCAGGATAGTGAGGATGAGGTATCGGGGCCACGCATGGGCATCTTGATCCGTTTGTATGGCGGAGAAGTTTTACGTGAAGAAGCGGGCGTCACCCCCACCATGCTCAGTCACATGCAAAACGTGACCAAAAATACCATCAGCTCGCTGGTGAAGGGATTGGAAGATCAGGGGATGATTCGCCGTGAAAACGACCCGCAGGATCGCCGCATTTACCGCCTTTATCTCACCGATGCTGGCCGCGATTACGTTACCAAAATGGCGCCCAAAAAGATCAATTATCTGAACTCGCTTGTTTCTGATATGGATCCGGCTGAGATTGACCAATTGCTCGAATTGCTGGGCAAGTTACAGGTGAATTTGCTTGGTCACACGCATTTTAGTGACTTCCATAAAAGAAGTCGTTTTCACAATATGAGTAGACCTCCCCATTTCTCTGCTTCCCCACAAAAACCTACAGACGAATAGAAAAACGAAACCATCCTGCAATTATTTCTTAAGACATGGTTTGTTAGAAAGGAAAATGCACTGAATGTTTAAAATTTTGAAGTATTTAAAGCCTTATTTATTGTTAATTGTGATTGCCGTTGGTCTGTTATTCGTGCAGGCGCAGGCTGACCTGGCACTGCCCGATTACATGTCGAAGATCATCAATGATGGCATCCAACAGGGCGGCATCATTAATGCTGTCCCGACGGCGATCCGTCAGAGCGAGATGAACAAGCTGACCACCTTCATGTCGGAGGATGAAAAAGCCGGTGTACTGGCCGATTACACGCTTGTTAATTCGGGTTCCACCGAATCGCAACAGTATGTTGACGAGTACCCCACGCTGGCAACTGAATCGATCTACGTGCTGAACAAGATCGATCAAACAGAAACCGACAAGATCAACCCGATCATGGGCAAATCTTTCCTGGCCGTTTATGCGGTCAACGAGATCATGGCCGATCCTTCCAAGGCGGCTGCCATGATGCAGGGGTCGGCGCTTGATCTTTCCAAGATTCCGCCTGGTCAGGACGTTTTCACAGTCCTCCAGTCACTGCCCGCGGACGTGAAATCCAAGATCACCAGTGCGATCAATGAAAAATTTGCCACCCTGAACACCAGCATGATCACACAAACGGCTGTCACCCAGGTGAAGGCTGAATATGCGGCGCTGGGCATGGACACCGGCAAGATTCAGATGAACTATGTGATCAACATCGGCATTCTGATGCTGCTGGTGACGCTTGTTTCGGCGGTTTGTACCATTCTGGTGGGCTTCCTCTCGGCACGTGTGGCCGCCGGCATGTCACGCGACCTGCGCCGCGATCTGTTCAAGAAAGTGGAGAGCTTCTCAAAGGCTGAGTTCGATCAATTCTCCACCGCATCGCTGATCACCCGCACCACCAACGATATCACCCAGGTGCAGATGCTGGTGATCATGAGCATGCGCATGATCTTCTACGCGCCGATCATCGGTGTAGGCGCCGTCATCCGTGCCGTGGATAAAAGTGTTTCCATGTCTTGGGTGATCGCGCTGGCTGTCATCATTTTGCTCGGTCTGATCTTGACCGTGTTCTCTGTGGCCCTGCCCAAATTCAAGATCATCCAAAAATTGGTCGACCGTCTCAATCTGGTGACCCGCGAGGCCCTTTCGGGTATGATGGTGATCCGCGCCTTCAACACGCAGAAGTTTGAAGAAGAGCGCTTTGATAAGGCCAACGTAGACCTGACCCAAACCAGCTTGTTCGTGAACCGCATCATGGTCATCATGATGCCAATGATGATGTTGTTGATGAACGGACTTTCCATCCTCATCATCTGGGTGGGGGCGCATCAGGTGGCCGACTCGGTCATGCAGGTGGGCGATATGATGGCCTTCTTGCAGTATGCCATGCAGGTGGTCATGTCGTTCTTGATGCTCTCGATCATGTTCATCATGTTCCCGCGCGCCTCGGTCTCGGGCGACCGCATCGCTGAGGTGCTGGCCGTCAAACCCTCGATCTTGGACCCTCAGGAGCCAAAACATCTGGCGGAACCCATCAAGGGTGTGGTCAAGTTCGATCATGTTTCATTCAAATATCCGAACGCAGAAGAAGATGTGCTGCACGATATCAGCTTTACAGCAAAGCCCGGCCAAACGACCGCTTTTATCGGTTCGACCGGCTCTGGTAAATCCACCGTGGTTAACCTGATCCCGCGCTTTTTTGATGTCACTGGGGGCGCCATCTCTCTGGATGGCATTGACATCCGTGAATTGACACAAAAAGACCTGCGCAATCACATTGGTTACATTCCCCAGCGCGGCATGCTCTTCTCGGGCACCATCGAAAGCAACCTGCTTTATGCAGACGAGAACGCCACAACACTGGATATTGAAAAGGCCGCCGAGGTGGCTCAGGCAACTGAGTTCATCGCCGACATGCCTGAAAAGTTTGAGACAGAAATTTCGCAAGGCGGCAGCAATGTTTCTGGCGGTCAAAAGCAGCGTCTTTCGATTGCCCGCGCACTGGTGAAGAAACCACCCATCTATATCTTTGACGATAGTTTCTCAGCGCTCGACTTTAAGACCGATGCTGCTTTGCGTAAGGCCCTAAAAGACTACACCGGTGGCAGCACCGTTTTGATCGTAGCGCAACGCATCGCCACCATTCGCACCGCTGAACAGATCATTGTTCTGGACGAAGGAAAAGTTGTGGGTATTGGTACACATAAAGAGTTAATGGAATCCTGCGAGACCTACAAAGAAATTGCGTTATCGCAGTTGAGCAAGGAGGAATTGCAATGAGTATGCAAAATCGTCCTCAACAGCAGCAACAACAGCGCGGCATGATGGGCGGTGGCCCCATGCGCGGTGGCCCCGGTGGCCCGATGATGCGCGGCGGCGAAAAGGCGCGTGACTTCAAAGGCACCCTCGCAAAGCTGCTGAAATATTTAGCGGTGTATAAGGTTTCGATCGTTGTTGTATTGATCTTCGCCATTGCTTCTACGGTGTTTTCGATCATCGGCCCAAAGATCCTGGGCAATGCCACGACCAAGCTGTTTGAAGGCATCATGGGTCAGATCGCTGGAACCGGCAGCGGCGTTGATTTTGGTTACATCGGCAAGACCCTGCTGTGGCTGGCCGGTCTTTATCTGATCTCGGCTGGGTTCAGTTACGTTCAGGGCTGGATCATGACCGATGTCTCTATGAAGATCACCTACCAGTTCCGCAAAGAAATCGCCGAAAAGATCAACCGTATGCCGCTGCGTTATTTTGACGGCACCAGTCACGGTGAAGTGCTCTCGCGCATCACCAACGATGTAGATACCGTCAGCCAGACCATGAACCAAAGCCTGACCCAAATGGTGACCTCGGTGGTGACCATGATCGGTGTGCTGGTGATGATGCTCTCGATCAGTTGGATCATGACCCTGGTCGCGCTGATCGTGGTTCCGCTCTCGGCCGTCTTTATCAGCTTCGTGGTGAAAAATTCGCAGCGATTCTTCAAAGAGCAGCAGAACTATCTGGGTCACGTTAATGGCCATGTGGAAGAAATGTACGGCAGCCATATCGTGATGAAGGCCTTCAACGGTGAAGAGAAAAGCATCGCGAAATTCGACGGCTTGAACGAAACTCTTTACGGTACGGCTTGGAAAAGCCAGTTCTTATCGGGCTTGATGATGCCGGTCATGACCTTCATCGGTAACCTGGGCTATGTAGCGGTTGTGATCCTCGGCGGCTGGCTGGCGATCAAGGGCTCGATCACCGTGGGTGACATTCAGGCCTTCATTCAGTATGTGCGCTCGTTCACACAGCCGATCACCCAGATCGCCAACATCTCTAACGTGATGCAGCAGATGGCGGCTTCGGCCGAACGCGTCTTTGAGTTCCTGGCTGAAGAAGAAGAAGTCAGCGAAGCAGAGAACCCCGTTCATCTGGATCACGTCGATGGCGGTGTGGAGTTCAAAGATGTTCACTTTGGCTACAATCCTGACAAGATCATCATCAACGATTTCTGCGCCGATGTGAAACCCGGTCAGAAGATCGCCATCGTTGGCCCCACCGGGGCGGGCAAGACCACCATGGTCAAGCTGCTGATGCGTTTCTATGATGTCAACAGCGGTTCGATCAAGGTGGATGGGCACGACATCCGTGACTTCAAGCGTGAAGACCTGCGCAAGATGTTCGGTATGGTGCTGCAGGATGCCTGGCTGTACAACGGTTCGATCATGGAAAACATCCGTTATGGCCGGTTGGGCGCCAGTGATGAAGAGGTGGTCAATGCAGCCAAAACGGCCTATGTAGATCACTTTATCCGCACCCTGCCTGAAGGTTACAACATGGTGCTGGATGAGGAGGCATCGAACGTTTCATCCGGGCAAAAGCAGTTGTTGACCATTGCCCGCGCCATTCTGGCCGATCCGCGCATTCTCATCCTCGATGAAGCAACCAGCTCGGTTGATACCCGTACCGAGGTGCTCATCCAACAGGCGATGGATGTGTTGATGAAGAACCGCACCAGCTTCATCATCGCACACCGGCTCTCCACCATCCGCAACGCCGACCTTATCCTGGTGATGAACAACGGCGATATTGTGGAGCAAGGTTCTCATAACGAGCTGCTTGAAAAGGACGGCTTTTACGCCTCACTTTACAACAGTCAGTTTGAGAACGCAGAAGTTCTCTAGAATACGAACAGCCGCCCTACAACATGTAGAGCGGCTGTTTCTTTAGTTGTGCATCAATCCCTCGCTTTTTGCGTATCATATAAGAAGACTAATTTAAACAAGTGGTGAAAAAATGAAAAAGGTTTTGGTGGCTTATTCGACGATGTCGTGCACAACGAGCGAGGTGGCACGCACGATCGCAGAAGAATTGAAAAAAGACGTGCGCTTTGAGGTGACCCTGGCCAATATTGCAGAGGCTGAAGAACTGACACAGTACGATTCATTCGTGATCGGTGGGCCGATGATCTTGGGGTGGCAGCGCGAGGTAAGGAAGTTCCTGGCGAAAAATCGCTCAGCCATTGGCGAAAAACCATTGGCCCTGTTTGCGACGGCAATGAGCTTGACCGATTCAGGCGAGACCCAGGTGGAGGATGTGCCTGTGGCAGTTGACCCCGGTCTGGCTTTGGCGCCCCTCAAAGCAGGCCATTTATCTTTCAAAGAGAAGTACGCCGCCATCCCGAATTATGTCAAGCCGATGCTGCAGGCAGCCGGGAAAAACAAACCCGTTTCGGTGGCATTGCTGGGTGGCCGCCTGGATATTTACCGTCTCAAACCCTGGGCCACCCTTTTCGTGATGCTGATCATACAGGCAAAACCGGGTGAAAAACGCAACTGGGAGTTCATCCGTGCCTGGGCGGGTCAGATCGCGGCATCGCTTTAGTTTGTTTTTCTAAGTGGGAAATTCCCTCTCTCGTGGCAGCTTGTTTTACCGCACACAGTGGATAATGCAGGTATAATTTTTTGTATATCCCGCCTGATCGCAGGTATTAACTAAGCTTATGTTCTGCAAACAGCCGAAGTATTGGTTTTCGGTTGATTGTCAGATCAAAAAAATTTTTAGAATCGAGAAGCCCCACATGGACACAGAAAAAACGCTTTATATTTTATGGACGAACGCAGATATCGACACCTCGATCAATATGGTGATGATGTATGCCATCAACAGCCTGTCACACGGCTGGTGGGAAAAGGTCACGGTCATCATTTGGGGAGCCCCGGCAAAACTGCTGGCCGAGAACAAGCAGGTTCAGGACGAGGTGAAATACGCTATGGAAAATGGCGTCAAATTCAGTGGCTGTATCACCTGCGCAAAACGGTTAAACGTTGTAGATCAGTTGAAAGACCAAGGAATTGAGCTTATCCCCTGGGGAGAACCTTTGACCGAGATCTTGATGAAAAACGGCAAATTGCTCACGGTTTAATACCGGTTCGGCGATCACAACACTCAAAAACAAGTCTTATGAAGACACCCTCACATTATCGTGAGGGTGTCTGGTTTTAGATTGGCTGTTTATGGTTTGGTCAGCGAGACAGAATCTATGTAAAGCCTTGAGGGGAATATGCCGTTGTAGAAAGTGAATCCCGCCAATCCGCTCGAGAGAGAAGAATCGCTCCCCTGCCAGACCTGAACACCGTTGATGTAACAGGTGATCGAATTCCCATTTACCTCAACGCGCAAGTCATTCCAATTACCTTTGTGGATGGCCGAAGATTGCGTCCATTTGATGAAGGAGGTTTCTCTGCCATTCACTCTCTTGTAAACCGTGAAGGAACCATCGTTGCGGTACATGAAGAAGTATCCCGAAGTCCACTTGTTGGAGGAATCAAGATTGGGCGTCCCCCTGAAAACCAACCCGGATTCGTATCTCGACCGTGTTCCACCATCCCGCCAGAGATAGGCTTCCAGGGCGAAGTTATCAAAACTGGCCGGGTAGCTGGTGGTGGCCCAGCGCAAGAATCTGCCGGTGCCGTAGTAGTAATTGGCGTTCACCGTCCAGGTGGCGCCGTTCGAGGGCACCCAGCAGGTGGCGTTGGCGTTGAAGGCGTAATCGAAGCCATCATTGCCGCAAATTGAGAAGTTCGTTGGGGTGCTGAACGGACTGGCCCCGCTGGGATTGAGGGCTGCTACGGCGAAACTGTAGCTGTCATTCTCAAAAACAACATCGGGAATATAGGTGCAAACACCCTCTTTGCAGGCTTCATTACTGGCATCGATGGTTTCAGAATAAACCACGGCGCTCTTGGTGTAAGAATACAGGTTCAGCACATAGAGAGAGGCATTTTCAACCATGTTCCACTGCAGGGTGACTTTTCCATCGTAAAGCACACCGCCGGGGCCGAGCAAAACCGGGATGGCAGGCGGCAATTCAGTCACCACAGTGGTCGGTGTCGGCTCAACTGGAACCAGAGTTGCGGTGGCACTGGGCTCTACCCAGGGTGTGTTGGTGAAGGTTGACGTGGGTGTCAGCGGGGTAGAGGTGGGTCGTAAAGTGGACGTAGAGGTGGGTCGTTGGGTTGGGTAGGAAGTAGAAGTAGAGACCGCTGCTGTCTTGGTAGGCGTCTTGGTGACGATTTTGGTCGGGGTTTTTGTAGGCGTTTTTGTCGGTGATGCGCTTGGCGTAACAGCGCTCAGTGTTTGAGTGGGTTGATTGGTGGGGATCAAAACGGGTGTTTGAGTCGGTGAGGCGGTCGGCGATGGGGTCACCGGCGTATTGGAAGGAATGACCACTTGTGTGAACGTCGGCTCTTCGCTTGGCTGCGTAGAGGCTGTTGGGGTGATCGGCGTTTCAGTTGGCACAGCGCTCGGTTCCACGGTCGATTCGGGAGTGGCGCTTGGGTCAGCCGGAACGTCGGTTGGCACTGGGGTCTCACTGGGAGTGGGGGAAGCCTCAGTTGGCACGGCCGTGGGGGTGAAAGTTGGAATTTCAGTTGGTTGAGTCGTGGGGGTGGCGGTGGCCGGAATGATATCCACCGCGATCGCAACCGGGCGAGTATAAGTGCCCCAGGTACCAGCGACCTGTGCTCTAACGCGCCAGTATAAGCTGCCATTCATCAGGCTGCTTGCCAGGGGCGTGCTGCAGGTGCCACTGGAGCAAATGCTGGAAGAAAAAGTGTTGTCGATCACAATAATGTTGTTTTGAAAGACTTGAACTTCGTACGATGTGGCGCTGGATACCGAATTCCATTTGAAAGTCGGATAAGCGGCTGTCACATTACCGATCGGTTCGATGGGTGTGGGGGAGTTCGTAGCGGTGTAATCTACCCAACTGGTCCATTGGCCCACGCTGGAGATGCCATATTTGATGTACATATAACCACTGTCGCCCCAATTGGTGCCCCAACTGTTGCGCAAGATCCAATAGCCTTCGGTGCTGCTCACATCTTTCCAGCCTACCAAAACGACGTAGTGATTAATGCTGCCACTGCAGGTAGCCGATTCATCTGTGGTGAAGTAACCGCCGGTGTATCTTGAAAAGGTGGAGCCGGCGCAGACACCGGTAGAAACGGGACCGTGGTTATAAAGGGCGGCTTTGATGGTGGCTGTGTCGGGCGTGCTATAAGCTGCATATCCCCAGTTGCTTAATTTATAGGGGTGATTGCTGACCGTTTTGCATACGGCCGTGCTTGGGCTGTAGGGGAAATCGGTTTCGAGAACCGCACCGGTCACGCTTTGCAGATTGGCGATCACGCTGGTGTGGTAATCATGCAGCGGGTAGCCGCCCGAATCGGCTGTGAACCCCAGCTTGTTGCAGGAAACCAAAAACTGCTCACTCAAGTTGGCGGACGGGCCGCCGTTGACGAGCATGTTCGATTCCATCGTGCCCACTGTGCTGAAGGCCCAGCAGGTGCCGTATATACCCTGATCGCGAATGGGGGTGACCGCGCCAAAGGTACGCCAGTCCCACACAGAGGGCAAACCGCTGGAAGCGGTGGCCGTAACGGCTGCAGAACTGCCGCCTGTCCCGCTGGCAACACCGCCCATCTCAGGGGTTGGGTTGCTCAGGTCAACGCTTTGCTGTGCATCGCCAAAGGCAACGCTCAAGGAACGGGTAGACACCTCGCCCATGTTGAAGCTGCGACGATAGGCCAAATGAATGGTGGCCGTGCCGGTATTGGCCGGGGTAAAGGTGATCACCTGCATCTGTGGCACTGCACCGCCGCCTCGTGCCACAAACGTCGAAGAGGAGGACAAGCCGACGCCATTTATCGTGGCGTTGAGAATCTGCCAGCTATACCCGGTAGAAAGATCCGATTCCAGCCGGAGGGTGACAGGTTTGAGCGAGTTCACCGGAAAACTCAAATTGATGTCGCTGGCCCCATCGATCAACCCAAAGCCGCTGTCTTTGCCGGGGAAGAGGGCCTTGCGCACCTCGTTCACGTCACGTTTGCCGTTAAATTGCAGCATATCCAGCGCAGAAGACTTGCTTGAACGCGCGCCGGGAATGTTCAGCGAATTCATCGCTGAGAGAAAAGAATCGGCTTTTTTGGTTAAGCCTTTGGGGAAGGCAATGCTGTAATTCCACAAAAACTTATCGGGGGTCGCCGTCGCGGCAGGCAGGGTGGGTGCTGGGGTTTGGGTAAATTCGAAAGTGGGCGTTTCGGTTGCGGATGGGCTGGCCGTTTCGCTTGCCGGGAGGGTATCTGTGGGCTCAGCAGTGAGAACGGAGTCGGATGGGGTAGGAAGTATTGCCGTCGGGGTGAGGGTGAGAACGCCCTCCTGGGCAAAGGCCACATAGGGGGTAGCCAGTAAGACAATAGCAATGATAACTGCCCCAATTTGCAGGATCAATTTATTTGAGTGGATCAGTTTCCCCATTGCCATTTGCTCCTTGTGCCGCACTCGATGCGTAGATTGCAACAATAAAACGATACGGTTTCATTTTAAGTTTATTCGATGCTTTGTTGCTCCACATTTATGAAAGGTTGGTTATTTATAATATTACATCTTAATTACAGTAATCTAAAAAAGAATTCAGATTTATAGCAGGGGTAGATCGTTGTTGAGTGTTCCCGATGAAAATAGCGGATGGATAAAATCCCTTTTTTGGTTTATGATTGAACTGTTCAGGATCAAACCAATCGTTTCAGACTGAAAAATCCGCTTATCGGCAGGCTATGACCGTGAAACTTTTGATCGCCGGTTTTGGTTCAATTGGCAGACGTCATCTCAACAATTTGCGTGCTCTGGGTGAGAACGACATCGTCCTTTACCGTACCCATCATTCCACCCTTACCGATGAAGACATTCGTGATATTCCTACAGAAACCGATCTCGCCGCCGCCCTGGCACATAAACCGGACGGTGTGATCATCGCCAATCCGACGGCCCTTCATTTGGAAGTTGCCATTCCGGCCGCACAGGCAGGCTGTGCCATCCTGATGGAAAAGCCCCTTTCCGACAGTTTCGCGCGCGTAGATGAGCTGCAAGCCGCCCTTAAATCCGGCGGCGGACGCCTGCTCATGGGCTTTCAGTTCCGTTTTCACCCCACTTTGCGCAAGATCGCTGCCTGGCTGCAGGAAGGGCAGATCGGCAAACCGATCTCGGCCCGTGTGCACTGGGGAGAATACCTGCCCGGCTGGCACCCCTGGGAAGATTACCGCAAGAGCTACAGCGCCCGCGCAGACCTGGGCGGCGGGGTGATCAATACCCTCAGCCACCCGCTCGATTATTTGCACTGGCTGCTCGGCGAGGTCAGCGGGTTATTCGCGCTTTCCAGTAACATCAGCAATTTGGAACTGTCAGTGGAAGATACAGCCGAGATCAGCCTGGCTTATCAAAATGGTGCCATCGGCTCGGTGCATCTCGATTACGTGCAGCGACCGGCGCATCACGATCTTGAGATCGTTGGCGATGCAGGGACCATTCAATGGTCGAATGCTACGGCTGTGGCGCGCATTTTCCGCGCCAACACAGGCGAGTGGGCAGAAGAACAGCCCCCGGCCGATTTTGAACGCAATCAACTTTTCCTGGCTGAGATGGCCCATTTTATTGAGGTAACCAAAAAGCAGGCTGAACCGGTCTGCGATCTGCAAGTTGGCTTGACCGCTCTTCAACTGGCAGAGGCGGCTTATCGCTCTGCCCAGACACACGAATTCATTCAATTTTAGGAAATGATCTATGACAACCATTTTCGATAAGTTTTCTTTAAAAGACAAGACCGCCATCGTCACGGGTGGCCCGGGTCTGCTGGGTGCGGAATTTTGTCGCACCCTGGCCGAAGCCGGTGCTGCCGTGATCGTGGCAGATATCAATGGCGAAGCTGCTGAAAAAGTGGCGGCCGATCTACGTGAAAAGGGCTATCAAGCCACCGGCATTGGCGTGGACATTACAGACAAGGCCCAGGTGCAGGCGATGGTGCAGAAGGCGCTCTCCCTTTATAAGACCGTGGATGTGCTGGTGAACAGTGCCGCGCTGGACCCGAAATTCGACCCCTCCCACCCAGAGCTGGGCACGAATGCTTTTGAAGACTTCCCGGTGGATCTGTGGCGCAAGGCCATTGACGTGAACCTGACGGGCTCTTTCTTGTGCGCGCAGGCCGCTGTAGCCCCCATGCTCGAACAGGGCGCCGGTTCGATCATCAACATCTGCTCCATGTATGGTCTGGTCGGCCCCGACCAGCGCCTCTACATTAAAGAGGGCGCCCCCACCCGTTATAAACCAGTTTTCTACACCGTGAGCAAATCGGGCATCGTGGGCTTTACCAAATATCTGGCCACCTACTATGCCGGCAAGGGCATCCGTGCCAACGCGTTGACCCCCGGCGGTATTTTTAACAATAACGACGAGACCTTCCTCAAAAATTATTCTGCCCGTGCCGTGATGGGGCGTATGGGCCGCAAAGATGAAATGAACGGGGCGCTGCTCTTCCTGGCATCGGATGCTTCTTCTTATATGACCGGCTCCAATCTGATCGTGGACGGAGGCTGGACCGCATGGTAAAGAAACCCCAGGTTTTGGCCATCATTCCGGCACGAGGCGGCTCAAAGGGGATTCCCCGCAAGAACATCCGTAATTTCGCCGGCTACCCCCTCATTGCCTACAGCATCGCGGCCGGCATTCAGGCCAGTTCGGTGACACGCACCATCGTCTCGACCGATGATGAAGAGATCGCCGCCGTGGCCCGTAAATTTGGGGCTGAAACCCCCTTTCTGCGCCCGGCCGAATTCTCACAGGATGGCACGGTGGATTTACCTGTTTTTCAGCATGCCTTAAGCTGGCTGGCCGAACACGAAGGCTATATGCCCGATGTAGTGGTGCAGTTACGCCCCACCACGCCGGTGCGCCCGCCCGACTGTGTGGATCAGGCCGTGAGCATTCTGCTCGATCATCCAGAAGCCGATTCGGTGCGCGGTGTGGTCGAAGCCGGGCAGTGTCCCTACAAAATGTGGCAGATCGACCCCAAAACAGGCCGCATGGGTCCCTTGCTTGGGGTGGAAGGCATCAAAGAGGCTTTCAATGCTCCCCGCCAGAAGCTGCCGCAGGTTTACTGGCAGACCGGCCACATTGACGCCATTCGCCCGCACTCGATCTTGGAGAAGGGCTCAATGAGCGGTGATGTCATCATGCCGCTGGTGATCGATGTGCGTTACACAGTGGATATCGATTCGCCCGCTGATTGGGAAAAATCGGAATGGCTGGTGACCGACAGCGGTCTGGCGATGGTCGATCCGGCTCGTGCCCGCCGCAGCTTCCCCGATAAGGTGGAGATGCTGGTGATGGATTTTGACGGGGTGCTCACCGATAACCGCGTCTGGGTGGATGAACATGGCCATGAAATGGTGGCGGCCAACCGCTCTGACAGCCTCGGTCTGTCGATTTTGCGTTCGCAAAGCGACATCAAAGTGATGGTGCTTTCGCGTGAGGCCAACCCGGTGGTGGCCAGACGCTGCGAAAAATTGAAGATCCCCTATATTCAGTCAGTGGCCGACAAAGCCTCTGCGCTGAGCTTGCTGCTCACCGACAAGCATATCGACCCGGCTCACGTGATCTATATGGGCAACGACACCAACGATCTGCCCTGTTTCCCGATCGTGGGCTATTCAGTCGCCCCGGCCGATGCTCAGCCTGAGGTGAAACGTCAAGCCGATATGCTGCTTTCATTAAATGGTGGCCACGGAGCCGTGCGAGAGCTTTGCGATTTTCTGCTCTCTCGGATAAAATAGAGCAGTATTCAAGTGTTGAATTTTGCATCCTTGTCAGGGCATACAGCCCGGCACGGAGTTCTGCCTCTCGAACGGGCAGAGAAAACAGGCAGAAAAATCTGCCAGAAAACCGACCTAAAAAATCACAGGAGCTGTCTGAATGAAACGAGAAGTAAAGATTGGCGATCGCTGGCTGGGGGATGGCCACCCGGCTTATATTGTTGCTGAAGTAGGCATCAACCATAATGGTGATCTCGAACTTGCCAAAAAACTGATCCTGGCCGCCAAAACCGCCGGGGTGGATGCGGTGAAGTTCCAGAAACGCACCCCTGAACTGTGTGTGCCGCTTGAGCAGCGTAATCAGATGCGCGAGACCCCCTGGGGCTACATCACCTACCTGGAATATCGTTACAAGACCGAATTCGGCGAGGCGGAATACGAAGAGATCAATCGCTTCTGCAAAGAAGTGGGTATTACCTGGTTCGCTTCGGTTTGGGATGAACCCTCGGTGGATTTCCTCGAAAAATATGACCCGATTTGCTACAAGGTACCCTCGGCCTCTCTGACCGATGCCAATTTGCTGCAACACCTGCGCAAGACCGGCCGCCCCATGATCCTTTCCACCGGCATGTCCACGATGGAACAGATCACCAAGGCCGTCAAACTGGTAGGCGAAGAGAATCTGGTCCTTTGTCATGCCACCAGCACGTATCCCTGCGACCCATCCGAATTAAATCTGCGCATGGTGCAAACCCTGCGTGATTCCTTCTCCTGTCCGATCGGCTATTCCGGTCACGAGGTGGGGCTGGTCACCTCGGCCGTGGCCGTGGGTCTGGGCGCCTGCATGGTGGAGCGTCACATCACCCTGGATCGGGCCCTGTGGGGTTCCGATCAATCGGCTTCTGTGGAACCTGGTGGTTTCGAGAAACTGGTCAAATACATCCGTGTCACCGAGCAGGCAGTCGGGGATGGGGTCAAAAAAGTTTACGACAGCGAGCTATCTTCCCTGAAAAAGCTGCGCAGGGTACAAGATTGACGTTGAAAAGTGTTTCACGAGTTAAAAATGCCATTCACCAGCGCTGGGAGCATGCCTTAAGCGACCAGCGCTGGCAGCGTTTGAATCAAGAAGTGACGAAAAGTGCTTCCGCAGCTCAGCAGATTCCCTCGGTAATTTTTTTTAATGCCTCCACCCGTTTACAGGCCGTCAGCCAGAACGCGGCTTATTCTTATTTAACTTTGCAGGCCTTGCGTTTGCAGGGCGTGCCGGTGATCCAGTTTGCCTGCAAGGCGGGGCTTTCCCGCTGCACGTTGGGCAGCGATCGCGATGACGTTCACACAGCACCTCCCTGTGAGCGCTGCGTGGCCCAGAGCCATACCCTCTTTGACGGGCTGCCCGTGCGCTGGTTTGAATATGCCGCCGACCCTGCGCTCGAAACGGCGCTGCAGAATCGCAGCACGGCAGAATTGGTCGATTTTCAGTATCAGCAGGTGCCCCTGGGCTTTTGGGCGCTCAACACCCTGCGCTGGGTGCAGCGCCGTCACCATCTGACCGAAGACGAATCGACACGCGCCTTCTTGCGTCATTACATCCTCTCGGCCTGGAACGTCTATCGCCAATTTACGGCCCTCGTTGAAGAGGTGCATCCGCAGGCGGTGGTCGAGTTCAACGGCATGTTCTACCCGGAGGCGGCGGTGCGTTTCGTTTGCCAGCAAAAGGGCATCCGTGTGATCACTCATGAGGTGGGGCTGCGCCCGTTCACCGCCTTCTTTACCGGAGGGGAGGCCACAGCCTACCCGATTCACATTTCCCCCGAGTTTCAATTGAACGAAGAAATGAACCAGCGCCTCGATGAATATTTGAGCGAGCGCTTTAAAGGCAATTTCAGCATGGCGGGCATTCGCTTTTGGCCAGAGATGAAAGGGCTGGATGCGGCTTTCCTTGAAAAGGCGGCTCGCTTCAAACAGATCGTTCCGGTCTTCACCAACGTGATCTTCGATACCAGCCAGGTGCATGCCAATACACTTTTTGAGGATATGTTTGTCTGGCTCGATAATGTGAAAGCCAGCATGGAGAAACACCCTGAAATGCTCTTTGTCATTCGTGCCCACCCCGATGAATTTCGTGAGGGCAAAGAGGCGCGCGAAAGCGTGAGCGGCTGGGTGAAGAAAAATAAGGTGGATAGTCTGCCCAATGTGGTCTTTGTGGACTCGCAGGAATTCCTCAGTTCGTACGATCTTATCCAGCGGTCTCACTTTGTGATGGTCTATAACTCGACCATTGGCCTGGAAGCCGTATTGATGGGCAAAGCCGTTCTGGCCGGTGGGAAAGCCCGCTTTACCCAATTGGAAACCGCCTATCTGCCCAACTCTGCGTCGGAATATGATCGGCTGCTCGAACAATTTCTGTCACAGCCAAAAGTGGACGTGCCGCCGCATTTCATTGTCAATGCGCGACGCTTCTTGTATTACCAGCTCTACCTTTCTTCGCTGCCTTTCAGCGATTTTCTGCGCGAAGACGGCGTCTGGAAGGGCTACGTGACCCTGAAGGATTTCCCGCTCGATCAGCTTACCCCGGCTGCCTCTGCCACCTTTCGCGTGCTCAGCGAAGGTATTTTGCATGGCAGTGCCTTTGAGATGCCGCTATGAGCCCAACACCCCGTTGTTCCATTATTATTCGCGCCTATAACGAGGCCGAACACATCGGCCAACTGCTCACCGGCATCATGGCGCAGACGGTGAAAGATGTGCAGATCATTCTGGTAGATTCGGGCTCCAGCGACGATACGGTGAAGGTCGCCAAACATTTCCCGGTAGAGGTGGTGGCCATTCGCCCCGAAGATTTCACCTTTGGGCGCTCCCTCAACGCCGGTTTTGCGCAGGCACGAGGCGAATATGTTGTGATGGCCAGTGCCCACGTTTACCCGGTCTATCCCGATTGGCTGGAACTGTTGCTGGCTCCTTTCAAAGACGAGAAGGTGGCCCTGGTTTACGGCAAACAACGCGGCGCCTCCTCGACCCAGTTTTCAGAGCATCAGATCTTCAAACACTGGTACCCTGAGAGTTCCACATCGCGCCAGACGACCCCGTTCTGCAATAATGCCAACGCCGCCATCCGGCGCTCTCTCTGGCAGGAACACCCCTATGATGAAACCCTGCCCGGCCTGGAAGATCTGGCCTGGGGCAAATGGGCGCAGGAAAAAGGCTATTCCATCGCCTATAGTGCCGAAGCGGAGGTGGTTCACGTTCACAACGAATCACTGAATGGGATTTATAATCGTTATCGACGCGAAGGTATGGCTTTCAAGCAGATCTACCCCCATGAGACCTTCACCCGCCGCGATCTCTGGCGCCTCTTCATTCAGAACACCTTCTCCGATTGGCGCGAAGCCGGCAAGCAGGGGCGGCTGAGACGGGATTTTTGGAACATCGTGCGTTTTCGCTGGTACCAGTTCAGCGGTACCTATAAAGGGTATCAGCAATCGGGTCCGCTCACCTGGCGGCTGAAACAGGCTTTTTATTACCCCCATCAATTATTTACCCAAAAGCCAAACACAGCGGGCCGCTCCGTGCAGCCGATCCAATATGGGAATGTAGAGAAAAAGGACTAGTCAGGTCAGGGAGACAGGGATGAAAATTCAAACGATCACCGCACTGGTGCCCATGCGCCACCACTCACAGCGAGTGCCGGGCAAGAATTATCGCTTGCTGGACGGGCGTCCTCTCTACCAGCATATTCTCTCCACGCTCTTGAACGTGCCTGAACTGACCCAGATCGTAGTGGATACGGATAGCCCGGACGTGATTCAGGGGGTACGCGAGAACTTCCCGACAATTAAAATTCTGCAGCGTCCCGCAGAACTGTGTGCAGACACCATCCCAATGAACGAAATTCTCATGTATGACACCGGTCAGTACCCGAGCGATCTCTACCTGCAGACGCACAGCACCAATCCCTTAATGCGGGCAGAAACCTTCTCACGCGGCATTCAGACCCTGCTGGGGCTGTATCCGAGCTACGATTCCCTTTTCGGCGTCACCCGCTTGCAGAGCCGCCTCTGGGACGGCCTGGGCCGTGCGCTCAATCACAACCCGCAGATTTTGCTGCAAACCCAGGACCTCCCCCCTGTTTACGAAGAAAATTCATGTATTTACCTTTTTACCCGCGATAGTCTGGAAAGAAAACGCAACCGCCTGGGAGACCGACCCTATCTTTTTGAGATCAGCCGCGATGAAGCCTGGGATATTGATGAAGAAATTGATTTCAAGCTGGTCGAATTATTGATTCGGGCCCGCGCCCAAAAATAAACCCTTGCATGCAGCAGGTGAGCAGTGAAAAAACAGTGGTGGATCTTTTTACAGGTCATTGTGGTAGTGGCCGCGCTCGCCGGCAGTGTTTACGTTGCCCTAACGCCGGCCAATAGCCTGCTGCGCTGGTACAACATTGACGACGCGTTCTACTACTACAAGGTTGCCCAGAATATTCTGGCGGGTCACGGGGTGACCTTTGACGGCATTAATCTTTCCAACGGCTTTCATCCGCTCTGGATGGTGGTGTGCCTGCTGGTCTTTTGGACTTCACGCATTAATTTGATCTTCCCCTTGCGGCTGCTGGTGCTGGTGAGCGGTCTTTTTAACGCAGCCACCGCCCTTTTACTCTTTCGCCTGCTCAAAAAACACCTGCATCCGCTGGCGGCCTTTTTGGCCTCCATGTTCTGGGCGCTGATCCCTTCCATCTACGGCAAGGTCACCGTGCACGGCATGGAAAGTTCGATCAGCGTGTTCTTCATTGTGCTGCTCATCAAAACCGCCTCGGACATGAACGCTCAGCGTGAGCAGACCCCGCTCAGCTTCACACGCATGTTCGTGCTGGGGTTGATCGGCGCCGGCACCATTTTGGCACGGCTCGACAATGTGTTTCTGGTGGGCATTGTTGGGCTGTTTCTGATCTTTGGGGTCAGCCAGGTCTCGCGCCGCTATTTTTATGACCTTCTGGCCGTGGCCGTTTCGGTGCTCAGCGTGTGGTATCTGCGTCTCGGTGCCGAAGGGATCTTCATTAACTTATCGGCAGTTTATCTGATGCTGATCCTGAGCTTGTTGCTTAAACCGGCAGTTTTCTACATTGCCGGCTTGTACCGTGATTTCAATCAGTACAGTAAGCTATCCGGGTTTATCCGACAGGCAGCCGCGGCTGCGGTGAATGCCGGATTGATCTATGTGTGCTTGCGGCTGCTGCACCACTTTGGTTTTGGTGAGATGGTTTCCCGTTCCATCATTCTTTATGACGCCATTCTGTCATTCATATTGATTTTTTGCTTGCGCCTCTTTACCTGGAAAAACGAATCTGCACCGGTTCAGAATCCCTTCCAGCGGTTTTTTACCTGGCTAAGTTCCTCCTGGAAGACGATTTTTGTCAATGGGCTGGGCTACGCCGTCCCCATCGCTGCGTTGGTCGGGGCCTATATGCTCTTCAATAAATTTATGTTCGGCACGTTTACGCCGGTTAGCGGTCAGATCAAGACCTGGTGGGGAACGTTGAGCAATACCGTCTATGGACACCCCAACACCATGCTCTCTGTGTTCGGGTTGAGCGACATGGGCAATTTCGGCCCCTGGTCAATGGTGATGGCGCAGGTGAGCAAAGTGACCGATCTGCTGGTTTCGGTGGCCCCCAATACGGCGCAGCGTTTTTACAATTTCGTTTTCATGTCGGTGCTCATCATCGGGCTGGTGGCTTTATTGGCCATCCTCACCGGTCGACAGCAGCGCTTGCTTAAAAAGGGATTTTCCCTCTATTTGCTGCCGCTGCTGGTAGGCAGCCTTGTTCAGATCGCTTACTACAACCTGATCGGTTATCAGCACACCCGCAGTTGGTATTGGCTGGCGCAGGTGGTAGTCGTTGCCCTGCTGGTGGGGCTGGTGTTGGACGCGCTTTTTACCTGGCTGGATGGCTGGAAGCCCAAAGGCGTTTTTTCGGTCGGTGTTTGCCTGATATTGGTGGCCGTGCTGCTTAACTCACACCTGAGCTTTTTGTTGGGTCTGGTTCCGCCCACGGTGAGCGCCGAGCATGCCTCTGATTACATGGCAGAGGTTCAAGAGTTACAAGACCGCACCCAACCCGGCGACAGGATCGGTATGACGGGCGGCGGTTTGGTAGCTTATTTTATTAAAGACCGCACCATCGTCAACCTGGATGGGCTGATCAACAGCGCCGCCTATTTCAATGCCATGAAATCGGGCAAGGCGCGCGATTTTCTGGACGCGCTGCCGTTGAACTACGTCTATGCCAAGGCCTACGTGATCACAGAATCCGACCCTTATAAAGAGATCTTTACTTCCCGTTTGGATGAGATCGGTATTATCAAAGGGTTTGAGAATTTCACCCTCTACAAATACGTGATCAGTCAATAAGACCGCGATTTTCAGAAACCGCCCCGTTGAACGGTATAATAAATACTGTTTGAAAACCAAACGCTCAGGTGATTTATGTTCACTATTCTTTTATCTGCCCCCTACATGCTGCCTTATATCGATCGCTTCAAACCAGTCTTCGCCCATTATGGCCTTGAGATCATTGCTCCCGAGGTTGAAGAGCGGATGGAAGAGGACGATATTCTGCGCTACGCCAACCAGTTCGATGGCACCATCTGCGGCGATGACCGTTATTCACGCCGCGTGCTCGCAGGTTGCCTGCCGCGTTTGAAGGTGGTTGCGAAGTGGGGCACCGGCATTGATTCGATTGACCAGGTGGCCTGCAAGGAGCTGGGCATTCAGATCAAGAACACGCCCAATGCCTTCACCCTGCCCGTGGCCGATTCTGTGTTGGGTTACATGCTGGCCTTCGCCCGCCGCCAGCCCTGGATGGATAAAGCCATGAAAGCAGGCGAATGGAAGAAGATTCCCGGTCGCTCGCTTTCGGAATGTACTCTGGGCGTGATCGGCCTGGGCAACGTGGGCAAGGCGGTCATTCGCCGCGCCCGAGGCTTTGGCATGACCCTGTTGGGCACCGATATTGTGCCTATCGCTCCCGATTTCATCGTGGAAAACAAAGTGGAGATGACCTCGCTGGAAGACCTGCTGCAGCGGGCAGATTTTGTGAGCATGAACACCGATCTCAACCCCAGCAGCCGCCATTTGATGAATGAAAAAACGCTGGCGCTGATGAAACCCGGCGCGGTGCTCATCAACACCTCGCGCGGCCCCGTCATTAAGGAAGCAGATCTGGTCAAAGCCCTACAGGCGGGTCAGATCGCCGGGGCGGCTCTGGATGTGTTTGAATTTGAGCCCTTGCCCCTCGATTCACCGCTGCTCAAGATGGAGAACGTGATGCTGGCGCCCCATAACACGAACTCCAGCCCGGCCGCCTGGGAGCGGGTGCACTGGAACACCATTCGCAATTTACTGGCGGGATTGAACGTCCCGGCGGACGATTTCGACGAAATTTCGCAAAAATACTAGACGAGGATTGGATGAGCCAAGAAAATCGTGTCGTGCTGGTAACCGGTTCTGCGGGGGGGATCGGCCGTGCCGTGGTCAAGCTGTTCTCAGAAAAAGGCTGGCGGGTGATCGGGGTGGATCGCAGTCCGTATGGGGCAGAGTTCCCCGAAAACGGGCTGTTCATTCAAAAAGACATCTCCAAGGCCGAACAGATCGCTGAGATCTATGCCGAGGCCGCCCAATTCAGCCCGCTGCTGGATGCGGTGGTCAACAACGCGGCTGTGCAGATATCCAAGCCCATCGTGGAGACCTCGGTGGAAGAATGGGACCTGACCATCGCCACCAATTTGCGCCCCACCTTTGTGGGCGCCCGTTATGCGCACCCGCTGCTGATGAAATCGCCAAACGGTGCCATTGTCAATGTCTCCTCCGTGCATGCCATTCAGACCTCGGCTTCGATTGCGGCTTATGCGGCCAGCAAAGGAGGCATTCTGGCTTTGACGCGTGCTATGGCCATCGAGTTCGCCAAAGAGAATATACGGGTCAATGCGGTGCTGCCCGGCGCGGTGGATACCCCTATGCTGCGCAGCGGTATGGATCGCGGCCATGTGAGCGGCCCCTCCATTGATGACCGCCTCGACAACCTGGCGCGCAAGACCGTCAACGGCCGCATCGGCCAGCCCGCAGAGATCGCCCATGCCATTTATTTTTTGGCCGATCATGAACAATCCTCTTTTATGACCGGTCAGGCCCTGGTCGTTGATGGCGGTGCCACGGCCCGCTTGAGCACGGAGTAAGCATGCGTGCCAGGATCATTAACAAGCTGCCCGTTCCACTGGTGAACGGCCTGCGTACCACCCGTGACAGCCTCAAGATGATCGGCGAGTGGCCCGAGAGCCAGTTTCATCCCTGGCGGCGCGACTCTATTAGAAAAATCAACGCCTTGCGTGATACCCATGTGGGCGAGCGCTGCTTCATCCTTGGCAATGGCCCAAGCCTCAAATCAACCGACCTGAGCAAGCTCAAGAACGAGTTCACCATCGGCATGAACCGCTTTTACATGGCTTTTGATGAACTGGGCTTCACCACCTCGCTTTTGCTCACCGTGAACGATCTGGTGATCGAACAGTGCGCCGAAGATCTGCGCAAGCTGCCCATCCCCACCTTCGTCTCCTGGCGCGGGCGCAAGTGGATCCAACCGGCCGAAAACCTCAGTTACCTCTACACCTCCTATGATCTTCCCCGCTTCAGCGTCAATGCCGCCGGGCGGCTGTGGGAAGGGGCCACCGTCACCTTTGTGGCCATGCAGTTGGCTTACTTTTTGGGTTTCAAGCAGGTTTGCCTGATCGGCGTGGATCACAGCTTCTCTACTCAGGGCAAGCCGAACACCACGATCACTTCTGAGGGCGATGACCCGAATCATTTCAATCCCGGCTATTTTGGCAAGGGGTTCCGCTGGCAGTTGCCCGATCTGCAAACCTCTGAGATCGCCTATACGTTGGCCCGCGAAGCCTATAAAAAAGAAGGGCGTGAGATCATCGATGCCACTGTGGGCGGCAAGCTGACGATCTTCCCCAAAGTGGAATACGAAAGTTTGTTTAAATGACAGAACTCCCCTTGGTTTCGGTGATCACCCCCAGTTATAACCAGGCTGCTTTTTTGGAGCAGACCCTGCGCTCGGTGCTTGAACAGGATTACCCGGCCATCGAATATCTGGTGGCCGACGGCGGTTCCAGCGATGGCAGCGTGGAGATCATTAAGAAATACGCCGATAAACTGGCCTGGTGGGTATCCGAGAAAGATCACGGCCAGGCCGAAGCCATCAACAAGGGGTTTTCCCGTGCCAGGGGCAAATATGTTGCCTGGGTCAACTCTGACGATTACTACGCTCCCGGTGCCATTAAGGCGGCCGTGGAGGTGCTTGAAGCCAACCCTGATCTGGGCATGGTCTTTGGCGATGTTCAGGTGGTGGATAAAGATGGGCGGGTGCTCAATAACCTGCGTTACGGCAACTGGGGGCTCGAAGAATTGATGACCTTTCACATCATCGGTCAGCCCTCTGTGTTTATGCGCCGTGAGGTGCTCGAAAAGGCCGGGCTGCTGGACCTCTCCTATCACTTCATGCTCGATCATCAGCTCTGGCTGCGCATGGGCTTACAGGCCCCAATGCGCTATATTCCCCGCCTGATGGCAGGGGCGCATTACCATGAAGACTGCAAGAACTTGCAGCAGGCGGCTGAATTTGGCAAAGAGGCTTACCGCATTGCTGCCTGGATGAAAAGCGTTCCTGAATTCGCCGAGCGGATGGAACTGCTGGCCCCTTACGTGCTGGCCGGCGCAGAGCGCATAAATGCCTTCTACCTGCTGGATGCCAAAGAGTACAGCCGTTCGTTTCGCTCTTACTGGCGTGGCTTCTTGCTGGCGCCCACGAGCATCTTGCCGGAATGGTATCGTATGGTCTTTGCCTTATTTGCTCCGCTTGGCCTGGAAAAACTGCGCGAAAAACGTCTGGCGAAACGGGCTGAACGTTTGAACGCTCAATAAAGGTCACTGGATCAGGACGTTTTATGGAAGATTCCGCCCCACTCGATAACCTGTTTCTCTTCAAGAACAGCCGCTGGCTGCGCGTTTTGCTGGTGGCTTTCATCTTGCTGCTTGGGTTGGGTGTGCGCCTCTTGGATCTTTCTGACCCGCCCTTGGATTTCGCCGCTACCCGGCAGCTACATTCGCTTATTCTGGCGCGCGGCTATTACTATTCCATGAACGTGCCTTCCGTTGAGGCGCTGCCGGCCGACCAACGCGCCTTCGGCATCCAGACCGGGCAGGCGGAGCTGATCGTTGAGCCGACCTTGATGGAGCATCTCACCGCCTGGACTTATGCTTTAGTGGGCAAGGAGAGCTTCGAGATTCCCCGCCTGTATTCCATCCTTTTCTGGGTGCTGGGCGGCATTCCGCTGTTTTTGTTAAGCAAGAAGTACCTGCCCATCAACGGCTCTATGGCTGCACTGGCCTTTTACGAACTGCTGCCCTTTGGCGTGATCGCCAGCCGCAGTTTTCAGCCCGATCCCTTGATGGTGATGCTCCTACTCTGGTCGCTCTGGTTTCAGGTGCGCTGGGCCGAAGCGGATACCTGGAAGAACGCCCTGCTGGCTGCCGTCTTCACCGGGTTGACCGTGTTCGTAAAGAACACCTCGGTTTTCTTCGTGGGCATCTCCTTCGCGGCACTGGTATTTTCAACCGGCTGGAAAAAAGCCTTCAAAAACCCGCGCGTCTATGTAATGGCCGCTGTTGCCCTGCTGCCATCTCTGCTCTATGTCTGGCTCAGCGCCACGGTGGGCGGCAATGCGGGTTCTCTCTTTGGAGCGCGCTTCTTCCCACAGCTTTTCAGCCAGCCCAGTTGGTACCAGAAGTGGTTTATGATGGCCAAATCGGTGGTGGACTACATTCCCCTCTTTTTGGCCGTGTTGGCGTTTTTCCTGCTGCCCAAAGGCAAATTCAAGGTGCTTTACGGCAGTCTGTGGGTGGGCTACATTCTCTTTGGCTTCACCTTTGCCTACCACATTTACAGCCACAACTACTATCACCTGCCGCTCATCCCAATGGTGGCCATAGGGGTAGGAGTGATTTTTGCCATCCTCATGGAACGATTGCAGGCGGCAAAACTGCCCGTGCTGGCTCGCCTGTTCATTTGTGCGGTTTTTCTCTTTGCAGCGGCTTTGCTGGTGCTCAAATCGCGCACCGAACTGCTCTCGGCCGATTACCGCTATGAAGAGACCTATTGGAAGAATCTGGGAGAGAAGATCGGCCACGATAAAAAGGTGGTGGCACTCACCCACGATTATGGCTACCGTCTCAGCTATTGGGGTTTCATCAGTCCCCGCTTGTGGGAAACGCAGGGCGACCAGGCCGTCGATCGCCTGGCAGGGGTTGCCGAAAAGCCCTTTGCAGAACAGTTTAACGAGATGACCGCCGGCTATGATTACTTTTTGGTCACCCTCATCAACGATTTCAATTCACAGGCCAATTTGCATCAATACCTGATGGATCATTATTCCTACGAGCAGGGAGAGGGCTACTACCTCTTTGACCTGCATGAGGTTAAATAAGGGCTGGCATGGACGAATTAGTCAGTATCATCACCCCTTCCTATCAGCAGGGCCGCTTCCTCGAAGAGACCATCCGCTCCGTTTTGGGTCAGGACTATCCGCACATCGAGTATATCGTCATGGATGGCGGTTCCAGCGATGAAACAGTGTCCATACTCAAGAAGTATTCTGACTGGCTGGCCTACTGGCGCTCGGAACCCGATAAGGGGCAGACCGACGCCATCAATAAGGGTTTCGCACAGGCCAAAGGGCAGATCCTGGCCTGGATCAATTCGGACGACACCTACAACCCCGGCGCCGTCAGCCAGGCAGTGACCTATTTACGCGAGCATCCGGAAGTGGGGGTAGTGTACAGCGACCTCAACTTCATTGACGGTGACTCGAAGGTCATTGGCAAATTCCCGGCCGCTCAAACCGATCTGGCGCGTCTGCGCAGAGGGTTTGTGCATGTGCCCCAGCCGGCTACGTTTTTCCGGGCTGAACACTGGCGCAAGATCGGGCCATTGGATCCCAGCTTTTTCTTCGCTATGGATTATGACCTGTGGGTGCGTTTGGCCGGGGTAACACAATTCCAGTACCTGCCCGGACCGATCTGGGCGAATTTCCGCATGCATCTGGACGCCAAGACCATCAATGCCGATGAACGCTGCTGGCCCGAAATGCTGCGTGTGCACTACCGCGACGGCGGTTCTTTCTTTTCACCGATTGTGGCCAAATATTACCTGCGTAAGCTGGCCGCTCCCTATTTGCGCTGGCAGAAACAACGCAAGTTCACGAAATGAGGTTTTAAATGCACGAAAAACGATTTAACGCCATTGAGCGCCTGCGCGAGCCTGAACGGGTACGGCGCCTGGAAGTAGAACGTGTGGTCGATCAGGCCCTTGATGGCTGCCAGGTCAAGTCGATGCTGGATATTGGCACGGGCAGCGCCTTGTTCGCCGAAGGTTTCGCCGCGCACGGCCTGCAAGTGACCGGTCTCGACGCCAACCCCGCAGCGCTGCCGGTGGCGGCGCAGTACGTGCCCACGGGCACCTTCAAAGAGGGAGTTGCCGAAGAACTGCCCTTTACCGACCTTTCTTTTGATATGGTCTTTATGGGGCTGGTCTTTCACGAGACCGACGACCCCACCCGGGCCATGAGCGAGGCCTTTCGAGTGGCGCGAAACCGCCTGGCTGTGCTCGAATGGCCCTACCGTGAACAGGATCTCGGTCCCGGCATGAACGAACGCATCCCGGCTGCCAAGATGGCCGAATATGGCACCGAAGCTGGTTTTACTGCGCTGGAAACCTTCGAGTTTACGAATCTGATCTTGTATGTGTTTGATAAGTAAACAATGTTTTGCCGAGGCAAGCAAAACGCGCCGTCATTCGACAGCGCGTTTATGTTTAAGCTAACTCAAGCGTTTATTTGATCACATTCAGCTTTTGGCCGACCTTCTTGAAGCTGGCCAGCCCCTCATCCAGATCCTGGCGGGTGTGGGCGGCTGAGATCATCACGCGGATGCGCGCCTTGCCTTTGGGCACAGTGGGGTAACCCAGGGCCATGGCGAAGACACCTTCTTCGTAGAGCTCACGGCTGAACTGTTGGGCCAAGGGCGCTTCACCCAGCATGATGGGGGTGATGGGGGTGGTGCTAACGCCGGTGTCAAAGCCGTAGGCTTTCATTTCCGCTTTGAAATAACGGGCGTTTTCCCACAGGCGGTCTACCAACTCGGTGGAGGCTTCGAGCAGGTCGATGGCAGCGATGGTGGCGGCTACATCGGGCGGGGTGACGGCCGAGGAGAAGAGGAAGGGGCGTCCGCGCTGGCGCAGCCAGTCGATGATCTGGGCATTGCCGGCAACCACACCGCCGACGCCGCCGAAGGCTTTTGAAAGGGTGCCGATTTCCACATCCACTTTGCCGTGCAGGCCGTAGTGATCGACAATGCCGCGGCCACCGTGGCCGATCACGCCTTCACCGTGGGCATCATCCACCATGAGCATAATATCGTGACTGTTGGCGACTTCGTAGAGCTTGTCGAGGGGAGCGATGTCTCCATCCATGCTGAACACGCCATCGGTGATGAGCAAAGCACGGCGATAGCTGCCTTCATTCTCACGGATCACGCGCTCCAGATCGAGGGAGTCGGCGTGGGCGAAGCGCACGATGCGCGCGCCTGAAAGGCGACTGCCGTCGATGATGCTGGCGTGGTTGAGCTCATCCGAGAAGATGACGTCCTCTTTGCCTACCAGAGCCGGGATGGTGGCCAGATTGGCCGCGAACCCCGATTGGAAGGTGATGGCCGCTTCAACGCCCTTGAAGGCCGCCAGACGGCGCTCCAGTTCAAGATGCAGATCCATCGTGCCGGCGATCGAGCGCACTGCGCCCGGACCTTCTCCGTAATCGTCCAGCGCCTTTTTGGCGGCGGCAACGATCTTGGGGTGATTGGCCAGACCCAAATAGTTGTTCGAGCAAAAATTGAGGACTTTCTTTCCATCCACGGTCAACCAGGCTCCCTGTGGGGAACTTAATGTGCGGATCCGATTGTACAGGCCGGCTTCTTTTAATCCGTCCAGTTCCTGTTGGACCCACTCAAGCTTTTTCGACATAGTCACCTCTTTTGGAAATTTTTTCCTGCAATTTACCTGAAAACCAATTATACATCGCCATCCAGGTGTACATCGGCCAGAAAGCCCATTTCGGCCAAAATTTGCCGCAGTGTTTCGATGGAGGCAGCCTTCACGATCAGGGTTTTGGGGTTAAGCACTTCCTCGATGCAGCGGGCCGCCCGCGGGTTGCGCTGCAAGAGCGGCAAGATTTCGGGGCGGGCCAGTCGCAGCAGAACGGGGCGCGAGAATTCTGCCTCACAGCCATATTTATCCCAGCGCTCCAATTGCTGCGTCAGCGCCAGAGGGATGTTCTTCACTTTTGCCTGCTGCAGGAGTTGGATCAGGTGGCTGCCCAGCAGGCCCTGGGCGGCGGCCGCTCTGAGCGAGGCAGGGGTAAGTCGGTAAGTTGTTTCGCTGCCTGTTTGCTTGATGGCCTGCCCAAAACGGGCCAACTGATAGCGCAGGGTGCGCGCCACATTGAGCGGCACCACGAGCGTATCGCTGGCCGTGATCGAGATTGTGCCCGATTCATCTGAAGCAAGGGCGGGCGCTTCACCGGCCAGCAGTGCTTGCCCAACAGGCGATAACCTGAAAGCGCTTGGGCGGCTATTTTTGTCGCTGAACCCCAGATCGAGCAGTCCCAGCCAGTGCAATGGCCCAGCGATCAGGTAGCGCAGCAGGGCCCCTTCGATCTTGTCCCAGTTCTTGCTGCCTTGCAGGTGGGCGTTCGTTTTGGCGTCGCGGATGAACCAACTGTCATACTCCCCGGCTGAGCGCTGAAAATCGGGCAGATTGGCTCTTACCTGTGTGACCAGAGAAGAAACGCTCCACCAGGCATTCGGCTTAAGCTCCTGAAGCAAACCCAGCAGCATCTGGCGCGGCAGGAGCGGATCGTTGGCCCAGTTGCCCTCAAATACCAATCCCGGCAGCATGCGCAGGTCGTTTATGTTGCTGGAAGTGGTCCAATTCTGATAAAGCTTGAGCAGTACCTGCGCACGACTGGCTGAGAGGAACTCTTTCAAGTGGGCAGGGTCGGGTTGGCCTTCAGCCGTCAAAACCTCGCCAGAGGCCAGCAGGGAGCGGATGAAATGGGTATAAGAAAGCTGGTAGGCTGAACGATCCGGTTTACCATCCCTGCACATGCGCAAAGCAGCCAGCAAATCGGTGGCATCGTCCAGAATGCGGTCGCCGGCCTTGCGCGGAAATTTCGTCTCTGCTTCGGTGGCGGGCCGTGGCTGCAAGTTTGGCTTTTGCTGGGTTGGTTTCGCCCACTGCAAAAATTCATCTGGAATATAGGCGAATTCCTGCGGTTCTTTGCCCGCGCGCAGAAAGGCTCGTCCGATCAAGGCTTTGTACCAGAGGGCTTCTACATCTGAGATAGGCGCTTCATCGGGGGCAACCCGTTCGCGTTTGGCCAGACCCATCGCCCTCACCTCACCAAATTGACGGGTAAACTGAGACCAGGTTTCTTTGCCGGAGTGATCTACCAGATACTGCCAGGTGTTTTTCTCGCTCTCAGAGAGCGCCTCGATCACCTCGGTATATAGAGTTTCGTCGCACAATTTTGTTTCGAGTTCCTGCAGTGCTTCTTGAAAGCCTTGGGCAAGCAGTTCGATGCGCCATTGGCGGGCAACGCGCTGCAGAAAATCGAGATCGGTTTCACGAAGGGTCTGATGAAGGTTGGGCATGAGTCACCTGAGCAGCTTCATTATATTCAATTCCTGCGGCAATAGGGCCGAATGGCATAAAGAGCCCCGGCTGGTTAATTGACGCTTATTCTTCTTCTAAGTATAATTTCTAAGGCTCACTGTTTTATGACAAGGAAATCATGGCCTTAAAAGGGAATCTCCGCGATTTTTCAATTACACAGCTTTTGAACCTGATCAGTCTGGCCAGAAAATCGGGTGGACTGCATATTGAAGGTGTTGGCGATGTCGCTGAGATCCTCTTCAAAGAAGGCCGCCTGTCTTTTGCTCAGATCGGGAACAGTGGTAAAAGCCTGCTGCAACTGGCGCTGGAGGGTAAATTGATCTCAAATGCGCAGTTCAATTTGCTCTCGCCAAAACTGCAGGGCATGACCGATAAAGAGGTCGGTCTTTTCTTGGTGAACGGCAATTATCTGGGCCAGGGGGAGGTTTTTGGCCTGCTCGAAAATGATTACACCGCACTGATGCGACGTCTCTTCACCTGGGTGGAGGGGTATTTTCATTTTGAAGCCGGTGAGATGGCCCCCGATGATAAGATTCCCACCCGTCTGGCACTGGAGAGCCTCATTGTGGAGGGCGCGCGCGAGGTGGAAGAACTGGAAGAACTGCGGGCTGAGATTCCCAGCCTGGAGATGGCCCTAAAGTTCACCGACCGCCCCGATATGAACATCAAGAACGTTGACCTGACCTCAGATGAGTGGAAGGTGGTCGGGTACGTCAACCCCAAGAATTCCATTCAACAGATCGCCCGCACAGTCAAGATGGACGAACTGGAAATTCGCCGCGTGGTTTATGCCCTGTTACAGGCAGGGCTGGTAGAATTGATACGTCCCAATGGGATGCCGGTTCAGATGAATGAGAAGACCATTCAGCCAATGGACAAAAAAGAACAAAAATCTCTGGTCAATCGTTTGATCGAGCGAATCCGCTCCATTTGACCTGGCAAAAGGAAGAAAGATGCAAACTCAAACCGTAAAGATCGTGGTGACTGGCCCCTTCAACTCTGGCAAGACCGAGTTCATTCGCTCGGTCAGTGAGATTGATGTGGTCTCGACCGAGAAAAAGATCACCAACGAAGCGGAAAAGATCAAAGAAAACACCACTGTGGCGATGGATTTTGGCCGCATCACCGTGGATGACGACCTGGTTTTGTTTCTATTCGGCACCCCGGGTCAAAAGCGTTTTGATTTCATGTGGGAGATCCTCTCAGAAGGCATGCTGGGCTTTATCGTCATGATCGACAGCACCCGCCCTGAGACCTTCAAAGAGGCACGCAGCATCCTCGAAACGTTTCACGCTTATGCGCCGACCCCTTATGTGGTCGCAGCCAACAAACAAGATCAGCCCGACGCCTGGGACGTGGAAGACATCCGTTTGGCCTTGCGCCTGGATCCCAACGTGAAACTGCTGCCCTGCATCGCCAAAAAGAAAAGCGCGGTCAAGACCGTGCTGCTAGAGCTTTTGTATGAGATACTGAATGAAGTGGAAGAAAACTAATTGAGCGAGGACCCAATGATTGCAAATGTAAGCCAGAGATCAAATTGGGGAGAAGATATTTTTTCACTCAGCCTGCAGGAAATTTTAGGCGCTGAGGCTTTCAAAAAGCTGCTGCAGCGATGTGCCGAGAAGAACCCTGCCGCGGAACCGGTGGCAGAAACCATGCAAGAAATGTACGGCCCCACCGGGGCACGTGGATTATTGGTCTGTTCAGGCCGAACCGCCTTCAAGTATTTGCTCAATCGCGAAGGCGCCGCACTGGGTTTTGATAACCCGCAGTTTCGGCTGCTGCCGACACGCTCAAAGCTGAAGCGCGGTCTGCATCAGATTGCTGCCTGGATGCAGCACTCAACCGGCGACAAGATCGAGATCAAGAACGAAGAAAAACACTGGGTTTTTGAGGTTTCAGATCAGGAATCCGGCCAGCCCCAGCGAAAAATAGTCGAAAATTGTGACTTTACCGTGGGCCTGCTGCAGGAGTTTCTGGCTTGGGCAGGCGGTGGAAAGTTCTACCGCGTCAAAGAATCTACCTGTCGAACTGCGGGGGCATCCTGCTGTAGTTTCATCGTGGATAAATTCCCGTTGGAATAACAAATTTATTCTACCGGAAAAGTAATTACAAATTACACCCAATCAGGCGACGACCCTCAGAAATTTCGGAATCGCAAGGCGAATTTCTTGACACATCCCCGCCTAGCGGGTAAAATACAAGCCTGTTGCCGAGATAGCTCAGTTGGTAGAGCACACGACTGAAAATTGTGGTGTCCTGGGTCCGATTCCCAGTCTCGGCACACGACACTCCCTGAATGGGGAGTGTTTTTTTATTTGTAGAATTGTGCAGAAATTGGTTTTTCTGGCCCGCTTTCGGGTATGATTGACTTTATTGGATGAATGCCATGACACAGACACAGATTAAAGTTGCTATTGGCTTGATACTCGCGGTCGCGCTGGGGCTGGGAATAGCCGGCTTTCTGCTGGGCAAACCCCAAAAGGCTAAGCCTCAACTTGAGGTCACGTCAACCGCTGCGGCAACGGCAACATTCACCCTCGCTCCCACCCCAACGGAGGGGATCACACCCTCGCCAACGGCTACCGCAACGGCCGAAGCCACAGCAACCATCCCGACGCCAACCCCAGCCGCTTACACCTACCCGGAATCGTTTTACATCACCGATATTACCGGTCACCGCCAAGTCTATTCGCTGGGCTGCGAGGCCAGTGTCTCGGTGGACTGGGCCAATTACTTTGATGTGCCCATTATCGAATATACTTTTCAGGTCAGTCTGCCGCTCTCTGATAACCCCGATTATGGCTTTGTAGGAGATGTCAACAGCCCCTGGGGACAGATACCGCCTTACGGTTATGGCGTCCATGCCGGGCCGGTGGCCGATCTGCTGATCTCTTATGGCCTGCCCGCCAAAAGCGTGAAGGGGTACACGCTCGACGCCTTGAAACAAAAGATCTCCGAGGCCAAACCCATCATAGCGTGGGTGATCGGCAATATGGAATGGAGCGAGCCGGTCAACTACACTGATTCAGAAGGACGAGTCAGCGTGGTGGCCCCCTATGAGCACGTGGTCATCGTCACCGGCTACAACGCCGATTCCATCCGCTACATGACCAATGGCAGGTTCTTCGACACCCCCACCGACGTCTTTATGACCTCCTGGGGCGTGCTGGGCAACATGGCCGTGATCTACGGGGAATAGCAAAGATGACGAAACAATTCCTGCAAGCCACACGCATCGGATGTTATGCCCACCAAAGCCTGGAGGCGGTACACAAAGGCAAGGTGATGGGGGCGACCTCAAAAGGGGTCTTTCTTCTGTTTGGCCGTTACAGCCTCTTTCTGACACAGGCACAGGGCTTGAGCCCCTTCAATATCGTAATTCCTAAAAATATGGCGTTGCCACAGGGGCTTGAAACAGGCGATGAAGTGCTGTTTTCGCTGGGTGATCTGCTCATCCCTGCGCGGCAGGTAACCGTCGCATTGGCAGAAGCCGAGGTGTGGACGCCCGCGTCTCTGCCGCCTGCGAAGAACGGCAAGACTGCGCAGAAAGCTGTTTTACAGGCGTTGGTCGGCGAGATCAAGAGCCGGGTAAGCGAAAAGGGCTATTTGTTTCTAGCCAATCAGCTAGAGACCTTGACAGAAGAACAGAAGGAAACACGGCACCTCGTACAAGACTTCACTACAACATTTGATCGTCACGATTGGCCGGGCTGTCTGGGTGCAGCAGCAGCGTTGTTTGGACGTGGCGGCGGCTTGACCCCCTCCGGGGACGATTTCATCGCCGGCTTTGTGCTGCTGCGTTTCTTGAATGGGGACCCGGCTGTACGCGAAATTGGTACTCAATTGACCGCTATGGCTTACGAAAAGACCACTTTTGTTTCAGCCAACCGGCTGGAGGCCGCCTGTCGTGGCTGGTCTGAAGGACTGTTTCTGCGCGTAGCCGCGAAAGCTATGGAAAACGAAAACGGGGAATTGCAGGCTTTGGCCAATGCCCTGATCGAATTTGGCCATTCTTCGGGGGTGGATACGCTGATGGGAATGCTCGCTGCCTGTTTGTAAGTGAAGAGAAGTCGATAGTTTTAACAAAGGACGCTTATTGTATGAAAAAAACACCTGTGCTAATATAATTTATCTGTATTTAATACAGAGTCTTTACAAACACTATGAGCGGGTTGGATATGCCAGACCAGAAACAATCACACAAACTCCCTATAGCTCTTTCTTGCATTGCTGGTATTGCTTACCTGGTTCAATCAGTTTACTATGCGTTATACCAATTACCGATACTAGATGAGGGGGCATATTTATTTAAGGGGTATCAGTACGCTCTTGGAAATTACATTCCGTTCCAACCCTACGGCTTTTGGACAAATAAAATGTATCTTTCATTTTATGTCTATGGTTGGGTTCAAAAGTTGTTTTCTGCAGGTCTTTTAGCGCCAAGATTATTTGCCGTATTCCTGGGAATGTTGACCCTGGCAGGAACCTGGCTGGTTGCCCGTCGTTTGGGTAACTCTTGGCTGGCAGCATTAGCTGTCTTGGCTTTTGCGGTCAATCCTACACTAATAAGCATTTACAGTTGGGGCATTTCTCAAGTTCTTGTGATTTGCACCCTGACATGGGTGTTGGTGTTCGTTTTAGGAGCAAACCGGCCTGGCTGGCAAATCGTGATAGGGTCAATGCTCGCAGCCGTCATGGTCTTCTTAAGGGAGAACATGGTTTTTGTAATCCCTTTTCTGGCGTTTTATCTCTTCTGGCAGCATGGAAAAAAAATTGGGCTGCTTTCTACAGGTGTAATGGCGATCCTCCTTGTGTTGGGTCATATGATCTTTTGGCCGGATATTTTATATTTATGGTCCAGGCAGATTCCTAATTTTCAAAGCGTTTTCACCGAATCCGCATCTACATCTGCTTTAATTACCAAAAGTGCTTTAGATCTTACTCGAATTCATAGCCTGGCAACGGCTTTACGGGTTTTTGTAATTCCACTGCTTTGCACACTGATCACCATAGTGCTTTGGCCAAAAAAAGATCAATGGAAGTCATCCGCACACAAAAAAGCCACCGTTTTTTTGTTGATGACGTTCATTGTTTTATTGCTCACTCACGCTTATGCTTCAATTGGTAAGGACTATTGTATTTATTGTTCTACAAATTATTTCGCGTTTTTTGGCAGCATGGGACTGATACTTTTTGCGGCAAGTTTTACCTCATTAAATCGTTCACCCGGTACAGCGCAAAAGATTCTGTTTGCCTTTCTGTTTTTGCTGCTGATTACTTTTATTGGGTTTTCCTTATTTGAGATAATTGGCTACCCTCTAATAAACATGTTATTGCCTCGAATTCATGATGGCAAATTCGTGCCCGGAACAGTGCATCTTTGGCAACTTTTCGAAAACAAATATGGATGGACGGAAGAGATCACCCGCAGAACGATCCCTACAGTTTTTGGATTTTTCGTGGGAGTTCTAGCCTTGTTGTTTGTCTATTTCGGTGCCACCTCCAAAGTTTTTGCTCGATACCGCGAACGCCTTGTAACTTCTATTGGGATTTTGCTGATGTTTGCGTTTGTTATTTCGCCATTCATGAACTGGCTTCCCAAAGAGACTTTAAGCAACACAAATATCCCATTTTTCTATCAATCGATTGCTCAAAAGATAAACCCAAAAATTCCTCCCGGAAGCCGGGTTTACCTGACTGGAAACCTTTCGACAATTCTGCTTTTGTATTTGCCAGATGCCAGATTCTATCCTCCCCAGGTGAATGGCAGTAACTCTTTTAGAATCAACGACGATAGCGATATTGATTTAAAAGCCGGTTTGTGGAACACTGACCTGGATAACCAATGGCGGGCCGAGGCCGATGTGTTCATCATTGGCATAGATAAAATCCCAGCCTGGGAAGATGAGATTGTAAATTTCTATTTGTTGTATGATTCAACCAAGTCTAATAAAGATGTTTCTCCGGATTTAACTGATGTGTACGTTTTCTCGCGAAATAAGTAAACGTTTTTCCTCGCAACAGGGATTTTTGGTTTTATTTGCTAAGCGAAAGTTATCTATTAAGGAGGATTTGTGGATTTATCAATTATTATCCCTGTAAAAAATGAAGAGGAAAACATTCCTCACCTTGTCAAACTGATCCCAGAAGCGGTCAATTCGCTCGGCAAAAGCTATGAGGTGATCTTTGTTGACGATGGCAGTTCTGATCATTCAGTGAATGTGCTGCAGGATCAATTAAAGGGTTTTCCTCGACCCTATAAAATCATTGAGCTACGCAGAAATTACGGACAGACGGCGGCGATCTCAGCGGGAATTAACTATTCTACCGGCAAAGTTTTTGTGTTATTGGATGCAGATCTGCAGAATGACCCAAGCGATATTCCTCTTTTGTTGGCAAAGATTGATGAAGGATTTGATGTTGTCAGTGGTTGGCGCAAAGACCGTAAAGACAGCTTTTTAGTAAGGACCCTTCCGTCAAGGATGGCCAACTCGTTGATTTCATGGGTATCGGGCATAAAGTTACATGATTACGGATGTTCGTTGAAAGCCTATCGACGCGAGTATTTTGACTCCATCAACCTGTATGGCGAAATGCACCGCTTCATCCCGATTTATGCAGCCGCAGCCGGAGCAAAGATAACCGAGGTGGTTGTTCATCATCATCCCCGCCAATTTGGGAGAAGTAAATATGGAATAGATCGCACGCTTAAAGTCGTTCTGGATTTACTAACGGTAAAATTTCTGACTTCTTATTCAGCAAAACCCATGAGGCTTTTCGGTAGTGTGGGTTTGTTACTGATTGGTCTAGGTACCGCCGATTTGTTGTTTTTAATCATTCGACGAATATTTTTTCTCACTTCAATTCTTGCCTCCCCACTTTTTCAGATGGGCATTATGGTCTTGATATTGGGTGTTCAATCCCTTTTCATGGGGCTGATCGCAGAATTGTTAATGAGAACATATTACGAATCCCAGGGCAGAGCAACCTATAACATCCGCTCTATTATTGAATCTGATAAGGAAGATCACTGATGCGGATACTCACACTCAATCATGAGTATCCGCCCATCGGCGGTGGCGGCGGGCAGGCCAGTAAAGATATCATTGAAGGTTTGATTAAAAAAGGGCATGAAATTACCTTAATAACTGCCCACTATAAGGGGTTACCCAAACAAGAAACTCCGCAGAATCTGCGAATTCTTCGCGTTTTCTCGTTTAGAAAATACCCATACCGCGTCGGCGTGTTGGGGATGGGCGTTTACATCATTTCAGCAATCTTCAGTGGGCTAAAGACCATCCATCACTGGAAACCAGTCACGATTCATGCTCATTTCGCTGTGCCAGCGGGAGCTGCGGCTTTTATATTGCATAAACTGACCGGTATTCCCTACGTGCTCACTGTTCATTTGGGCGATGTTCCTGGGGGGGTACCCGAAAAAACAAAAAAGTGGTTTCGCTGGATTTACCCATTCACCACTGTAATTTGGAAGGGCGCATCAGAGGTGATCGCTGTCAGCCAATTCACTGCTTCGCTGGCCCGGCAACATTATCCGGTAACGCCAAAGGTAATACCCAATGGTATTGCAATAGATGAAAAGAAAAAAGTCGATTCAGTAAATCATCCAGCAGAGATTGTTTTTGCCGGCAGATTTGTGCCACAAAAAAACATTCCAGCGATCTTGGATATCCTTAATTCAGTGCGTGAACTGGACTGGCACTGTAATTTAATCGGCGATGGCCCACTTTCTCAACGGACAAAAGCCGAGGTTGAACGACTGGGGCTGGAAAGCAAAATCACCTTGACAGGTTGGCTTACTGTAGAGGAAGTTGAACAATACTTGAATAAAAGTGACATATTGCTGATGCCGTCTCTTTCTGAGGGATTGCCAGTGGTTGGGCTGCAAGCTCTTTCTCGTGGGTTGGCCATTATTGCCACCAATGTAGGTGGTTTTAGCGATTTGGTTGAAAGCGGCGAGAATGGTTATTTGGCTGAACTAAACCAATTGGCGGAATTAAAATCCTCTTTACATGGGATGTTGGAATCCCCTGAGAAGCTATTGTCTGCACGCAGAAAAAGTCTGGCTCTGGCTCAGAAATTTGAGATCAGTTCAATCTGTGATCAATACGAAAAAATCTTCAAAGAAGTAGCAAAAGAATGAACAATACACTTGAAAAAGAAAGAAAACAAGGATTGCACGTTTGCCTGATCAGCACAGAAATATTCGCATGGGGTAAGTATGGTGGCTTTGGCCGCGCAACACGAATTCTTGGCAGTGAGTTGGTAAAACGAGGAGTTCGAGTGTCGGCGATAATCCCGCAACGAAAAGGACAGAAGAAAATAGAGAATTTGGAGGGCATTCAGGTATACGGATACGATATTCGAAATTTATCTCAGACATTGCGTATCTTCAAAGATTGCCAGGCAGATATCTATCATTCTCAAGAACCATCTTTTGGCACCTATTTTGCCCGGCGCTTTCATCCTGACGCAAAACATATTATCACTTTTCGTGATACCAGGCTTTTGGAAGATTGGTGGACCGAATTTAAGCTGCCTTCTCTGAATAAATTTCAAGTATTGTTTAATTGGTTCTATGAAGATAATTTTCTTGTTCATCAGGCAGTCAGACAAGCCAATGCCTGCTACGTAGCTTCAAATTTGCTGAAGGAGAAAGCAGTAAAGAAATATCATTTAAAATTCCCTCCTAATTTTTTACCAACCCCGGTTACCATTTCAAAAATAAACAAAAAAGCCGAAAAACCGACAGTTTGCTACCTGGCTCGCTGGGATCGTCGTAAACGGCCGGAAATCATGGTTGATCTGGCCAGGGCATTCCCACAAGTGCAGTTCATCATTGCCGGCAGTAGCCGCGATAAGCAATATGATGAGCATCTTCGACAGCAGTTAAGCCAGTTCTCAAATGTTGAGTTGCCTGGTTTTATCAATCAGTTCGATTCTGATAAAATCAATGAACTGCTTAGCCAAAGCTGGATATTGATCAATACGGCAGCGCGGGAAGGGTTGCCTAACTCTTTTATCGAAGCCTGTGCTCATGAATGTTCGATACTAAGCGAAGTTAACCCGGACGGTTTTGCTTCCAACTTCGGTTATTCTGTTCAGAACAGCGATTTCACAACAGGTCTAAATTCTCTGTTGGCAAATGATCTTTGGAAGGCGCTTGGCGAAAAAGGGTACAAATTTGTAAAAGATACTTTTGAAGTTGAAAAAGCTGTTGATCAACACCTTGCTATTTATCAAAAACTATTTGCTCAATAACGGTTCAATGTTCACAGCAGAAACAAGTGTTCAGATTTTAAATCTGTATGAGCCATGAAAACATTCGAAGGCCTTGGCAAAGAGAAAAACGAACACAACTATTATTATGAAAAAGATATCGCTTAGAAAAAACGTGTGGAATTCTGACGAAGAATATTTCTTGGAATTCCCGGAAGAATGGGATGTTCATGTCTATGGAGGCCGAACAGATCCCAGCTTGAGCGAGGATGAAATTGAGTCAAAACTGGACAATCCAATTTCATGCCAGCCATTATCAACCCTTGCTTTGGGAAAACAAAGCGCAGTCATCCTCATAGACGATATCACCAGGCCAACCCCCACAGGTCAGCTTTTGCCAAAGGTAATCTCCAGACTGATTTCAAGTGGAATCCAAGCGAAAAACATCACGATTCTAGTGGCAACTGGCACCCATCAGCAATCCATTCAAGAAAATAAGGTTTACAAAATTGGAGCTGGGGATCTGGGTGGCGTACAAGTTTTTGTTCACGATTCTCATAACGATTGTGAATTTCTGGGAAATACTAAAAATGGGACTCCCATATTCATCAATAGAAAACTAATTGAAAACGATCTCAAAATTTGTATTGGGAGTATTTATCCACACCCCATCGCTGGTTTTTCTGGTGGAAGTAAGCTCGCCGTGGTTGGAGCCGGTGGCTATCAGACCATTCGGTTTCTGCACGATTTAAGGTCGGGGACCTCTGAGCGAACGGGAAATATCGATCACCCATTCCGCCAGGAAATAAATGAAATTGCCCGCAAAATAGGCGTCGATTTTTGTATTAATATCGTACTAAACCAGCAAAGAGAAATATATAATATTTTTTCCGGTGATCCAGAAGAGTCTTTCGTCAAAGCAGTTAATTTTGTGAAACCAAAATTTTCTGCTAATATTGATAAAAAAGCAGAGATCGTTATTTCAGATATTTATCCTTTTGACATGGATTTTCAATTTGGCTTTGATCGCGGTCTTTGGCCATTTGAATTTACAAAAAAGGCAGCAAGTAACATCCTATTGGCAAGCTGTTTGAATGGGATAGGAAAACATGAATTATTCCCGGTCACTAACCCACTTAAGTCTCGTATAGCAAGAAGGCTTGCAAATTTAAAAGTTCAAGATTTGTTTCAGATTGGCACCCGAATAAGATCCATAAAAAAGATTCTATGGAGGCGCAAATTGAAAGTCGTTGTTGTTTCCACAAACATCCAAGAAGCCGACTTGTTAAAAGTGTTGCCCAACGGACAGATTGCTTCTGATTGGCAATCTGTCCTAAACCAACTTAAGAAGGAGTATTCGCATAAGCCAACCGTAAGGGTTGCAATTTACAAGACATCCCCGCTATTTTTGCCAAGAATTGAGGATTAATAAAATGAAAAAAATTGGGATTTTAACCTCTCTTGAGGCAAATCACGGAGCATGTATTTTTAATGCCTCGTTGAACAAATTAATTGGCGATCTTGATGTACAAAATGAGGTTAAATTTCTAGACTTCTTGAACCCGCATTACAGAACCCGTGAACTTTTAAGAGCATTGAAGTTTAATAAGAACATACCCTTTTATAATTTAAATAGACATCTTACCCTCGACCAGGAAACAAAAATGTTAACCATCGAGAAGGTTGTCAATTTATATAGCTTGTCAGGCTTGATTGATGAATTGAATCGCAGGAGCTTTGACACATTGATTGTTGGAAAGGTGATCTGGGATATTTCAAAGGATTCTCTGTTTGGTTTTCCGAGTATTTATTGGCTTTCAGAAAAGATTAAGGCCAAAAAAATCGCTTATGCTGCTTCCGGGCACCGGACTGATCTTGAAAAATTTAGTCAAAATAAAAAACGAGTATTTGAACTGTTATCTTCTTACCGTTTGATCGGTGTGAGAGATAAAAATACTCAACTGATGATGGCTGAAGCAGGAGTGGATAAAGTAGTACCTGTAGTTCGAATAACCGATCCGGCGTTTTTATTTGTTCAAAAGCCCGTTGATGTTAATGACTTACTCGATAAATACAAAATTGCATCTAATCGCCCAATTCTGGGGCTGTTGTACTATGGTAAACAAAATATATCCGAAAAAATTTGTGCACATTTTCATCAAATGGGGTATCAGATAATCAATTTTAATATGTTCAATCCCTTTGCTGATGTCAATATAGGACATTTGGTGGGCATAGATGAATGGGTAGAGTTGATCAAGCAACTGGATTTCTGTATCACAGACCGGTTTCATGTAAGTGTCTTCTGTTTGCGCGAAAGTATTCCTTTCACGGCCATTGAACCTTACCAGCCAAAGTCGCTGCTGAACAGCAAAATATTCAGCCTCCTGGAAAGCTTTAACGTTCAAGAAGGCCTCTATCAAAACGAATACGATGAAAATTTTAATATCGATCGTTTCATCTCAAATTGTGATGAGATTCAATTAAGTTGGAATGACAAATATGCTGCCGAAATTCGCAAAAACCTTCAAATCAATAACCTGCAGCAAGAGGATTTTCTGGAAAAGGTAGATCAAATAATTCGCGAATAAGAAGTTTCTTCAGAAAAAGCGATTAAAGACGCTTTCTTTACTCAAGAATTCATTTATAAATGTCGTCCAGCAAAGGCTCCACCGGGTAGATGCGCGCATATTCGATTCCATTGATCCAGATGGATTTCTCCGGTTGGGCATGATCTAGAATATCAAATAGCTCTGGTGGAATTCTACGATACCATTGGTTTGTATACACAACCAGGTAATCGGCCTTGTTGAGGTTGTCGGTAATGTATCCAAAAGAAATACCGGTTGGTATGATGATCGTTTTTCCTGCAAAGTAATAAGAAAAACAGCCGGAACCGTACCAGGAAATTGCCGTCAGATTCTGGGCATTGGGTTTTTGACTTAAATAACGTCCCGCTTGATCCAGACCCTCACCGGAACCCACGAACTTGCTTTCACCTGCTTTGGCGCTTCCTCCCAACAACGGGTCATAATAACTAAAGAAATATGGATAATAAGAAGCCACTTGGAACACTTGAAAATAGAGAATGCCAGATAGTAAGGCTAAGCTGACGATTCTGGCTATAGCCTTGTCGGTCTTCCAAAGCCACGAAATGAGTGAAAGCCAACCAAAAGCGCTCAGAATCAATAACACAATATAGGCCGGTATCATGTACCTGGGATTTGATTTAGGAATCACGGATATGAAAGCCAAATAAAGTAACGAGTAAATAAAAAGATTTATGGAAGTCATGCGATTCCATTTATCCTTGAACACTCCTTTCTTCCAAACCATCGCTATCAATGCAATAAACAACCCGATCACTTCAACCGGCGTTGATTGCCATAAATAACTGGTGGGGTATTTCAAAATTTGATCTACGATCTTATCGTTGCTGGCGGTTGGGTTTGTATTGATATTACTGGCCGGTGCCTGGTCTTCGGGTAAGAACGAAAAAGGAGCTTCAACTTCTTGCGCTATTGTTTTAACTGGGTTTACCCACATCGCCGGCCATAGGATAAAGTAAGTTGCAGCGAAGATACCCACCCAGAGTAAGATGTGCAGCAGCACCTTTTTTGGAAGTTGGTAATCTGCACTGCTCTTTGCTTTTCGCGCACGCCACTCTTTGACGAAGACCAATGCAAAAATAAAAGCGAAATATAGCAACAACAAATAGCCAGGTAATTTTGTCAAACAGGCTAAGCCGGCCGATATCGCCGAAACGATGAGAGAAAGATATCGGTGTTTGCCGTTAAGGTAGAGCAAAAATGCCATTAATGAAACCAACATCAGGCAGCTCAATTGACCATCCAAATGCGAAACCCTGGTTAATGCAATATGGAATGGATCAACAGCAATGAGCATAAAAGCTGCAAAAGAAGGGATCACCCCAAATATCTGAATTGAGAGTCCAAAGGCAATGAGTAACAGCAGAATCTCTTCTGCCAGCATGATCTTGCGTCCGGTCACCAATATCTGGTGAGGGTCAATGCCTTTTGAATTCACAAAATTATCAAAATCTATATAAGCTTTAAAATACCCTTCTCCAAACCCGCGATATTGAGGCGCCTCAATTAAAAAAGCCGCCGTATTCACCCACATTGTCGTAACGCCCGGGTCTTTATCTTGATTGGTCTTGGCAAAATCACGCTGCCCAAGCGCAAAATAAAAATTTGCAGATCTCATCAACCAGGGGGTTTCATCTGTGGTCACAAATTGGTCTAGAGAAAACCCTCTGGTAACAAATAAAGCAACCGCCAGAAGAATATACCAGTGAATGTGATGAATTCGAAACCAAATCACGATTTTTTTCATTTGATGATCTCCCCGATAAGTGGTGCGAAAAGAGATAGCATTAAATTTCTTAAGTGAGATAATTGTCCTAATGAGTTTTACTCATATTTAATTAATAAGAGAAATTATTGTTTTTATTATAACTATTGAGGGATTTGGTAATGTTCAGCAAAATCATTAACTTCATAAAAGACGATTCGCGGCAAGCCATAAATATAAAGTGGCTGATCACCTTTCTTATTTTTGGCGTCTTTGTATTACTGGCAGTAGTAATTATACCTTGGGAGCAAACCTGGAAAACGCTACAAAAGTCGGATATGAAGCTAATATTCATTGCTTTGGTTTTGACAATTCCCAATCAATTGCTTACGACCTGGAGCTATTACATCGTTGCAAAGAAACAAGATGCCTCGATGAATTTTTGGCAAATATTTAAGATCAATCTGATCATGGTCTTTTATGACATTGTTCTTCCGTCAACTTTTTTTGTCAGCACATTACGGTGGTACCGATACAATCAGTTTTCCAAAAAACCCGCTCAAACCCTGACCAGTATTGCATATTTAAAGGTATTCAATATTCTGTTGACAGTTTTGCTTAGCGTTGGCTTGCTGCTCTTTTTTGACTCGACCTCGGTTAAGGGATACGCTCCCGGAATTATTGTGCTTGTTCTTGCGTGCGTGGGGATCCTTTACCTGACGCCAGTGATTTGTAAGAAAGGGCTTGACTTACTTGAGCGGCACCCGTTAAAAAAGCCAAATCCAGTCATAACGCTGGTGATCAAATACACCAAAAAAATTCTCGTTGCTTTTACCGAATTTAAGAGCTTGAAATTTAAGGATCAGATCATTCTTATCGCGATCAATGTTGCGGCACAGATTATTGTTTACATTCAATATGTCTTGTTCGCTGATAGCGTGGGAATTACTCTTACTTTTTCACAACTTGGTGTGATGAGAGCTTTGCTCCTTCTTGTCTCCAATTTACCGATCAACTTTAGCGTAGGCATTAGTTTTCGCGATGTAACACTGGTTTCGCTTTTGACCGTAATTGGTGTATCTTTGGATAAAGCAGCCGCGATGTCTATCGTGGTTTTGGTAAAAACGTATATTTTTGGAATTATCGGAATACTGATCGAAGGTATTGAGTTCGTTGTTCGCCGATTTGCTCTCCCAAATCAACAGATGTAAAACTCCAGTACTTCCTAATCGAGTTTGGCCATTCTTCAGGAGTGGACACGTTGTTGGGAACGCTCGTTGCCTGCGGTGAGTTGCAAGCACTCATTTAAACGAAAACAGGTACGCCATTTGGCGCACCTGTTCATTTACAGCTTTTCACGCCTAATTAGACGAGCACCTCATCGGGCACGATCATCTTTTCATTGGCTTTGCGCACAGAATCGGGCACATCAAAGTTCAGGTCGGCGCCCACCATTTGGCGGACGTAGTCTTTGACGGTCTGATCCCAGTATTTCTTGGTGACGTAGTAGATCTTGGCGCCGCCCAGTTCGTGCTGCATATCGGGCCAGGGGTAAGAGGGCTGAGCCATGCCGAGACCCCAACGCATCCAGCCGTTATAAGATTCGTAGGTGGCCCACCACTCTTTGTTGCCCAGCATCTCAAAGCCGTAGTAGGCTTTGGCATAATACATGGCTGCGCCGATGCGTCCGCCGCGGGAGATGGCCATGGTGTGCAGAGAGATGTTGATGTCTTCGCTCATCAAACGGCCGTTGGCGAAACCGGCCCACACGCCGTCGATCAAACCGACGAAGGTGTAGGGGTCTTTGAGGCGTTTGCGGGCCCAACCAAGGATCTCAGAATAGACGCGGGCGCCCACGATGTCATAGAAATCGTGCTCGACATGCATCAATTTTTCCATGTAGCCAAGCATCTGGGGAACTTCTTCCAGGCGGGCTTCACGGATGTAGAGGGTGCGGCCATCTTTCAACTGAACGGTGGCACCGGGCCAGGGTTTCAGTTTCAGTGCAGGGCCCTGAAGCATGGCTTCAACGTCGCGGGCATCGATCTGCAGGGTCTCAACAGATGCTTTTTCGGGAAGGTCAACTTTCACAGCTAAACTCCTTGTCTCAATTGATAAATTAGGTTACTAAGCCAGGTTGGCTTCAGTAAGTTTGTTGAGAGATTCGACGTGCTTCACTTCGTAGCAGTCGCCGAATTTCGTCTTGGGCATGGTGGCTTTCTTGGCCATCAGTTTTTCGTATTCATCGTCTTCAACGAAGGCAACGCAGCGGCCGATGGAGGATTCGCCATCGACAAAGCGCCACGGGAAGAAGCCCACCTGCACACGGCGGTTGAGCAGCAGATCGATATCGCCGCCCAGGCATTCGGCGTGCAGAATGTGGAAGGGGAACATCTCGAGGTGCATCAACTGATATTTGTCATCGCTGAAGAATTCTTCGAGAGATTTGTGGAATTTTTTCTGGAAGACCTTCTCGGCAACCTTGGCCTGGCGGGGCATCCAGTTGCGGATGATGGTGTTCATCGGGTGGTCGGCTGAGCCACAGTCAACACCGATCCAGCGCAGTTTCATTTTCTTGGCCCATTCGGCAAATTCGCGGTCGGGACCCGGGTGCTGCACCATATAGCGGACTTCATCGCCGTGGGGCATATCCCAGCCAAAATGATGGTAGCCGGTATGGATGATGAGGATATCGCCTTCTTTGACTTCGACGCGATCGGTCACCATCTTGCTGGTGTAGACGTCATAATCGCCGGCGGCGTCGCTCAGGTCAACGATGGCGGCATCATGGACGAGATAATCCATCTCAAGGGCGGCGATATCTTTACCGGCGGTCCAGAAGTGGCATTCGCCGTCCAGATGGGTACCGAGGTGGTTGGAGTGAGTTACGACCTGGCCATTGGCACCGTTGGGTGCGAGGCGTTTGAAGTATTTGATCTGAAGAGGTTCATAGGTCGGCCATGCGGGTGTTGCAATACCTAAGGGCAGAGTCAAATCGATCAGTTTCATAATTCATTCTCCTTTTCTGAATTTATTTACAGAGTTCACTGAATGCGTTGAAAGCATCTTGAAAAGCTTTTTCAGGTGCGCGCAAGATGCCTGCGCCAATACCGCCGATGCCGGGGTCTTTGTGGGCAATGCCCGTGTTGATCTTGGGTAAAATGCCCGTTTCCATTACTTTGCGAATATCCATCCCGAGTGGCGTGCCGCGGAAGTTCAAGGACGGGATGGTAAAGCCTTCGTGCTCACCAAAGGTGATCTCATACATTTCCATCGTGGTGGCGATGGCGTCTGCCGGGGTGCCGCCCACAAATTGCACGATGGCGGGTGCTGCAGCCATGGCAAAGCCGCCAAAACCGGCCGTTTCGGTGACGGTGCTGTCGCCAATATCGGGGTTGGCGTCTTTTTCGCTGAATCCGGGGAAGTAGAGACCTTGCACGATGCCCGCCGGGGCGGTGAACCATTTATCCGGCAGGGCAGAAATGCGAATACCAAAATCTGTGCCGTTGCGGGCCATCACTGTGACAATGGAACTGCCTTCAATGCCTTCGGCCGGTTCCACAGTGGCTTTGCCGGCTGGCATCGAGAGGTTGAGGAAGAAGTGGTCGTTCTTGTCGATGAATTCGATGACCCTGGCCAGCTTTTCATTGTCCTTGCTGGTGCGGGCCAGCGCGGGGGCAATGGCGCGCAGGAACAGGGATGTGGCCGCGCGATTGCGGTTGTGGCATTCGTCGCCCATGTGCAATGCCTGGGCGATGAGTGCCTTGATGTCGATGCCGTTGGGCATGGAGAGGAGAGCTTCGTTGAGGGTGGGGTAGAGATCAGTCTCCATCCACTTTAGTTTGGCGTAAACATCTGGTCCCATGCCACCAAAGCGCAGCACTTTGCCGAGCCCTTCATTCTGGGTGCAGTAAGCCTTGTTGCCGAAGGTCTTGTTTTCAATAATGAAAACCGGCATGTGAGGAGAAACGACGCCGGCCATCGGGCCAACGGTGTGATAGTGATGGCAGGGGGCAAATTCGATCTTACCCGAGGTGACCAGTTGCTCGGCTTCTTTCTCGTCTTTGGCCAGGCCTTCATAGATCAATGCCCCCATGACGGCGCCGCGGGTGGGGCCGCACATGCGATCCCAACTGATGGGCGGGCCGGCATGCAAGATCAAATGGTCGTGATAACCGGGGATGACATCTTTGGCCAGGCCCATGCCTACCAGCACCGGGCGGCCTTTCTTGATGCGATCCACGGCTTCGGCGTTGGCGTCGTCAATGGATTTTCCCGACTTTGTGAAGCGCAGATGCTTGATTCCTTCTTTGGGTGGGCGCCAGTCCACATCCACCACGGGCACATTCTGGTCTTTCAAAGGCTCAGCCATGCTGGCCAGACCAACATTCACGACTTCAATAGGTTTTCCAAACAGGTCTTGAATTTTTCTATCAGCCATTTTATGCTCCGTTTCTCGCCGCTACGAAATGAGGTAGCCTGCCAGGCGGGATGCCATGGCGTTGCTCTTCATCACATGCACACCAGCCGCTGTAAGGATCTCAGTGGTGCGGGTGAGCCCCTGCGGGTCTTGCTCGGTGCCGGTGACGGAAGCCACAAAGAGAATTTCACGGCCTTCGCTTTTGGCGGCTGCGGTCGCCTTGCGGATGGCTTCGGTGAGTTCAGCCGCAGGGTCGGGATGCGCGCCGTAGCCAATGACCACATCCAGCAGGATGACGGCCACAGAGGGGTCGGCGGCTTCTTGTAAAATGCGACGCATGCGCAGATCGTTATCGATCATGGGGTGCGGGCGGCCGACGGTAAATTCTTCTTCGCCCAAATCCACAGCCACATTGCCCTCGCTGCGGGTGGAGTCTTTCATCTTAAACTTTTTGTCCAGAGGGGCATTGGAATACATTTCAAAGTTGAAGGCATCGCGCCAGATGACCTGTGATTCGTAACATAATGTGCCGCCTGAGAAGAGGCAGCGCAGGTGCTTTTGGCTGGGTTTGAGGCGGGTTTTCAGCTCTTTGGCAAGGGTTTCAGCCTCTTGGGTCTCTTTTTGGATCTTTTCCTGAATATCCCCGATCTTGGCACCGGCCAGTTTGGCGGCGGTGAGAGCGGCTTCTTCAAGAGTGCTGCATACGGTGGCGTTGGCCGGCAGATTTGCGTCGCGGGTCTTGCCGCCGATCAGGCAGATAACGGTGGGTTTCTGGCTGGCTGCCACTTGCTCGAGCAGCACTTTTTCCACTTCGATGTCAGGGAGTTTGCTGACCATGAGGATCACTTTGGTGGCCGGGTCGGCTTGCAGGGCTTTGAGGCCCTCAATATACATAATGCCGCCGATTTCCTTTTTTACGTCGCCACCGCCAGTGCCGATGCCCTGGGTAATGCCTATGCCATTCTTGGCGAGCAGGGTGCTGGTCTCTTGCAGACCGGTACCGGCGGCAGAAACGATGCCCACCGGCCCAGCCGGGATGACATTGGCGAATGCCAGCGCCACGCCATTGAGAATGGCGGTGCCAGCCCCTGGCCCCATCACCAACAGGCCGTGGTCACGGCCATATTGCTTGAGGGCCAGTTCATCCTCTTTGCTCACATTGTCGCTGAAGAGCAGCACGTGCATGCCGGCGAACAGGGCTTCCCAGGCTTCTTCGGCCGCATAACGGCCGGCAATGGAAATAATGGCCACATTTGAGTTGGGCTGCACTTTCATGGCGCTGCGCACGGTTTTGGGTTTGAACTCTACACTTTCACCCGCGGCGGCTTTTTTGTTGAGCAGCTTTTCGGCTTCGGCAAGCGCTTCATCGGCATTGCCTTCGGTTTTGACCGAGATCACCAGGTCATTGGGGGTGGCGGCTTTGGCTTCAGGGGTCAGCAGGCCTGATTGTTCGAGCAATGCTTTATTTGGATCGGTGCCCATGACGACCGAAGCATCTTGCACGCCCGGAAACTTGACCAGTTCCTTGGCAACCAGCATAAGGCTAACAGAATCGTGATATTCACTGGTCTTGATGATGGATTTGACAGTCAATTTGATCTCTCCTTTCATTCAAAGTGACCCTGGGGTTTTTAAGCCCCAGGGGAAAATCGAGAACCGTTTTACATGATGCCAGCCATGACGGCCAGTACTACACCCCCAGCAATGACGCTGCCTAACTGACCGGCCGCGTTCGAGCCCATAGCGTGCATGAGCAAGAAGTTGGTGTAGTCATATTCCTGACCGAAACGCTGGACGATACGTGCCGACATAGGGAAGGCACTGATACCGGCGGCGCCGATCAGGGGGTTGAACTTCTTACCAGAAAGAACGTACATCAATTTACCGAGCAGAACGCCACCGAAGGTGTCGAGGCCAAAAGCCAGCAGGCCCAGCACAAGGATCAGGAGGGTTTTGGGCTGCAAGAAGGCCACGCCTTCCATCGTGCTGCCGATGACCAGGCCCAAAAAGAGGGTGGTCAGGTTGGCCAATTCGTTTTGGGCGGCATCATTGAGCCGGTCAACCACACCGCATTCGCGGATGAGGTTACCGAACATCAAAGAGGCGATCAAGGGCGATGCCTTGGGAGCGATCAGTGAAACCACCACGGTCACGCAGATGGGGAAGAGTACGCGTACGATCTGCGAAACGGGTTTGATGGTGTAGGGCATGTGCACGGTCTTCTCAGCGTGGCTGGTCATGATGCGCATGATCGGCGGCTGGATGATGGGCACGAGCGACATATAACTATAAGCACACACCGTGATGGGGCCGAGCAGATTCGGGGCCAGCTTGGAAGAAACGTAGATGGCGGTGGGGCCGTCAATGGCGCCGATGATGCCAATGGAGGCGGCTTCATTGAGCGGGAATTTGAGCAGCAGGGCCAGCAGCAGGGTACCGAAGATACCAAACTGCCCGGCCGCACCCAGTAAAGCCATCTTGGGGTTTTCAAGCAGCGGGCCAAAATCCGTCATGGCGCCGATAGCGATAAAGACAAAGAGCGGGAAAAGCTCTGTGGCAATACCGGCATCATACAGGTTTTTCAACCAGCCGCCGGCTTCAGTTGCACCGGTGAGGGGCAGGTTGGCCAAAATGGCACCAAAACCGATCGGCAGCAGCAGGGTGGGCTCATAATCTTTGGCGATGGCCAGATAAATGAGCACGCCGCCGACCGCGATCATGATCAGGTTTTGCCAGTGAAGGGCTTTGAATGCGTCTAAGAGAACGAGTAGTTTTGAAAAGTCCATGTCATCCTCACGCGAAGCGGATGATCACAGCACCAAAGGCAACCTTTTCGCCAGCGCTGACCTCAACACTGGCCACTTTGCCGGCTCGCGGTGATTTGATCATGTTTTTCATTTTCATGGCTTCAAGGGCACAGATGGTTTGACCAGCCGCAACGCTGTCGCCGGCTTTGACCGCGATATCCACAATGGTTCCGGGCATGGGGGCGGTGAGGGCATCGGCATTGGCTGCCTCTGCGGCTGCTGCGGGAGCCGGGCCGGCTTTTTTCACCAGCGGGGCAGCGGCAGATTCACTTTTTACCGGTGCGAGGGCAGGGGTGGCATCCTCGAACTCGATCGAGAAGTCTTTTCCATTCACCGAAACGGACACCGGGCTGACGTTCACATCGCCCACTTCCACTTCGTAGGGATTTCCGTTTACTTTTACTGTAAGTTTCTTGCTCATAATTGATCTTTGCTCCTACATGGGCGTTGATTAGTCAGCGGTCCAGAATGGACTGCGGCCTTCGGTCAGGGAAGCACCAAGCTGGTTGGATCGTCTTCCGCGCAGGTACATGACGGCAGCCACGGCTGCGGCTACTTCTTCCTCTTCTTCAGCGCTGCTGATCTCAGCGACGATCACGTCCTCTTCCTCTATTTCCTGTACTTCAGCTTTGTACGGGAAGAGCGCTTTGAGCAGCATGATCACACCAATGAAGATAAGAAGCGCCAAAAACGTGATCGACAGACCAACAATGCTGACCATTAATCCAGTTTGAAAATCGGGACTCAAGAGAACACCTCTTCTTTTCTGGTCTGTGGTCTACAGCGGCATACAGCCGTGTTTTTTGGCGGGACCGTGCGATTGTTTATCACGCAGCAGTTCGAGCGCGGCGATCAATCGCGGACGGGTTTCATGCGGCAGGATGACATCATCAACGAAACCGGCAGCAGCGGCATTGTAGGGGTTGGAGAACTTGTCTTTAAACTCGCCTACGAGTTTGGCGCGTTCTTCACCAGCATCGCCCATCGCTTGCAGTTCTTTGCGGTAGAGAATGCTCACGGCACCTTCAGCGCCCATCACGGCGATCTCGGCACCCGGCCAGGCAAAGACCATGTCAGAGTGAATGTGCTTGCTGCTCATAACGATATAAGCCCCGCCATACCCCTTGCGGGTAATGACGGTTAATTTCGGAACGGAGGCTTCGGAATAGGCATAAACGATCTTGGCGCCGTGGCGGATGATGCCGCCATGTTCCTGAGCGACACCGGGCAGAAAACCGGGCGAATCGCTGAAGGTGACCATGGGAAGGTTGAATGCATCGCAGAAGCGAATGAAACGGGCCATTTTATCGGCGGCGTCGATATCGATTGAGCCGGCCATGTAAGCGGGCTGCTGGGCGACCACGCCCACAGACTGTCCATGCAGGCGAGCAAAGCCGATGATGGCATTGCGTGCGAATCCGGCCATCACTTCCATAAAGCTGCCCTGGTCGAAGACACGGGCGATCACCTCTTGCATGTCATAGCTGGCACTGGGGTCGGCGGGCACGAGGGTGTCGAGCTCTTTATCCTGGCGCCACGGATCATCGCTGACGGCGGCAGAGGGGGCAGTCTCTTTGTTGTTGCCGGGCAGATAGTCGAGCAGGGCGCGAACCATCTCAAAGGCCTGTTTTTCATCATCGGCGGCAAAATGAGCCACACCGCTGGTGGTGGCATGGGCCACTGCACCACCCAGGGTCTCAGAATCGACCTCTTCACCGGTGACGGTCTTGATGACCTCAGGGCCGGTGATGAACATGTTGCCGATGCCCTTGGCCATGACGATGAAGTCGGTCAGGGCAGGTGAGTAAACGGCACCGCCGGCGCAGGGGCCGAGGATGACGCTGATCTGCGGGATCACCCCAGAGGCCAGCGTGTTGCGGTAGAACAATTCACCAAAAGCAGACAGGCTAAAAACGCCTTCTTGAATGCGGGCGCCGCCACCATCATTGATGCCAATGACGGGCACGCCGGCTTCGATGGCCAGGTCCATCACATGGGCCACTTTGTGACCGGCCACTTCACCGAAGGAACCACCCATTACGGTGAAGTCCTGTGCATAGACACAAACGCGGCGGCCATTGATCTTGCCGAAACCGGCAACCATGCCGTCGCCTAAAAACTTCTCTTTGTCCATGCCGAAATCTGAATGGCGATTCTTCATGAAGCCGTCGATTTCCTGGAAGCTACCTGCATCCAGCAACTCTTCGACTCGCTCACGGGCAGTCTTTTTGCCCTTGCAATGCTGGGCTTCGATGCGTTTTTCGCCGCCACCCAGTTTCATCTGGCCGCGAAGCTCAACCACTTTCTGATTGAATGCCTCGGGACCTATTTCCGATTTTTCCATTGAAACCTCCAATAATGTTTTCGTTGGGGAAATACCACTTGTTATTCAAGTTTAGAATTAGTTGTCTGACACAGCAAGTGATACATTTAGCTACATCTATAGTTGATTGTCATATTAATGAAACAGGTTGTTCCTCAGTCCAAAAGTTCAAAAAATAAGGCACGAGCACAAGAATTTTCATTGCGCTCGTGCCTTTAAACTTATTCACGCCTGTAGGACTTGAGCAGGGCGCTGGGGGCGGTGACGCTGCGCCCAGCCAGGGTCAGAGCCAGGATGGTGACCAAATAGGGTAGCGCCAGGAAGAACTCGTAGGGCAGCTTGTAGCCCTGTGATTGCAGACGCAACTGCAGGGCCGAGACGCCGCCAAAGAGGAAGGATCCCCACAGGATCTTTACCGGTTCCCAGTTGGCAAAGATGATGAGGGCGATGCAGACCCAACCACGGCCGTTGATCATGCCGTAGGTGAAGGCGCCCAACTGCGCCAGCGAAAGGAAAGCGCCGGCCAGGCCCATAAAGCCGCCGCCGATCATCAGTGCGACGGTGCGGGTGGTATAGACGTTCACACCGGCTGCATCAACGGCTTCGGGGTTTTCGCCGACCGCTTTCACCCACAACCCCAGGCGGGTCTTGTTCATGACGATCCAGATCACCGGAATCAGCAGCAGGGCAATGTAGGTGAGCATGTGCTGGTTGAAGATGTTTGAGATCAACCAGTTATCCGGCAAAAGCATTATTTTGGGAAAGGCCGCAATGGTGGGCGGGGTGGTGGGCTCGCCGTAAACCAGACGGAACCCATAGGAGGCCACAGCCGTAAGCAGCAAGGTGATGCCCAGACCGGATACATGCTGGTTGACGCCCAGGCGTACCGTCATGATCGACATCAGCCAGCCGGCGATGGCCCCGGCCAATACGGCCGCCAGTACCCCCAGCCAGAGCGAGCCGGAAAAATCACCCACCAGAAAGCCCACAAACGCACCGATGACCATGGTGCCTTCGATACCCAGGTTTAAGATGCCGGCACGCTCGCAGAAAAGTTCGCCAATTGTGCCGAAGATCAGAGGGGTTGAGACGCGCAGAGTGGCGCTGATGAGCCCCACCAGAAAGAGAATCCAGGTATTGTCGGTCATTTGACCCTCCGAATCCGATAATTTTGAAACAGGAAAGTGCCGAGAATTACCAGTAACAACAGCGCCTGCACAATATCACCCAAATGCACTGGCACCCCCATAGCGCGGCTGAGCGTCTGCGAGCCAGTGTCGATCAGGCCGATGAACAACGCCGAAGGGACGACCCCCAACGGGTTCAGAGACGACAAGGTGGCCACGATGATACCTGAGTACCCCAACCCCCCGGAGAGCGCTTCGATGAGGTGATAGTGAATGCCACCCACTTCAACGGCACCGGCAATACCGGCAATGCCACCGCTGATGAGGGCCGAGATGAGCATGGTCTTGTTCACATCAATGCCCGAAAAATAGGCGGCGTCTTTGGCCATGCCCGAAGCACGCATGTTGAAACCGAGGCGGGTCTTTTTGAGCAGGAACCAGATGAGGCCAATGACCACCAGTGCAATGATGAAGCCGAAATGCAGACGGGTGCGCGGAATGAGCTTGAAGAACACGGTGGAGGCGTCGATCTCAGGGGATTGCGGCCAGCCCGACAGCGGGCTCTTCCACGGACCGTTGAGCAGATAGCTGATCAGATATCCCACTACCGAGTTCATCAGCAGGGTGGTGACCACTTCATCCACCGAGAGTTTCACTTTGAGCAGGGCCGGGATGAGCACCCAGGCTGCCCCGGCAATGAATCCGCCTAAGATCATTGCCGGGATACCCAGCGCGGGCGAAACGTTATGGATGATCATGCCCAGACCTGCGCCGGCAGCGGCGCCTGCCATCATCTGCCCTTCAGCACCGATATTGAAAAAGCCCGAGGCAAATGCCACGGTCACCGCAATACCGGTCAAAAAGAGCGGGGTGGTCTTGACGAGGATCTCGATCAGGCTGGTGCGGCTGGAAAGTGGGTCGATCAAAATGTAATAAAAAGCCTGCAATGGATCAACCTTGGAGATCAACAGGATGATCGAAGTGATCAAAAAAGTTGCCAGAATGGCAATGAACGGCAGCAAGATTCGCAGCCAGTATGGAGCAGGATGTTTTTCGAGTTTGAATTTGAGCATTGGGTCACTCCATCTCTTCTGCTAGGCTGCCGTTGAGCCGGCCATCAACAGGCCAATTTGTTCGATCTTGGCGTCTTTTGAAGGCAAAATATCCATAATGCGGCCTTCGTAGATGATCGCGATCTGATCCGAGAGGGCCAGAATCTCATCCAGGTCTTCTGAAATGAGCAGAATGGCAGCGCCTTTCCTGGCCTGTTCGATCAATTTCTGGCGAATGTATTCGGTGGCGCCTACGTCCAGGCCGCGGGTGGGCTGCGAAACGATGATGGCCTTGGGGTCGCGCGAAAGCACACGCGCCAGCAGGGCCTTTTGCATGTTGCCGCCCGAAAGGGTGCGAATTTTGTCGCCTGGTTTGGCCTTGATGTTAAAATCGGCGATCAGCTTTTTGGCATATTCCTGAATGGCGTCCTGATTGAGAATGCCTTTGCGGGTGAACTCTGCCATGTGCTCCATGACCACGTTTTCGGCCACCGTCATCTCACCTACCACCGAAGAGTTGCGCTCTTCAGGGATGCGCCCCACACCGGCCTCGATCACTTCGGCGGGGCTGGCATGGGTGATCTCTTTACCGTCAAAAGTGATCTTGCCTGCTTTGGCCTTCAAAATGCCGCACAACACCTGCGAAAGTTCTGCCTGGCCGTTGCCCGAAACCCCGGCCAGACCCAGGATCTGACCTTTGTGAATCTCAAACGAGACCTCTTTCAGAGCGGGCAGGCCTTTTTTGTCATTGGCACACAGCTTCTCGACCTTGAGAACGGCTTCTTTCTTTTTGGCCTCAATGGGTTCTTTTTTGACGCCAAAGGTTTCGCGCCCCACCATCATGCAGGCCAGGTCTTTTTGGGTAATATCTTTTTTGTTGACGGTTCCGATCATTTCGCCGTCACGCAAGACCGAAATGCGGTCGCAAATGGCCATGACCTCATTCAATTTATGACTGATAAAGATGACGGAAAAATCCTGTTGTTTTAGCTTTTCCAGGGTTTCCATTAACTGGTCGATCTCTTGCGGAATCAACACGGCTGTCGGTTCATCCAGGATCAACACATTGGCCTTGCGGAAAAGCGCTTTAAAAATCTCGACGCGCTGCTTCTCGCCGACCGATAAGTGCTTCACCAGCATTTCAGGGCGGATGGGCAGGCCGAATTTTTCAGAGGTTTCAACAATAAGTTTCTGGTTCTTATCTACATTCAGAAACAACCCTTTCTTTTCGCTCAAAAGGATGTTTTCTGTAACTGTCAAAGTCGGGACAAGCGTAAAATGTTGGGTAACCATGCCGATTCCGTTGAGAATGGCATCGCTGGGGGAAGAAATTCTTACTTTATTTTCGTTGACGAGAATATCGCCGCTATCGGCCTGGTAAAGGCCATAGAGGATGCGCATGAGGGTGGTCTTTCCTGCGCCATTTTCGCCCAATAGAGCATGGATTTCTCCCTTTTTTAGGGTGAAATTCACATCGTTGTTCGCAACCAGTTGCCCAAACCGCTTGGTGATACTGATCATTTGAACTGCATTCATGTTTACCTCAAAAAGGGTAGAAATGGTCTTCCTTGCAGAAACGCAGCAGAGTTGCCCCTGCTGCGTTTCAATAAATGCCTGAATCAGTTTACTGAGGAATGGCTTCGTTGATATCCACGCGGAAGGCACCTGTGCGAATGGCTTCTTCTTTCGCGGTGACTTTGGCGATGAGATCGGCCGGAATCTTGGATTCGAGCCCGTGCAGCGGAGCGAGGATGGCGCCGCCCTTGGCGAACATGCTGAAGTCCTTCAGGTCCATGGCTGTGTAGGTACCGGCTTTTACCTGTTTGATCAGGTATTCCACGGTCGGGGTCATGTTCCAAACGGCGCTGGTGACCACATAATCGGGGGCCAGGCTGTTCTGATCTTCCATCATACCGAAGGTGTACAAGCCAGCGGCAGCGGCGGGTTCGATGGCGCCATACGGGTAACCGTAGATGACGTCGGCGCCGTTATCGATGTGAGCCTGGGCAGCTTCTTTGGCCGCGGCAGGATCGTACCAACTGTTGATCCATGAGATCAGGAAGGTGGCATCGGGGTTGACTTCTTTGGCACCGGCAATGAAGGCATTGATGACACGGTTGGCTTCAGCCACCGGATAGGGGCCCACGATGCCGATCTTGTCAGATGTGGTCAAACCGCCTGCGTACATCCCCATCAAATAACCCGGTTCGTGAATCCAGTTATCAAAGACCGAGAAGTTGGGTTCAACGGGGCCATAGCCGGATCCAAAAGCGAAGGCGATTTCGGGATAGTCGGCTGCGACACGGCGGATGGCTTCTTCATTGCCAAAACCATCGCCCATGATCAGATTGGGTTTCTCTTTTTCGCAGATCTCACGCAGAACGCGTTCCATGTCGCCCGAATAGCCAATGTTGTCGGTGTAGGTGTAGTCGATCTCACCAGCATCGGCTGCTTTTTGCAGGGCCTGATGGATCACGCCGTCCCAGGGCTCTTCAATGGGGGTGGCGAAGGCAGCAAACACTTTCACTTTGCCCGAGGTGGATGCGGTGTTGGTGTCTGCGGGCTTCTGGCAGCTCGAAAGTGCCAGTGCAGCAACCATTAAGATAGTGACGATCACAAACAATTTTTTACTCATATTCTCCTCTTTTCAAATCATAGGATGTTGATAACGAGCGATAGTGATTTAGAGAATTCACCTCCTTATAGGGTTAGCGGTTGATCTCAGACTGAAGGTCTTTTAAGGCATTGTCGAGGTTCCCCAGTTCGGGCACCTCAGGAATGCCGATGATCGAAACATCAACGCCCTGGGCTTTCATTTCGTGCAGCAAATGCTCCATCAGGATGCCCTTGCGTTCGATATAACGCACCTTTTGCCAGGCTTTGCCTGCTACCAGCCCGCGCCATTCTGGGGCCGATTGCGCCAGGTTATACCCACAAGAAGGGCTACCATCCACCGCCAGCAGTGCCGGAATCTGGTAGCCCCAATCGAGATAGCTTTTCATCTGTGCTACTACCTCTTTGGCAATACGTTCACAAATTTCGTGAAAGGCAGCACAGTCATATTGTTCAACACTCTTGTCGAAGCGGCCGATGCCCTCGTAGATCATTTCAGGGCAGGGAATTTGCAGCATGCCGACACCGGCATCCAGCAGCAATTGGCCCACTTCTTTGATCGCACCTGGCCAACCGGCAATTCCTTCCAGTTTGGCGTTTTGGTTCAAGACACAATGACAACAGACAACTATTTTTTGGCTGCGTTGGTCTTCTGTTTTGGCTGTCATTTTCGTTCCTTTCCGATAAACCCAACATTAAACCTGTCTGTAACGTTAATCCGTCCAGATTATCGACCTGTTTACTGGCTTACAATTACCGAACCTTTTCACTGTTTAAGGTTTGTTTCGGTCAACTGTGCAAACTGCTGCTTGCTATGAACCAATAAAAGATTCTTCTATAAGGCTTTTATTTATCATGGATGAAACGAACTGGTTGATCCACGGTATAGATTGACAGGCTTATAAAGCAAATTGAATTCGTTTTAACAATTATTCAGTCGAAATTCACTTGTTCTCGTTGGAATCTATACCAAGTATAAATATAGCGAATTACAAATGAACCTGTCAACTGGTAACTGTCATATTTATTTGTCATATTAAACAAGAAAATGCCGTGATTTCCGTACGGCATTTTCATTATACATTAGCTGTTTTCTTTTATCAAACGATCCATAGCGGTTTGGTCGATCAGTTTGCCGTGGCTGATCACATGGCTGGGCTTTTCGTGGAAGCGCAGGGCTTCGAGCACGTTGGGCTGATCGAGAACCACCAGGTTGGCATCGGCGCCTTCTTTGAGTTCAAAGCCTTTGATGCCGATCGCTCTGGCAGCATTTTTGGTCACCATGTCGTAAAGAGTTTCCATGTCTTCGCGGGTGGTGAACCAGAGCAGATGCGAGTTCAAGAAGGCTACCTCGAGCATGTTGTTGCGCCCGTAGGGATAGTAGGCATCTGAGATGTCATCCTGCCCCAGGCAGACGAGCACGTTCTCTTCGAGCAGCTCACGCACGCGTGCATGCAGTGGGCCGGTATGCGGGTCACTGACCACGCCCATATCGGCTTTCTTGAGCAGGGCGGCCAGTTTTTGCAGGTAGGGTTTGGGGTACAGAGACATGGCACGGGCATGGTGTGCCAGTGAGCGTCCTTGCCAACCCATTTTGATGGTTTCCAGTGCCATCAGTTCCAGTGAGCGCAGTCCGGGGTCGCCGGCATCGTCTACCAGCATCGAAACGGGTTTGTCGAACTCTTTGGCGATCTCAAAGCAAACACGCACGTGCTCGGCGATATCGGCGTCTGTATATTCGATCCAGGGAATGCCGCCCACCACATCGGCGCCCAATTCCATGGCCTGTCGCAGCAGGGCTTCGGCACCGGGTTCGCGCACAATGCCGTCCTGAGCAAAGGCCACGGTCTGGATATCGACGATGCCTTTGAACTCATCGCGGGCTTTGATCAGGGCTTTGATGCCCTCCAGTTTGGCCTTTGAATCGACATCGGCCAAAGCACGGATCTGGGTGCAGCCATAGCGCGCCGCCAGAGCCACCGCTTTGCGCACGTTCTTGATGATCCATTTTTCGTCGTAGTTCTCTTTTACTTTTGCGGCCAGTTCAATAGCGGTCATGGCTTTGCCCATGTCAGCGCCATGATAATCTTTGAGCGCTGCCTCATCCATCATCATTAACGTGTACACTTTGCAGAGATGGAGGTGGGTATTTACGAAGCTTTCGGTGATCAGATTGCCTTCGGCATTGATCACCGTATCAGCCGTGCCATCGATCTTGGGGGCAATCTTTGCAACTTTGCCGCCCTTGATGGCGATATCAACGCTTTCCTTCACATTGCTGCGAAGGACCCCATTGTGGATGAGAATATCAAATGTGTCGGCCATATTACTCCTCTTGATCTGAAGTGAATTCACCCATGCCGGGGGAACAATCCCCGACATGGGATGTAATGACTACTTCACCAGGCCTTCATCGAGCATGGAAAGAAAGATCTTTTCAGCCGAATAAGGAGGTCCGGGCAGGCGGATCTTGGTGGCATCGTAGATGGCATTTCCCAGCGCGGCAATGGTCGGCACCATCGGGTGCTCTCCGACACCACGTGCGCCCCACGGGCCGTCATCCTGAGGAACTTCCACGTAGGGGGTTTCCAGCGGGAATTCGGTGTCGGCGGTGGTGGCGATGCGATAATCGACGAAACTGGGGTTGGTCATCACACCTTTTTTCAACTTGATCTCTTCAAACATGGCAGAACTTAAGCCTTGCACGAAACCACCTTCGATCTGGGCTTTGACCAGACCGGGGTTGATGGCATGACCCACGTCAAAGGCGGCCGCAGCTTTCAGAACACTGATCTGGCCGGTTTCTTTATCGATCTCAATATCCAGGCCTTCGCAGCCGACGGTGTAGTGAACCACAGAGCGGGTGCCCTGACCGGTTTCGGGGTCGAGGTTGGTGACATAGGTGGGCATGAAGCTGCCGCGGCCGATGATCGGGCCGCCGATCCAGCCTTCGTCATTCTCTCGCGGAATACCGTAAATGGCGATGTTCTTGAGAGAGGTTTCGTTTTCTGATTTGTAAGAAACCACGATGCCGTTGACGATATCCAGGTCTTCGGGTTTCTCTTTCCAGGCTTCGGCGACGACCTCAAGGATCTGTTTGCGCGCATCAGAAGCGGCATTGCGCACGGCGTTGCCCATGCTCCAGGTCAGGCGGCTGGCCACGGTCTGCCATTCGTAGGGGCTGTACTGCGTGTCCACCGGGCCGGCAATGCGCACATCTTCGTAGGGCACACCCAAAGAAGCGGCGGCGATCTGGGCCATGGCGGTGAAAGTGCCCTGACCGATCTCCTGGCCGCCCAGACCGACGGTCACTTTGCCGTCTTCGGCCAATTCCACCCAGGCGCTCGAACCGGCGTTGGGGGGCATGGCAGGGGCCTTCCAGGCGATGGCGATGCCTTTGCCGCGGACTTTGTTGGGGGAGGAAGGTTTCTTGTCTTCATTCCAGCGGATGGATTTGGCTACGTTGTCGATGCACTCGAGCAGGCCGTTGGGGTGCATGACCATGCCGGTGTCGAGAACATCGCCGCCTTTGACGCCGTTGAGCTTGAGGAATTCCACCCGGTCGATGCCGGCTTTCTCGGCCAGCTCATCCACCGCCTGATCGATGCCGGTGTGCAGCTCAGACATGCCGAAGCCGCGGTAGGCGCCGCCAATGGGGTGGTTGGTGTAAACGCAAATGGAGTCCGTCTGCACGTTGGGAATATCATAGGGGCCGGAGCTGGAATAACCGGCCGCGCGGGTCACATTCACGCCATACTCGGTGGAACCGCCGCCATCGAAATACATGGTGTTTTTGAGGGCCACCAGGCGGCCGTTCTTGTCGCAGCCCACTTTGACGGTGATGACCAGACCCTGGCGCACGAAGTTGGTGTAGAACTCTTCCTCGCGGGTCAAGAGCAGTTTCACCGGCCAGCCCTTGCATTTGGTGGCCAGGGCCACCGGAATGGCTTCCATGGTCACACCGGCTTTGCAGCCGAAACCGCCGCCCACATAGGGGGCGATCACGCGCAGATCGGTGGGCGAGATTTCCAGCGTCTCGGCGATCAAATTGCGCTGGGCAAAAGGTGATTGTGAGGAGGCCCACAGGGTGATCTTGCCTTTTTCATCCTGCATGGCGATGGCGATGTGCGGCTCGATGGGCACGTGTTGAATGTGGGGCACCTTGAATTTGTGCTCCACCACATAGGCGCATTTTTCCCAGGCGTTGTCGATGTCGCCCTTTTTGATCTTGAAGTGATTGGCAATGTTGGTGCCCGGCTCAGGGAAGATGAAGTTCGGCCAGGTGTACTCCCCCAGTTTGGGGTGGATCAGGGGGGCTTCTTTGCTGGCGCCGAACTCAGGGTCGAAAACGGGTTCGAGTTCTTCATATTCCACATCGATCAGTTCGAGGGCCTTCATGGCGATCTCGTTGCTGATGGCCGCTACTGCGGCAACCGGTTCGCCGATAAAGCGCACACGGTCAATGGCCAGAATGTTCTTGTCTTTCAAATAGAGGCCGATCTTTTTGGGAAAATCGGTTCCTACAATGATGGCTTTTACGCCCGGCAGCGCTTTGGCCTTGCTCACATCCACCTTCTTGATCAAAGCGTGGGGGTAAGGGCTGCGTTTGACGCGGGCATACAATAATTTGCCGCCGAATTGAATATCATCTGTATAAACCGCAGTTCCGGTCACTTTCTCGTAAACATCGTTACGAGGAAGGCTGCTGCCGACTGGGCTGGATGTAATTTCTTTGGTTTTCACGTTTGCCATCTCTTGGCTCCTATCCCTGTGAGTTACATCTTCGCCGCTTCTTTGACGGCTTCGACAATGCGCACATAACCAGTGCAGCGGCAGAGATTGCCCACCAGCGCCTGGCGGATCTCGTGTTCGCTCGGGTTGGGATTGCGATCCAGCAAGGCAGTGGCCGAGATCAGCATACCGGGGGTGCAGAAGCCACACTGAACGCCGCCGGCCTGGATGATGGCCTCCTGTACATTGCTGAGCTTTCCGTCTTTGGCCAACCCTTCCACCGTCACGATCACAGCGCCGTCACATTCGGCGGCCAGAACCATGCAACTGTTCACCGGTTCGCCGTTCATCATGACCGTGCACGCCCCGCATTCGCCCGCAGTACAGCCGTTCTTTGTGCCGGTGAGCGACAGTTTCTCGCGCAGCATGGTCAAAAGGGTCATGTTCTGGGGCACGTCCACTGTTTCGAGCAGATCGTTCACAGTGAGAGTGATATGTTGTAAAGCCATGACAGCCTCCTATTGGTTGATCTTTGCGAAAACTTCTGAAATGGCTTCTCGGGTCAAATTTCTGACCATGAATTTGCGGTAACGAGCAGAGCCACGGACGTCGTCGATCGGGGTGACAGAATCCATCGCCACCTGGGCAGCTTCAGCGATCACTTCGGGTGTGATCTTCTTTTCAGAGAGCACGGCCTCAGCCTTATTGGCCTCGAATGGCACCGGGGCCACCGAAGCGAGGGCAATGCGAAAGCCGTAACCAGAAGGACACTCTTTGCAGGGATATCCCAAAACTGCTACACCAACAATCGATAAATCACCAATACTGTTGCGGCCGAGCTTCTTGTAAACTCCAAACATTCCTGCCGGAGGAACGGGCAAAGTGAGTGAGACGACTACATCGCCTGCTTTTAGAACAGTTTTACCAGGGCCGAGGAAGAAATTACTCAATGGAATTTCGCGTTTTCCATCTAAACCGTGAACGTTCAATACACCATCCAATGCCATGCAGGTGCCGATGGTATCACCGGCAGGCGAGGCATTGCAGATATTGCCAATAACCGTTGCGCGATTGCGTAATTGGTAGCTGGCCACAGATTGGGCTGCTTCAGCTAAATTGGGATAGTATTTCAAAACATCTGGGTGGCTGGCAATGCGGTTCATGGTTACGGCTGCACCGATCGTCAACCCTTTTTTTGGATCAAAGGAAATTTCCTTTGTCCCGTCAAGACCTTTGATATCGACCAGGTAGTCGAGTTTCAACACCCCGTCGCGCAGTCGAACGAGACAATCCGTTCCACCTGAGAACGGTCGAGCTTTGCCTTCATGCTCGGCCAAGAACTTGCTTGCTTCAGCCAGCGATGCAGGCTTTACATACTCTAATTCTGGGAGTCCTGGATGGGGATTGATCATATTTGTTCCCGTCTATTTTGAGTTCAGCGTGTTTCCCAGTAGCCTTCACCGGAAAACACGCTGGAAAATTTCCCTCCTCCATCACTGAAGGAGGGATGAAGGCAATTATGAAAGATCAGTCGTTGATGTTTGCGCGCTCTTTGATGCCAAACCAGGAGGGTTTGACGATCAAGAAGAGGGCGTTCAACAGGATGCCGAAGAAGGCTGCGAAGACGATGGCGGGAATGCCACTGGGGAAGATCACGGGGATGGGGAAGGGGAACAGCCCATTGGGCAGGCCCATGGCACCACCGATGCCCAACACGAGGATGGAGGCACCTACAGCCAGTTGCTTCGGGTCGAACAGGTTGACTTTTTCACTCTGGATGAGCGCAATACCCTGCATGCCAATGACGCCGAAGAGGTAGATGGAAAGGCCACCCACCACAGCGGTCGGGATGGTGTTGACAACACCGGCCAGTTTGCCGATGAAGCCAAGCAAAATGGCGATAACGCCGGCAGCCATCAACACTGCGGTTGAGTAGTTGCGGGTAATGGCCATCAGGGAGTTGTTCTCGCCATAGTTGGTACCGGCGCAGCCACCGAGGAAGCCGACGACCAGGTCATCGGTGCCATCAGCGATCAGGTTGAGGCCGATGAGTTTCTTGATCTCAACGGGTTTCTTGCCAACTTCTTTGGCCAGGGCGTCGATGTAGAGGCTCATCTGATACAGGTGCGCGGTGGATTCAGGGACGGTCGCGATAGCGATGAGGGCGATGGAAAGAATGGCGCTCCAGGCACGCGGGTCAGAGAATGCGGGCAGGGTGATGTGAGGCAAGCGGATCCACTGTTCGCTGGCGATCTTGGAAAGGTCGATCATACCCGGCCAGGCCAGGGAGACCAACCAACCCACGATGGCACCCAAAAGGATCGGCAGCATGCCGATGAGCCCTTTTCCCTGCAGGTAAACCGAGAAGGCAACGGTGACGACCAGGGTGATGAAAGCGACGGCCCAGTTGCCAGCAGCTTCGCTCAACGCGGTGCCGGCCAGGGCAATACCGATGACGATGGCCACCGAACCGGTAATGGTGGGTGGCAGCACTCGATCGATCGCTTCTTTACCAACCGCCATGATCAAGAGGCCGATCAAGATTTCGACAACAGCGGTACCCATGATACCAACCTGCACGATACGTACGCCATCGGGGCAGTAGTTGGTGGTGGCACTGGTGAAGCAGTCAGCCGCATAGAGGTTCATGACCGTGATGATCACGGAGATGTAGCTGAAGCTTGAGCCGTAGTACATGGGGATGCGACGACCAGAGACCAGCAGGGCAACGATCGTGCCGATACCGGAGGCCATCAGGGTGACGCTGACATCAAATTTTGTCAAAATGGCAACGAGGACTGTCGCCGGGAACATGGTCAGCACCTGCTGCAAACCCAGGCTGATCATCGCTCCAAATGGGGGGACATCTTGCGGAAGATAACCGACAAGCGCCTTTGATTCTGCTTCTTTCGCCATATTCTCACTCCTTATTGTTCAATTAGAATTGAAAAGTTCGACTCACAAGGGGTATTACTTTGCACAATCTGTATACGGACACCTCCTCGTTGTTTTTTAGATCGCAAAGGAATCTTCATTCCTTGAATCTACTCACTTTGTTTGATCTTAGAACACCACATAAAAAAAACGGTTTCACGCGGGCAGAAGCCTTATGAAACCGTTTTTTGGTCATTTCTACAGAGAATAATATTTCCCTCAGAAAGCAAGTCACTTTTCTGAATGATACTTGGACCTATATTAATTAACAAGCAAGATAAATAGACCAAATCACTCCTTGGAGCAGACCAAAAAGTAGCGCAAAAACCAAAACAATAAATTTACTTCATTGGCTTAAAAAAAGCCGAATGATCATTGGATGTGGGAATTCTTGGATGCAGTGAGTGTGGTGTAAAACGATGATAGCATGAAAAAATTCCAAATTCAAGTTTATGGTCTCAATCATGGACAGATTAGTGATTAATGTAATGGTCTGACAATTAAAAAGCCCATTCTGTTTTACGTGTTGAGATCATAAAATAGATGCACACATTAAGCGTGCGATTATACCAAACTTTTCAGTATTGACAACTCTTTATCTTTACCAGATAATGCTTTTGTTCGATCTGGCTTGACCATTCCGTATTCAGGATGTGAAAATGAGATTTGATACTGGAACGATCATCACCATTGTGGCGGTTCTCTTGTTTTACATGCGCCTCATTGTCATTCAACGGCAGCGCATCAAAAAAGCCCAACATCAATATGCGGCAGTAAAAGCGAAAAATTCAAAAAGCAAGAAAAATAACAATAAAGACCCAGAGATTCGCTACTCACGGCTCGGAATTCAGATCATCAATTGGTGGGTGGTGGCTGCGGCCATCATTTTGATCACGTTTGGTGCGGTGATCGCTGCAACCCAGTTCCTGGGTCCGACCTACTCGACCTTGTGGTGGATACCGGTTGTGGTGGGCATCATCGTCTTTGCATTTGATATCAGGTAGGCCCATACATGACAGAAAAAAAAGTGATTTGCCCGGCTTGTGGCGAAGAGCAGCATACCTTCAAGGTAAGCCAGATCTATCTCGAAGCCCTGATGCGTGTCAAGAACAAAGAAAACGCCGAGACCCCCCTGTTGGATCAGCTAAAAGCCGAGTTGCCCTCCGAGCGGGCGGCGAAAATGAAGGAGAGCGATTATTACCACTATGTGGTCGAATCGTTTGCCCCTCCGCAGGGTGGCGCCCAGGTGATCCGCACGATCAATCCCGATTGGGTGGCGGTGGCGCTGGGCCTCTTGAGCGTTTATATCCTTTACCAGATCTATTTTGAGCAGCGCGCGGTGTTTTGGTATATGTTTGCTTTCGCCGCGCTGGTCTTCGCCGCTTACCTCATTTTTCACAAGCAGATCAAGGGCAGATTTGAAACCGAGCGAAGAAAAGAGAGCGGCGACAAAGAGCAGATCGAACGCGCAGTGGGCCATTGGCTGAAGCTCTATTACTGTTCTGCCGATAACATCGTCTTTGGCTGGAAAAAGGGCGACCGGGTGCCGCTGGATCAAATGAACACATATCTGCTGGAAAACAGCCGCAAAGATTAATCAATCAGCTCCGTAAAGGTCACTTTACGGAGCTTTTTTGTACGTTGAAATACTTTATCTGAGGGGTGAAGAGCTATTCTTCTTCAAATTCCGGGCGCTGCAATCGGGTGGCCGCCGATTTGTGCAGGATGTAATAGCCAAAAGTGGCTAGCAGCCCTAAAATGCCGCAGGCATACCAGACCCAGTTGGGGTTGAGGTTATCCATGATCAGACCGGCTGCCAACGGCCCGATTGCCGATGGAATGATCCAGCTAAAGCCCATCACGGCCATATAGCGCCCACGCATTTCTTCGGGGGCCAGGCTGGCCACCAGCGCGCTTGAAGTGGGGCTGACGATCATCTCACCGATAGTGATGACCACCATCGCCAGCAGGAAGAGCGGGTAAGTGCCCACAAAGCCGTACATGGCAAAACCCACCGCATAAAAGAGCGTCCCTACGGTCATCAAGATCATGGGCTGATATTTTGAAATTTTTCTCGTGATCCAGAATTGCAACAGCACCACCATGCCCGCGTTCAGGCTGATGATATAGCCGAAGTTTTGTGTGCTGATGCCATGATTGTCGCGCAGAAAGACCGACAAAGTGGTGTTCATCTGCATATAGACCAGCGTGCTCAAGGCGGTGACCAGTAAAAAGGCCATGAAGACCATGTCTTTGAAGGCCACTTTGTACCCCTTGAAGGTCTCAAACACCGAATCTTGCTTATGCCCTTCACTCTGCTGCGGTTTTGTTTCAGGCAAGACCAAAAAGACGATCAGGGCTGTGATCGTGCTGGCAGTGGCATCAATAATGAAGAGCCACAGAAACGACTTGGCGGCTACAATGCCGCCGATGGCCGGCCCAATCGTCACGGCCAGGTTGGCTACCACGCGCAGCACCCCAAACCCCTCCAAACGCTGGCGTTCGGGCAGAATATCAGCCATCATCGCCTGTGTAGCCGGGTGGCCCACGTCTGAGAGTAAGCCAACCAAAATGGCGCCGAAGAAGATGATGCGAATGTCATTGGCGAGGCCGAGCACCAGTGTGCTGGTGGCAGAGGCGATCAGGCCAAAGATCATTAACTTGCGCCGGCCGAAACGGTCGGTCAGGGCACCACCCAGCATGGAGCCAAAGAAACTCGAAACCGAGATGATCGCGAAGAGCGTGCCGACTTCGGTCATCCCTACATTGAATTTGGCTGTGATGTATAGCGACAGGAAGGGGAAGATCAAAGCCCCGCCCACCCGGTCGATAAAAAGCGCACCGATCAGGGTCCAAAAAGTTTTGGGGTAGCGATTGAAGGTTTCAGTAACTTTTGTAAACATGTAGGATCACTTTTTGAAGAATGGACTGCAAATTATACGCGATTCGGCCGTTTTCGTTGCAAAATAACCCCAAATGGATAAAATCTATCAAAAGGCATATTTATTTATTGGCTTTTCTTCTTTATAATGCCACAAAAACGAGACAAACAAAATGGTAAATAAAATCGCATTAATTACCGACAGCACTTGTGATATTCCCGAAGAACTGCGCGAAAAATACAATATCTATCTCGTTCCCTTGACCATTATTTGGGGCAAGGAGCAATATCTGGATGGAGTGGATTTAAAGGCCGAAGATTTCTATGATCGCCTGGGCAAAGATCCGTTGCGCCCCACCACTTCACAGCCTACCCCCAAAGATTTTCTCGAAAAATACCAGCAAGCAAAAGCGGATGGCGCCGATGAGATCGTGGTGATCGTCATCAGCAGTGCCATGAGCGGTACGATCGGCTCTGCTCGAACGGCCGCAGAGGGCTTTGATCTGCCCGTGCACATATACGATTCCAAGTCCAATTCGATGAGCCTGGGCTGGCAGGTGTTGGCGGCCGCCCGTGCCCGTGAAAACGGCGCCGATGCAGCCGGGATGCTCGCGGTGGCTGATGCGGCACGCCAGCAGATGCATTTTCACGTGGTGCTGGACACGGTCGAATATTTATTAAAGGGGGGGCGGGTAGCCGGCGCCGCCAACAAGATCGGCAGCATGTTACAGATCAAGTTGCAGATCCGTGTGAATCATGAATCAGGCTCTGTTGAGCCGGGGGATATCACCCGTACGCGAAAACAGGCTATTGAAAAACTGTATTCCAGTTTTACCAAGTTCATGGATTTTACCAAACCTACCCATATTGCTGTTTTGCATAATGCAGCGCTGGCCGAAGCTGAGGCGCTGGTGGAGAGATTAAAGGAAGAATTCCATCCTGAAGAATTGATCTTGACCATCGTTTCGCCGGTCTTGGGCGTGCATACAGGCCCACAGGCAATCGCCCTTTGCGGGTACAGCGAAAGTTAAATTATTAAGTTGTTAACCGAATTTTAAGGCAAGCGTAACACAGGCAGCTTGCCTTTTGATTTTAAATGGGATATGATTTTAAAACGTTCAGAAATTAGGAACGTTTTTATAAATCCTTAGGAGGAGAAACGTGAAGAAGAATTTCTTGTTTGTTTTGATTTCGGTTTTGATTTTGGGCGCGCTCGTATTGAGCGCCTGTGCCCAGGCTACCCCGACCGAAGCCCCTGCTACTGAAGCCCCCACTGAGGCTCCAATGGCTACCGAAGCCCCCACTGAAGCCCCTATGGCTGAGTTGGGTACCGCTGACAACCCCATCGTGATCGCCCTCACCCCGTCGGCCACTGCTGACCAGTTGACCGTTGGTGGCGACGCCCTTGCTGCCAAGCTGAATGAACTGACCGGTTACACCTACAAGATCATCATCCCCAACAGCTACACCGCAGTCATCGAGGCCATGGCCTCTGGTAACGCCCAGGTCGCCTTCATGGCCACCTTCGCTTATCTGCTGGCTCAGCAGAAGGACGCAGCCGATGTCGGTTTGGTCGTGATCCGCAATGGCTCCAGCTTCTATGGCGCCCAGTTCGTTGCCAACGTAGACAGTGGTTTCACTTCCTACTTTGATCCCGAAACCAACACCAATACGGCCGATGCTGCAACCGCTCTTGCTCAGTTCAACGACAAGCGCCCCTGCTTCACCGATCCCCTGTCCACCTCTGGCTACATCATCCCCGGCGGCCTCCTCACACAGTATGGTGTGAAATATAAGACCCCCGCGGCTGTTCAGGGCCATCCCGCTGTTGTCGCAGCTTTGTATGCCGGCGGTATCTGCGATTTCGGCGCCACCTACATTGATGCCCGCACCAGTGATAAGACCCACGCTGATGTCATGGACAAGATCCAGGTCATTTGGCGAACTGACCCCATTATCCCCAACGATAATGTCTCATTCTCCACCACCATGGATGCTGCCATGCGCCAGAAGATCTCAGACGCCCTGGTTCAGATGGGCTCCAGCGATGACGGTCTGGAAATCCTCAAGAACATGGGTTATGAAATTGGCGGTTTCGAACCGGCCGAAGATTCCTTCTATGACGGTTTCCGTGCCGCCCTGCAGGCATCTGGCCTCGACATCACCACAATGGTTCAGTAAGTTAATTCTGGTTTCACGTGGAGGGAGGAGATTTTTCCTCCCTCCTCTATTATTTCCCTACTTTTTCATAAGGATCTGACAGTGCTAAAGGTTGAACATCTAACAAAGGTTTACCCAAATGGGACGGTAGCTCTCAAAGATCTTAGCTTTGAAGTAAATGACGGCGAGTTTTTGGTGGTGATCGGCCTTTCAGGTTCCGGTAAGTCCACCTTGCTGCGCTGCATCAATCGCCTGATCGATCCAACCGAAGGGACGATCGTGATGGACGGTATCGATATTACGGCCGCCAAGGGCGCAGAACTGCGCCACATTCGCCGCCATATCGGGATGATCTTTCAGCATTTCAATTTGGTGAAACGTTCTTCTGTAATGACCAATGTGCTCAATGGCCGGTTGGGTTATTTGAACCCCTGGATGACCACCCTTGGTTACTTCCCTGCCGAAGAAAAGAAAAGGGCCATTCAGGCCTTATCTCGTCTGGGAATTGAAGACAAAGCGAACAGTCGCGCCGATGCCCTTTCTGGCGGGCAGCAGCAGCGCGTTGGAATTGCCAGAACCTTAATGCAGGAACCGCAATTGATCCTGGCGGATGAACCCGTTGCCAGCCTGGATCCTGTTTTGGCCCATTCGATCTTGCAGTACCTGGAACAGTTGAACAAAGAAGAGAAAGTGACTGTGATTTGCAGCTTGCATTACCTTGACTTGATTCAGCGTTATGCCACCCGTGTGGTCGGTTTAAAGGATGGCATCAAAGTTTTCGAAGGCCTGCCCAGCGAGATCAACCGCGCAAAATTTAAAGAGATTTATGGCGAAGAAGCGCAAGATATCCGCGCTACCGCCCTTGAATAAACCTTATGGCGAATATAAAAGCTCCCAATAGGTTATTAACGGTGCTGCTTTCCTGTCTGCTGCCGGGATTGGGCCAATTGGTGCAGCGAAAGTACCGGGCGGGGATTTCGATCTTTCTCGCTGCGGTAACGGCTTTCGCGATCAGCCTTTGGTACTATACCTCAGATTGGCAGGGCAGTTTACTCTGGTTTGTGTTCCCGGCTCTGATCTGGATCTGGAACATCTTTGATGCGGTGGCCTACCCTAAGAGCCGCAGTGCCATCATTCCCGTCGTTCTCTGGCTTATTCTTGCTTATGGCGTGGGTGGCCAGGTAACCGAATTCGATCTAAAAGCGCTGGTTGAAAACTCCAGGCGGTCACAATCCATTTTGCAGAATATGGCTAAGCTTGATTTCACTCAGCCGCGTACTGAGAAGAATGAGGGCTTTACCACCATCGAGTCGCCCTGTTCCAGCGCGCCAGCTCCTGCCAAACATACTGAAGGCGAGATCACTGTCTATGTTGAGCAGCCTTGTGCAAATGTGGGCGATGTGATCACGGTGGTCGGAGAAGGTTTTTGGCCGAATCAGGAAACTACCTTCATCTGGCAGAACCCGATCGGTGGCCAGGCCATGAAGGCCGAAGCAACCTCAGATGCTTCTGGCAAAGTAACCTTGCAGTGGCAGGTTCTTTCCATTGTGCATTCCACCGCGCCAGATCCCACCATTCCGCAAATTCACCGCATTACCGTTATGCAAGAGCGCCCCATTGGAGGCATTGAGCTTTCGTCCACGGGTGGATATATCATTCAAGGCCTTTACGAAACCCTGGCGCTGGCTTTTCTTTCTACGATCATCGGTGCAATTCTCGCCCTGCCGCTGGGCTTTTTGGCCGCGCGCAACCTGATGAGCGGCAATATCATCGGCAGTGCCATTTATGTGATCATGCGCACGATTTTGAACATCGTTCGTTCCATCGAAGCGCTCATCATGGCCATCATTTTCGTGATCATCGTAGGGCTTGGCCCATTCCCGGGCATGATTGCGCTTACGATCCATACCACGGCGGCATTGGGAAAGCTTTATTCAGAAGTGATCGAAGGTATTGATTCAGGCCCAATCGAGGCCATGCGTGCCACCGGTGCCAATTGGATTCAGGTAGCTCAGTATGGCGTGATTCCGCAGATTGTGCCCACCTTCACCGCACTGACCATTTACCGTTGGGATATTAACGTGCGTTCTTCGACGATCATCGGTTTTGTCGGTGGCGGTGGAATCGGTTTCTTCCTGTGGCAGTGGATCATCCTGCAAGACTATCGGGCGGTCGGCTCGGCATTTGTTGCCATTGCCGTGGTCGTGATCATCCTCGATTTCTTCAGCGCCCGCATTCGCGAACGGTTGGTGTGAGATGAACAAAGTTAAATCACTTCTCAAATCACTCTCAAAAGTGCTGACCACGGTGGCTGTGATCGCTTTTCTCTATTTGAGCATCAAAGTGACCCAACCTGATCTGGGCAAATTGATCTCTTCGGCGCCAAAGGCCAAGTCGATCCTTTCTCAATTATCCTCGCCGGAAATTCTTGATCGCCAATCAGGAATAGAAACTTATTCGCTGGCGGTTCCTGTGCCCTGTGGCAGTGCTGAAAACGGGGTCGCCGCCGATTCAGGCCCACGTCTGGTGGTGGAACCGGCCTGTGGTGAAGTAAAAGACAAGTTGACCCTGAAAGGCTACGACCTGCCTAAAAACGCAAAAGTGTCGCTGCGTTGGATTTTGCCCACCGGCGGCCTGTTGAGCATCCGCAATGCCACCACTGACGCCAACGGCGAACTGAACGAAACGATCGAGCTGCGGCCGATTACGGCCACCACCGATGGCACCCCGTCTCAAATTGCCACCGAGATCACTTTGCCGGCAGGCAAATTGGTGCCCTCGGCCACTTTGAAAGAAGTGCTCGATACAATGTTCGTCACCATCTTTATGGCGCTGATCGCCACCACCATTGGTACGATCATCGCGGTGCCATTGAGCTTTTTGGCCGCCTCAAATATCACCCGCAAAGGCGTCGTCGGTTCGGTGGTGTATTACGTCGTGCGAGCCTTCTTGAACATCATCCGTTCTTATGAACCGCTGGTGCTGGCCACGATATTTGCCATGATCGTGGGCTTTGGCAGTCCGTTCGCAGGTGTTATTGCCCTTTCGATCACCACGGCGGCTTCATTGGGTAAAATGTTCTCAGAATCGGTCGAAGGCATTGATTCAGGGCCAATCGAGGCCATCACGGCTACCGGCGCCAATCGCATCGAAGTAGTGCGCTATGCGGTCATCCCGCAGATCATTCCCGACTTTCTTTCTTTTACCATTTACCACTGGGATATTAACGTCCGTCTGTCCACGATCATTGGTTTTGTTGGCGGCGGTGGTATCGGGTATTTCCTTTCGCAGCGCATCAACACCCTGCAGTACACCCAGGCAGGTACGGCCTTGCTGGCCATCATCCTGGTGGTGTGGGCGCTTGATTTCTTGAGTGCCGAGATCCGCAAACAATTGATCTAACAAAACGAACGAAAAGACCTCGATTTTCACATCGAGGTCTTTTTTAAAATTGATTATGATCTCTCGTGGGGGCAAGGCATGCCTTGCCCCTACCGTATTTTGTCTGTTACAACCAGCCGTTGAAGTGATACATCAAGCGGCCGATATATTCTTTTAGCGATTTCGTTGTCAAGGCCAGGTTGCTGTAATTTGGAACAAGATTGATGGCCAGTTCCTGAATATCGGGATGCCACAGGTTGTTCCAGGCAGCTTCAGTAACATTAAAATCGGCCGGCGAAGGAATGACCTCGCAGCCTTGTTTTTCAAACACCCCAATTGAACGCGGCATGTGCATGGCCGAAGTGACCAAAATCACCGTCTTGGCCCCCTTCTCTTTGAGCATCTGGCAGCTATAAAGGGCATCCTCATAGGTATTTTGTGATTCTCCTTGCAGCCAGAGGGCCTCATTGGGCACGCCGAGCATGTTCATTACCTGGGCCATATCGGCGGCCGGGGAAGTATCGCTGATATCCAAAAAGTCAATGTCGCCACCGCTCAAAAGCACGTAGGGTGCAATGCCCTCTTTATACAAACTGGCACCGTGAAAAAGGCGGTCCACTGCGCCGTTAAGCTCCACTTCAGGACGTGGCGCCAGCGCAGGTTCAGTGGCACCGCCCAGCACCACGATTGCATCGGCTTTGGGCAGAGACTCGGTGGGCAGATATTGCCATTCGAGTGATTTTGCCAGCGTATAGGCTACATATTTGTTGCCGCCCAAAAAGAGCGCGAAGAAAGCCACTGCCACACAAAAGATCGCAAATTTATGTTTTTTCCAAAACAGCAAGGTCAAAAAGAGCAGCAACGCTGCCAGCCCAAGCGGGTAGACAAAAAGGGGTAAAAACTTTGATAGGAAAGTGAACATCGGGTCACCTGTTTTTTAGATCGATTTTGGGTAAGTCTAACACGGAAATAGGGAGAAATTAATAAATATGATAAATAAGATATTAATAGTTGACATTTAGATTTCTTTTGTTACACTATATTAAATTACTGTTACTGGAGGAGAAACATGGATAATAATTATGGTTATGGTGGTGGCAGCGTTTTTGGAACGCTGGTCTATATTGCTGTTATCTTGTTCGTGCTCTACAGCCTGTGGCGTATCTTCACCAAAGCTGGCAAACCCGGTTGGGCAGCGATCATTCCTTTTTACAATATTTGGACGGAGCTCGAGATCGTAGGCCGTCCCTGGTATTGGCTGCTGCTGATGTTCATCCCGATCGTCAATATTGTGATCGCCATTCTCGTCAGTTTGCGTTTGGCCAAGGTGTTCGGCAAGGGCGGCGGCTTCGCAGTTGGCCTCATTCTTCTGCCGATCATCTTCATTCCCATTCTGGCTTTTGATAGTTCCACCTATCTTGGCCCAAATGTAGAGTAAATTCAGGAAAGATAGCTGCAAACCGAGGATTAGAATCCTCGGTTTTTTTGTTAAGATTTGATTGCAAAAATGGTCTGCCAAGTGTATGATAAAAAAGATATTTATTGCCCTCTGCCATTTTATGGAATATGAGAACTGATACGATCGTAATTAAGACGAAAATAATGGTGCCACGCCGCCGCAGCGAGGTTCTGTCAAGGCCGCGTCTTTTATCCATTCTGGATGATATTCTGGATGTGAAACTGCTGATTCTGGCGGCTCCGGCCGGCTATGGCAAAACCTCTCTGCTGGTTGATTTCGCCTATAACACGCAACTGCCGGTTTGCTGGCTGGGCGTGGATAATTTGGATTGCGATCCGCAGCGCTTCATTGCTCATTTTATTGCTGCGCTCTCCTTAAGGTTTCCCTCTTTTGGCAAGCTGGCTTCTTCTGCACTGGCCGATCTAAGCCAGGACAATTTGAACTTTGACCCGGTGATCGCGGCCATCGTGAACGACGCCTACGAGAACATCACCGAACACTTTGTTTTCATCCTCGACGATTATCACCTTATCCGCGATTGCAAATCGCTGGAGCCTTTTATCAACCGCATCGTGCAAGAGATGGCAGAGAACTGCCATTTCATCATCTCTTCGCGCGTGCTGCTTACCTTGCCTGATCTCTCACTTTTGGTGGCAAGGAACCAGGTGGCGGGTTTAAGCTTTGAAGAACTGGCCTTTTTGCCTGAAGAGGTGAAACAACTGATCGCGGTGAATTTTCACCAGACCATCACGGATGAACGCGCCGAAGAGATGGTCTCGCAGACAGAGGGCTGGATCACCGGCCTGCTGCTGACAACACAGATCTCCACCCGCGGCAGCGAAGACCGTCTGCGCCTGGCAAAGGTTTCTGGAATCGGCGTCTATGAATATCTGGCCCAGCAGGTGTTTGACCGTCAGTCAGAAGAAATGCAACTGTTCCTGCTGCGTACCTCCCTGCTCGAAGAGTTCAATGCCCAGATGTGCAGCAAGGTGGTGGGGCATGCCTTGGGCCTGACGCGTTACCCCTGGCAAGACATGATGCAGCAGATCTTTAGAGATAACCTCTTTGTGCTCTCGGTGGGGGAAGAGACGCAGTATCTGCGCTATCATCACCTGTTCAGAGACTTTTTGCAGAATCGCATGCGGCTGCAGTTCCCCGAAGACGCCGCCAAGATCGAAAAAGCACTGGCCAAGAACTGCATCGAAAAGCATCAGTGGGAACAGGCCTATGCAATTTTAAGTCGCCTCGGTGATGATGACTCGATCTTGAAACTGATCTACGATGCTTCTCCTTTTCTGATCAACAGCGGCAAACTGATCACACTTTCCAATTGGTTTGACCAGGTGGCCCCCGATAAGCTACAAACTGCTCCCGAATTGATCTCGATCCAGGCCACGATTCTGCTGGTGCGCGGCGATGTGGCGGCCAGTATCAAATTGCTGGATCGCGCCATTGACGGCCTGAAAAAGAGCAGCAAAGAGATGGATCTGGGCCGTTCACTTAATCGGCGCAGCATTGCCAATAATCACCTCGGCAATTACACCGAATCGCTGCAGGACGCCGACCAGGCGATCGCATTGACCGAGAACAAACCCGGTCTGGAATCCATTCGGGCCGAAGCGTTTCGCATGCGTGGGTTGAGCCTCTTCTCTCAGGGCGATCTGCTGGGTTCGCTCGACGCATTAAACAACTCACGCTACCTCTTTGAATCTTATGGCAATAAAGAGGATATCGCCGGTGTTTTGATGGAACTGGGAATCGCACAAAGGCGCCTGGGCAATTTCGACAGTGCTGAGAAAGCCTATCAGGATGCGCTGGAACGCTGGCAAACCTCAGGAAATTCCATGTGGCAGGCAAATGTGCTCAACAACCTGGGCTTTTTGCAGAACCTGCGCGGACAGTATGAGCAGGCGGCGCTTTCGTTTGAGCGTTCTTTGCAACATGCCCGTCTGGCGGCTTATCCTCGCGTGGAAGGGTTTACCCTGATCAGCTTGGGAGACCTTTATCGCGATTTGCGGGCGATTAAAGAAGCTCAGCAGACCTACCAGCTCGCCCACGATCTGACAAACCAGTATCAAGAAAAGAGCATGGTCCTTTATCTGGCATTGTCAGATGTCACCACGCTGCGAATTGAAGGAAAGTATGAAGAAGCCCTTGCTGCCTTAAAAACGGCCGAGTCAGCAGCTAAAAAAAGCAGCCTTAATTATGAAATAAACCTGTGTAAGTTAGAAGAGGTAACGATTGCTTTGAAGACGGGGAACCTGGCTGATGTGGAAGAGGATCTTAATTATCTTGCCACGAGTTTTGAACACCAACGCAATCTCACCGAAGCTTTCCAGGCAAATCTGCTAAAAGTGGTCTATCTCTTCATGACTAAAAAATGGATACAAGGGCAAAATCAGTTTCAGGAACTTTATGAATCTAAATTGCACGATTCTGCTCGCAACATTATTACCCAGGTGGGTTTGGAATTTAGAGAGGTGTTCGAGCAAACTGCCCACCATTTAATCGAATTTGAACCTGTGCTGGATATGTTAAATATTTTGAATGAGTTCGAGGCAAAAGCACCCGAGATCAGACGCTCCATCAAGCGCCAGAGCAATGTGATTCAGTTCACCAATTATCAACTGTCGATCAAAGCCTTTGGCCGCATGCAAGTAAAGATCAGCGACCACATTATCACTACCTCAGATTGGAAGTCGCAGACTTCGCGTGACCTTTTCTTTTATCTGCTTGCCCATCCGGGTGGGGTGACAAAAGAAGAGATTGGTGCAGCGTTTTGGCCGGACTCCACTCCAGAAGAACTGCGCCTGCGCTTTAAGAACACCGTTTACCGGCTGCGCCGGGCGGTGGGCAATGACGTGGTCAAATACAATGACGACGATACCTACCAATTCAATACCTCTGTTGATTATGAATATGATGTAGAAAAGTTTGTTAGAGAGATCAATCAATCCAAGAGCGCTGAAGGGCTGGAGGCTCAGATCAAACATCTGAAGGCCGCCATTGGTGCCTATCAGGGGGCCTTTTTGCCGAAGGGCGATCAAAGCTGGATCATTTCGCAACGTGAACAATATCAGCAAATGTTCATCGATAATGGTCTGGTATTGGCCAATCTGCTCATGCAGCAGGGGCATCATAACAGTGCCATTCAATATTCAAAGCGTGTGCTCGACCAGGACCCGTGCAATGAAGCAGCCTATCGGTTATTAATGGTGATCTATGCTTCAATGGAAGATCGTGCTTCTTTAAAACGACAATATGAACTATGCAGACAAACATTGATGAATGAACTGGGTGTGGATCCCACTGAAACAACGCGAAATTTATACGAAACATTGATGCGCTGATAGACCGATTACAACCACAATAACAGACACCCAATTCAGGTGTCTGTTATTTAATTTAAAAATCTCTAATCTTTTACTTAAATATTGAGCCCGTCATGAAGCCTACTTTGAAGCCTACCCCCTGCAATAATAAATCTGTTAGTTAATAAATTACAAAAAATAAAAATATAAAAAACAGGAGTCTCCCATGAAAACCAATTTATTCCTCGCTTCCACCAAGATCGCCAAGAACATCCGCATCGTCCTCTTCGTCCTCACCTTGGCCATGTTCGTATTAGCTGCTGGCGCCCCTGAGTGCATCGGCACCGTCGGTCACTAATCTGACCTTATGGTTCTTCTCATTGCAGTATTCATTGGGCTTATTGGCGGCTTGATACGCGCCTGGGTAAAGAAAAGAGAATACCGGTTTTATGAGCTTCGTGCTCCCATACTGGTTTTCGTGGCTTTTGTCCCACAAATTATCGCTTTTTTCTTGCCTGCAACAAAGAACCTCATCTCAGATGAGGCTGCCCCAATAATACTGGTTAGTACGCAAGCACTGTTGTTGTTATTTGCTCTGCTGAACATTAAAAAGTATAGTTTTTGGCCAATCAGCCTGGGGTTTCTGGCGAACTTTGTAGTCATTCTCTTAAATGGAGGCTTAATGCCGATCAGTCCCGAAACGATTCAGCGTCTGCTTCCAAATGCGCTCGCTGAATTATTGCAAACGGGTCAGCGTTTGGGAACTGGAAAGGACATCGTGCTGAACGAGAAAGACACGATTCTACCTTTCCTCTCAGATCGGTTCGTGACACCCACCTGGTTGAATTATCCGGTTGCTTTCAGCCTGGGTGACATTCTGATTTCGATTGGGGTCATCTGGCTGCTCTGGTCAATGGGTGGGCCACAAACGCAGAAAGGTACGGAGAAAAATGAGTAACTATTTTAGAAACTTCGATCAGCACGAAAAGATCGTCGCTCCGCGTGACCGCGAATATAGCCGAATTCTGAGCGCCGCTGTGGTAAATGAAAAGTTCCGCAATCTGTTGCTTTCAAACCCTGCCATGGCCATTAAAGCCGGCTTTGGTGGCGAAGCTTTTCAGTTGGCCGAAAAAGACTCTGAGCGCATTTCGATGATTCGCGCCACCAATCTGGCTGATTTTGCAGCTCAGATGAAGAACTACATGTCTTGATTGCACCCGTTTACTGAACAAGCTTTGTCGTTCTTTCCTCGCAAGTCTTAAGGGTAGATGAGGAAATGTCAAACTACATTGAATCAACGAACTCATTTCAAAAGAGTGCTTATCGAATTACGGCACAAAATTCTGTAGACCGTCTGATCGGTCTATCGGATTTAAACCGTTATTTGCTGGGTTCGAATACGCTTAAAGATCTCGTCGAGCGTTCTACTCGTTCGATCATTGAGATCTTGAATTTGGATTACGCGCGTATTGTCACTGTAGAACAAAATGGACATTTCTGTAATCGTTTCTCGTGCAATCGCGATACCACCGGTCTGGGATATAAGATTGATGTTCTTGAGCCGGAAGAGAACACACGCATCTATGAGAAAATCCGCTCTTCGGCAACTTCGATTGCGCTGACACCTGTTTTTGAACTGGTAAGTGAAAACGAGATTTCGAAATTAGGGCTGCCCTTGATGAACGGATTGTGGGTGGTTCCTCTCGCGGTAGATGTTCAACAGATCGGTTTGCTGTTCCTCGGCAAAAAACAGACCGGCGCGATTGATTCAAAGCTTATTAACCCCATGCACCTGGTTGATCTGATCGCCGGGCAACTCTCAAACGCCATCTATCGCATCCGTCTCAACGATCGTTTGTCGGGCACCTCGCTTGAGATGGTAAGAGCGTTGAGCAAAACGCTTGAAGCGCGCGATTCAGAAAGCGGCATTCATAGCCAGCACATGGCCGGCCTTTCTCAACAGCTCGCTCTGACGATGGGGCTTTCAGAATCTGAAGCACAAGAAATTTATTGGGCAGCATTGCTGCACGATATCGGTAAGATCGGCATCGAAGACCGCATTTTGCATAAGCCGGCCCCCTTGAGTGAAGATGAGTGGGAAGTTATGAGAACCCACCCGGAGATTGGCGCTAAGATCGTGCAGGGCCTGACCGGCCTTGACCGGGTTGCTCCGCTGATTCTGGCGCACCACGAACGCATGGATGGTTCGGGATATCCAAAGGGTTTGAAGGGAGACCAAATTCCTTTGGGCGCTCGAATTATCGCAGTGGTCGATTCTTATAACGCTATGGTTGAAGGGCGCATTTACCGCTCCAGCCGCACACACGCCGAGGCCATTGCCGAGCTTTCGCGCAACAGCGGAGTTCTCTTCGATGAAAAAGTGATCAAGGCATTCAAAATTCTCATCAATCAGGTAATTTGATGATTTGGTTTCATTCTTTATGATGAATCACACAATTGCTGCAGGGGGACAAAAAATGGATGGTCAAGGTTGAAGACCATCCATTTTGATTTAATTCACTTGTAGAAGAAATTGAGATTATGAGGCGTAAGCGATCACGAAGAGGCGACCCCAGGAGGAATTCCCGTTCTTGCTGATGCAGGTCTGCAGAACCAGTGCACCGCTTTTACCGTAGGTCTCGTAGAAGAGATCGGTACTGCTCAATTGTTTTGAGGTGTCGCTCAAATTGACAAAGTTCGAATAAACGCTGCTCGGGTTCAAGGCCTGATACTGGCGAACTTCGCTGACGGTGTAATCTTTTTTAGAGCCGTCGCCGTAGATGACGGTGATGGTGCTGCCAGAAGAAAGGCCAAAGAAGTAACTACCAGCCAGATAATTGTGTGCTAAAATGCCGATGGAACCGTAGCTGCTCGCCAGGCCAAACTGGGTGGCCGTCTCACTGGAGGTGGAAACATAACCGGAGTTTCCGGAAGGCTGCTGCACGACCTTGACGGCGAATTTGTCGGCCGCATAGATGCCGGTGATCTGTGAAGCAGAGCCATTATTTACAGAAGCAGCGAAATCATCCACCGATTTGAGCGCGTTGGGGGCAGCCGCAACTGAAGCGTTGCTGCCGGTGACCGGGATGTTTGCCATGCTGAAAGCAGGAGTAAAGACGAAGAGCAGGGTCGCGTTGATCAGAAGGATGCGTAGAATTTTTTGAAGTTTGTTTTTCATAATCTCACCATTTATTAATAGTAATTTATTGGTAATTACAAAATAAATTATAGTAATTAAATGGTAATAAATCAATACTTAAATTGTCATATTGCATTAGTGTAAGGTCAGTTATCCCCCGGCTTAAAACGAAAATGCAGGAGTCCAGCTATTGGCTCCTGCATTTATTTCTGTGTGAGTTCTTTGAGTTTACTTATTCAATTGCAGTTCTCTTTTTAGTTTGGGCAGCACTGCTTCGGTGGCGGCAACTCCGGTAGCCTGCATTTTATCGGCTTCGCCAAAGGTCCATGAAGAATACATTGATACCTCTGGCCGAATGTAGCAATCACATTCTGAAGCATCGGCTACTGCACTGCGTGCCTGCATAATGTTGACCATATCCATAAACACATCAAATGGATTGGTGGGGCGGCGACCGGACGCCTGAGTCTTCGACAGGTTGACGCCGATGATGTAGGTGGCGCCCATATTTTTGACCTGTTCGATCGGGAAGTTATCCACTGTGCCGCCATCCACCAGCAGGCGGCCGTCAATTTCGACGGGAGTAAATAACCCGGGAATTGCTGCGCTGGCCCGCACCGCCGGGGCCATGGGGCCTTTATCGAGCACGACCCGCTCACCGGTCATGATGTCGCAGGCAATTGCCGCAAAGGGAATTTGCAGGTCCTTGAAATCGCAGTCGCCAATGTTCTTGCGAATATATTCTTCCATTGGGGTGGTATCGAATAGTGAAAGTGGCTTGATCAGATTGGGTTTCAACAGGGTCGGCCAGCTCATATTCAAAAAGATCTTGCTGATCTCTTCGAGCGGAACGCCAGCACAGTAAGCTGAACCGACCAATGCACCGGCACTGGTACCGGCAATCACGTCCGGGCGAATCCCTTCCCGTTCCAGCACTTGCAATACCCCGATATGGGCTGCACCACGAGTGGCCCCCCCGCTAAGCGCGAGGCCGATGACAGGTTTTTTCTTGCGTAAAAAATCAAAGATCGACATAGTTCCTCAATGTGTATGTGAATTCATACACATTATACGAAAGAACGGAAATTAAGTTGTTCTTGAAGAGCGAAAGCTCAATGGAGGGCGGCGAGAATTTGAGCGGTCAAAGGAACCCACTCTGCCTGATCTTTTTGCGTCAGGGGGAACACGCTGGCATCCGGCCATTTTGCCAGAGCGGCAGCGATCAACTCGGGGCGAATCACGACAACGGCTGCACGATATTCCCGGCTGTCGATGGCTTTAATGCCATTTTGCCAGCCCTGTCCCCTTTCCAGCTCGAGCGGGCCCAATTCATCCACGATGAGCAGATCGCAGGGAACGCTGTTGGCCAGTGCGTCATCCCCGAGCAGCAGCCCATCGGGGTGAAAGGACCAGTGTTCGGTCACAGTAGCAGAATGCACACCTTCCTGATTCAAATCGGCCAACCGGATGGACTTGTTACTGTGCAGGTCGAGCAGATCAATGCCTATCTTTTGTTCGTTGACGAAAACCCCCGGTGAGATCACCCCCTTGACGTTGAAGCCGGCTTGTTTGGCCATCTCATTCAGTTTGAGCAGCAATGAGGTTTTGCCGATCTCCCGCTTGCCGCTCAGCAAGAAGCGTGCCCCCTTAAGCATAGTTGTCCCAATCGACGATGCGTTTGCCATCCAGCATCTTGACGGTGATCGGTAACCCATACAGTTCCGAGAGCATCTCTGAGGTCATCACCACTTCGGAGCGGCCCGCTTGCAGAATGCGCCCTTTTTGCATCAGCACCATGTTGGTGGCGATGGCAGAGGCAACATCGGGCTCATGGGTGGTGAAAATGATGGTCACCCCTTGTTTTTGCAGCTCTCTCAAGATCTTCACCAGCCGCCCCTTGTTGCTCAAATCAAGGTGAGAAGTAGGTTCGTCGAGCAAAAGGATCTTGGGCTGCTGTGCCAGGGCTCTGGCCAGCAACACCAGTTGTCTTTCTCCGCCGCTGATGCTGGGGATGGGGCGTTCTTTGATCTCAGCTAGCCCAACTTCACCCAGTTTGTCAGTGGCAATCTGCACATCCAGCTCGCTGGGCATTGCCAGCGGTGGCAGGTAAGGGGTGCGCCCAAAGAGCACATATTCGATCAGCGAAAAGTCAAAGGGGGTGGTCTCGTTCTGAGGCACCAGGCCGATCCACTGGCCGAGCTGCCGTCGTGTGTAACTGCGTAGTGGCTGACCGTTGAGACAGATCGAGCCGGCCAGGGGCGCGAGCCATCCCAGTGCCAGGTGCAGCAGGGTGGTTTTACCCGCGCCGTTCGGTCCCAGAATGGCTGTGATGCTGCCGGCTTCGATCTGCAAGTTAAAATGTTCCATCACCGGGCTTGTGCCGGTGGGGTATGTATAGGTAAGGTCTTCAAAGGCAAAAATGGGAGAATCCATGTTACTTTGTAATCGGAGCTTTCTGACGGATCATCAGCCAGGCAAAAATGGCTGCACCGATCATGGAAGTTAAGATGCCAAGAGGAATTTCACCTGCCATCAGGGTGCGGCCGATGTCATCGCATAAAATTGCGAAGATGGCGCCAATCAAAATGGAGGCAGGGATCATGTAACGAGAGTCCGCGCCGAAAATGCGGCGGGCGATATGCGGGATGATCAGGCCGATCCATCCCACCATGCCTGAAACCGAGATCACGGCTGAGGTGGCGGCCACACCGGCGATGAGCAGCAGCACACGTTCGCGGGTGGGGGCAACCCCCAGTGAGAAGGCCGTTTCGTCGTTCAGAGAAAGCAGATTCACCCGCCAGCGCATACGCCAGATGATGAACAGGCTGATGAGAACGACCGGCACGATCGAGAAAAACTGTTTCCAGGTGATGCGCCACAAACCACCCAGCAGCCAGAAGGTGACCTCCTGCAACTGGGTCAACGGGTCGGCCACGATCTTGATGATGCCCAGGCCGGCAGAGAAAAAGGCCGAGACCGCGATGCCCGAAAGGATGAGCCTTAAAACCCAGCCGCCGTAGCGGACCCGTCGGGCCAGCAAATAAGAGAGGATCAGCCCCAGCGCGCCAAAAAAGCCCGCGCTGAGTTCTGTCAGCCAGACCGACCCACCCAAAAAAACAATGCACAACGCTGCACCAAATGAGGCGCCCTGGGTAACTCCCAGAAAACCCGGCTCAATGAGCGGGTTGCTGAAGATCATTTGAAACACACCGCCGGCTGCCGCCAAAGATGCACCCAACAGCAGAGCCGTTAGAATTCTGGGCACACGCAGGTTGAAGACCAGCTTTTGCGCCAGTGAATCGGTTGACAGCCGATCCATTGAGATCAAGCCCGGGGTGGGGTAGCGGCCCAGCAGAATGGAAAGGGCTACAACAACCACCAAGAGAACCACCAGCCAGAACAGAATTCTGTTCCGGCTGGCAGCATTTTGAAAACGTTCACGCAGTGAAACCGTACTGTTTTGCTGAATCAGTTGATATCTCCAGAGAACAAAGGTACGATGGTGCTTTCGAAGGTTGCACTGTCCATATTATAAAGGGTTTGATAGAAAGTCTGCGCCTCAGATTTAATATCGAGGGTGGGGAACAGGTCGGGGTGAAGTTTGCCGGCCATCCAGGTCAGGCCCAGAATCCAGCGTGTATCCGATTGATCCCAACTGTAAACGTCAGAAGCGAACCCGTAAAGTTTTCCATCCTTGACGGCTTTCAGTTCAGACCACTGCGGGTCGGCTTTGAGAGAAGCCACCACGTCATTGACCGGGCTGAAGTAAGAGACCAGGAAGATCACATCGGGGTTCCAGGAGGCGATCTGCTCAACAGTCACAGTGGTCCAACTCTTCCCCAGTTCGCTATCCTTCCAAACGGGGTCACCACCGGCGTCGATCACCTGAGTGGTTTGAATCCAGCTCAGAGGCGGGACGTTGAACGAAACTGCATCGCCCTTGTTGTTGTAGTAGACCACGAGCACGGAGGGCTTTTGATCGTCGCTCAAAGAGGCGGTCTCTTTTGTGATGGCCTCGGTCTTGTCGCTGAAGTATTTCGAAAGTTCGGCAGCGCGGTCGGGGTTGCCAAAGATCTGCCCGAGGGTGGCCAGGTCACGGGTATATTGTTCGGGAGTCTCAAAATCGAGGTAAACCACGGGGATGCCCAGCGCTTCGAGCGGGCCGCCCAGAGTCTGCTGGTTGCTCGATTTCATGATGACGAGATCCGGGCCGGCAGCGGCGATCTGTTCGGCACCTACGGTATCACCGGTGAGGGTGATCTTGGCAGCAGCGTTCGGGTCGATCATCGAAACAAAGTTGCCATTGCCCTGAACCGGTGAACCCATGGCAACGATCTTTTGACCGGCTTCAGGGAACATGTAAATGGCATCGGCGATCATAAAGAGGGCCTTGCCAACCACTACCACATGGTCAGGCGACTTGGAGAAGAGAACGGTGCGGCCCAGTGCGTCGGTGACGGTGAAGCTGTTGGCAGCCGGGAAGAAGTTGTATTTGTTCAGAATGGCCTGGCCATCTTCAGACATGACCATTTCGACGAAAGCGTTGGCAACATCGGGGTTGGCGCTGTTGGCCACCGGGGCGATCGGGTAGGTTGCGATGGAGTTAAGCGTGTCGGGAATGGTGAGCTTGCCTACTTTGTCGGCGAAATCGCCGGAGATGTCACTCACGTAAACGATACCGGCATCTGCTTCGCCAAGAGAAACCTTGGTCAGCACTGCTTTGACGTTATCTTCGTAAGAGACCACGTTCTTCAAGAAATCTTCTTTGTAGGTCTCGCCGAGGGTGGCGTCTTTTGAAGCATTTTCCAGGAAGGTGATCGAATATTTGCCAACCGGAACATCTTCAGAGGCCAGATCGATCTTGATGCCGGGTTTGACCAGGTCGGCAAGCGTGGCGATCTGAGCCGGGTTGTCTTTGGGATAAATGACAACCAGCTTGTTCATGGCGAAGGCTTTGGAGGCGTCTTTATCTACACGGCCATCGCTGATGGCTGAATCCATATACTTCGTGCTGGCACTGGCGAAAACGTCAGCCGGGGCGCCCTGATCCAGTTGGTCGGCCAGGGTTTGAGAACCGGCGAAACTGAATTCAACCGTCACGTTGGGGTGAGCGGCTTCGAAGGCAGCGCCGATCTCTTGGAAGGGCTCGGTCAGCGAAGCAGCGGCCATCACGGTGAGGGTTACCGGTTCGGCGGTAGGTGCCTCGGTTGCAGGTGCTTCGGTAGCCGGGGCGGCGGTGGGTGTGGCCTGTGCTGTGCATGCGGCGGTAAATAACAGCATGGCCAACAAGAGGATGGATAGAACTTTGTTTCTCATACTTTTCTCCTTCAAAATGTTAGAACGAAATTGGCTGAATCAGAAGTGATTGTTTCTGATTAACGCCAGAGAGCTTATATATCCAAACGCATTCTGCGGTTAAGCAGCGCTTTTACAATGATGAGGGTCAAGAACGAGATAGTTATCAAAATGATGGAGAGAGTCAACGCAACGTTTAGGTCAATTTCAAACCCGATGTAAATGGCCAGCGGCATGGTCTGGGTCCGGCCGGGGAAGTTCCCTGCAAAGATGATGGTGGCGCCAAACTCCCCCAGGGCACGGGCCCAGGTCATTACACACCCGCTGATCATTCCCATCCAGGAGAGCGGGAGAACGATATTGCGGAATATCTGCCAGCGATTCGCACCGTCGAGCGCGGCGGCCTGCGTCAATTCCTTGTTGATGCCTGAAAAACTGATCATGGCTGCTTTGATGAAGAAAGGCGAGGCGATAAAGATTTGTGCCATGACGACGGCGATGGTTGTAAAGGGGATGTTGATGCCGAATTGTGACAACCAGCTCGCAAAGATGCCTCTGCGCCCAAAAGCCATCAGCAGGGCAACGCCGGCTACTGAAGGCGGGAGCACTGTAGGAAGGTCTACCAGCGTGTCTACGATCTGGTAGAGACGGTTTTTCTTGCTGGCCAATAAATAGGCCACGGGTGTGCCAAACGCAACCGTGAGAAGGGTTGAAATGGCCGAGGTTCCCAGGCTGAGCGAAATGGCCTTGAGCGCATTTTCTTCCAGTAAATACTCTCTTATTGAAGAAAAAGGGGTCTTGATAAAGATCGAAAGGATGGGCAGGGCAAAAAACAATAACAGGGGAATAGAGAGCAGCAGGAAAAGCACTTCAGAGTCGAATAACTTGCGCCGATTCTCGTTAAAAGCGCCTGCCATTGGGGCAGGGGTCTTTTTTGGCAAAGAGGTGCTTTCCCAGGGATAACTCATTTGGTTTGGTCATTCCTTCCCATGAACTGCAAGTCGCTCACTGGCAAATTCTCTGCACTTGCCTTGGGGCGATGGCTGAGTTCTTTCCTGGCCGCATCCAGCCATTGGATGGTTGCTTCGATCTGTGCACAGCGATATTCGAAGACGATCCGCTCATAGGCCTGACCCTCCTTCAGCTTGAGCAGACTGTTCTGCGATTCATGCAGCCATTCGAAACATTTTTCTTTTTGTGACTCGAACAGTTCGATCACCTCTTCATCGCCGGCCTGAAGGGCAAAATACATCTTGGCCAATAGTTCCAGTCGGATCTCGCGTCCGTGCTCCACCGGGCTGCGCCGCCAGGCATAAAAGGTCTGTTCCCCCACACTGGTGAGCGAATATTCTTTACGGTTGGGATGAGAATCCCCCTGAATCATGGAGGAGGCGATCAGCCCTTCTTCTTCCAACCGATCGAGCAGGGCATAAAGCTGGCTTTGCTTAATATGCCAGACCAGAGAGATGGCGTCAAATTGACTGATCTTTTTAAAGAGGTCATAGCCGTGAATTGGCTGCTGGTCGATAAAACCCAGCAGAACATATTCAATAGATAAAGGCGACTGTTGACGAGGCATTATTTATTCTCTGTATATTCATTAAATGAGTAAAAAAATAATAACATATTAAGAAATGAAAGTAAACAATTTCGAGCAAAAGTTCCAAATATCTTAAGATTAATTTCCTAAGAAATTTGAATTAATGAGCATGTTATGATAAAAATAGTCAAAATTAATTTTTTCGCGAGAGGGAATATGGCTACAACAAATACAAATACTGTCGATTTGATCAATCTTTTTGGTTCGGTTGCCAAAACTTTGACTCAAAACCAAACTGCTTTGAATGAAGCAGATACCTATAACCACGACCATGGCGATAACATGGTGCAGATTTTTGATCTCATCACAAAGGCAATGCAAGAGAAGAAAAGCGCCCCTGCCTCAGACCAGTTAGCGCACGCTGCTGCAGTTTTGGGTACCCAGGCCGGCAGCGGCTCGGCCAAGCTTTACGCTGAAGGCTTAAAAGATGCCGCCGCGCAGTTCACCGGTCAGAAAAGCATTAGTGCCGAAAACGGCATGCAGTTGGTGCAGACCCTTTTAGGGGCCGCCAACACGCTCACGCAGGGCGCAGCCACCTCTGGTAACGCCTCTGGTGGGGCAGATCTGCTCGGTTCACTCTTGGGTGGGCTGGCTGGCGCCGCTGGTGGCGAAAGTGCTCAGGCTGGCGAGAATGCTGCCCCATCGATCGATTTGGGCGATATTCTCAATGCCGGTGCCGCCTTTATGCAGACCAAACAGTCAGGCGGTTCCAATCTGGACGCCATCGTCAATGCCCTGGTTTCGGGCAGCAAAGTGGGCAATCAGGATTACCGCGCGCAATCGGGTACACTGGTGGCCAACACGCTGATGCAGGTCATTTCACAAATGGCCGCGGCCAAGAAATAGTTTGATCGAGGCCCCCCGTGAATGCGGGGGGCTTTTTGCGTTAAAAAGGACTTCTGCAACCGGGATATAATTACGGTAACCGGTTTGCATAAGCCACGCGGATCGATTTGGAAAACAATGGAGCAAAGGATCCAGAAATCATGGATGAGCCAAGTGTTCTTGATTATGTAAAAGAAAAGCTAAATCCACGCAACTGGGGAAAAACCGAAGCGGAAGAACTTCCTGTCCCCGGGGAACAAAACCCAGAAGCCTCTGCATCCCACTCGCAGCGTTTTGTTTGGAAACCACTGCTGGCGCTCGCATTCGCACTGGCGGCTCAGTGGCTGCTGGAACCCAACATTCGCAATGTGACCTTTGCAGTGATCCTTTATGGTTTCGCAGCAGTTTTTACCGTTCTTGCAATTTACGAAAACGAATGGCTCCTCGCTGAGATTCGCCCTGAGTCTTCTGCTGCAATGGATCTGACGGTCAAGCGTGCACCCTTTTTGATCTCCTTGCCATTGATCTTGCTGACCTTTTTGGTAATGACCAATAACACCTTTACGTTGTTCAACGTGGTGATCTGGCTCCTGACGATCTTTTTTGTGGTATACGCTTTTTGGATTCCGCAAAGGCAGGTTAAGTTCAGCGAGATCGTGCAAAGGGTCTCGAATTATCTCAAAAAGCCATTTTTAAATATTCACTTATCTTCCTGGTCGTTGCTGGTGATCGCAGTTTTTCTTTTGGCGGCCTTTTTTCATCTCTATAAGATCGCGACCGTCCCATTGGATATGACAAGCGATCACGCAGAAAAATTGCTCGATGTGCAGCGCATTTTGAACGGACAGTATTCCATTTTCATGCCCACTAACGGCGGGCGTGAAGCGATGCAATTTTATCTGGTAACACTATTAATCAAATGGTTTGGAGCAGGCATTAACATGACCACGCTAAAAGTGAGCATGGCCATAATGTTTCTGCTTGGCTTGCCTTTCGTGTACTTGCTGGGTCAAGAAGTGGGCAATCGTTGGACGGGATTGCTGGCCATGCTGATGGTGGGCATTGCTTCCTGGACGAACATTCTGGAACGTGCCGGCATGCGGCTGGTATTGGTTGCCGTCTTTGTCGCCCCTGTGCTCTACTTCTTGTTCAGGGGCTTCCGCCGTTCCAACCGCAACGATTTCGTGTTATCCGGCATCTTTTTGGGCTTAGGCCTTTGGGGGTACACGGCCTATCGCATCATGCCTTTAGCGGTGGCGTTGGGCGTTTTGATCTACGTGCTGCACCAACGCGATAAGTCAAAGCGTCAGGAAGGATGGATGGCATTGGGCATCATTGCCATGCTGGCGTTCATTTTCTTCCTGCCGGTGCTTCGTTTTGCCATGCAGTACCCCAATGATTTTGGCTACAGGTCTTTGAGCCGCATGACCTCGCTTGAGGTGAGCATGTCTGCCAATGTCATCGGGGTCTTCTTTTCGAACACTTGGAACGCGCTGATAATGCCGTTTTGGAAGGATGGGTCTACCTGGGTGAACTCGGTCACCGATCGCCCGGTGTTGGATGTGGTCACAGCGGCCCTTTATGCCTTGGGAATTGTGGTGCTGGTGGCACGCTGGATCAAGAAACGCAACTGGCAGGATATGTTTCTTCTGTTGTCCATCCCCGTGTTGATGCTGCCCTCGATCATGGCGCTGGCCTTTCCGGTCGAAAACCCCTCTACCAGCCGCACCGGGGCCGCCGCCATTCCCATCATTCTCATTGCCGTGATTGGGCTGCAAGGGCTGCTTTCAAGCCTCTGGAAGAGAGCTTCGAGCGGTGTGGCCAAAGGGGCAGTGGCCGCAGTGGCTGCCTTTTTGCTGATCGTGTCGCTTTATCAAAATTATGACCTCGTTTTCAGGCAATACAATACGGCCTACGAGAATTCCACCTGGAACACTTATCAGATGGGTCAGGTGTGCAAAGATTTTATCGATTCGGTCGGCACACCCGATACTTGCTATGTCTCAGGGCTGGCCTATTGGGCGGATACACGCCTGGTGGCCATGACGACCGGCTACCCCGATAAAGACTTTGCACTTTGGCCAGAAAACTACGCCACTGTCAAAGACGATCCGCGTGCCAAGATGTTCCTGGTACGCGCCAACCAGACCCAAGACCTTGAAACGTTGCATCAATTATTCCCGACCGGGTTCGAAACGTATCATCAGGGCAATATTCCCGATCACGATTTTGTGGCTTTTATGGTGCCCCCTGCAAACTAGAAGAACACTAAATTATCTCTTCAAAGGATAAACGAATGACTACAGTTCAAATGAATCAGGCCGATCTTGAAATGGCTGGCAAAATTGACCACACCCTGCTGAAACCGGATGCCACCGCAGCAAAGGTCATTACCCTGTGCGATGAGGCAAAAACCTATCATTTTGCTTCTGTTTGTGTGAACCCCACCCATGTGGCGTTGTGTGCCAAGCAATTGAAAGGCAGCGAAGTAAAAGTGTGCACGGTGATCGGTTTCCCGCTGGGTGCCACCACGACCGCCACCAAGGTCTTTGAAGCCCAGAATGCCATCGATAATGGCGCACAGGAAGTGGATATGGTCATCAACATCGGTGCTCTCAAAGGCGGCGACACTGCCACCGTGTTGGAAGATATCCGTGCCGTGGCGCAAACCGCCCACAAGAACAAGGCTCTTTTGAAAGTGATCATTGAAACCTCGCTTTTAAGCGACGACGAAAAGGTGACCGCCTGTAAGCTGGCCAAAGAAGCCGGTGCAGATTTTGTTAAGACATCCACCGGTTTTTCGGGCGGCGGCGCCACCGTGGCAGATGTGGCGCTCATGCGCAAAACGGTTGGCCCCGAGATGGGGGTCAAAGCTTCTGGCGGCGTGCATAATCGAGCCGAGGCCGATGCTCTGGTCGCTGCCGGTGCCACCCGCATTGGTGCCAGCGCTGGGGTGGCGATCGTTGGCGGTGGGGAACCCCCCGCCGCTTCAAAAGGCTACTGATCGCCGGGCGAAAAGCCGTTTTTTGCCGGAGATTGTGAGAAAATGTGACAAAAAAAGTTTTGATGGTTGGCGGGACCGGTTTTCTGGGATATTACGCCACGGGTGAATTGCTTAAACGGGAGTATGAAGTGACGATCCTGGCCTTGCCGCCTTTGCCGGCTGAGGGCTTGTTCCCGGCCGCAGTGCATATCCAACTGGCCGATCTTAATCGGTTGAGCGATGAAGAAGTGGGCGATCTCCTGAAAGGGCAGGATGCCGTGGTCTATGCAGCCGGCGCAGATGACCGCCTTACACCCAAAGCTCCCGCCTACCCGTTTTTTTATAAGTACAACGTTGAAGCGACCAAACGGTTATTGGCAATTGCCAGGCAGGCAGGGGTCAAAAAAGCGGTCATTTTGGGCTCTTATTTCGCCTATTTTGCCCGCCAATGGCCAGAGCTGGAACTGACCCGGCACCATCCCTACATCCGCAGCCGCGTAGAGCAAGAGGCGGTGGCCATCGAGACAGGCGGCAGTGATATGGAAGTGATGATCCTGGAATTGCCCTATATCTTTGGGTCAATGCCGGGGCGCACACCCATCTGGAAACCTTTGATCGATTATATTCGCAGTACCCCTGTCCTCTTTTACACGCGTGGCGGCACCAATTGCGTGACCGTTGAACAGGTGGGCGCGGCCATTGCAGGCGCGGTCGAGCGCGGAAAGGGCGGCCAGCGTTATCAGATCGGCAGCGAAAACCTCACCTGGGTGGAGCTGCTCACGCGCTTGAGCCGTTTCACCGGCAAGGAAAAGAAAATCGTCACCTTGCCCAATGGGTTGGTGACGATTGGAACTGCACTACTGAAGTTCACTCACTGGCTGCAAGGCAGACAAAGTGGGTTGGACCCCATTCAACTGGTCAAGCTCCAGACCGCGAACACCTTCTTTGACCCAACCGAATCTCAACGAGATCTGGGTTATGGCAGCGGCGATCTTGATCTGGCGCTGCAAAAAACAATAGCTGCTTGTAAATAACGGCTCTCCCGCAGAAGGAAAAATCTGCGGGAGTTTTCTTACTGGAAGTTGGCAGCCAGGTAATCGACCAATACTTGCTGTTCGTCGGCGTTCAATTGAGCGCCTTTGCTGATCATATTTGAGACAATCTTTTGCCAGAAAGCGGCGTCTCCGTGCTGAGAAGCCACCTTGGCCAGGGTGTGGCAGCTTACGCAGCGGGTTTCGAGCAATGTTTTACCGTCGATCGCAGCGTTTGTATTGGTAGTGGGCGCGCTTGTGCTTTCCACCGTTGCAGAAGCGGCTGCGTTGTCGGCCTGTGGGGCGCTTGTGGTTGAAGCAGGTGGAATCGTGTTATCGTTTGTAGTGGGCTGGGCACAACCGGCAAGCAAGATCCCAGCCAGCAGCAAAATTGTTAAGGACAAGAAAAATTTCTTCATGTTTTACTCCTGAATCACTCAGATGTATTATTTTACATCAATGCGGTTCAAAAACGGGAGCGAAAGCACTTTGTTGTTTCAATCGATGAATTAGGTATAATAAAAAAGATGAATAGGTTGGCCTTGTTGAAAACGAGGAGAGATATCCGTGGACTCAAAAAGTATTCTGGTGATCGAAGATGACGACATCGTATCGCAAACCATTGAACATTGTTTGCGGCGCGAAAATTTCCGTGTGATCTTGGCCCGCAACGGCGTGGAAGGGCTGCAGTTGGTGAAACGGCATATCCCCGACCTGGTCGTGCTGGACATCATCATGCCCGGCATGGATGGCCTCACCGTTTGCCGTGAAATGCGCGCCGACCCGCAAGTATCGGATATTCCCGTGCTGATCTTGACCGCCCGCACCAAGGACGAAGATAAAGTGAAGGGTTTTTTGGCCGGGGCAGATGACTACCTCAGCAAGCCCTTTAACATTGAAGAATTTACCCTGCGTGTACGAGCCATTTTGCGCCGTACCGAGGCGCATCACAGCAGCACCTCGCGCTCGGCTCGCAAAGCCGCCAGTGGCAGCGTGGTGGCCTCCCCGACACTTGAGATCAAAGGATATGTGCTCGACACCCGCACTTACGAATTAACGATCCCCGGCAAAGAAAAGATTCGCTTGACCCCGATTCAGTATGACCTGCTCTATCACTTGATGGATCATGCCGGCGAAGTGTTCTCACCCAGCAGGTTGTTGGATGAAGTTTGGAACTACCCTATGGATTCGGGCAGCCCCGATCTGGTGAGGGTGCACATCAAAAATTTGCGTGAAAGGGTTGAGACGGATCCAAAAGATCCGAAATTTATCGAAACCGTGGCTGGGTTTGGATATACCGTTAAAGGTGACTGATAAATGCTTAATTTGGAGATCAAGAATTTAAGTTCGAACAACCTGGTCAGCGCAATTCAATTACTCTCAAAAATTAATGACCCTCGCATTGACCTGAATGAGGGGGAAGACCGTTTTTTGACCGGCCTCGCGCCGATTTTTAAAAACGAATACGCAATTTTGGTGATGATCGATCCGCAGGGCGGCCCGATTGCAGAGCGCAAGTCGGTCAGGCACAAATCACCAGTGCCGGTGCAGGATCGTGTCGAGTTCACTTCAGGTGTGTTATACCAATCTTACCAGGATCTGAAACTGGTGTTGCGCGAGAGCCCGATCAAGATCGCGAACCCGGAGGTCGATGCCCCTGAAGGCGTGAAGATCAAGAACATCGTCTGCGCCCCTTTGATCTATCATTCGCAGCTTTTCGGTATTTTGGCCATTGGGAACTTCCCCGCTGAATTGTTCACCGATGAGATCAAAGTGGTTTTTGCCCATCTGATCGATTCACTGGCGGCGCGCATTCACTCTGCCAAATTGATTGAAGAATTACAGGCCAGCAATGCCGAGCTGTTGCAAACGCAGCAGCAGTTGGTTCATTCGCGCAACACACTGCGCACCCTTTTTGATAACATCCCCGATTCATTCTATATTGTCGATGAGAATTATTATTTGACGGCCATCAACCAGAGCCGTGCCGCACGCAGTGGTGTCATCCCGCAGCAAGTGGTGGGGCAGCACTGCTATGAAGGGCTTTATCACTTTAATTCACCCTGCCCCGGTTGCCTGGTGGCAAAAACGCTGAAGTCAAAAGCGCCCACAGTGCGTAAAGTGCATTTATTGCAGAAAGACAACTCCAACCTGGAGTGGGAGATTCACACCTACCCGGTGCAGGATGTAGAAAACCGCCCTCCGCAGGTGATCTTGCTTGAGCAGAACATCACCGAAAAGCAGCGCATGGAAGCCGAACTGATCCAGAGCGAGAAACTGGCGGCTGTGGGTCAATTGGCAGCCGGCGTGGCCCACGAGATCAACAACCCGCTGACCTCCATTCTGGCCAATGCCCAGATGCTCATCGAAGATATGCCGGCCGAGCACGAAGAACTGCTGCAATCAGCCCGCCTAATCGAAGCCGCCGGTTTCAAAGCCACCCAGGTGGTCAAAAACCTGCTGGGCTCGGTGCGTAAAGAAGACTTTGATTTTGAACCGATTGACCTCAACGATTCGATCCAGAATGCGCTCATGCTGCTCTCGCACGAATTCCTTTCGCGCCAGATCGCCATCTCGTTCGAGCGCGAATCGGAGCTGCCTGAGATCGTGGCCAGCGAAAATTATTTGCAGAGCGCCTGGATCAACCTGATCATGAACTCCCTGGAAGCCATCGAGGGCGAGGGGGGCGAAATTCGTATTTCGACCAAATTTGACGGCAACAATTTTTTGGTCAAGATCAGCGATAACGGCAAGGGCATCCCGGGTGAATACATCAACCAGATCTTCGAGCCCTTCTTCACCACCAAGAAACGCAATGAGAAAGGCACCGGTTTAGGACTCTCACTGGTGCGCCGTGTGGTGCAAACCCACAACGGACAGATTCAAGTGGAAAGTGAAGAGGGCAAAGGTACTACCTTCACCATCATCCTGCCCAAAGATCATGTGGAAAAGTAGTTTTGAACTATTAGGGTTTGTACATGGATTTAGAACAAGCATTTGAGAACATTAAAAACTCTTTCCAAAAACGGTCAAAGAGTTTTTAGTATTAATGGGTTGGATAAATGCTGTTTTGTGAAGTTTTTTGAAATACGGCTGTAAACAGAAAAGGTCACGCTCGCAGTATATGGAGAAGTGTATTTTAGATAACAATAGTTGTTTGAACCTCTGTCAGGTTCCTATACGCGATATTATTCTATCATTGCAGAGAATGGGGAATAGAAAATGAACACACTGAATGAGCCAAAAGTTAGCGTTTTGATGCCTGTATATAATGGGGAAGCTTATGTTGAAGAAGCGATGAAAAGCGTTCTGAGCCAAACTTACCAAAATTTTGAATTTATTGTGATCAACGATGGTTCAACAGATAGAACAGCACAAATTCTTGATCAATTTGCAGAACGGATCATCCTTGTATCTCAAGAAAACAGCGGAATAGTAGCATCATTAAATAAGGGCATCGCTTTAGCCAAAGGCCAGTACATCGCAAGATTTGATGCAGATGACAAGGCTTTAAGAAATCGGCTTGAAGTTCAAGCAAATTTTCTCGACGAGCATCCTGAATATGGGGTAGTTGGGTCAGCATGCAGATTAATAGATTCCAGAGGCAAATTTTGGGGAATTCAAAAAGTGGCATTGACCCATGAAGAGATTAAATGGACAGCGTTATTTAATTGCCCTTTTATCCATCCAACGGTTATGTTTAGGAAACAAATCTTGCTTGAGAATAATTTATTGTATCGAAAAGAATTTACCTCTGCTGAGGATTACGACCTTTGGGTACAATTTCTTAAATACTCGAAAGGATTTAATTTTGATCAACCACTCGTCAATTATAGAATTCATGGCAAGAATGTAACCATCACAAAAAATGAAGAAATGTTCAGGGCTTCAAAATTGATCTCCGAAGATGCCATTACATATTTTGCTCCACAAATTATCAAAGAAAATGATTTTACAGAGGTCAGTAAAGTTCAGGAAGTCATACTATCCAATGCGAGTCAATATAAGAATTTGAGCGCAATTCGAATTCGATCAATCATTCAGTACATCCACTTTTGGAAACTATATTTAAAAAATAACCTGATACCCAAACAGATAAAAAAGGTGATTGAAAGAAAAATTGTGATACGATCTTGCCAGATCGGCTTTTTTCCTCCTGTGCCCCCAGACTTTACAGACTTAATAAAAGAATTGTTCAGTTTGAGCCCAAATTGGGTATTGATATTCCTGTCATCTATCCCAATGGGATTGTCGGCTTATATTCGTAAAAGGTTTTTGTGGAAGTGGAATTAGACAATTGGGCGAATTTTTAAAAACAGCCAGTGAAGAATGTATTCGTTTGCAATTGTTATTGAACCCTGGATTGACAGAAAGTTGTAGTTGAATCAAAAACATGCCATTAAACGATAGTGAGCATGCACTGGTTGAATGTTTTTAATGTATCGCAACTGATCACAGTAATTTTAATATTGCAGAAAAGATTTTTGGTCTGCTTCTTGGGCAGATGAGTTAAGGGCAATATTTACTGGTTTATATTCCTTAATTTTGCTATTGGTTTACTAGGTTGCGCATGAAAAAGACATAGCGATTATTCAGACACTTCACAATTATTGTGCCTTGAAGATGACGTGGGAAAGTAGACCCTGCTTGATTTCACTACTTATAAAAAAGCTTGAAGAATTCTGAGCCCTCTATATCGGCAACGTAGTTGGTGAGGTAAATGGGGTCAAAAGTGGACAGAGAGTAGTAATCATCAGCAATGATGGTTTCGGGATGATCGAACTCCGGGTTGGCCGGAAAAGTTCTTCTTTCAATCTGATTGGACTTTGTTGGAATTACCCCAGTTGTATTGGACCGGGGCTGCGTGTAGTATTGAAAAGTTCGATAAACAGAGCGATTGATCTCGTAAACCGAAGTGGCAGCTCCGATAACCAGTAGTAAGAGCAAAGCGCTTCGATATTTAAATTCCTTTTTCTGTAGCGCTTCACCAACCCAAACCATCAAAAGCATTAGTGGGGCGATTGTGCTTCTCTTGCTCAGTAAATAAGAGCCTGAGATGGTAGTAAACAACACGATGATAAAGAAGGCGGCCATTAAGTACCAGGTAATGTCCGTTTTTCGTTTTTCTCGTAATAGAAACCAAAGCAGCAGCCATTCAAACAGGATGCACAAGAAAATATCTAAAATGATCCACGCACTGATCTGCGTTTGATCTACGAATGATTTTGATTGGTTCGTAAACATGAAAAAGAAAGAGGTGATTCCAATGATCCCGCCGCCAAGAATGTTCTCAATTGTAAATAGATCTTTGCTGCGTTCCCAAAGTTGGCTTAGCAGTTTCCCCTGCTTCTTCTCGGTTGGGTTGAGAAGATCGTTGAGAACGCGCGCAAATATCAAAAAGGCAAACCCTAAAGCTGGCAACGGAGCAAAAAACACATTCAATCCCAGCAAAAAGACACTGATCTTCTTATCTTTCGAATTCAAAAACAAAGCAGTACACACCCAGGTGGGAATTGCTTGATTAAAGACCCAAAATAGCTGGGTTGTAAATGCAGAAAATTGAAAGGTTCCCCACCATTCCAAATGGGCAATCGGCGGCCATATGTATGGATAATAATCGGGGAACATGCTGTGCTTCAATAGCACGATCAAAAAGTCCATTCCGCTAAAGAAGACCATTAACAAGATGGCTTTTGTCAGCGTTGTTTTCATCAATCTCGCCAGAAGGACGATGACAAAGAAGATGCCGACAGCCGAATACAAATAAAGGATAAAGTTGGCTAACTGCCAACCGACCAATTTGCCGATCAGTGCCGGGATTAACCAGTAGCCAAAATAATAGACCAGCGCATACTGGCTGCTGCCAGTGTCCATGCTAGGATAAAACACCGGCCATTTGTAATTGATCAGATCGCGAAAAACCGCGTTGCGAGCATTGAAATCAAAGTTCTGAAAGGCATATCCCCCGATACCGGCAAGCCCAACCCAAAGAAGCAAAACCAATAGAAAGGTAAACAGGTCACGCCTTTTACCTTGTTCTTGCTCATCTTTGAAAGATTTGCAAATCCTCCAGGTGATCCAAAGTAAAACAACAGAAACCGGGATAGAGAAGAATGATTTAAAGAACCCCAGAAGAAAAATAATGAATGGCAGAACAAGGTAAAGAATACTTGAAATTTTGAGCCACTTTATCGAGAGAGTCCATTCTTTTTTTACCATTCATCCCTGCCTGTGTTTTTATTTATAGCAAAGATAATTTTAGTTGAATTTTGACGATTCGTTCTATAAAATCCCAATCCTTACATTTTTGCATTCCAGGTTCACAGGTTTGTTTTCCGGTTCTTCTCGACTCCCTCGATGGCAAAACGAACCTCTTCTCCAGGCCGGATAGAAACGGCTTCCAGAACAAGCTCTCGGCTGTTTTTAGATTGTACTTTTAATACACGATCTGTCCCTGCCACTTTGACGCTGACCTTGTCAACCGCCTTCACCCCGCGCAGGTGAAGCGTGTAGCTGCGCCGATCAGGCAGCAGGTCGAGAGCCCCTTCGCTGGCGTGGATCATGACCTCCAGCGCGCTGCCGTTGCACTGCTGCTCGATCAGGGTGGTGCAGAACTGCCCTTGCCGGTATTTTTGTGAGGTATTGTCATCTTCATACAACGTGAAGCTGCCCTTTTCGCCAGGGAAGAGGTACAGATCCAACTCGGCCGGGTTGCTACCGTCTTCGGGGCTGAGCGGCGCGCGCAGCGGTACGATGGCACCGGACCGCGCAAAGAGGGGAATGCGGTCGATGGGCACGGAAAGCATTTTCCAGGCCGGGCCATGAAAACGCTCACCGCTGAAGAAGTTGATCCATTCTCCGGCCGGGAACCACACTCTGTGCCGGGCGACGCTTTTGCCGCGCTCTATTGGGTGAGTCACCGGGGCGGCCATCAATTGATCCCCGAACAGATACTGGTTGCGCGCCTGATAAGCGGCCTCTTCTTCAGGCCAATCGTAATAGAGGGGGGTGCACAGCGGCAGGCCATCCTTTTCAAAGCGGCGCGCCATGGAGTACAGGTAGGGGGCCAGTGCGTTGCGCAGTTGCATGGCCTCGCGCACGGTCGTGAGCGTGTCGGCATCGAACCCCCAGGGCAGGTGGTGCAGGTGTTTGTCTTTGGTGGAGTGCAGCCGCAGGATGGGACTGAGCAGGCCAAACTGCACCCAGCGGGTGTAGAGCTCGGCGTTTTCTTTGCCGAACATGTGCCCGCCGATATCGTGGCTCCACCAGCCGTAGGCCACATTGGCGGCGCTGCTGGTGAAGAATGGCTGCAGGGCCAGGCTCTTCCAGCTGATGACGGTGTCACCCGAAAAGCCGATGGGGTAGCGATGGCTGCCCGGACCGCCCCAGCGTGAAAACACCACCGGGCGTTTGCTCTCGTCACGGCCCAGGTCCTGATAGTGCAGATGGTTTAGCCACCACAGGGGATCCAGGCTGGGAATGCGCGTCAGGTGCCCTTGCTGCCAGTCGATCCACCAGAAGTCCACTCCCTCTTTTTCGAGCGGGTGCAGCAGAACATCAAAATAGGCGGCGGCAAAATCGGGGTCGGTGATGTCGAAATCTACCGGCTTTTCACTGGCAGGGTCAATGCCCATGCACCGGGCCATCTCGGCATAGCGCTCTTCGTGTGGGTGCACGCCTTCGGCCGGGTGCAGGTTAAGTGCTGTGCGCAAATGATGTTCGTGCAGCCAGTCTAACAGCCCCTTTGGGTCGGGGAAGAGGTCGTGGTTCCAGCTAAAGCCCGTCCAGCCACTGCAGCGATTGCCGGTCTGGGTGATGTGCCAGTCCATATCGATGATGAATACCGAGAGGGGAATTTGCTCTTTCTTGAAGCGTTCTACCAGCGCGCGGATGTCGGCATCGGAGTAGGCCCAATAACGTGACCACCAGTTGCCCAGCATAAAGCGTGGCAAGAGCATGCCCCTGCCGGCCAACTTTTGATAATCGGCCAGGGCGGCCTTGTAATCGTGCCCACTGATGAGCAGATACAGGTCTTGATATCCCTTTTGTTGGGGGCGCGGGGCCAGCCATCCCTTCGGGGTGAACAACAACGAACAAGTGTCGTCAATCATCGTCCAGCCGCTGCGCGAAATGAGCCCCTGGCTGAGTGACACCCTGCCATTCGTGCGGTCGAGCGTGCGGTTCGTGCCCGGCAGGTTTTGGCGGTTGGCATCACCGTAGTGATAAATGCTGCCGGTTTCTTTGGTGGTCACGCTGAAGTTTCCGGGGGTGGGCAGGCGATCCGTTTGTTTGTAGTGCAATTCAAAATATTCTGTAGAGAGGTGGAGTTCATTTTCATTTTGAACAACGTCCAGCGGCACTTCGGTCTGAGCGCGGAACAGGAACTGCTGGCTGGGGGCATCGGCAAACTGACCATTGGGGCTGATCTCCAAACGGATGCAGCGCGGCGTCAGCACGGAGATGCGCGCCTGAGAAAAGGGGAAAGTATTGGCGGGGTGGGCGAGGCCGAGCGCCGGGTTTGTGTAATCGGGTTGGCTGAACATATCGGTTCCTTTTTTTGCTATTGACTTTTGTCTCAAAGGCACTATAATAATAACATAGTTCATTCACTAAACGAAGTAACTAAACAATGACTAACCTGCCACGCGGTAACCGCGACCTGATCAGAGGAATCAATCGTTCCATCCTTTTGAACGCCATCAAGACAAAAGGAGCGATTTCGCGCGCCGATCTGGCCCATCTCACCGGTCTTAGCCCGGCGACGGTGACGGCCATTACCGGGGAACTGATCAACGAAGATCTGATCTTCGAAAAGGCCACCGGCGATTCCAGCGGCGGGCGACCTCCCATCTTGCTGGCGCTCAATCCACGCGGTGGGTTCGTCATCGGTGTCAAGCTGATGGAGAACCACGCCGTCGGTGCGCTGACCGACCTGAACGCTACCGTGCTGCATAAAGATACTGTTGATTTTAGCAATAAATCGCTCGAACCAATCGTGGATTCGCTGGTCGAAATGGTGAATCACCTGATCCGTTTGGGCGATGTGCGCAAGAAGCAGTTGCTCGGGGTGGGGGTGGGTCTGGCTGGTGTGGTGGATTCTGCGCAGGGCATTTTGCGCCAGAGTCCTTTCTTTGGCTGGAAGAACGTGCCCTTGCGGGCTTTGCTTGAAGCTCGTTTGAAGGTTTCCATTCATATTGATAACGATGTCAACACGCTCACTCTGGGCGAAAAATGGCTCGGCAATGGCTTGCCGGTGGATGATTTTATCGTCATCACCATCGGTCGTGGTATCGGCATGGGCATCGTCATTAACGGGCAGATCTACCGCGGCAAGAGCGGTGGCGCCGGGGAGTTTGGCCACACGGTCATTGATCCCGCTGGCCCGCTGTGCAGTTGCGGCAAACACGGCTGCCTCGAAAGTTTCCTCAGCGACCGCGCGCTTATTGCCCGTGCCCGCAGTGAGGGAAACCTGGATGTGAACAGTATTGCTGACCTGGTCGCCAAAGCTGCGTCCGGGAATGCGGCTGCTGTGAAGGTGATCTCAGAGGCTGGTGTCTTGTTGGGACGTGAGTTGGCCAATGTGGTGAATATTCTTGACCCCAAATTGATCTTGATCAGCGGTGAAGGGGTTGAGTTGGGTCCTTTGTTCTTTACCGCCTTGCAGGAATCTTTCAGACAAAATGTGATGCCCGGCCTGGCAGATGATACCGAAATTCGCGTCACCCCCTGGGGAGATGATGTTTGGGCTCGTGCCGCCGCCAGTGTGGTGATCGGCGATATTTTCAATTCTCCTATCCAGAAAGAGGAAAGCGCTGAGAAGGCCAGATAAATATTTTTTTCTCCAAGTTTATTCACTCAGCGAATAAAGTGATCAATTGACCTGTTTTCAGGTTGTTGAACTGAACCAAATCTAAAAAAGGAGTCGAAGATGAAAAACAGCAAGTTGTTCGTAGTTGTATCCCTTCTTCTTGCGTTGAGCATGCTCCTGGCCGCCTGTGCCCAGGCTGCTACGCCCGAAGAAACCGCCGCGGCCACCGAACCGGCCGCCGCAACTGAGGTCACCTCAGCCGAACCTGTGACCATCAAGGTCGTCAGCTTTTTGACCTACGATGAGAACAAAGAAGGCGCTGAAGCCCAGGTGGTCGCCGCATTCGAAGCAGCTCATCCCGAGATCAAAGTTGATTTCCAACTGCTCCCCTATGCTGACTACTTCACCTCATTGAAGACCTGGATCGCCGGTGGAACCGCCCCGGATGTTGCCTCCCTTGATCTCGCCATGCTGCAAGAAATGGCCGCAGCCGGTTCTCTGGTCAACATGAACGATCTGATCTCTTCTGAGAACTATGATCTGAGCGCTTATTACCAGAGCACGCTCGATATGTTCCAGAACAACGGCGGCCAGTATGGTTTGCCCGCCTCCTATTCCAACGTTGTGCTCTACTACAACAAAAACCTGTTTGATGCAGCCGGTCTGCCTTATCCTGACGACACGATGGACTGGGCAACCTACGTTGATTACGCCAAGAAACTGACCCAGGATACCAACGGCGACGGCACCATCGATACTTTCGGCACTGCCCGCCTGTGGTGGCCTTACTACATGCTCGTGACCGGCGCCACCCCCTTCAATGCGGATGCCACTCAGTGCACCCTCACCGAGCCCGCTGCCATTCAGGGTTTCCAGGCGATGGTTGACCTGACCCTCACCGACAAAGTAGCTCCCTCGGCTGCCGACCTGGCCGCCCAGGATGACTGGCACATGTTCGAAGCCGGCCGTATTGCCATGTACCCGATCGGCCCCTGGTCTGTCTCTGAATTCAATGATGTCATCAAAGATTTCGATTGGGACGCCACCACCCTGCCCATCGGCCCCAGCGGCAAAAAGGTCACCTTCCTCTTTGGCAATGCCTATGGCATTCTCGCTGGTTCGAAAAATCAGCAGGCAGCCTTTGAGTTCTTGAAGTTCGTCACCGGCCCCGAGGGCGATACCATCCGCCAGAACGCCGGTTTTGAGATCGCTCCGATCAAAGCAGTGGCAGAGGATCTGTACCTGAAGTCAATGGAAGGCAAGAAACCCGCCAACGCCAAAGTCTTCCTCGATTCCGCTGCTTTTGCCGAATCCGTTCCCACCCATGCCCGCTGGTCTGAAATTGCCGATGCGATTTCTTCTCAGTTGGATTCTGCCCTCCTTGGCGATATCACCGTCGAGCAGGCCATGCAGAATGCTTGCGATACCATCAACCCGATCTTGGCTGAATCAAACTAAGCTCTTCTTGAATGACATGGAGGGCGGGCAACACCGCCCTCCAACACTACCCGCGGCCGAATGGTCTTGTAGGAGTTCGTTATGCAAACAAGCCAGGCAATTCAACCTCAACCATCCTCTTTTCAGCGTTTCAAACGATCGTTCGGAAAAGCTTTTTGGGGATATGTTTTTGTTCTGCCCAGTTTATTGATCATTATCCTGTTCAAGTTGGTTCCCCTGATCGTCGGTTTTGCCATCTCGTTCACCGATTGGAACCTGCTCTCTTCTCCTGCCTTCATCGGGTTGCAAAATTACACCCGTTTACTTAGTGACCCCAATATCGGTAAGGTCTTTGGCAATACTTTCTATTATTCCGCCTTGAGCGTGCCGCTGAATCTGGCCATTTCGCTGGCCCTTGCTTTGGCCTTGAACCAAAAGCTAAAAGGGCTGTCTTTCTTCCGCACCGCCTACTACATCCCGGTGGTCACGGCCTCCGTGGCGGTCAGCGCTATTTGGGTCTGGCTGCTTTCAGATTACGGCATTGTCACCACCGCGTTGAAAGGGCTGGGGGTTCATACCACCAACCTTCTGCAAAATACCAAGACTGCTCTGACAGCCATCACCTTGGTGGACGTGTGGAAAAACCTCGGTTTTAACGTCATCATCTTTCTGGCCGCTTTGCAGGATGTACCAGAAGAACTGCGCGACGCCGCCAAAGTGGATGGTGCGACCAGCGTGGGCATTTTCAGGCACGTCACCCTGCCGCTGATCAGCCCGTCCATCTTTTTCACCGGGGTCATGGGGGTGATCGGCTCTTTGCAAGCCTTTGACCTGGTTTACAACATGTCAATGAAGCACGAAGGGGGCCCGGCTCGCTCTACCAGCACGGTTGGTTTCTATGTCTGGCAAAACGCTTTCAAATATTCCAAGATGGGCTACGCCGCTGCGATCTCTTTTGCGCTGATGGCCATTTTGATGGTGCTGACCATTTTACAGTGGCAACTGCGCAAAAAATGGGTTTATGGTGAGGAGTAAAACAATGACGACACATCCCGAACCATTCGAACAGAAGAAAACGCACGTCTTTTCGCTCAAGAAACCCATTGCCTATTTCTTTTTGATCCTCGGCGCGCTGGTGATGATCATCCCGTTTATCTGGATGCTCTCCACCTCGCTCAAAGACCAGCAGCAGTTGTTCGCCTGGCCGCCCAACTGGCTGCCGAACCCGTTTGTCTGGAATAATTATTCAGAGGTCTGGAATCGTATCAATTTCAGCCTCTACGGCTGGAACACCATTAAGATCACCGTGGCCGTCACGTTGGGACGTCTCGTTTTATGTTCGATGGCTGGCTATGGCTTTGCCCGCATGAAGTTCCCCGGCAAAGATTTTCTCTTCCTGCTCACGCTGGCAACCATGATGATCTCAGCGCAGATCACCATCGTGCCGAACTTCATCATTATGCGTTATCTGGGGTTGGTCGATACGCATTTTGGCGTCATTTTGCCCCAACTGGCCGACGGTTTCAGCATCTTTTTGATGCGCCAGTTCTTTTTGACCTTCCCCTATGAACTGGAAGATGCCGCTAAACTGGATGGCTGCAATCCCTTCATGTTCTACACGCGTATTTTGATCCCGAACTCCAAACCCATTCTGGCCACCCTGGCCGTGATGACCTTTCAGGGCGTGTGGAATGACTTCCTCTGGCCATTGGTCATGCTCACCAGCCCCGAAAAGCGCACTTTGGCGGTAGGCCTTTCTTACCTGGTCGGGCAATACACCACCCGCTGGGATCTGCAAATGGCCGGGTCTGTGTTGACCGTGCTGCCGATCCTGGTTTTGTACTTCATCTTGCAGAAATACTTTGTCCAGAGCATCAAAATGACTGGACTTAAAGGGTAGAAGGATCTTTTCTTTATGAATCAGCAACTTTATTCCAGATCAATTGAGATCATCCGCGAAAACCAGACGAAGTGGGGTTCTTACATCGCTTCTCCATCGTTCCCGAATTATCGTTATAGCTGGCTGCGTGATGGCAGTTACATCGCTTACGCAATGGATCTGGCCGGGCAGCATGACAGCGCGCAGGCCTTTTATCGCTGGGTGGGCAGTGCCATTGACCGTTATGCCCCAAAGGTGGATGTCATTGCAGACACCCTTGCAAAGGGGAACAAAATACACCCTGATCAGGCACTGCACACCCGCTTCACTTATGATGGGCTGGAAGAAGTGGAAGACAAAGGTTGGGGAAATTTTCAGATCGATGGCTATGGTTCCTGGCTGTGGGGGCTGGCAGAGCATGTGCGCCAGACGGGACAATATGGGCTCCTGCAGGAACTACAGACTCCGATCCGTACCACAGTGCGTTTTTTGCAGTTGACCTGGCAGTTGCCCAATTACGACTGCTGGGAAGAATTCCCTGAATATTTGCACACCTATACTCTGGCCAGTGCTTATGGCGGGCTGCAGTCGCTCAATTCGCTCGCAAATGAGGGCAAATTCTCTTTGCAAGGCATTGATCTCTCGGCTCTGAGCGCGGAGATCGGTACTTTCATTAAGAAGCACGCCATTGTGAACGGAAAGGCCATTAAATCGCTGCTGCCGCCCACAGAAAATGACCCCGTGCGCGCAATTGCTGCCAGCGGGGTGGATGCCAGTTTGCTGGGCCTGGCCATCCCATACAGGGTATTTGAGCCGACTGATCCGATCATGGCCGCTACGGTGAATGAAATTCAAGAAAAGCTGCTCCATAAAAATGGTGGTGTTTATCGCTATCAGAAGGATGTTTATTACGGCGGCGGCGAATGGATCTTGTTGACCGCCTGGTTGGGCTGGCATTGGGCGGAGACCGGACAAAAAGATAAGGCAGGCGAACTGCTCGCGTGGATCGAAGCACAGGCCGATGAAAAACTGTACCTGCCCGAGCAGGTAAACAAGGCAGTATTATTCCCCGATCAATATCAACCCTGGTTAAAAAAGTGGGGGCCGGTTGCCAGTCCGTTGTTATGGTCACACGCAATGTACATCATTCTTTATCAGAAATTGCAGGAGAAGAACTAAAAATGGGCGACACATCCTCCACTTTTCTCTGCCACCGTCCCTTTGGCAGACATCACCCATACGAGCAGGAACCCGAAGAGCGCTTTCCGCGTGAGCCCATTGCCGGCGAACCCGTGAAGTTGGGGGTCAAAACGGCCCCCGGCGGCGCCATCGAGAGTGTTTGGGCCGTCTGGCGTATTGCCGGCTCAAACGTGGATCATCGCGTGCCCGGTAAATTGGTGCAACGATCAGATGAATATAACCTCTGGCAAGTTGAGTTAACGCCCTTTGAAAGCGGTGCTCAGATCACTTACAGCCTTTTTGCCAAAGGCCCCAATGCACAGGCACAAACCGAATGGTTTGATTTCTCGGTGAATACCTGGGTGACCTTTGACAAGCTGGTGGCTTTCAATGGCTCGATAGGGCAGGCAGAGTTTACCCTTGCCAGCAGTTCGGTGCCTGCTCTCGTGCGAGGAACTTTTTCTCGCCAGGAATCGGGCACGCTCACGCTTGACCTTCACCAGACGCATGAGGCCGGGGCTGTGGGAGCCACAGGCAAAGAAATGAAGGCGGATTTTGGCGACCTTTTGCTGAAAATGCAGGCCGATCCCTTCGTGTTTCTCCTCGCTCCAAAAAACGGCGCCTTCGCCCTCAAAAATAATGGGGGGCTGCGGGCCCTGCTGGATGTCAATGGCGAGATCATCCGCTATTCAGTTGCCTTTCAATCCCCGCAGGACGAAGCCTTTTATGGCTTTGGTGAGCGCTACAATGGCCTCGATCAACGCGGTAACACGCTGGTGAACCGGGTCATCGATCAATACAAACGTCAGAACCGCCGCACCTATTACCCTGTGCCCTTTTTCCTCTCTTCACTGGGTTATGGGCTCTGGGTCAAGACCGACCGTGAGGTGATCTTCGACATGGCCGAATCTGAGGCTGCGCTCTGCACGATCGAAAGCGATGCCGGGCCTGACCACAGCGACCTTTCCATTGCGCTGATGCCTCAGGGTTCCCCCAATGCGGTGCTGCGTGAGTTTACCCGTCTTACCGGTCATGCCAAGATGCCGCCCTCCTGGGTCTTTGGCCTCTGGATGAGCAGCAACGATTGGAACTCGCAGGCCGAGGTTGAAAAACAATACGCGCTGACCCAGAAGCACAAGATCGCCTCCACCGTTTTGGTCATCGAGGCCTGGTCGGATGAGGCCAACTTCTATATTTGGAACGATGCCCAATACAAGCTGAAGGCGGGTGCGGACCACTTTAACTACGCCGATTTCACCTTCCCACAAGAGGGCCGCTGGCCGGACCCCAAAGGCATGACCGAAAAGCTCCATGCCGGCGGTACCCGTCTGATCCTCTGGCAGAACCCCACTCTCAAGCACTGCCTGCCCGAAGAACACCTCGACGAACGCCAGAACCGCATTGATGAGCAGTACTGGCTGGAAAATCGCCTGGGCGTGCTCGAAGCGGATGGCAGTCCCTACCGTGTGCGCTCCCCCTGGTTCAAAGAGGGGCTGGTCGCCGATTTTACCAACCCCAATACTGTGGACTGGTGGTTCAAACAGCGTGAATACCTGGTCACTGAGGTGGGGGTGGATGGATTCAAAACAGATGGCGGCGAGCATTTGTGGACGAAGACGGCCCGTTTTGCCGACGGCACCAGTGCCATCGGGCGCGCCAATTCTTTCCCCTATCTTTACATCCGCGCTTATGACCAGTTTATGCAGCGTCTGCGTGGCAAGGACAGCTTTTTGTTCAGCCGGGCCGGTTACACGGGTGTGCAGCAGCATCCGGGGCATTGGGCCGGCGATGAAGATTCCAATTGGGAAGCCTTCCGCTCCAACCTTTATGCCATGCTCAGCATGAGCATCTCGGGTGAGCCCTTTGTGGGCTGGGATATGGCCGGTTTCGGCGGCGAGCCCCCCAGCGCAGAGCTTTATCTGCGTGCCGCAGCTTTTTCGGTTTTCTGCCCCATCATGCAGTACCACTCCGAATATGCTCGTCTGGAACTCAGCCGTGACCGCACGCCCTGGAACATTCAGGAACGCAGCGGTGACCCCAATGTGATCGCTGAATTTCGCGAACTGGTCAACCTGCGCATGAACCTGATCCCTTATATTCAGCACCAGGCCTGGGCCTCTGTTCAGAGCGGCCTGCCCCTAATGCGCCCGCTGGCGTTGGAATACCCCGCGGATGAAAAAACCCGTGCTTACCCGTTTGAATTCCTTTTCGGCGATGGCCTGCTGGTGGCCCCTCTGGCCGAGGAAGGCAAGGATTCGCTGGAAGTGTATTTGCCTGCCGGTCAGTGGCGTGATTTTTGGAGCGGTGCTCTGATCGAGGGAGGCAAGAGTCTCACCGTAAAAGTGCCGCGCAACCGCGTGCCGGTCTATCAGCGCGAAGGAAGCATCGTTGCACTCAATGTGAACGAACGTTTTGAACTCTTTAGTGACGTGGGCAATGAGACCGAAAATTATCACAATCTGGCCCTGCGCATCTCCCCGGGGCAGGGCTGCTCATTTGATCTGGTAAGAGATCAAGGCGAGCATGTGCAAACGATTATCGTAAAACCACTCTCAGAAAACGCCGGTTGGCGGGTAGACCTCCCGGCGCTTGACTTGCCCGTGCAGGTGACTTTCTTTGCCGAAAAACCGTCTGAGGTGAGCTGCGCCGGTAAGCCTCTTGGATGGCACTGGGACGCTGCCCTTCGCGCACTTGATTTCAAGCTGGCTGCTTCAACGGACGCGCAAACGATTCTGATTCGTTAATTCTCCCCTTCCTGTCAATTTGGGCGGCTGTCATCTCCTTTCAGCCGCCCAAATTGGTTAAAGAAAAAGAGTTGCCGGGAGGCAACTCTTTTTGTACGGCTAAAAAAACTTAGTCGAGCATGTTGGCGGGAATGTTGCCACCGTTGTCGGCGATGCGTTTGAGAACGGTCTTGTGCAGCCAGACGTTCATTCCGCTGTAATCGCCGCCGATCTTCTCGGGCGGGCAGCCCAGCTCTTTGGCCAGCTCTTTGCGGGCCTCCAGGCTGCTGTCGATGCCAAGCAGTTTCAGCATGTCCACGATCGAAACCTTCCAATCCAGTTTTTCGGGATTGGCTTTGGCAAGGGTTTCCAGCTTGCTGACCACATCCACGACCTGAATTGGGGCGGGGCGGGTGGCCGGCATCACTTTGGAAGGATCCGGTGCCATGGAGGTCGGGGCGGGGCGTGAATTGGCGCCCGGGGCGACCGTGGTGGTCTTGGGGGTCGAAGCAGCAGGTGTTTCAACCTTTTTCTTAATACCAAGTTTGTCAAGAATATTTGCGAATAAACCCATTTTTTAATTCCTTTCTCCTCGTTGGGTTTGAGATCTTTATCTTTCCATTATATAGGAAAATGTATCAAATTGAAAGTAAATAGAGTTAATAAATAGAAAATATCTGATTAATAAATCATAAACCACAATAACCACATTAACGGAAGTCTTTGAGAAGATAAAACCACCTTAAATCCTCTTTTATAGTAACGCGTTAGTAATACTGTAAAACCAAATTGAATTTACTCTGTAAAATATCTGTAAATTACATATTTGTAAAGAGTAATTAATGCGTTAATGCTTAAAATCAATATAGGGTATTGGAATATACAGGAATACCTTCATGTTTGACCTAAAAATTTAAGAATTGCATTGCAATTCAACACTCATTACAAAGGTGCCCATTATGAAATTTCAAGAAAAACTTTTCCGTAGCTTTTTTGCCATTATTTTTTTCTTGATGAATTCGCATGTTTCACCGGCCATTGCTGCCAGCGCAGCTTCGTTTAATGGCTATAACGCTGAAAACATGACGTTAAGCGAAGGAGATTGGACGCTTGACCGCGCCAGCCTCAGTGGGGGAGCGATCCAGATCACCGAGAGCGGCGGCAGCGCCACCTTTGTTCTGGATGTGTCGTCTATTGGCACGGTAATTGACATGGGCCATCTCGAAATTGATTTCTCCGCCCAGGCTTCGGCAACGGCCGAAGACCTCAGCAGCGAGATTGACTCGGCTTCGATTACCATCGGCTTCTCCCCAAGCAGTGACAGCCCCAGTTCATCGGTTGTATTGACGCGTGACAACGGCAGCGCCGGTGCACAAACGCTTTCTTCCAATGCCTCCATTCCTACCGGCACCCGCTACATCTTTGTGATCGCGCAGGGCAGCAGCCTGACCGACCCCATTACGGTGGCGTTTTCTGCTTTCTCCTTAACGATCCCCACTCAGAAACCTTCTTTACAATATGAAGTTTCCCCAAGTGGCTGGACCGCTGGCGATGTTACGGTCTATTTGACGGCCTCTGACCCCGATAGCGGCATTGAGGGCATTTATGATTCTTCTGATGCCCGCGTTTCTGCTTCGGGCAGTTACCAGTTTACAACTTCTACCAACGGCTCCTGGCGTTTTTATGCCAAAGATTACGAAGGCGCCGTTTCAGATAGTGTTGTTGCCGAGGTGACCGGCATTGATCGTACCGCACCCGCCATGCCAGAGTTGAGCGTAGACACGGATGAGTGGTCGGCCTCTCCTGTTGGTTTTAGCGTGACAGAATCGGCAACGGATGAAGGCCCCAGCCCGGTGCATTTGCAATATCGCGTTAATGGCGGAGATTGGCAAAATGTCACTGGTTCAGACACCGTTTCAGAAGAAGGCGTCTCAACGCTCGAAGCACGCGCCCTCGATGGTGCCGGCAATGCTTCAGAGGTAACTGCCGCCGCTACCGTGCGTTATGATGGTCTGGCTCCCGACCTTTCGCTGGAGAGCGTCCCACACCTCACCCCGGCCGGTTCTGCGACCGTGGAGGTTACCGTGTCAGATGCAGACAGCGGTGTCAGCACTGTGAAGTATGCTTCTGGCAGCCAGGAGGTCACCTACTTCGAGACCGGCGGCGGAGAAGTTTTGAGCGGTTCGAGTTTTGAAACCAGCGGCGGGGGTACTTATTCGGTCTATGCCAGCGATGCGGTAGGCAACAGCACGGTGGCGCAGATCACCGTCAACACTTATCCCAGCATCGATACGATCCCTGACCAGACGATGGATGAAGACATTCCGCTGGATATTTACGTTTCGGTAAGCGATATCGAAACACCGGCTGCCAGTTTGACGGTTTTGGCCAGCCCGACCGATACCGGCCTGATCCAGCCAATCGAAACGACCAATGAAGAAGGCCTGGTCAAGATCCCGCTGCTTTCGGTCGAGAACCAAAATGGCTCCACCTCGGTCAGTGTCGAGGTGACGGATGGCGAAGGGCTGACAGCATCACGCTCCTTCCTGGTCACGGTAAACCCGGTGGACGATGTGCCGACTGGCTCGGTGGATTCATATACTTTGGATGAAGATACTACTCTGACCGTTTCAGCGGCATTGGGTGTGCTTTCAAATGATTCAGATGTGGACGGCGATTCACTTAGCGCCATTCTGGTTGAGTCAACCTCTAACGGTACACTTTTGCTTAACCCGGATGGGTCATTTGAATATGTGCCGAACAGCGATTTTAATGGCACCGATCAATTTAGTTATAAAGTGTCGGATAGCAACAGTGAGAGTGCCCCCATTACGGTAACACTTACCATTAACGCCGTGGACGATTCTCCGCTGGCGGGGGACGATACCTATTCGGTTGACGAAGACGAAACGCTTACCGTACCAGCCGAAACTGGCCTGTTGGCAAATGATTCTGACAGTGATTCTGATACCATCACGGCCGCGTTGTTGGTCGGGCCCACGCACGGCAGCCTCACGTTGAATGCAGACGGCTCTTTCACTTATGCGCCAGACCCCGATTATTTTGGAGCGGACAGTTTCACTTACCATACAGGCGATGGCAACTCTTTCAGTGAAGAGGCCGTCGTCAGTATCTCTGTGAATGGTGTAGAAGATGCTCCCTTCGCCAGTGCGGATGGTTACGAAACCAGTGAAGATACTCCCCTGAGCGTAGATGCGGCCGAGGGAGTGCTGGCCAATGATTCTGATCTGGATGGCGATTCGCTGATTGCGCTGCTCAACACCACCACCGCTCACGGCACGCTGGACCTGAGCGCGGATGGTTCGTTTTCTTACAGCCCCGCACAGGATTTCAATGGGATTGACTCATTCAGCTATTATGCTTTTGATGGCACGGCTGCCAGTGAAGCTGTGACGGTGCAGATCACGGTCAGCGGCGTCAATGACGCTCCGCTGGCGGAAAACGATGATTATTCTGTCGATGAAGATGGCACGCTGACGGTCACTGCTCCCGGTGTGCTCGCCAATGACAGCGATGTCGAAGAAGATGCCCTTACCGTCACCCTGGTGACCGGCACTGCAAATGGCGAGCTCGCTCTCAATGCGGATGGCAGCTTCACCTACTCGCCCAATGCCGACTTCAATGGCTCGGACGGATTTACCTATATTGCCAATGATGGCAGCAACGACAGCAATGTGGCCACCGTCACGATCACCGTTAATGCAGTGAATGATACCCCGGTTGGTTCCCCAGAATCTTATTCCACCGATGAGGATGTGCCTCTGGAAGTCTCAGTGACTTCGGGGGTGCTGGCCAATGATACTGATATCGACGGTGACGAATTGCTCGCCGAGATCATTGATTTGCCCCAGCACGGCACGCTGCTGCTGGCCCTGGATGGTTCTTTTGTTTACTCTCCATATTTGAACTACAACGGCAGTGACTCTTTCACTTACCAGCCCTATGATGGCCAGCTTTACGGTGCGACGATCACAGTTTCGCTCTCGATAGGGGCCGTCAATGATGCCCCGGTCGCCGCAAATGATTCCTATGAGTTTGATGAAGACCAAACGCCCGACCTGGATGTGCTCGCCAATGATACCGATGTCGAAGAGGATCCTCTCCTGCCGGTGGTGGTGGCTGCCCCAACACACGGCTCGGCCGTGGTGAACCCGGATGGAACGATCAAATACACGCCAGACGCGAATTACAACGGCAGCGATTCCTTTACTTATAAGGCCAATGACGGTGCCTCCGACAGCTTGCCGGCCACGGTCACCCTCTTGATTGATGCCGTGAACGACGCCCCGCAGAGCGTTGCCGATGGATATTCCACCGATGAAGACACCCTCCTGACCGTTCCGCCCGCAGGCGTGCTTGCCAATGATACCGATGTTGAGAGCGACCCACTCACCGCCATTTTAGTGAGCGATGTATCTCATGGGACGCTTTCGTTCAACGAGGACGGTTCGTTCTCCTATTCTCCCGCTGCCAATTTCAACGGTACTGACAGCTTTACTTATAAATCGAACGATGGTTCGCTCGATGGTAATGAGATAACCGTCACCCTTACCGTCAACGCCGTGAACGATGTGCCGGTTGCCAGCGCAGATGCTTACTCTACGAATGAAGACGTTCCCCTAAACGTTGCAATAGCGGACGGGGTGCTGAAGAATGACACGGATGTGGAAGGAAGCACGCTCAGCGCTATTCTGGTCACTTCTACGTCTCATGGTACGCTTTCTTTTGAAACCGACGGCAGTTTTCTCTATTCACCAAATGCTAACTATAACGGCAGTGATTCGTTTACCTATAAACCCTATGACGGCACAGATCAGGGTCAACCGGTTACGGTAACCCTTACCGTCAATTCGGTGAACGATACCCCCGTAGCATCCAATGACACGGTCACTTTGAATGAAGATACGCTGACCACGATCGATGTGCTGAGCAATGATTCCGATATTGATCAGACCACCAACCCGGGTGCAGAGCACCTGACCCTGATAAGCGTTTCTGATCCGCCGCACGGCACGGCCAGCATTGTCTCGAATAAGATCGAATACCTGCCCGACAGCAATTACAACGGCACCGATTCATTCACTTATACGGTCAGCGATGATGGCGGGCTCACAGCCAACGCCACGGTTTCTCTGACCATCAGGCCGGTCAACGATTATCCGGTCTTCACGTCTTTGAATGCAACCTATACCACCGATGAAGATGTTACCCTGAACATCACTTTTAACATCAGCGATGTAGAAACCCCCATCGAAAGCTTGATGCTGCAGGTGACCTCAGGCGATACGACCAAAGTAGCCAACTCCGATCTCACTCTGGGTGGCCTGGGCGATGCTGATTCGACGACCACCCTCAAGATTAAACCGACCGCCAACAAGAACGGCGATGTGGTGATCACTTTGCGGCTGGGCGATGGTTTTTTGGTGACCACGCAGAGCTTTACCCTGCACATTACCCCAGTAAACGATGCCCCAACCGTCAAAAATGATCTCTATAACTTCACCGAAGATACCCCCATAACCATCGACATGGACAATCTGCTGGCCAACGATTCTGATATCGATGGCGACACCCTGTCTTTTGTCAGTTTTAGCGCACCTTCGTTACAGGGCACCCTCACCCTGCTGGACGAGGCAGAGAATACCTATACCTTCACCCCGACCGCAAACTTTGACGGCACCACCACCTTTACTTACACGATGACAGATGGCACGGTCACTCGCAGCGGAACGGTTTCGCTGCAGGCGATTCCGGTAAACGATGCGCCAACCCTGGTGATGGATGCCGAAAACCCCGGCGAGTCTGACGAAGATGTGCCGCTTACCCTGGCTTTCACGATTCACGACTGGGAAACCGCGGCTTCTTTGCTTTCGGTACAGGCAGGCAGCGATGACACCAACCTGGTCGCACCGGCCAACCTGGATATCAATTGTAATTCGAGCGGCGCTTGCACCATGCTGGTCACGCCCAGCGCCGACCAAAACGGCACGGTCACACTGACGGTTTCCGTTTCTGATGGCGTCTTTTTGGTGCCCGTAGAGGTGCCGCTAACCTTCAACCCGGTGGAAGATGCTCCAACCGCTGTGAACGATGTTTATTCGGTGCATGAGAATTCCACCATCCAGTTCACTCCGCTCGATAACGACTTTGACCCGGATAGTGGGGATACGATCTCACTCGATTCTGTAAATGCTGATGGCAGCATTGGCACCTTGAACCACACCGCCGCCGGGGTCTTTACCTACACCCCGCCTACCGGTTTTACCGGCGAAAAGACCTTTGAGTACACCATCACCGATGGTTCTGATACTGCGACTGCAACCGTCACGTTAAATGTCAGTGACCTCAACAATCCGCCGGTCATCTCGCCGATCCTTCACCAGTATATTCTGGAAGATGAGTCGCTCAGTGCACTTGCTTTCACCATCACCGATCAGGAAGGCGATGCCCTGACCGTAACCGGCTCTTCTGCGAACACCGATCTGGTTTTGAGCGATTCGAGCAGCATTGTCGTCAATCACGTTTCAGGCAACGAATATACCGTTTCGGTGCACCCGGTTGCCAATGCTTTTGGCGAAGTGGTCATCACCCTTCACGCCAGCGACGGTGAAAACGACAGCACCCGTTCGTTTTGCATGACGATCTACCCGGTCAACGACATTCCAACTGCCGTAGACGATGAGATCACCACAGACGAGGATGTAGCCGTTTCTTTCAACCCGCTCGTGAATGACCTGGATGTAGAATCCACCCCCGATCAGATGGCAGTGGTGGAGATGTCGGCCCCGATCAATGGTGTGCTCAGCTTGAGCGGTAAAACATACACTTACACTCCCTTCCCTGATTACAATGGCTCAGAAACCCTGACCTACATTATGTCGGATGGGGCTGCGCGCGATGAAGGGACGATCACCATCACCATTACACCGGTGAACGATCCGCCTGACGCCGAAGACAATTGGGTCACGCTGGCCAACACATTGGGCGCTTCGGTGACCATCCACCCACTCAATAATGACTCTTCGGGCGACAGCGGCGATACTATCTCGCTGATTGACCCGGTGGTCTCTGGGCCCAGCTATGGCACGGCGGTCGTGGATAGTGCCAATGGCACCATTGTTTACACCCGCACCGCCACCCCCGCCGATTCGCACGATTCGTTTGTCTATCAGATCATCGACAGCGGCGGCCTCACCGATACGGCGACGGTTTACATTGCCGATGGCTGGTCAGCCTCTATGCATGCCAACAATGCCTGGCTTGATCTCTATGAAGATGACCCCGAAAGCCCGGTTTCACTGGGTATCAGTGACGGCAAAGGCGATGGCTGGACGCTTCAGGTATTGACCACACCCACCCTGGGCACGATTCGATATGACAGCGCCAACGGTAACACGGTCTACTACACCCCCAACCCCAATGCCAACGGCAGCGAGACGCTTACCTACCGCATCACCTCCGCGACGGATGAATCGCTCACGGCCACGGCCAGCATCTACATCCGCATTTATCCCGTCAATGATCTGCCAACGATTACAGACGTCGAAGACATCACCATCCCTGAAGACTCAGTGACTGATCCCATTAGCGTGACCATCAGCGATGTGGACGACCCGGTGGATGATCTGATTTTCAACGTTTACTCGAACAATCAGCAACTGGTCTTAAATCGTGACTTCTCGGTCTCGCGCAGCACGGGCAGTGGTGATATCACCTTTACCATCACACCCATTCCCAATCGTTTTGGCACCGCTCAGATCGAAATGCTGGTCAGTGATTCGATCGGTTTTACCACCAAAACCTTCACCCTTAATGTTACCTCGGTCAATGATCCGCCCACCGCAGAAGATTACACTACCTCGGTGTTGGAAGATGCCTCGGTAGATTTCACCCTCATCACGCCCCTTTCAGATGCCGATGGCGACGCCCTGACCCTGACTGTGCTCAGCGGGCCGGATCACGGCGAGGCAATAGTGCATGCTGACAACTCGGTCACTTACACGCCTGATGCCAATTTCTCAGGCACTGACAGCTTTGTCTATCAACTGGATGACGGCAACGTGGGCGGCACGGATACGGCTACGGTGACGATCTCGGTCATCGAAGTGGATGATGGCCCGGTGATCACCAACCTGACCTACCTGCACACCACCCTGGAAGATACCCCGGTGGTAGTGCCCTTTACGGTCACCGACCTGGATACCCCCCTGGCCGATTTGGAGATCACGATCACCTCTTCAAACGGAAGCCTGTTCCCCACTTCTTCTTACGTTTTGTCAGGGGATGGGCAAGATAAGTCGTTGACACTTACCCCCTCTGCCAACCTTTCTGGCGAAGCCACTTTTACTGTGCGCGTTTCTGATGGCACGCTTTACGATCAGCAGGCCTTCAAAGTGGTGGTTGACCCGGTCAACGATCTGCCGACTGCAGTTCCCGACACCGCCGAGACCAACGAAGATACCGCAGTTCTCATTGGTGTCACGGCTAATGACCATGATGTAGAAGACGTCACCCTCACTGTGGCTTCGATGACTACCCCGGGCCACGGCACATTGGTCAATAACCGTAATGGCACGATTACCTACACCCCTGCTAAAGACTGGTTCGGTGTAGATAGCTTCACTTATACAGTGGTCGATAAAAATAATGGTTCTGCCACCGCTACGGTCACGGTCACGGTGGACCCGGTCAATGATGCACCGGTCGCTGCCGTCGATAGGATCACGATCGTCGAGGATAGCTCCGTTAACATCAGCCCGCTCAACAATGATTCTGATGTTGAGAATGATCCCATCTCGCTGGTGAGTTACACCGAACCGGTGCACGGCACCCTGTTGGATAACGGCGATGAGACCTTCTACTACACCCCTGACCCTGATTATTATGGCACAGACACCTTTACCTATACGATCACCGATGGGCTTCTCAATTCCACCGGCACGGTGAACATCACCATCACTTCGGTCAATGATGCCCCGCGCCTTTCTACCCCGGCCGATCTTCCCTGGACGATGGATGAAGATACACCGACCTCCTTCCCCATTCATATCTACGATCCTGAAACTCCCGCCGACAATTTGGTCATTCGCATTACTTCGTCCGACCAAAACATCATCCCCGATACCTCGATTGATTTGAATGGTTCCGGTTCTGACAAAACCCTTTTGCTTACGCCCAAACTGAACAAGTTTGGCACGCTCGAAATCCAGATCGAGGCTACGGATGGCTATTTGACCACCACAGAAGTCTTCCCGGTTCTGGTGCGTTCGGTCAACGACATACCGACGATCTCTGATGTGAAAGATCAAGTGACCGATGAAGATGTGCCGACGGCGGCAATTCCCTTTATCGTAACTGATATTGAAACCACAGCAGGGGATTTGACCATAGAAGTCTCCTCCTCCAACGATACCTTGATCCCTGTGGAAAACGTCACCATCGTGAATGGCGGAGGCACGTCACGTACTGTGCAGGTTACCCCGGCAGACAACCTCAATGGGGTTTCGACCATTACCTTGACCGTCCACGATGCCGATGGCGGCACCTCCAGTGATACGTTCAAGGTCACCGTCAACCCGGTCAACGACCCGCCCCTGGCTGTTAATGATGCCACTTCTGTGGATGAAGACAGTTCCGTCGAGATCTTCGTGCTGGCCAATGATGAAGATGTTGATCTGGCCAATGAAGGCGACAACCTGACCATTGTCTCGGTGGCGGGTGTAGATAACGGAGAGGTGAGCATAGCCGAGAATTATAAGTCGCTCACCTTCACCCCGGCTGCAAACTGGAATGGTGAGGAAACTTTCACCTATACCATTCAAGATTCTAGCGCGGTTCGATCCACCGCCACGGTGACGGTCACAGTAGATCAGGTGAACGATGACCCGGTTGCCTGGGCAGACCAGGCTACAATGAGCGAGGATGCAAGCCCGATCACAATTTCAGCGCTCGACAACGATACCGATCTTGATCTGGAACCCTCTCTGAACCACCCGGTGACCGAAGAGTTGAGCGTTTCGGCCGTCACACAGCCCGCGCATGGGACGGCATCCATTTCACCTGACGGTAAATCGGTAATTTATGAACCGGATGACAACTGGTTTGGTGAAGCGGATACGTTCACTTATACCGTTTCAGACAAAGCCGGCGCAACCGATGTGGGTAATGTAACCGTTGAAGTCACGGCCGAAAATGATCCCCCCACCATCTCAGATATTCCTGACCAGGTTATCAATGAAGATACCAATACCGGCGTGATCGCTTTTACCGTCGCCGACGTTGATGACGACGTTAGCCTGGAAAACTTTACGGTTACGGCTGTTTCAGCCAACACCACCATTTTGCCTACCGTCACATTGGGAGGCAGTGGCAACGATCGTACCATTCTGGTGGCTCCGGCGGCCAACAAGAATACCTATCTCTCCGGTCCGATCACCATCACGGTGACGGCCACCGATCCACATGGTGAGTTCGCACAAGATACCTTCACCGTCACGGTGAACAAACTCAATGACCCACCTGTGGCGCCGACCCTGACCTACAACAACGTGAATGAAGATTCATCTGTGACGATCAGCCCGATTTCAAGCAGCGTAGATGTTGACCTGAGCAACGAAGGTGACACGGTGTTGATTGATTCGACCGCCGATGTCGATAATGGCACAGTGACCATTGCGACCAACAAGCTTTCGATGGTATTCACGCCTACCCATGACTGGAACGGTGTGGAAGACTTTACCTATACTTTGATCGATGCTGCCGGAGCTACTTCTACGGCACATGTTACGGTGACGGTCAAACAGAAGAATGATGCTCCCATTGCCAACACCGATTCGCTCACTGTGGCTGAAGATAGTGGCCTCAGTAACATTCTGGTGCTTTCCAATGACAGTGATGTTGATTTTGATACCAACCTCAATCACCCGGTCACTGAGACCTGGTCGGTGACAGCCGTGACCCAGCCCGTAGGTGGCACCGCAGCCATCGCTTCAGACCACCAGTCGGTGAATTTCACCCCGAATGCCAATTGGAATGGCACAACCTCCTTTACTTACACGGTAACCGACAAGGCAGGTTCGCCCGCCACCGCCACAGTGAACGTGCAGGTGACGGCGCTGAACGACGCCCCGCAGGCAGTCAATGACACAGACTCAATGAGTGAAGATGGCGGAACCAAAACGATCTACGTGCTCAGCAATGATGTAGATTTTGACCTGTACACCACGCTCAACCATCCGGTAACCGACAGCCTCAACATTGTTGCTGTCACCCAGCCGTCCAGCGGAACGACGGCGATCAGTCTGGATGGACAATCGCTGACCTATACGCCGTTGGATAACTGGAATGGCTCGGTATCTTTTACCTATACTATTCAGGATTCGCTGGGTGAAACTGCCACCGCAACGGTTAATTTCACGGTAGCTCCGGTGGATGACGCACCGATGGCACAGGATGATTCGGCCACCGTAAATGAAGACAGCGGCGCCAACACCATTTGGGTGCTGGCAAATGATTCTGACATTGATTTTGAGACCGATCTGAACCACCCGGTCACAGAGTCATGGTCGATCACGGCAGTCACCCAGCCGGTTTCGGGTGGGACGGCTTCGATAAGCACAGATAGATTATCGGTAAAGTTTACCCCTGCCATGAACTGGAACGGCTCAACCAGCTTCACTTACACCGTGCGTGATAGCGGCGGCTTGTCTGCCACCAAGACGGTGTATGTCACTGTGACGCCGCTCAATGACCCACCTGTAGCAGTAGATGACACAGCCGATATGAGTGAAGATGGCAGCACCATCACCATTAATGTCTTGACCAACGACAGTGATGTCGATTTCAGCCCCGGATTGAACCATCCGGTAAGCGAGAGCTGGAGCGTGACCGCTGTGACCGTACCCGATCACGGTTCGGCCGCAGTTGCCGAGGGTGCAATGGCGGTTACCTACACACCGCCCGCCAACTGGAACGGAACGGCGACCTTTACTTATTACGTTACCGATGCTTCGGGCGCCAGCGATACCGCCGAGGTTTATGTGGATGTTGCCGGTGTGGACGATGCACCGACCCTCTCGACGATCGATGACCAGATCATCAATGAAGATTCCAGTACCGGTGCCATCGACTTTACGATCGACGATATCGACACCGATCTGGCCGATCTTGAGGTCTTTGCCGAGACCGATAACGGGGTGGTCATCCCCGGCGCGAATATCAGCATCCAGGCCACCGAGGTACCCGGTGCTTATCAGATCACCGTAACACCGGCAGCCAACAAGAACACCTTTGGCGTCTCGCCGGTCTTGATCACGGTGACCGTGCGTGAAAAAGACACCCCAGAGCTGAAGAACACCACCGCTTTCTATGTGACCGTGCTGCCGCTGAACGACCCGCCAGTAGCCCTGGAGGACCATATTGACGTCAACGAAGATGGCAGCGTGATAATCCATCCACTTGTCAATGACAGCGATGTGGATATCAGCAACGAAGGCGATTCCATCAGCATTTACAGCGCTGGTGCTGCTTCTCACGGCACAGTGGAAGTCACAGATGCCAGCACGCTCACTTACACACCCGATCCTGACTGGAACGGTGACGATTCCTTTACTTACACCATCATCGACGGCAGCAATGCCAGTGACACGGCCACGATCTACATGAATGTGATCCAACAAAATGATGCACCCCTCGCCGTGGACGATTCACAGACCGTTGCCGAAGATAGTGAAGCAACCCAGATCGACGTGCTGGCCAACGACAGTGACACTGATTTTGATCCCAACATGAATAAGGTCGTTAGCGAAAGCTGGAGCATTTCGGCCATAACTACACCCGGCAGTGGCACTGTTGAGATCTCAGAAGATGGCTTATCGGTACTTTACACCCCTCAATCTGATTGGAACGGCATCACGACCTTCACCTACACGGTGAAAGACAAAGCCGGGGCCGAAAGCATGGCAACGGTCACCATGACGGTGACCCAGGTTAATGATGACCCGCTGGCAATCGCAGATGACTTCTCTGTGGAAGAAGATTCCAGCGCCAACACACTTGATGTATTGGCCAATGACAGAGATGTCGATTTCAATACCGATCTCAATCACCCCGTCACAGAATCGTGGCAGATCGTCTCGCTGGAGCAGCCGGCTCATGGCTCGGTTTCCATCCTCCCCGGTAGTTTGGCGGTCAGTTATACCCCGCCGGCCAACTGGAACGGTGAAACCAGCTTTGTTTACACCGTGCGCGATGCCGCCGGCGTGGATTCAACCGTAACTGCAACTGTGACGGTGAACCCGGTGAATGATGCGCCGCAGGCTGTGGACGACAGCACCAGCGTGGACGAAGATGGCTCGGTTGAGATCTTTGTGCTGGAAAATGACTCAGATATTGACCTTCTCCCTGCTTTGAATGAACCCGTCAGCGACAGTTGGAGCATCACGGCCGTTACCGACCCTGAAAGCGGCACGGTGGATATCACGGGCAGTGGACAAACACTTACCTACACACCCATTGCAAATTGGAACGGTACGGTGCACTTTACCTACACGGTCACTGACAGCGGGTCGGCTTCGGCCACCGCCAACGTTACCGTTACGGTGAACCCTGTAAATGATGCGCCGCAGGTAACCGATGACAGCGTCACGCTCAACGAAGACGATCCTCAACTCACCATTGATGTGCTCGCCAATGACAGCGATGTCGATTTCAACCCTGCCCTCAACAACCCCATGAGCGAAAGCTGGCAGATCGTAGCTGTTACACAGCCCGCTCACGGCAGCGCAGCCATTGCCACCGATAAGCTCTCGGTTTCCTACACAACCCAGCCTGACTGGAATGGGCTGACCAGCTTCACGTACACGGTCAAAGACGCACAGGGTGCCAGCGCCACCGGCACGGTGAATATCACCGTCAACCCGCAGGAAGATTCCCCGCTTGCGGTCGCCGATACGGGCAGCGTGAATGAAGACGCCACAGTTGACCTTTCTTTGCTCGAGAACGATGTAGACCCCGATCTCACCTGGGTGGGCGATCATCTCACCATCACCTCTGTGGATGATTTTGCCAACTGCACGGTAGAGATCGTCTCAGAAGGCCAGCAGGTCAGGGTCAGCCCGGCCACCGATTTCAATGGCACGGCAACCTTTACCTATACCATTGAAGACCTGGATGGCAACAGCTCAACGGCTCTGGTCACCGTCACGGTAAACCCGGTCAACGATGCTCCGCTTGCCGTAGATGACACCACAGAGGGTGATGAAGATGAATCCCTCAGCATTGATCCGCTCGCCAATGACTTTGATGTTGATTACGACACCGCGCTCAACCACCCGGTGACCGATAGCTGGCATATCAGTGAAGTGGGTACTCCAACGAACGGTTCGGTCATCATCGATTCGGGCGCGCAAACGCTTACCTACGTTCCCGATGGCGATTGGAACGGCACCGATGAATTTACCTACACCGTCATGGATTCGGGCGGCCTTACTTCAACCGCATCCATCGCTGTCACCATCCATCCGGTCAATGACGCGCCGGCCATTGAAGATGTGCCCGACCAAACGATTGACGAAGACAGCAGCACGGGCACGATCAGCTTTGCCGTGTCTGACATTGATACCGATGTAGACGACCTTGTGGTAAGCGCAGCGACCGCCAATGGCACCATCGTGCCGCTCGATAACATCGTCGTTGCAGGCAGCGGGGATACCCGCACGGTGACCGTTACCCCCACTGTTGATTACAACACCTTCGGCATTTTGCCGGTAGCCATCACCCTCACCGTCAGCGACGGCGAATTGACCGCTCAAGACGTGTTCCACCTCACTATCCGGCCTGTCAATGATGCCCCTGTTGCCGTAGACGACGTGGCCACGGGCAAAGAAGATACCGTGCTTACCCTCGATCTTCTCGCCAACGACACCGATATCGACTTCGATCATGAAGGCGATGATCTCACCATCGTCTCCTTTACCGGCTTGAAGAATGCCAGCGCCACCATCAGTGCCGACGGCAAGACCTTGCTCCTGAGACCCAGTGCGGACTGGTACGGCGTGACCACCTTTACCTATACGATTCAGGATAGTCAGGGTGCCGAATCTTCTGCTGCCGTTACGGTGACCATCACCGACGTGCCGGACGACATCCGCTGGATCACGGAAGCCTCTTTCTATATCATCACCCCTACTGCGGGTGAAAGATATAAAGACGGACAGACCATCCACGTTACCTGGACATCGGCCGGCGAGAACATGATCTACACCTTGCAGTTCTTTGATGGCAGTGAATGGAAGACCCTGGCCGAGAACCTGACCGCTACCACTTACGACCATTATCTGGATCATACTTACCTGCATACGGCCTCTGCACAGTATCGCGTTCTGGCCAATTGGGGCAGCCGTGATTACCTGATGGATGAAAGCGATTTCTTTGTCATTGATAATCATGCCCCCATCAACGTGCAGGTGGATGTGGTTACCCAGATGGGCTTGCAGTACACCTCGGGCAAGTGGACCAATGGCCCGGTGACCCTGCGCATCAACGGCGGCTGGGATTTGACCGGTACAGAGTATGAGATCGAGATCGATGAGCAAATGAGCGATGTTCAACAGGGCTTGTACAACGCGCTTATCGAGACAGCCGGCGTGCATCACGTGCGGGTGATCACCTGTGACCCGTTGAAAAACGAAGCTGTGATCGCTGAATATGAAATTCGCATTGACCGTGAAGCACCGCTTGTGCCTGAGGTCAAGGCAGAACCGGCCAACGATCAGGGCGGCACCCGTGTGACCTTTGCCTTCAAAGAAGATCCCGGCGGCAGCGGCAACGATCAATTGGTCAAAAAGGATGGTACAGCTCAGGATGCTTCTACCGGCAGCCTCGTCTGGGAAAATGTGGCAGACGGCCAATACCCGCTCAGCCTCAGCGACCACGCCGGTAATGTGACCACTTTTGTGGTGCGCATCGCCAACGGTAACCCGGTCATCAGCGACATCGTAGAGACGAACAGCAGCGAGAATAGCAGCACTTCCTCTTCCAACGATTCTTCCGTGAATGGCTCTGGGGAACCGGTCAGTGGCCCGAAGGGCGGCGGCTTTGCGCTGCCCGCCGGTGCAGAATTGCCCTTGGGCATTCTGGGCGGCCTGGGATTGCTGATCCTCTTGTTCCCGCCTAACCTCAAGATCGTTTACACCGTCACTGGCAGTGATGGCAAGCCGCGCCAAAAAACACGGCGGCGCTGGGTATTGCCTCCGAACAACAAGAAAATGAAGGTTAAGGTGGAAGATGCCCAGCAGTACGAGGTCATTATGAGCCGCATTCTCACCCGCTCCATGCGCGGCGGCAGCCTCACCATCGAACCCAAGAATAAGCAGCCACTGCAAACGAAGGCCGATGTACCGGATAACGCCAAGGGCAAATTTAAAGCAAACTACTAACCGATTTTGAAGAACAACGAGCCTTGATGATTCAGGGCTCGTTGTTTGTTGTTAGAGGGGGAATGGCTTTATGAGACGAAGTTTATTTGAAAGCTTTATTGGCGGTCAGGATCTCGTTGACCATCCAGGCGAACCCATCGGCTGAGTTGGCTGGGGCGATGAAGCGGGCTTTTTGCTTCAGTGGCTCAATGGCGTTGGCAACCGCAAAAGGAAGCCCCGTCACCTCCAGCATGCTGATGTCATTTTCTGAATCCCCAATGGTGGCGATCTGTGAGGCCTTCACGCCGAGCAGACCAGCCAGGTGCAACACGGCGCTACCTTTATCGGCTCCTTCAGGGTTGATATCGAGAATATGAATGAAAGGCGAGCTCAAATGCAGCCCTGGGAAGTGCGCGGTGATGAAGCCGCGCATTTTATCCAGCACCTCTGGCATTTGCACGATCGAAACTTTATTGGGCAGAGGATCGTAAAAAAATTCCACTTCTTTGATCTCCGTCGATTCGCTCACGTGCAGATACATGTCAATGTACTCGCGTGGGCCAAAATTCCAGGTGTTGGGCAGTTGGTCAACAAAAGCCCCGCATCCCAACTCGATGGCTTTCGTCAGGATCTGTTGGGTCTGTTCAAGGGTCAGGGTCAGCCGTTTGATGACCTGACCGTTGAGCCAGATTTCAGCGCCGCCCGAACCGATAAAAGTGTCGGCCAAATGGAGCGCATCCAGAAAAGATTGCGTGGAGGAGCGGTCGCGCCCGGTGGTAATCACCACCTGCACGCCGTTTTCGCGTGCCCGGCTCACGGCATCGGCCACGGCCGGGGTGATTTCATAATGCTCATTCAATAAAGTGCCATCCAGATCGGTGGCGATCAGGCGTATTGGTTCGATGAGATCCATGTAAACTTCCCGTACTTAAAAGATAGATTGTTGAATGTTAAACCCGCTGCAAATCGAGTGAATGTCTGCTGTGGTCAGTCCTTCGCCTATTTCGCCTACGGTCAGGTTCATAAATTCATAATGAGCGCTGGTTTCGGCATATTCGATGCGATCTGCGGCGCGCTTGATCGAAATATCTGAGCAGGCCATCACGCCGTGCTTGGCCCACACGACCACACGATGGGTGCGCAGCAGCTCTACATTGACAGAAACTAGCTCGGGCGAGCCGGGCAGCTTGAAGGGTTCAAAACCGATGCCTTCCGGCAACTGCACGATGGTTTCGGGCTGCCAGCGCAGCAGGTGCTGGTTGAGATAGGTGAAATTCTGATAGCGCGGTATCTGGCTCAAAAAGGTGAGGTAGGGCGGCTGGGCGTGAATGGCGGCGTGAAAATTGGTGCCGGTATTGATCACCCGGTCAGAATGCACCGCCAGATGCGAGTTGAATTCACTGGTCACTTTTTGAAAGACCCGGTTGGGTGAGGTGAACTGGCTGGCGGTTTTGCCATCTGGGTCAATGACAAGGCAGGCCACATTGGCGGTTGGTTCGTGACCAAGCTCGCGCAGACGGCGCCCGGAGCCAGAAACGATGATGGTGGCCCCTGCCAGCTCCGGTACGATCTGAGGCAAAGACACCTTTTCTTCGATCGGAAACATCTTTTTCAGATCAATTTCCCAGCGCGCACAGATCGAGATATTGCCTGCGGCCCCTTCGCTGGCGTCAATTTCACACATTCTTCTGCCTGCATCGCCGATCATCTCTAAAAGGCTCTGCAAAGACGGATAAGGTTTTTCGATCATAAAATTTCTCCTGTTTTCTATTATCATCTAAAAAAACCAATTCCTGCTCACTATGGGTTAAATTCGTGAGCAGGAACCAGACTTTTCTCTTTTTTTTCTCCGGCCGAACGGCTTATTTGCTCTGCCAGGGAAACTTGTGTACCACTTCACGTACAGCCGCGGCTGAATCTTGTTCAAGGGCCAATTTGAGCGCCTCCTGGGCCTGTGTCAGGCTCACATTGCGGATGAGGCTCTTGGCGTGCGGGATCAGGCCGGGTGACATGCTCAATTCGTCAATCCCCAGTGCCAGCAGCAAGGGGATGGCATCGGCGTCGCCGCCCATTTCACCGCACACACCTACCCAGATGCCCGCAGCGTGGGCGGCCTGTGCCGTCTGCTTGATCAAATTGAGCACGGCAGGGTGACAGGGATCGTTGAGGTAGGCCAGCTTCGGATTGGTGCGGTCGGCAGCCAGGGTATATTGGGTGAGATCGTTGGTGCCGATGCTGAAGAAATCGACCTCTTTGGCAAACTGATCGGCCAGCACGGCGGTGGAGGGAATTTCAACCATGATGCCCACCTGCAATTTTTCAGGCAGGACGGCGCCGCCGGCTTTGAGTTCTTCTTTGACTTCGTTCAACATCTGCTTGGCCTGGCGCAGTTCGCTGCGTGAGGCGATCATCGGGAACATGATGCGCAGATCGTGTCCCACCCCGGCACGTAGCAGGGCGCGCAGTTGCTGCTTGAAAAGCTCCGGCTGTGACAGGCACAGGCGAATGGCCCGATTGCCGAGGAAGGGATTGGCTTCGGCAGGCATGTGCAGGTAGGTCAGCTCTTTATCGCCGCCCGCGTCAAGCGTGCGAATGACTACCGGGCGCTGTTCCATCGTGTTCAGCACCCCACGATAGGCGTTGAACTGCTCTTCTTCGCCTGGCGGAGATTGGCGGCTCAGAAAGACGAATTCGGTGCGGAAGAGCCCGACCCCTTCAGCCCCCTGTTCGAGGGCGGTCCGAGCGTCTGCGGCCCCGCCGACGTTGGCCACCACTTCAACGGTTTTGCCGTCACGGGTAACGGCGGGTTCGTGGGCCGCCACTAACTCCTTTTGTGCGTTTGCGTTTGAGCTGGTGGCTCTTTCGTGAAAAGCGAGCACAGTGGCAGCTTCAGGGGCTGCAGTGACACTGCCGGCGCCACCATCCACCAACAGCGGCGTGCCGGGAGCGATCTGCAAGATCGTTTCGCCCAGGCTCACCACGGCCGGCAGGCGCAGGGCCTTGGCTAAAATGGAAGTATGAGAGGTTGGCCCGCCTTCGGCGGTGCAGAAGGCCAGCACGTATTCTTTTTTCATGCTGACCGTCTCTGAGGGCGTCAGATCACGGGCGATCACCACCGAGGGTTGGCTCAATTCGGAACGGGTTTCGACATTCAACAAAATGCGCAGCACCCGTTCACCTACATCACGCAGGTCGGCGGCGCGCAGTTGAAAGAGCGGGTCAGGCATGGCCTCCAGTTGGGCAGCATAGGCTTCAATGGCATTGTTCCAGACGGTTTCCACGTTCATGCCGCCGCTCAAGCCGTTTTTAACCCGCTTGACCAGCCCTTTATCCTGTACCAGTTGCACATGGGCATCGAAGACTTTGGCTTCTTCGCTGTGGCCTTCATTGTTCAATTTTTCGTTGAGGGCTTTGATCTGCACCACCGCCGTCTCGATTGCCTTTTCAAGGCGGGCCAGTTCAACCTCGGGGTTTTGGCCCCCACAATCGGGCAGGTGTAGTTCGGTTTTTTGCCACAGAAAAGCCGGCCCGCTGGCCAGACCCGGGGCACCTGAGACGCCGTTGAATGTTTTTTCGTTTGACATGCACGCCTGCCTAAACAACACGATCACTGCCGCCGTCCACGGGCACCTGGGCGCCGGTGGTCTTGGCGAAGAGCGGCCCCAACATGCTGGCGATGAGTTCCGCCACGTCGCGGCTGAACAATTCCACGTGCAGCAGGTTGTTGGTCTTGTACTGCTCGACGGTCAGATTATATTTGGCGGCACGGCTGCGAATCACTTCGTCCGTCCACAGATCGGTATCGAAAACGGCATGGGGGTTCACCATGTTCACCCGCACACCGCTGTTGGCCCATTCGAGTGCGGCCACGCGTCCCACCTGGGTGAGGGCGGCTTTGGAAGCTGAATAAGAGACGGCGCCGGGGCCGGGGGCGGGCACATTGCGTGAGGAATTGATGACCACACGACCATAGCGCGGGGCCAGCTTCAAGAAGGGATACACCTCGCGCAGCATGGTGATGTTGACGTCCACGTTGATGCTCATCACCTTGCGCCAATGCTCCATGCTGAGCGCGTCAATATTGCAACTGGGCGGGAAAATGCCCGCATTCAGCACCAGCATATCCACACCGCCATAAGTGCGCACCACTTTTTCAATGCAGGCACGTGTGGCTGCTTCATCGTTCAGGTCCACCTGTAACCCCATGTAGGCTGGGGTCGAGAAGGTCTCGCAGATCTGCGGTTTGATATCAAAAGCGGCCACGGCAGCGCCGCGTTCGAGCAGGGCTTGTACGGTGGCTTTGCCGATGCCGGTAGCTGCCCCGGTGATGATGGCGACCTCGCCGTCAAAACGCTCTTCGCTGAAAGCACTGCCCAATTCCGTTCTAAAGGGCAGCAGTTCGACCGAGCCGTCTGCTGTGAGCATGGCTTTCACTTGTGCTTCAGCCAACACTTGCGCCGCTTTTTGCTCCAACTCAATGGCAGAACGTGCCGTCAAGGCGGCCCCGATTTTACTGGCAAGGGGTGTCAGGGTCTGGTGTGCCCGGCAGGCAGCGCCATCATTGAGCGATTCATTGCATAATCTGAACAAATGGGGAGAATTCAGGGAGCGTGAATAAGCCTGACGTTCAGCCGCGATCTCAACCAGCGCAGGCAGGCTGCTTTCAAGCTTGTTCTGTGCACTTTTGTTTGTAATCGGGAAGGTGGCCTCAATGGCGTGGGCGAAGGTTTGAGTATTTTTAACGCCTTCGGCTGCCATGTCTGCCCAGGTGAGCAGACCGATATAGCGCAGGAACAACCCCTCAACGCTGGGAGCCTGTGCATCGGCAACGAGTTCAGCCAGTTGATCGGTCAGGTTTTCGCCAACCTCCACCGGGCTGATCTTGCTGCCAAAGAGTGTTTGGAGTTGATCTTTCCAATCTTTCCGGGCGCCAAGAGCCAGCAGGGCGGGTGAGCAGACGAGCAGGGTGACGGTTTGCGGCAGCAGGGCGTGCAGCAGGGCAAGTACATCGGGCGCTTGGTAATCCGGGCTGAGCCGCGCCGCTTGTAACTGCCAGGCGAGCTGATCGCCATTGGATGGAACCGCTTTGGCTGTCTGCGCCAGGCTGGCCAGATCGGCCACTATGGCGGTGTTCTGATCTGCGGCAAACAGACCGATCACCTGACGGTCTTTACCCAAAATTGATTTTTGGGCCATGCTGCCGCCATTAACCGCAGAGACCAGCCCACTCTGCCTTAGATCTTGCCAGGCCGCGGCGCTGTTTTCAAAGAGTTTGATTGATTCAGAATCCATGAATGATTCCTTTGCTGCAAAGATGAAACCGGGCCGTGTGAGCCCTCTGGAGGACCAACCGTGCTGAATGGCAGGTAAGTTTCATGCAGTGGGAGGGCTCACACCCGGTATGGGGAAATTACATTGATTTATAAAGTTCGAGAGCGGCTTCTGGGGTGGCTTTTTCGTGAATGATGGCCTGTAAGGCGCGTGCCATGCCGGCCGGTTTGGCGTCTTGCCAGATGTTGCGGCCCAGATTCACACCGCGTGCGCCGCGCTGCATCCCGTCATGGACGAATTTGAGCACGTCCAGTTGATTGTCGGTTTTGGGGCCGCCAGCGATGACGACCGGTACAGGGCAGCCTTCCACCACTTTTTCGAAATCGTGGGTGTAATAGGTCTTCACAACATCGGCACCGGCTTCGGCACAGATGCGACAGGCCAGCGAAAGGAAGCGGGTTTCCTGCTTTTGATCCAGTTCACGGCCTACTGCGGTAACGGCCATCACAGGGATGCCGTAAGGCCGGCAGATGTTGACCAACTGGTTCAGGCCCATCAGGGTCTGGTGTTCATAGGTACTGCCCACATAGGCCGAGTACCCTACCGCGCTGACGTTCAGCCGCAGAATCTCATCGATAGAAACGGCCAGGTCTTCATTGGCCAGGTTGTCGCCGACCATGCTGTTGCCGCCTGAAACGCGCAAAATGATGGCGTTCTTGACCGTGGGCGGGATGGCGGCCCGCAGGCTGCCGCGCGGCACGAACAGAGCGTCTACGAAGGGCGAGAGCGGCGCCAGGGTCTGGGCCGGTTTTTCAAGCCCGTGTGTGGGGCCTTGAAAGTACCCGTGATCCATAGCCAGATAAAAGCAGTTACCGTCTTCGCCGAATAATTTCGACATGCGATTGGTCATTCCCCAATCCATAACATCCTCCTGTGCTTTGTTGAGATTATTGACTCATCCTTATTTGATCGGGCGGACTACGAGATAGCCTTTTTCGATCAGCCAGGCATGAAATTCATGAGTAGAATGGATACAATTACTCTTGCAGATTCCACGAGTGAATTCAAATTGCTCAGCATCAGAGGCCTGCTTGTCCAGCAGAGTCTGAACGGGACATTTAACGTCATGACAAAATTCGCGCTTTGTGTAATCGACAAAACCTTCGATGCTGGACATAAAACTTCCTCCTGAAATGTATTGAAAATATTTTCAAAACGTGCAATAATATTCAATGTCATTCTAGCGCAGTTAAATTGCTTTGTCAACAAACAATTTCAAAAAACCCTGCAATTGGGGCAGTTCTCCAAATTTTTCATAGAAAGGTTTGATCTTCATGAATGATAGTCAAGCAGTGCTCGTGATCTTTTTCGCCCTTTGGTTGTTGATGTACAGTCTGGGCAAGTGGCAGTTTAAACGCATCACGGAGGGCACCACAGAACTGGTGCTGTCTCTGGGCAAGAAAGCGCATGGGCGCAAGAACCGCCCCTCGGTCGAAGAGTTTTATGCACAGATACGCCCCGAATGGGAAGAGATGCTGAAAAAGAATGCCAAATATATCCTGCACAAGAGCGAGCTTTTTCCGGTGCCGGCTACACCGCGGTTTGTTGAAACGCGCATGAAGTTCACACCTGCCTGGCTGGGTGCCTTTCTGAAAGTCAATCATCTTGACCTGCCCGCAGGTGAAGAGCTGGAAACCGAGATCGAAAACGTGATGGCGCTGGCCCCGCGGCGCCCGCAGAAAAAACAATGAAAATATTTTCATTATTGACAAACGATTTCAAATTTGCTAATATTCAAATGAAAATTTTTTCAAAAATAGAAATCTATTTCAAAATACAGGTCAAACAGATTTCCATTCAAAAGGTGACTATTGACCGTCTGTAAACCGACCACAACATGTGTCTTTTTTCGCTTGCAGGGTTGCGAGTGAAAACAGGCAACATTCCATGCACGGAGGTGACCCTGGAGAATATAGCTGTTCGTTTGGAAGCAGGTAATTCATCAAAATTTTCATTTTGTGAGGAAAAAAAGCATGACTATTGATTCGTTTCTTCAAAGTTTGAGCAATGTGTTCAACACATTCGGATCTGCCATTTTCGTCCCCGTGATCATTTTCGTGATCTGCTTGATCCTGGGTGTCGAACTGAAAAAATCGGCATTTTCCGCATTGAGCGCTGGCATTGGTCTGACCGGTTTCGGCTGGTTGATCAATTCCTATATGCCCATCATCGTCCCGGCTGTGCAGAACTTTGTCCAGGCGACCGGCGTCAACCTGCCGGTTGTTGATATCGGCTGGCAGGCCACCTCGGTCATCGCCTACGCAACCAAAGCCGGTATGATGTTCCTGGCCTTCGGTTTGCTCTTCCAGATCGTGCTCTTCCTGCTCAAGGTAACCAATGTTTTCATCCCCGGCGATCTCTGGAACAACTATTCCTACATGTTCTGGGGTTCCATGATCTATGTCGTCTCCAATGACATTTGGCTTTCCCTGGCCTGCATGTTCCTCATGGTGCTCTACAATATCATTTTCATCGAGATGAACTCCAAACGCTGGTCAACCTACTACGGTTATCAGAACTGCACCATCCCCGGTCTGCACATCACTGAAGGCACCCCCTTTGCCGTATTGGGCAACTGGCTGCTGAACAAAATGGGCGCCTACAAAATTCGCTGGAGCCCCGAAGCACTGCGCAAGAACCTCGGCTTCCTGGGCGAACCCACCGTCCTCGGCCTGATTCTGGGTTTGGTCATCGGCGTTCTCGGTCACTTGAGTGATCTGGGCACCCTGGCTGCCTGGGGCAACATTATGACCATCGCCATCTCCACCGCCGCCGTTATGGCAATCTTCCCGCGTGTGGCCAACATCTTCGCCGGCGCTTTCATGCCAATCACCGAAGCCGCCCGCAAACGCAATGCCAAGGGTGTTGCCGCTGGCAACGACCTCTACATCGGCATCAACGACGCCACCGGTTATGGCGAACCCGCCACCCTCATTTCGGGCATCATTCTCATCCCGGTTCTACTGCTGCTGGCCTTTGTTTTGCCCGGCAACCGCACCCTGCCGTTGGTTGACCTCGTGGCCATCTCCTTCATCATCCAGCCGTTCGTGGCTGCCTCGAATGGTAACATCTTCAAGACGGTTGTGCTCTCTGCCATCTGGTTCGCAGTCGGTCTCTACATTTGTACGATCACTGCCCCTCTCTTCACCCAGGTGTACTCACAGTTCGCCACCACCGCACTTGATTCCGGCGCTATGGTCACCTCTGGCATGATCGCCAACAAACCGATCATCGGTGGTCTGATCTTCTTGCCAATCTTGAACTTCAAGTGGATCGCCGTTGCGGTCTTGACCGTGGTCTGGTTCCCGGTCTACTTCCTGTTCAAAAAGAACAAGACCCGCATCCAGGACTTCATGGAAGCCCAGGCTGCCTTGGATGTCAAAGAATAATTTGTAGTAAGTAGCACTCCTTATTACTTAGGGGACTGGGTTGCAAAAACGACATCAGTCCCCTAAAATCATAAAAAATGGATAGAACGATGGCTGAAATCATCATTTCGGAAAAACTGATAAAATTGGGGATGCAAGAAAAAACGAAAGAAGATGCGATCCAGGCACTGGCATCGGGTCTGTATGAATTGGATTATGTGAACGACGGGTATGTTGAGAATGTGATCGCGCGCGAAGAAAACTTCCCGACCGGTTTGCCCACCAGCATTCCGGTGGCGATTTGCCATACCGAAGCGCAGTACGTGAAGCAAAGTGCGCTGGCTGTTGGCACCCTGGTCTCCCCCATCCCATTCAAAGAGATGGGCACCCCCGAACGTTCGGTGAACGCAGAAATCATTTTCTTATTGGCACTAAATGACCCGAAACAACAGGTTCCCTGGCTGAAGAAAATGGCGAAGATTTTCAAAGATCAAGAAACGCTTCGTGCCATTAAAGAAATGAAAGAGCCTGCTGAACTGGTTGAAATGCTCAAAAAGCTCTTCGCTGATTAATTACTTTAAAGAACCACCAATCAAAGGAGAAATATGGCTCACAAATCCCTCACGATTCTTGCAGTATGCGGCTCTGGTGTGGTTAGTTCGTCCATGATCGCACAAAAAGTGGAAGAAGTGATTAAAGGTCTGGGCGCTGAACCCCGCATCACCTGCATTCTGCCCACCTCGGTAAAAACCTATGTTGACCGCGGCGATATCGACTTTGTGGTCTCCACCAGCCCCATCCCCGGCACGATCTCAGTCCCCGTCATCAAAGGCGTAGCCTTGTTGACCGGCATGGGCGAAGACGAATGCATTGAAGAGATCACCAAAGTTGCCAAAGAAATTCTCGCCAAAAAGGGTTAATTTATCCTTACCCTTTATCCCCTCCATTTCAGTGAAGGGGAAAGAAGTCTTATTAAAACGAAAACTTGTGGGCGGATAAATGGATCCTAAACGACTTGAAATGATCGCTGAAGTTGCCAGACTGTATTACGAAGAGGAGATGAACGTTAAAGAGATCGCAAACATTTTTGACACTTCTGCTTCTTCCGTCTCTCGCATCTTGCAGGAGGCAAAAGAACTAAAGATCGTTCAAGTGGTCATTCGTTATCCGTTCTTGAACGTGCCGTCACTGGCGCAGCAGCTTTGCCATCATTTGGGGTTGAAAGAGGCCTATGTGCTGCCCGATTTCAAGGGCAGTTATCCCGAACTGATGGAGCGGGTAGGCAAACTGGCCGCCAGAGTGCTTGAAGAGCACCTCGAAAATGGTATGACCCTGGGCGTTTCACTGGGCATGGCCGTGGCCAATACCTCCCGCTCGTTCATCACCACACGCGAAATGAAATGCACCGTGGTGCGGCTGCATGGTGCCGATGATAATGAGATCGAAGAAGGGCGCAACCTAGCCCAGATCTTCTCGGCGCAGTTGGGCAACCAGTTTAAGATCATCCCCTGTCCGTTCGTGCTGCAAAGCCGTGAAACCTGCGAAATGTTCATGCGTGAGCCCAGCATCCGTGAAATGATCCGCATCGCCGAAGAATCGGATGTGGCGCTCATCGGTCTGGGCAGTCTTAACCCCGATTACTCGACCATTTTGCGCAATCGGTTGTTGAGCGAAAAAGAGCTGCACGAACTGGAAGTGCACGGCGCCGTGGGCGAGGCTTGCGGCATCTACTATGGGGCAAAGGGCAATATCTTGGACGTGGAGTTCAATCACCGCATCGTTGCCATTGACCTGGAGAAGCTGCGCTCAATGAAACATGTCATCGCGGTGGCTGCCGGAGCGGCCAAAGTAGAACCCATCTTGGGGGCTGCGGCAGGCAAGCTGATGAACGTTTTGGTCACCGATTCAGAAACGGCCCGTTTGCTGCTCGGCCGTACAGAAATTCAAAAGTAGAATTTATAGATAGAGAGTGAATCATGCCTGAAATTCAGTTAGAGATCACAAATGCGGTTGGCCTGCACGCCCGGCCGGCGGCTTTGTTTGTTCAGGAAGCCAGCAAATTCGAGAGCGAGATCACCGTCAGCCTGGATGATTCAGAGGCCGACGCCAAGAGCATTCTCGATATCTTGCTGCTGGGCGCCAACAAGGGCAGCATCATCACCGTCAAAGCAGAAGGGCCCGATGCCGAAGCGGCCCTGGCTGCTTTCAAAGCCCTGCACGTCAATAACTTTGGCGAAAAAGAATAAATCAAACCTAATTAGGCTAAAACATCACCTCATGCTTGAATGAGGTGATGTTTTTATTTCAGCGTTTTTAAGAATGGTGCCATTTCGCTTAACTATTTTTATTAAAATTGTTATATCATGAACTGACAATGCATATGTTACAGTAAAATGAACAGTAGATTAACAAAAGATAATCTATGTCAGACAAATGTGATACGATTTAAGCAAAGTATTCTTATCTCAACAAAGTGGCAGCGTGATACATAAATAAGTATAAAGCCATGCTATCTTTGTTAGTGTGTTTATCAGGGAGGAAGTATATGTCTATATTATCTTGGCCAAGCTCACGCATTGATAAGGTAAAAGAAGCTTTTAATACAATTGAAGAACTAAAAGATCATTTATGGGTCAGTAGAGGACAGTCAAAAATCTATGGAGATAAACTGACCACACTATTTGATAGAACATGTCATGGCTTAAATAGGCAAGAAAAACTAGATTTAGAGCGCGAAAGCATAGAATTGTTTCGTAAGAAATATTCACCCTATAATTATCTTGAGCAAAAAGTGATACCTGATTCAAAAATCTTTCCCCTTATGATAATGCAACATCATGGAATTCCAACAAGATTAATGGATTGGACAACAAACCCAGCAGTTGCACTATTCTTTGCAGTGAGTTGTGAAAAAGCATTGGGCACACAAGATAATGATGATAAAGACGGGGAACTATGGACGTTTAGTAACCAACAATATTTAAAAGAGGGAAGCAAACAGTGGCAGAAGTTTCCTGAAACATTAGGGTGGGATGGAAATTTTGATAGAACCTTGAAATTGCTTTTCTCTGACCAAGGTCCGGAGAATGAATGGCTGGTAATGCAAGTTGTTAATCCAGAGCTAGGTTTTAACAGACTTATGAGCCAAGGCGGAATTTTTACAGTTACTTCAAAATTTAATATGGATCACGCCAAAGCGATAGCAAAATTACTAGGAAACAAAAAATGTTATCACAGATATATAATCTCAAAAGAAATAAAGCCGTTTATTCGAAAAAATCTAAGAGATAAATACAATTTTACATATGATACGCTCTTCCCGGATATGAATAAACTTGCTCCAGAAATAAGTGCTCAAGTTTTCTATTCTTAGCAACGCCGAACTCGTTTTTAATAATTTAATAGGCGCAAAAAGATTCCGCCTAAAATTGCATATATTCCAAGAATCAGACCTCAGACAGATTCTTGGGTACAAAACAGAAAAAGTAGAATTTTTAGGTTATTCTACTGAAAGTTCCACGATCTTGAGCAAAACGTCCACGGCTTTTTCGAGCGAGCGGGTGGGCAGGCACTCATAGCGTCCGTGAAAGTACATCCCACCAGCGAAGAGGTTGGGGCAGGGCAGGCCCATGAACGAGAAGCGCGAGCCATCCGTTCCGCCGCGTACCGGCGAGATGATGGGCTGAATGCCCAGTTCCTCATAGGCTCTCTTGGCCAGCTCAACGATCTCGAAAACAGGCTCGATCATCTCGCGCATGTTGTAATACTGATCTTTCAACTCTACAGTAACGGTACCTGCGCCATAGTGCGCGTTGAGATATTCGGCCGCCGACTTAAAGAGCGATTTGCGTTTTTCAAAGATGGCCCGGTTGTGATCGCGCACGATGTAAATGAGGCGCGATTTTTCGACCTCGCCCTCCATGCGCATGAGGTGGTTGAACCCATCATAGCCGCTGGTGAATTCGGGGCGCTCATTGACGGGCAGCATGGCGTTGAATTCCATTGCCACCAGCATCGAGTTGATCATCTTGTCTTTGGCCGAGCCGGGATGCACGTTCTTGCCTGCAAAGGTCACCACTGCCTGGGCGGCGTTGAAGGTTTCATACTCCAGTTCGCCCAGTTCGCCGCCATCTACGGTGTAGGCAAAATCGGCGCCAAATTTTTTCACGTCAAAATGATCGGCTCCTTTGCCTACTTCCTCGTCGGGGGTGAAGCCGATCTTGAGGGTGCCGTGCTTGATGGAGGGATTCTTCATCAGCGTATCGACCAGGGTCATGATGGCGGCCACGCCGGCTTTATCGTCAGCGCCCAGCAGGGTGGTGCCGTCGGTGACGATGATCTCTTGCCCGGCGTATTTTGTGATCTCCGGGAAGGTGGCCGGGTCGAGCACGATGCCCAGCTCTTTGTTCAGCACAATGGCTTTGCCGTCATATTCGGGGAGGATGCGCGGCTTGATGCTGCTGCCGCTGGTGTCGGGGCTGGTATCGACGTGTGAGACAAAGCCGATAGTGGGCACCTTTTTATCGATATTGGAGGGCAGGGTGGCCATCAGGTAACAGTTGCCGTCCAGTTCGACGTCTTTTACGCCCATTTCTTTCAGTTGTTTTTCGAGCAGGCGGGCCAGGTCAAATTGCTTTTGCGTGGTCGGCACAGCTTCAGAGAACATATCCGATTGGGTGTCGATCTTTACATATTCCAAAAAACGATCTTTAACAGAAGTCATAACGCCTCCGGTGATTTATTGGCTCTATTATATGCGTTTGCGTAGAATACTTCAAATTGATGGCTTCTATCGCGTTTTCTCGTGTAAAATAAATGCAGAAACCTTAAAAAACCGGTGGGAAAATGGCTTCGATCCTCGATTATTCTGACGAACCACGTTTTAATATCAATTCGGTGGCAAAGATGACCGCCATGCAGTCGGTTACCATCCGTGCCTGGGAGAGGCGCTATCAGTTGGTCGTGCCCAAGCGGGCTGAGAATGGTTACCGTCTCTATAGTGAGCGTGACGTGGCCATTTTGCGTTGGGCCAAGAAGAATGTTGATCAGGGTTACCCGATCAGCACGGTGAACGCGCAATTAAAAGAGGCCATTCAGAAGAACCAATGGCCCGATGCAGTGGTCAGCGAAAAGAGCCCCGTGGCTTTTCACCCGCTGCGCAGCGTCAACCGGGCGGAACTCACCCAGAGCCTGACCCTCTCTTTGCTGCGTCACGATGAGCGCATGTCGGCCGACCTTTTTGCCGATGCCATCGGCTCATTGCCGCTCACCGACCTGTTCGAAAGCATTCTCATTCCGGTGCTGGTTGAGGTTGGCGCTCGCTGGGAACGCGGCGAGATCGGCGTGGCCAGCGAGCATTTCGCCAGCGGGTTTATCCAGAGCAAAATTCAGGCCATTTACCAGTCCCTGCCGCTGCATGCCGCTGCGCCAAAGGTCATTTTGGGCTGCGGCCCGGATGAACTGCACGAGATCGGTCCTTTGATGCTGGCCACTCTGCTGCGCGATGCCGGCTACCGGGTCGAATACCTGGGGCCGGATGTGCCCCTGGCCGATTTATTGATCTATATTCGTGAAGAGATGCCCAAGATCGTGGTCTTGTCGGCCACCATGAAAGAGTCGGCGCAAGACCTGATGAAATTCCCTGAAAAATTAAAGGGGCTAAAACCCTCTCCGCTTTTTGGTTACGGGGGAGCCGCCTACATCCTCCATCCTGATCTGACCGAACAGATAGAGGGGTATTATCTTGGCCCTTCGATCTCAAAGTCAGCCGTTAAAATTCAGGAGTTGGTTCCCCTGAAAAACAGGTGATCAATTTACTCCACTTTTTGTCCGGCAGCCTTTTGCAGCTTTTCGCGCAGGGTGCGATATTCGATGATCGGTTTGTCGGCCGGGATGAGGGTTTCGCCAATTTTTAGGCCGGTCTTTTTCGGACGCTGCGTGATGACCACCCGTTTATCCTGGTTGAGAATGACGATACTGAAAAGGTTGATCAGGTCTGCTGCGATTTTTCGCAGCAGCGGCAGCCGAATGAAGCGTTGGTAATAGCGCAAATACAGCACACAATTCTCTTCGTCCACCGGGGTAAAGTAAACTGTGATGCGCATATCGTCGGAAATCCGGTTCATCCACAGATGCGGAAAGCGAAATTTCAAGAAGAAAGGCCGCTGGGGCAGAGGCAGCTCGCTGCTGCGCCGTGAGGTGGTCTGGCCGTCATCTTTGCGGTTATATACCCAGATTTCCATACTGTTCTCATCAATACTGGTGAGCGGACCATCTGCAATGCGCTTGTCGCCGCGGCCGATGGTGCTGGCATGCACAAAAGCCAGGTGAAACACGTCCAACTGGTTCTCGATGGCGCGTGAATAATGGACGGGCCAGGTGTCTTTGTAATCGCTGCTTGCAAAGCGTTCATCCAGTTCGTCGAACCAGGGCAGTTCCGGGTATTCTGAAAGCCTTTCTCCCCACCAGATGAAGATGTAGCCGTGGGCTTCGCGGGTTTCGTAAGACGTCACATGCAAGGCTTGCGGAACATTAGCTGCGCGACCATTGGCAGGCACATAAGTGCAATTGCCGTTACGGTCATATTCAAAGCCATGAAAAGGGCATTGGACGGTATCGCCCATTAAACAACCTGCGCTTAAGGCGGCCCCTCGGTGTGGGCACAGATCCGCCTGACAGACGGGCTTACCGCTGCTGTCACGCCACAGCACCATGCGCTCCCCCATGCGCAGCACACCTGTCACCTTGCCCGGTTTCAGTTCTTTTGATTGAAGAATAACATACCACTGGTTTCGGATCATGTTGTCCCTCCATAGCTTGTTAAGCCCGAAAGCCGTCAGTTGACGGCTCTCGGAGTTTGTGGCGCTGCGACTTTCCTACTTTATCGGGAGGAGGAAGGCCGCAGCGCTGTGTTTATGATTCTTACACATCGTAGACACCACCTCCTCATCGTTAGGATAGCGAAACGAATTGAGTTGTTTCTCGTATATAAGTTAAGTAAAACACAGATGAATTTGAAAGTCAAGTGGTGTCAAACCTTCACAGAACGAGAGAGCCTTATTGCGAGCATTTTTATTTCCCCGTATAATTTTTGCAGTATGACAGCGGAAAATCCAATTCCTTCCCGAAAGCGCAGTGTGATCGCCCTGCTCCTGCTGATCGCAGCCCTGTTGGTCGTCTGGCTCAGCCTCACACCCGATGGTGTGAGTGCCAAACTTGCAGCGGTCGGCTTTGCTTTTTGCCACCAGATCGAAAGCCACACCCTCACGCTGGGGAGCCGCTTGCTGCCGCTCTGTGCCCGCTGCACCGGCATGTATCTGGGCACCTTCATTGGGCTGTCACTTCTGTCGCCCAGTCGTCGTGCGGGTTCGGTCCCATCCAGGGGCAAGATCGTGGCGCTGTCTGTGCTGGCACTTTTCTTCGTTGTGGATGGCCTGAATTCTACTGCCTCCACTTTCTTCGCCTGGCAGGGGCTTTATGAGCCCAACAATACGCTGCGCTTGTTCAGCGGTCTGGGGCTGGGCATGGTCATTGCCAGCGTGCTGCTGCCCCTGTGGAACAACATCCTCTGGCGTGAATATCGCCCGGCACCGGTCTTGCGGTCTTGGGGGCAGTTGCTGCTGATGGCAGCCATTGAAGCGGGCGCAGGCATTCTGGTGTTGACGGGTTGGAACTGGCTTTATTACCCGGTGGCATTCCTTTCAATTCTCACCATTCCGCTGCTGTTGACGATGATCTACACCCTTTTATGGGTCATGATCAAAAAGAAGGAAAATACGTTCCAAAATTGGCGGGAATGTGTTATCTATATAGAAGCGGGGTTGATCACGACCCTGGTTCAAATTGGCCTGTTCGATCTGATCAGGTGGCTGCTCACCGGAAGTTGGGCAGGATTTCACTTATAAATAGGATAAAGAAATGGGAATCATTAACATACTATCGGCTTTAGGGCTCTCGGCCAGTGCTGGCTTGAACGCCTACATTCCGCTCCTGACGGTGGCCCTGCTGGCCAAATTCACCGGTCTGATCGAGCTCAGTGAGCCCTGGAACACGCTTACCTCCTGGTGGGTGATCGGGGTGCTGATCTTCTTGAGCGTGATCGAGTTTCTGGCCGATAAGATCCCGGCCGTAAATCACATCAATGATGGCATTCAAACTTTTGTGCGCCCGGCCGCCGGTGCCATCGTTTTCGCGGCCACCTCTTCCAACATCGCCCATGTGAACCCCGTGCTGGGGCTCATTGCGGGGTTGCTGGTTTCAGGCGGCGTGCATGCGGCCAAATCGTTGGTGGTGCGCCCCATCGTCACGGCCACGACCGGCAGCGTGGGCAATGTGCCGGTCAGTATTGCCGAAGATGCCACCTCAACGGTGGTCTCTGTGCTCTCGATCGTGTTACCGGTAGTGGCGGCCTGTCTGTTGGTGCTGCTTACCACGGTAATCGTCACCCGCCTGATCTTTAAACCCAAAAAAGAGGATGACACCATCGCCAAATGAACGACCTTTTTGACGACGAGGAGCGGCCCGAAGAGAAGAAGCCCATTGCGCCTGAACAGTGGCGCAAGGTTTGGCTGGCAGTGCTGCTCATGCTGGCCGGGGGCTGCCTGAGCGCCATCCTGCTCACCTTGCTGATCACCTGGGCCTTTGGGCTAAAGATTCATCTGCCCTGAGTCAGGGCTGTAAACAGACAACGTTCGTTCGCGCAAAGTGCAGCTCCAGAGAAGTATCTCTTGAAGCGCCGGTTGGAGAGTAGAAAACAAGCTCCTGACCGGCCTTTGTTTTCCCCTTAAGCTGATAGTGCTCGCCCCTGAAAATGGATTCTTCGATCGTCAGGTCAAGTTTGTTTTCTGAGCCTGTTGATTCGGTCACACTCACCCCGGTGGGCAGCAAAACGATCTCTACCTCGTCCCCGGATTGTAGTTGAAAATCGGCAGGGGCTACCGCGGCCAGTTCCCCAAAATCGGTGATCATGCTGAGCGGCTGGGTGGTTTTTACGCGCGCCTTGAGCAGGTTTTCCATGCCCAAAAACTGCGCCACCCAGCGGTTGCGTGGCAGTCGGTAAACTGCCTCCGGGGTGCCGATCTGCTCGATCTGCCCATCGTGCAGTAGGGCCAGCCGGTCGCCCAGCGCCAGCGCTTCTTCCTGGTCGTGGGTCACGTAAATGGTCGGGATCTCGGCCTGGTGCAGCAGGGTGCGCAGTTCTTCTTGCAACTGCTGGCGCAGAGCGCGGTCGAGAGCGGCCAGCGGCTCATCCAGCATGAGCAGGCGCGGAGAGGGGGCCAGGGCGCGCGCCAGCGCCACCCGCTGCTTTTCTCCGCCCGAAAGTTCGTTCACGCTGCGCTTCTCGAATCCGCTCAAGTTCACCTGTTCCAGTGCTTCTTTGACTCGCTGACTTATCTTCGCTTCATCCATCCCTTCTATGTGTTGCATGCGCAGGCCAAAGGCAATGTTGTCGGCCACGTTCAGGTGGGGAAAGAGCGCATAATCCTGAAACATCAACCCAAAGTGACGCAGGTGGGTGGGCACATTGGAAATATCCTGCCCCTGCCAGAAGATCTGCCCGCTGTCGGCCGTTTCGATGCCGGCAATGATGCGCAGCAGAGTACTCTTGCCGCTGCCCGAACGTCCCAGCAGGCACAGCGTTTCAGCCTCATTCATCTCAAGCGAGATACCGCGCAGCAGTGGTTGGTCCTCATACTCTTTTTCAATGGATTGCACTCTTAAATTAGCATTCATAGGTTAGATCTCTCTCATGCCGCCGCTTTGGAATTTTTCCAATAAGTAGATGGCAGCGGCGCAAATTAACAGCAGCAGGCTTGACATGGCCAGCCCCTGCCCGTAGTTCAGATCGCCCGGCATGGATAAATACCGATAGATCGCCACCGGCAGGGTGGGCATGTCGGGACGCGCCAAAAAGGAGGTGGCCCCGAACTCTCCCAGCGAGATGGTAAAGGCGAACACCGCCGCTACGAAGACTTCGCGTTTCAGCAGGGGCAACTCCACCTGGCGCCACACCTGCCAGCGTGAAGCACCCAACACGGACGCAGCCTCCTGGATCGAAGCCGGGATGGAGGTCAGCGCCGGCTGCAGGGTGCGGATGACGAATGGCAGGGCCACCAGCGTGTGTGCCAGCGGGATCAAAAGGGGGAAGTGCAGCACATCCAGAGGGGCCTTGTTGAAGGTGACGATAAAGCCCAGCCCCAGTGTCACCGCCGAAGCGCCCAGCGGCAGGGTGATAGCCACGTCCAGCCAGCGCTTGAGCCGGGCATCGCGCATGGCATAGGCGGCCATCGAACCGAGCAGCACGGCAAAGAGCACCGTCAGGGCGGCGAAGAACAGCGAGTTGAGCACCGCCTGTGAGGGCGGCACATAAAAGATGGATTGATTGGAATTGACAAATAATTGCCTGTAATACTGCAGGGTAAAACCGGTCTGCACCAGTCCGCGCTCACCGCGGTCGGCGCCCAGGCGCAGAAAAGAACGCAGCACCATCGCCAGCAGGGGAGAGACCAGCAGCACCAGCAGCAGAAAATTGACCCAGAAGACTTGCAGCTTTTCAAAAAATGTTCGTGCCACTTTGATGTTTGAGCCGCTCAAATGCGGCATGAGCGGAATCTTGCGGCTGCCGTTCACCGAACTGTACACCCAGGTCACCACGAAGGTGCAGGCCAGTTGGATGAGCGAAAGCAGCCCGGCCAGGGGCAGGTTGAGCAGGCTGAGCGCCTGCTGGTAAATAGCCACTTCCAGGGTGGCAAAGGCTGGCCCGCCGACCAGCAGAATGACCCCAAAGCTGGTGAAATCGAAGAGAAAGACCAGCAAAGTGGCCGCCAGAATCGAGGGCCGCAGCAACGGCAAGGTGACCTGCCACAGGGTTTGCCGGCGTGAGGCCCCCAGCACGCGCGCAGTTTCTTCCCAGCGCGGGTCAAGGCTCGTCCAGGCGCTGCCCACCACGCGGATGATGATGGTGGTGTTGTAAAACACGTGCACCAGCAGAATACCCCACAGGGTGTTCATGAATTGAATGGGGGCGCTGGATAGATGCAGCAGCCCTTTTAGCCAGACATTAAGTAGACCACTTGGCCCCAGCAGGGCGGTAAAACCGGCCACCGCCACCACGGTCGGCAAAATAAAGGGCAGGGTGGTGACCACCTGCAAAAGCCGTTTGGCCCTGAATTCGTAATGCGAGAAGATGTAGGCCGCGGGCAGGCCCAGCAGAAGGGTCAGCAGGGTCGAGAGGGTGGCCTGCCAGATCGTGAACCAGAGCGGATCGCTGATCTGTGCCAGTGAGCGCAGGCTCAGCCCACCATCCAGCGTTTCACGGCCTGCCAGCCATAAGATCTTGCCCAGCGGCAGGAAGAAGAACACTGCCAGGAAGAGGATGGGTATCAACCACAGCAGTGTTCTTCCGATATTTAAAGGTCGTTTGGCAGCCGCGAGGCTCACCGCAGAATAGCCTCGGTCCAATCAGAGATCCATTGATCGCGGTTGGCTGCTATATCTGCCGGGCTCAGCGTGGCCGGGTGGGCCGGAATTTGGCTGTACTGCACGAACACATCGGGCAGAGTAGCCTCTGAGTTGACCGGGTAAACGAACATTTGCAGGGGAATATCTTCCTGGAACTGCTTGCTCAGCATGAAATCGACGAATTTCTGCGCCAACGCTTCATGTTGGGTGCCTTTTAAGATGCCCACAAACTCGATCTGCCTGAAGCACATGTTGTCTCCCACCAGTGAGGCGGTCGGAGAATCGCTGACGGGCTCGGAGGCGTAGACCACCTCAACGGCCGGGCTGCTGGCATACGAAAGGGCCATAGGCTGCGGGCCCTTGCCTGAGGAGGCGCTGAAGTTGGTGTAGTAGGCGGTCTCCCAGTCATTGACAATGACCAGCCCGTTCTCTTTCAGCTTTTGCCAGTAGGCCAGGTAACCGTCGGGGCCGTACTGGGCGATGGTCGCCAGCAAGAAGGCCAGGCCGGTCGAAGAAGTGGCCGGGTTTTCCACCACCAGCAGGTCTTTGTAGGCGGGCTGTGTCAGTTCGTCGAGGGTTTGCGGCACGGCCAGGCTGTGATCGGCAAAGTAGGCTTTGTCATAATTGATGCACACATCGCCGTAATCGACCGGGCTGACTTCGTTGTTCAGGGCCAGTTTGAACTCGGCCGGGATCTTGTCGAGCAGCGGGGACTGGTAGGGTTCAAAGATGCCCTCCTCGATGCCGCGTGACAGGAAGGTGTTGTCGATGCCGTAGAACACGTCGGCCTGCGGGCTGTCTTTGGTGAGGATGGCTCGGTTGAGGGCTGCACCGGCGTCGCCGCTCTTGACGAATACCAGCTTGACGTTGTTCGCCTGCTCAAAGGCGGCGATCACGCTGTCGCTGGCGGCAAATGAATCGTGGGTCATCACAGTAAGGGTGGTCGGTTCGCTCGCCGTGGCGGCCTGGGGTTGGCAGGCGCTCAGGGCCAAACCGGCGATGGTAAAAACGAGTAAAAGTGTAAAAAGCTTGCCTTTCATATTCGCTCCTGTTCTATTTTTGGTGCGTGTGGATGCAGAGGAGCCTGCCGCGTTCAATGCGCACGCCGGCTTCTTCCTCCAGCATCACATTACTGATGCCGCGCGATCGGTCATTGAAAAGGGTCTCCTGGCGCAGTGGGTAGGCCAGGGCTGTGGTGCTCACGCCATCTACATCCCCCCACAGGGGGAGCAGCGAGACGATGTCACCGGACTGACCCTTTATTGTTGCCGATGTGCGGATTACGAAAACCTCTTGCTGCCCGTCTTCGAGCCTTACTGTGAGCTCTTGCAGTTTTGGCAGCAGCAGCAGCGAGAGGTTGCCTAAGGTCTGATCCAGGCGGCCGCCCAGTGCAGCGACGATCACGATCTCGTGCACGCCTCTTTCGGCTGCAGCCAACAGGGCAAGTTCGAGATCGGTCTCATCTTTGTGCACCGGGAATGGATGGATTTCCACCCCCTTGTTTTTCATCGCTTCGACCTGTTCGGCAGAGACTGAGTCGAGATCGCCGATCAGCAGATGCGGGACTCTGCCCAACGGCAGCAGGTGACGCAGCCCGCCATCAACGGCGATGAGCAGATCATCCGCCTCGATGAACTGCGCCAGCCATGCGCTGGTCTCCAACTCTCCATTTGCGAACAGTAAAGCACGTCGAAACATAAAAACACCCTCCGCCTGGGAGGGTGTTCAATGTGTTGGACAAGTCCCTCCGCCGGCATTATCCGGATCAGGTGATTCGGGTCGAAGACTTCTGTCTTCCTCTCAGCCCATTAGGGTAGGGCTCCCCGTTGCATTGTTTACGCAGTATAGACCATTCGCAAACGAAAGTCAAGAGCGGTTTTATGCTGCTTCTTTTTCCACCTTCATTTCAGGCACCTTGCGCAGGGCTAGGCTCGAAAGCAGCATCAAGAGCGCGCTCAGGGCAAAAAGCACCGTCCAGCCGATCCAGTGGCCGGGGGCGGCGTTATTGAAGCCGTCGATCATGGGCCCTTCCAGACGCGCCACGGCGGCCGAACCGGCAGTGGCCAGGTTGGTCAGCCCCATATATTTGCCGGCGTCAGCCCCTGAGGCCATCTGGTTCGCCATGGCCCAGTTGGTGCTCATGAAGATGCCCAGGCCAACGCCCATGGCCGACCCGTAAAGGATCAGTTGGGTGGGGGTGGCGGCAAAGATCAGCAGCACGGCACCGACCGCCCCGATGATGCCCGAAAGCACGTGAATGCGCTTGCGCCCATAGCGGTCGCCCAGTGCTCCGGCCAGCAGCGAGAAGAGGATGAGCACCACCACAAAGGTGCCCATGACGATTTGCGTGTAGATAATAGGATCCTGTTGGGGGAACTTGTCACGGATGTAGTATTGGGCAAACGACTGAAAGCCGTAGATGCCCACCAGATATAGAAAACGGCTGAAGATCAGGCTCCAGTAGGATTTGTTGCCGTTCATCTTGAAATTGAAGGTGTCTTTCCAGAGCGCCTTCCAGTCGGTAGCGGCACGTTTGGCGGCCACGCCCACCTGTTCGTGCGAGCCGAACAGGGTGAAGCTGCCAAAGACGATGAGAAAGCCCATGATGGCCAGCACCGAGAGCTTTGGATCGGCATGCTCACTGCTGATGAGAAAGCCCATCAACAGCGAAGAGGCGATCACGCCGGTCATATCCATGGCGGTTTTGATGCCGCTGGCTACGCCCAATTGGTCGGCGGGCACTTCATCGGGCATCAACCCCTGCGCCGGCCCATGTGCAATATTGGAGGAAATTTGCAGGCCGATGTAGCCCACGAACAGGGCAGGCAGGCCGCCTATAAAGCCCATAATGGCCAGAAAGACCAGATCCAGCAGCGTGCCCAGCCACATAAAGGGGCGTCGTCGCCCGATCTTTGAGGACCAGTGATCACTGAGCGCACCTGAGAGCGGCTGGATGATCATGGCCAGGATCAGGCCAAAGAAGGTCAGCAGTCCCAGCCAGGTGTTCTTTTGGGTTTCGGGCACATAGTTCAGCAGCACGGCCGGCAAAATGGTCACGTGCAGGCTGTTCCACATGAAGCCCAGCCCCACCCAATAAAGGTTCAAGATCAGCATATACCAGCCACTGACGCGTCGCATAACAGCCTCCAAAATAGTCTAATGTGTTGGCTGATCCTAAACCAGGGTTCTTGCTCCTCGATCTCGGATCACAGATTGGTAATTATTGTTCTTGCGGTCGGGTGCCAAACACCAGATCCCACAGGGGGGAGCTGACGCCGAAACGCAGGTTGGGGGTTTTGTAATGGTGCTGCATGTGATAGCGTTTGAGAAATTTGGCAACCTTGCTGCGCATGGGGAAGTGATGGGTGGCATAATGGGTCAGGTCATAGGCCAGGTAGCCCACGATGAACCCCGAGAAGCTGGGGCCGACCCAGTGCGGCATTTTCAACAACACGGCCAGGAGCAGATAAAACAGCCCGTAGAAGAGCAGCGCCAGTGGAATGCTGACAATAGGGGGCATGACCAGGCGGGTTTTGATCTGCGGCTGGGCGTGATGGATGCCGTGGAACAGGAAAACGATGCGTTTGGCGCGTTCGCTCTTCGGTTCAAAGTGAAAAACGAAGCGGTGCAGCATGTATTCGGCAAACGTCCACACGAACAGCCCGGCCAAAAAGCCAATGGGAATGTAGAACGGAAAGTGTCCCGCCGGGGCCTTGAGGATGGATGCGATCAGAAAGTATCCGGCCACCGGCACCCAGAGAATGATCACTGCAATGGGGCTAATGTGGGTGAAAAACTCAAGGAAATCCGATTTGAAAAGCCGAATCGGAACGTCACTGTGATCCACCGGTAAATGTGCCATATTTTCCTCCAAATAATAAAACTATTTTCGCCTCAACCGGATCTGGTGCACTGCTTTTTCCCCGGCCGTGTAATACAGTCGCTGCCCGGCGGCGTCCAGCTCAAACTGCCCATCTGAAATGCTCACGTCACAGCCATTGGGGTACTGAAAAGCGGGCAGATAAAGCTCGCTCGGCAGTTGAATGGCCGGGTCGCCGCTAAACTCGAACAGGAAGCTGCCGTTATTATAGTCAAATTCCAGCTTAAGCGGGGTTCCTGCCGTCTTAATGGGATACGGCCGCAAAAAGGCACGCAGGCCCCGCCCGCCCGAATTGACGTCGGCCGGGTCGCTTTGCTGATCGCGGCTGAAAAGGGAGAAATCCTCGTCGTTCCACAGGTCGCCGCGCGCGTTGCTGTTATCGGGCGAATAGTTCCACAGGGTGTAGCTGAGCAGGTTATCGTCCAGCACGGTCAGGTCGCGCTGCAGAGCCTTTTCCTGATCGCTGAAATTTCCGCTGCGAAAGGCTTTGCGGTCGTTCAAGTCCATCGGGATGCCCACTTCGCCGATCAGGGTAGGCAGGCCGCCCATTTTGTGCAGTGCCTCGTTCTTCACCGTGGCCAGCGTGCCCGCGAACACCTTGCGGATGCGGGCGGCGCCAAAGGCGATCGTGTCGGTGAGGGTATCATAGCCCAACCAGGGCAAAAAGCGCTTCAGTACCACGATCATGTCGTCATACCAGTGCACGGCGTAGGCCGTGTTGCTGAGCTCGCCTGCCTTGTATTCGGGTGAATGTGTGTTGGGCACGGTTTCGATGAAGATCATCGCGCCGGGGTCCACCGCTCGCACGGTGCGGGTGAACCTGTCCACGAAGGGCTTGAAATAGTCCTGGTTAAAGTTTACCGGGCGGCCGTTGACATGGGTAAAGTAATCGGGCTGGCGCAGAACCGGTTCATTTGCCTGGTTGATCTCCCACACGCCCTGTTCCAGCCAGGGGCAGCGATAGCCGGGCTTGAAGAGCGAGACCTGGCCCGGATTCAGCACTTCTTCGCCGACCTTACGCGTGCCGGCCAGTTGGCGCGTCATCACGTTCACTTTGCAGGAAAAGCCCGCAGCCGCCTGAAAGTTTTGCCAGGGGGTGGGGCTGGGGCCGATCAGCAGTTCACTAAAGTTTTGGCTCAGGTCGGCAAAGCCAATGTAGCCGCTGGACGGCTCGTTGAGGGTATCATAGCCCACCACGTTGGGCAGGCCTTTTAGTTTTTTCACCACCTGCTGGATGGCGTTGCAGTAATGCTGCTGCAAAAATTCCTGCACCGGCACGCCTTCTATTTTACACTGGGGGGCGAAATCGTTGCCGGCGAAGAAGAGCGTATAAAGCGTGGCCGCGGCGTATTTATGGTTGTTGGTGATCCACACCATACGCGGAAACGGGTCGCCGTGGCTCTGATGCACGATGGCCGCCCCCGTCTCATGGATCTTGGTGATGTCGATGCCGAGCAGGTCAAAGGTCCAGCCCGGAGCGCCGTCACCACCTGAAAAACGCGACCACACATCCTGATGCGGATCAATGAACAGGCTAAAGCCGTACTCCCCGGCTTTCTTGACGATCTGATAGAGGTAATTGAGGTACTCTTGGTCGTAGATGCCGGGGCCTTCGTGCTCGATGGCCTCCCAGGTGACCAGAAAACGCAAAAAGGTAAAGCCCCAGGCTTTCAGGCGCGCGAAATGCTCATCGGCTTCTGCCAGCGGCAGGGGGCGACCAACGAAACTGATGTTTTGGCTGTCGAAGAAACCCTCCGGCAGATAGGTAGCGCCGTTGGGGCGCGTGGGCACCTTGGAACTGCCGGCCAGGTTCACCCCTCTGAGCAGCAGCACCCGTCCGAATTCGTCTTTAAACCACGGCGCGCTGGTTTGGATCATCCGGTCTCCTCTGCGCTCATTTCTTCTTCCTGGCTGCGTTTTTAGCCAGCAAGGCGGTGATTCCCGCAAAAAGCGGCGCCGTGGCAGCGAGAATGAGCACCTGGATCAGGCTGAGCAGGGCCAGAAAACTGCTCAAATAATCGGGCAGGGTCCAGGTCACCACCGGGCCGTTCAGGGCAAAGCTGAACAGGGCCGGCAGGCTGTTGATGAAAATAGCGGTGAAGAAGAGGCCAAAGACCTTGAGGGCAGCCTCCAGCGGAGAATATTTGAAGTAGCGCTGATCCAGCAGGATGGCCAGCCACACGATCACAGCGGCGATCAGGGCCGTCACGGCCACATAGGTGATCAATTCCGTTTCGCTGGTGATCGAAGAGAGCGAGTAACTGCGGCCATCCCACATGCCGTAACGGAAGTTGAAGAGCAGGGCGAAAGCCAGCCCGCCGATGATCCAGGCGGCCATGCCGTTCTTTTTGTTTTTGATCAGCCAATAAAGAACTGCCGCCACGACCAGCAGCGCGATCAACGCGCGCGGAATGCGCTCGACGTTCTCGCGGCTCAAGCGCAGCCCCGACAGCACTTGTTGGTACTGGCTGACGTCGCTGCTGCCGTTTAGCTTGGCTTCATCAAAGCTGCGTCCAATGGCGCTGGCATACGCCTGCGCCAGGCGGGTCTGCTGGGTTTGGATGGCACCGCTCAGGCTGGCTTGCACAGAGGTATCCAGGTTGAGCAGCTCTGTTTGCACGGCTCCCTGTGCGGCCGAGGGCAGGCGTGTGCCCAGCAAGGCGGCCAGTGTGGGGGCCACGTCCACCATGTTCAGGTCGCCGTGATCGCCCGGTTTGACCCCGGCGCCCACCAGCACGAAGGGCTCCTGCAGCACAACGGCATCCTGCCCGCCGTGACCGCCAGCATCAATGTGGCCGTGGTCGCTGAGCACCAGCAGGGTGTCTTTACTGAAATCGAGCGTTGCCACCACTTTTGCCAGCCAGGCATCACTGCGCTGGGCAGCCTGATCCCAGGCGATGGATTTTGCGCCGCCTTCATGGTGACCGGCGTAATCCACCTGATCCAAATGAATGAGCACAAGCTGGGCCTGGTTGTTTTCGAGCCAGGGCAGGGCGGCATTCATCACTTCTTCGTCGGCAGTTTTGTCTTCGCCGGGCGTGTAAAAGCTCAGGTCAACATCGCTTTGCGGTACCAGTTTTTCAAACCAATAGTAGCCCGAAATGGCCGTCTTAAACCCGGCCGCATGGGCGGCAGTGAACAGGTTGTCCTGCGTCCAGGTGGGGATGTCTTCGTATTCCAGATTAAATACAGGGCCGTCATTCACCCAGGGCCAGGCACCGGTAAAAATGGTCGAATAGCCCGGTTCAGAGAAAGAGGGCGCCTGACTGTGCATTTTGGCGTAAGCCCCCTGCGCGCGCAGGCTGGCCAGGGTGGGCATGGTGTCGGTCTTGAGGCTTGTGTCGTAACGCAGCCCGTCAATGAGCACGATCACCAGCCGCTGGGTAGAGGCATCCCCCAGAGGCTGCCCGGGCTGCGGAGGCGTCTCTTTAATTGGGGAGCGAAAATTGAAGTTGGACGAGATCATACCGGTGGCCCACAAGTAGCCACCTGCAGCGAGCAGAACACAAAGCACGATTGACACGATCAGTTGGGCTGACTTTTTCATATCATCCTTTACGTTGCGGGTATTGGTTTAATTGTATAAGCTTCTGGCCAGGATGCAATCGGCATTCTTGCGGATCAAGCAGATAAAAATGACGCCATTGCTGACGTCATTGATACTTCCTCTATTATAGTTGTTTGTCAGGCTTTTTTCATCTCTCGGCTGGCCAGGATGTTGATGCCCGTGCCCAGTGCGTCTTCGAGGATGGGTTGATCCATCTGGATCGGTGCGCTCACCTCCACCTCGCGCAGCGCCTTCAGCAGTTCGGGAATGCGCGGTTTGGGGAAGGGCGCCGCAGTGTACACCGGGATGAGCGGATGAACGCCGCCGCGGATGCGCACCGAGGTGGCCACCATGCGGCGCGGATCGGTCAGTTCCTGTTTGGCATACTCGTGGCCGCGTTTGCAGCCGTTCATGATCGATACAACTGTAGTGCCGTCCTTGTTCACTTCAAGCGTGCAGCCCTTGGGGCAGGTGACGCAAATGACCTTTTCAGTAACGATTGTCATGATTCTACCTTTCTACCACACTCACCAGAATTTCACCGGCAGCTTTGAGCGCGTCCATCTTGTCGGCCTTCAAATTAATGGTCACCATCTCACCGGGGCGCGCGTAGGGCTCGCCTTTGCGGGCGATCAGGTTCTTGCCGTCGTGCACTTCCACCCAGACCGGCTTTTCAATAGGGCGGATCACGCGCATCTGCAGCCGGATGTCGCCGTCTGCCAGGGCGTCGGGATGCAGGGTCTGCGGCACCACGTAGCGCACATTTTCACAGGCGCGCACCGGCAAAGTGGGGCCGTCAGCGCCGGGCCCTTCTTTTATCAGCCGGGCAGCAGATTTCCCGGCGCGCAGGCCGGCTTCGGTCACCCAATCTACCAGATCGTAAACGTGTACCACATTGCCGGCTGAATAAATGCCCGGCACGCTGGTCTGAAAGCCGTCATCCACAAGCGGGCCGGCCGTGATGGGGTCGATTTGCACCCCGGCCTGGCGCGAAAGCTCGTTTTCGGGGATCAGGCCCACCGAGAGCAGCAGCGTGTCGCAGGGGATGATCTCTTCAGTGCCCGCGATCGGTTTCCATTTATCATCTACAGCCACGGCTTCGATGGCTTCTACGCGATCTTTGCCGATGATGTTCTTGACCGTGTGCTTGAGCTGCAACTGGATGTCGAAATCCATCAGACACTGCACGTAATTGCGCGTCAGACCTGAAAGATAAGGCATCACCTCGAGCACGCGTTCCACCTTGGCGCCTTCAAAGGTCAGGCGCCGCGCCATGATCATGCCGATATCGCCCGAACCCAGAATGACGAAGTTCTTGCCGGGCATGTAGCCTTCCACGTTCACCCAGCGCTGTGCGGTACCGGCGGTGTAAACCCCGGCCGGGCGCGAACCGGGCAGCTTTACCTGAGCGCGGGTGCGCTCGCGGCAGCCCATCGCCAGAATCACCGCCTTGGCGCGAATTTCGACGAACCCGTGCTCTTTGCTGGTGGCAAAAATGCGGTGGTCACGGGTCACTTCCAGCACCATTGTGTCGAACAGGAACTCCACCCCCACGGCAAAGGCTTCGTTGATGAAGTGTTGCGCGTAGGCGGGGCCGGGCAGGTCTTGTTTGAAGGTTTCCATGCCGAAGCCGTTATGGATGCACTGCAGCAGAATGCCGCCGGGTTCGAGATCGCGCTCGATCACCAGCACGGCGTCGGCGCCGTTCTTTTTGGCCGAGATGGCGGCTGCCAGCCCGCCGGGGCCGCTGCCGATGACCACAACATCGTAATTCTCTTTGTGCATCATCTCAGGCCTCCACTTTCTTGGTCTCACGCTGCAGGAACTCAGAGCCGGGGCCCTTTTTGCTGATCTCCAGCGGTGAAACGCCCAGTTCCTTGGCCAGAATATCCACCACACGCGGCATGTCGAATCCGCCCAGGCAGCGGCCGGTTCCTAGCCAGGTGCGGCGCTTGATGGCGTCATAGGTGCGTGCCGGCAGCGGGGCATGGATCTCGGCGATGATCTCGCCTTCGGTGACGCTCTCACAGCGGCACACCACCCGTCCGTAGCGCGGGTCTTTGGCGATGAGCGCAGCCTGTTCTTCGTGGCTCAGATGGCTGAAGCGCGGCCGGGCCGGGCGAATGGGGTTGAAATCTTTTTTGACAACCAGTTTCTCACCGGCGTCTTTGAGCAGTTCCACCACGCGCAGGGCGATTGCCGGCGCCGAGGTCAGCCCGGGGGACTCGATGCCCGCCAGGTTGATGAGGCCGCTCACTTCTTCGGCCACCTCGATGACAAAATCGTGTGAATAAGGTACGTTCTTCGCCTGGGCATTGCCGGTAGCGCGCAGGCCGGCAAACATCGCCATGACACTGCGCTGCGAGATGGAGGGCACCAGCTTGGAGGAGCCCGCCCAGATCTCGCCCATGCCGTCCGGTGTCACGGTCGTGTCTTCTTTATCCGGGATGGGGTTGGAGTTTGGCCCTACGATGGTGTTGCCGTGGGTCGTTTCCATCACCACAATACCTTTGCTCGATTCGGTCGGCACCGGGAAGAGGATGGTGTCGATGTGGATGTCGCTCTGGTCGAGCAGATAATATTCGCCGCGGCGCGGGGTGATCTTAAACTCGGGCCGTACCCCGGCTTTGTGCATCACTTCGTCGGCATAGACCCCGGCGGCATTGACCACCCAGCGGCAGGCAAAATCGCCGCGGCTGGTCTGGATGCCCACGATCTTCTTGCCTTCCATGATGAAATCGAGAAAAGCCGTGTCGGTCAGTACCTCAACCCCGTTCTGGATGGCGTTTTCGAGCGGGGCAATGGTTGCCATAAACGGATCAATAATACCGGCAGTGGGGGTGTGCAGCGCGCCAGTCGCAGCAGGGTTGATCAGGGGTTCGCGCCGCTTTATTTCATCCCCGGAGAGGATCTCTGTGGGCACGTTGTTTTCTTTGGCCCGCTGCTGCAGCACATCCAGGCAGGAGCAGTCTTCATCGATGGCCACAATGTAGGCGCCGTGGCGCTTGAAGGGAATGCCCAACTCGGCGGAAAGTTGATCCCACATGGGGTTGGCCAGGCTGTTCATCTCGGCCTTGAGCGTGCCGGGCATGGGGTCGTGGCCCGAATGGATGGCGGCCGAGTTCGCCGCGCTCGTGCCCATGCAAATGTCCACATCCTTTTCGATCAGCAAGATCGAAAGCGGGTAGCGCGAAAGTTCGCGTGCCGTCATGCAGCCCACGATTCCGCCGCCGATGATGATCACATCATAAGATTTCATAGGGTCTGTTTCCAAAAGAGGATGCTCTGCGGATGCCAGAGTTGCCTCTATTATAGTGGAGGTGCACCCGCCGGGTGCGCAACTTGCACAAACGTGCAGCCATTGGACGCAAAACCCGCTATAATTAAGCAAAATATTTCAGTTTATTCGCACAAACGTGCAAGAGGGCAGCTTGGAAAATCAGGAAAAGAGTCTCGATGCGCTCAAGGTGGCGCGCATGTATTATTACCAGAACATGACCTCTGAGGCCATTGCCCACGAGCTGAACGTTTCGCGTTCCACCGTCTCACGTCTGCTCACTTATGCCCGTGAACAGGGGCTGGTGAACATTCAGATCATGGACCCCAACGAGCAGCCCCAGTTGCTTGAGAAGAAGATCGTTGAGCAGTTCGGCATCCGGCGCGCCCACGTGGTGCCTGTGCCCGGCATCGCCGGTGAGGGCGAGTGGCTCTCGCGTGTGGTGCAGTACGCCGCCAACTACCTTAACTCCATCTTTGATTCAGACAGGATCATGGGCATCGCCTGGGGCACCACCATCAGCGGCATCGCCAAATACCTGCTGCCCAAGGCTACCCACAACGCCCAGATCATCCAGCTTAACGGGGCAGGCAACACCCAGTCGATGGGCATCGAATACGCCAGCGAGATCATGGTGCGCTTTGCCCAGAACTACCAGGCCGCCGCCAACCTCTTCCCGGTGCCCACCTTCTTTGACTATGCCGCCACCAAGGCCGCCTTCTGGAAGGAGCGCAGCATCCGCCGTCTGCTTGACCTGCAGGCCCAGGCCGACCTGCTGCTTTACAGCATCGGTGCCGTCAACGCCGGTGTGCCCAGCCATGTGTACAGCGCCGGCTACCTCGAAGGGGCCGATCTTCAGGAGATCAAGCGGCTCAAACTGGTGGGTGATATTGCCACCGTCTTCTTCAGGCAGGATGGCAGCTTCAACGGCATTCCCCTCAACGAACGCAGCAGCGGCCCGGCCCTGGAACTCTTTCAGCGCAAACACGGCCTGTGCGTCGTTTCCGGCTACGCCAAGGTGCGCGGCCTGGCGGCCGCCCTGCGCGGCGGTCTCATCAGCGAGCTCATTATTGACGAGCCTACCGCAAGGAAGTTGATGGAGGGGGAATAGAAACTGCGAGGTCTGTTTACATTGGTTGAATGAATATAAACCAACTGACTGTTTTGATTCATTAAGGTGAAAGATAGAATACAAGAAAGCCGACCCCTTTCGTATTAAAAACCGGCAATTAATTTGCCGAATAAGTCAAGTTTTCAAATATACATAAAAAACAGCTAACACTCGCAAAATTGAGCATTAGCTGTTAATTTGGATTCGTTATTACTTTGAGATTGAGTCAATTACTTCTTGTGAAATAGTTAATCCAATTGGATTTGGTTGCGATCCACGTTTTTGTAAATAAAGTTTTACCAGAGCTAGCAAGATTATCCCGCCGAAAGACATTAGAGAAATTAAGACCACTTCAAATTGTTGTTGGAAGAAAAACACCAATTCCAAAATAAAGAGAAAATCTCCAGCATACATGATGATTGGGAAGTAAATATCCAAGAACTTTGATCTGAAGTGTCGTTTTTCAGGAGTGGAATCCAGAATAAAATGATATGCCAATTGAATCTCAAATGCGGTGAAAAACCAACCTGCATAGTTACTCAGAGGAACCCCTCCATCAATAGCGGGCATGTAAGCGCCATTCGTATGCCAAACCCATCCACCAAAGGAAACCCACCACGGGTCACTGAGCATATCTGTGGCAGTAACAATAAATGCACCTACAGCAGCGATTATTACAGAAGTAAGAATCTTGGACCAAATCGCATCGTTTCTCTTGATTAATTCTGACGGCAATAAGTAAAGGGATAGATAGAATGAGGGATATAAGATAACCTCCCAGGCAGGGGCCACAATTGCAGGAACTCCGAGAATATGGAACATGTTCCTGGCTGTGTAATGATAGGACCCAAAGATCAAACCGAAGTTCGTACCAAGAAACTCATTAAACCAGGCGATGAGAAAAACAGCGAAAAAAGCAATCAGTGCTCTTTTTACTCCTTTGGTAGTTATGGAATGCCACATAATTAGGACAATTCCGGTAACTACTTGAAAAATAAAGATCAACATGATCGGGTTTGAATTGGTCATGCCTTCAGCCCACAACGCGGTCCGTAAATCGACGTTGCGAGATAGCGCCAATATCAATGTGGCAATAACACAGATCGCATTTGTGATAATTGCTACAATGAGGATGTTTTTGCCTTTACGCTGATCCAATGTGAAACCATACAAGGGCTGAAATACGCCACTGGTTTTTTTTAACGGTTCTGAATCTGTGTGTCCCATAAATTCTCCTTTAAATCCTTGGAAGATAAATTTTTAGTTGCTTTTCAAATGACAAGGAAGAGCTATCTTAAGGTTGCAGAAGAAAATACCCATGTATCATTTTTTAATTCAAGAACCACCTGGGTATATTCGGCTTTTCCTTGGCTAAGGTCATGTACATCCAGATTTACTGGCCCAACCATTGGGCCCGTGAGGACGATCTGGTTTTGGCTTTCTCCGTAGACAGTAGAAATAAGCGTATCATCGTAGTCAAAGCCGTAAGTTCTTGCTGCGGTTAGTGCATCAGCCCGAACGGGTAGATCCTGCCCCTTTGCAACAGAACAGCCTGTTAAACTGACGATTCCCAAAAACAGCATTGCTACAAAAAAAACAAACAAAACAGGATTGGTTTTACCCTTCATAGATCACGACCTCCATTTTTAATTACAGGAATTATTGAATTAATGTTATTTTTTTTATGAGGGGCAGTAAATGTTGAAATACGAATGATTGTTGTTATAATGCGAATATTCCTAACATAAAACCTTATATAGGCTGATAAACCGGAAAATGACTGATAGAAAAAACTTCAATGTCTCTATTACCATGATTACTCCGCTTATACAAAAGTTGAGTAATTCCGGATTTGACACTAGTAGCTTCTTGTCTGATCTTGGTCTAGCTCCATCAATTCTTGAATCAACTGATAACAAGATCAATATTCATCAGTACCATGAGATATTCGTAAAAGCGGAAGAAATTACTGGAAATCAGTTTATAAGTCTTGAAACAGGCAGCTCCTTCCAGCTTGTTTCAAATATTCTTGGATATTTAATGCTGAATTGCCTCAACCCAAGGGAATCGTTAGATAAGTATGTCCTCTATCAAAAATATAATGATGAGACGATGAGTTATCAATTTGTTCAAGAAGGGGACTTAACAAAAATAATTGTTTCAATCAGAGATGAGGAATTCGATCAGGATAAATACTTAAGTGATTATTACATTTCAGGATTGGTTGCCTATTGGCAATCGATCACCGGCAAACAGCTTTCCCCCTTACAAGTGTGTTTTCGCCATAAATCCCCTGAAGATTTTCAACAATACAAAAAACAATTCCGAGGGGAGTTAAAATTCTTGGCTCCAAACAATATGATTATTGTTGGTCAAGATTTTTGGGATACCCCCAACCTCCATCCCAATGCTGCATTACGCGATCTATTTGAGAAATACTTGATTAAAGAACTTTCTTATCAACTCTCTAAAGGTCCTTATACAAACAAGGTTCAGTCCATCTTATCTGAAAAAATCAATGATAAATTGCCAAGTGAAAATGAAATTGCACAATTATTATCCATAACCACAAGAACATTACAAAAGAAATTAAAATCTGAAGGAACCAATTTTAGAAACATTCATTTTACGATTCAAAAAGAATTGACGTTTCAATATTTAATGGATAAATCAATTTCAATAACTGAGATATCTTATAAGCTCGGTTTTTCTGATCCTAGCGCTTTCAATAAGGCATTTTCTTCTTGGGTGGGTGAATCTCCCACCCATGGCGTACCAATCATTTCGCGTCAGAAGAAATTAATATCAACGATCTTTCTTAAACCCACCGCCAATAAGTTGGTGAAGGGTGTTTAAATACATAAAGTTTGATTACATTGGTTAAATGAACATAAACAAACTGGTATGGTTTGTTTATCTTGGACTAATTCATGTGTCTGTGAAAAGTAAATCGATAGGTAATTCAATACGGATCCGATATTGAATTACTTTCTTCTGAGAGTTTACACCAAGAATGCATATAGGAAATCAAGAATATGGCGATTATGTTCAAATAATAATCTCTCAAAATCTGGGGTTATAAAATAAATGGAACCACTACAATCACAGTAGAGTAATGATTCCTTCTACTATTTGTGTTCAGTGGTTTAGTTTGGAAGTGGTGGGGTGACAAAATCGGGAACAATCGTGTTTTGCGCATCCCATCTAATCATACGTGTTGTACTCATCCCTAAAAATGAATATAATCCCAAAGTAATCGCTGAGAGTATAGCTATCAGCAGTGAAATTCCCAGGAATTGACCACCTGTTCCCGAAAAATTGAGAGGTCTTCCTTCAATGAATGTATGTTGCAAAATAAAACGGCGCATTCTTGCATACCCCCAAAAACTATAAATTCCCAGCGTTAGACCACTCAAAACTGCAATCAGAAGATACTGCCCAAAAAGGTCGAGACCAGTTCCTGTGAATTCCATCCGTTTGCCATTTGGCAAAATCGTATGACTCACATCATATTTCAATAACCGGGCCTGATAGAAGCCTAGGATCAAATAAAAGCCCAATGTAAACAGAGTTAGTAGTAATCCCAACAATATCTGTCCAAAATATTCTCCCCCTTCACCATCATAATAAAGAGGAGCCCCTTGATAAAAAGTAAGGCTAAGAACTTTTCTACGATAAGCGACGAATGCCCAAGGAACCGCTAATCCCAATGTGAAGATGCTGGCCAGTATGAGTAGAATCACCTGCCAAAATATATCTGACCATTTACCACGATACTCAAGTCTATTTCCCAAATTTCCCTCCTTGGATCAAAACAGTAGATGCATAAATTGTACACTGCTTTTGCCTTTTCAAGCATCCGCTCTCGTTCCTTTCTTAAACAACAAGTGCGCCTCAGCGGCGCACCTGGTTTTTCTGACAACGAATCCCTAATCCCTATACTAACCATTCTTGGGCGGATAGCCCGTGATGTCACGGATCTCGTCATAGAGAGGCTGCAGGCGATCGTACATCTTGCAGTAAACGCGCTTGTAAAGCTCGTCGTAAAGGGCGTGGTTCTCTTTGATCGGCTCAAAAGCCTCACCGGGGTGGGCCATTTCTTTGACCGCGCTGTCAAAATCGGGGTGCAGTTTCAGCCCCACGGCCACATCCATGGCGGCGCCCAGGCCGCTGGTTTCATAAGTATGCGGCTTGCTGGTGGGCAGGCCAAAGATGTCGGCGGTGAGCTGCATGGCGGCCGGGCTTTGACTGCCTCCGCCCGAAACACGGATCTCGGTGATGGGAATGTGGGTGCGTTTCTCGGTGCGTTCCATGCCCTCACGCAGGGCGTAGGCCAGCCCTTCGAGGATGGCGCGGTACATGTAGGCGCGCGTGTGCACGTCGCCAAAGCCGATGATGGCGCCCTTGGCTTCGGGCCCCGGCACTTTGAGCCCGGGTGACCAGTAGGGCTGCAGCATCAACCCGCGCGATCCGGGCGGCACGGAGTGCACCAGATCGTCGAAGAGTTCTTCGGTCTCCACGCCGCGTTCGGCGGCCAGGCGTTCTTCGTTCATGCCGAATTCGCGCTTGAACCACGAGACCATCCAGTAGCCGCGGAAGATCTGCGTTTCCAGCGAATATGAGTTGGGTACTGCCGAGGGGTAGGGCGGGATGAGCGGGATCACCTCGGTGTATTTTTCGAGGGTGATGTTGATGGTGGCGGTGGTGCCGTAAGAAAGGCAGGCGATGCGCGGGTCCACGCAGCCGGCGCCGACGACCTCGCAGGCTTTATCGGCGGCCGCGGCGATCAAAGGCAGCCCGGCAGGGATGCCGCTGGCGGCAGCCGCTTCGGGGGTGATCTCACCCAGCAGGCCGGCCGGGGGCACCAGATCGGGCAGCAGAGCCTTATCCATCGGTACGGCCTGCCACTTCCAATCGCCTTTGCTGCACCAGTCCAGCTTTTTGTAATCGAAGGGGATGTACCCCACCTGGCAGCCGACCGAATCGACGAATTTGCCGACCAGTTTGTGGGTGATGTAGCCGGAGAGGAAGAGGAATTTGTGTGTTTTCTGCCAGATTTCCGCTTCGTTCACGCGCACCCAGTTGGCCTCGGCTTCGGCCTGCAAATAGGCCACGGTCTCGCTCATGCCGGCCACTTTGAAGAGCGCGCCCCACACGCCGCCGACCGGTTTTTGGCCGGGGGTGCGGCGCTGGTCAAGCCAGTGGATGGCCGGGCGCAGGGCTGCGCCGTTTTCATCCACGTTGATCAGGGTGGAACGCTGGGTGGTGAGGGCAACGCCAGCGATGGCTTCTTTTTTCACGCCGGGCATCAACCACAGTTTTTGGCAGGCTTCGCACACTGATTTCCAGTAATACTCGGGGTCTTGCTCCGCCCAGCCGGGTTCTTTTGAGTAGTAAGGTGTGATGGGTACCCGCGACTTGGCAATAAGATTTCCGCGTAGATCGAAAAGCAACGCTCGAACAGATTGTGTTCCGTGATCAATTGCCAGAAGCTGATCAGCCGACATTTCATCCCTCCAGGTTTTTACTCCAGCGTTTCTCCTTCTGTTCGGGGCTCATATCCAAACCAAGGGTACCGCCGGGATTCATGATGTAGTTCGGGTCAAAATGCTCTTTCAAGGTTCTGATAATGTCCATCTGAGGGGTGCCGATCTGGCCTTCCAGCCAGGGGGAGGTTTGTTTGCCCACCCCGTGGTGATGGCTCATGGCAGCGCCGCTCTTTTGAATGGCTTCAAGGATACCATATTGTAAGTCCAGATACTCTTTTATGCTGTTCATTTTGGCGATGAAAATGAAGTACAAATTGCCGCCCTGTGGATAGGCGTGCGAAAGGTGGGTCATGCACACGGTCTGCGGCCGGTTCTTCACAAAGGCGCGCACCGATTCGTGCACCTGCCCCATGTTCGACCAGTTGACCGCGCATTCCAGCGTGTCGATGAGAATGCCGAAGTCTTGCAGGTCTTCGCGCATGTAGGGATCGCGGAAACGCCCTTTCTCCCAGTTGCTGGTGACAGGCGCAAACGAGATGTTGAAGGCACCATATTTGCGGCAAATGCGCCGGATCTTGCGATTGACGTTGGCCGAGAAGCTGCGCTCGCCTTCGGTGTGCCCCAGCAGCAGACATTTTTGCATGGGCTGATACCCGGTCAGTTTGAGCACAGAATCGGCGATGGTGCCCTCAATGTGATACAGCTTCATGGCCACATCGGTCTCTTCGGGGTCAGAGAGGCGGAACACAGAGGGAAAGCCGAACTCGGCCTGCATGATCTCGCGGCAGGCGGCCTGGGCATCCTGCCAGTTTTTGAACATGTAGCTGTAACGGCGCCTGTTCTGCGGCATGTAGCGGCGCAGTTGCAGGGTCACGTTGCAGAGAATGCCAAAGGTGCCCTCGCTGCCCATCATGATCTGGTCGAAATCGGGGCCGGTGGCACAGCGCGGTACTTCGTTGGTCTTGAACACACCGCGCGGGGTCACATATTCCTGTGCGATCACGATATCTTCGATCTTGCCGTAATAGGTGCTGTTCTGACCGGCTCCGCGGGTCACCACCCAGCCGCCCACACTGGAATATTCGAACGACTGTGGAAAATGCCCGCAGGTATAACGCCGCTTGGCGCCCAGCTTTTCGGGGGCGTTGTTGAGGAGCTCTTCCAGCGCCGGGCCGCTCATGCCGGCCTGCACGGTGATGGTCTGGTCGATCTCGTTGAAGCGCACCAACTGGTTCATGTGCACGCTCATGTCGATGGTCACGCCGCCCTTGACGGCTTCCATGCCGCGTGTCACGGTCGAGCCACCGCCGTACACATACATGGGGATGCGTTCCCGGTCGCAGTAAGCCACCAGCGCTTCGATCTCATTCTGATTTCGCGGCGCCACCACCACATCGGCGATGTTTTCTACAATATGATGGCGCAAACGCAGGGCATCGATCATGCCGCCGCCATAGGATTTCTTAATGCGGGTGTAGGTGTCGCTGCGAAGGTTTTCGGCGCCGCACAACTCGGCGAACTTATCCAGATGCTTTTTGGCCAGGTGGATGGGCACTTCTACTTCCACCTTATCCAGTGCCAGATCTTCGGGCACCAGAAAGTCGGTGCACGACATATTGAAGGTGTCGAGCATCAGTTTTACCAGGCCGCTGTTGGGATGTTTGTATTCGGCCGGATCGCCCCACTTGAAAAGCGAACGATAGGTGCCGGCAGGGACGATTTCTTCATACCAGGGGGGAGTGCATTTTTTGCTCATCGAGTTCCTCCAGTTAGTTTTCCTGGCCGCTGGGGGCCGGGCTGTAATAGGCTTGGTAGATCTTCTGATAGCGGGCTACTTCCTGCTGCCAGCGTTTGTCGTCCCAGCCCAGCTCGGGCTGTGCGATGGCGCGGATGCGTTCCATCTCTGCCTGGGCGCCCTCTGGCAAAAGCATGCCCAGGCGCACACGCCGCAGCAGCAGGTCATCCAGATGCTGCACGCCTTCACAGCGGGCGGCAAAACGCAGCTCAGCCCAAACATTGGGCAGGCTGCCGATGTGTTCCAATTCGCCCGCCTGGACGATCTCTAACAGGGCGGGGGTTTCTTTGCCGTAGCGGCCCATCAGGTAAGCCAGATCGGCGGCGTTCATGCCAGCAGGCGCTTCCACCTTGGGCAGGGCGTCGAAATAGCGAGCCCGCTTGCCAAAATCGGGCTGGCCGGGCAGGTGAGCGACTGCCAGTTTGAGCGCTTCTTCGGCCATGATGCGGAAGGTGGTCAGTTTGCCACCGGTAACGGTGATGAGCCCTTCTTCTTCCCACACCACATGGGCGCGCGACTCTTTGCTGGGGTCAAGGTGCTCGCCGCTGCTGATGATGGGGCGCAGCCCGGCAAAGGAGGAGACAATATCGGCATGCGTCAGCTTGGGTTCACCAAAGGTGGCGTTGCCGGCTTCGAGAATATAGTCGATCTCTTCAGCCAGCGCATAGGGCTCGCGGGCCCCCGGCGTGGCTTTGTGATCCAGATCGGTGGTGCCGATCATGGTGCTGCCTTCCCAGGGGATGGCAAACATGGCGCGGTGGTCGCGCGGATGCAGCAGGGTGACGGCGTGCGGAATGGGCAGGCGTTCGCGCTTGAAGATCAGGTGCGAGCCGCGCAGCGGTCGAATGCGCGGGCTGGCGCCTACTTGGCGGCGCAGGTCGTCGCTCCAGGGGCCGGCAGCGTTGATGACCACTTTGGCCTTCACTTCGGCCGTCCGCTCCTGGTCACCGCTTTGATCGCTCAGCACGGCGCCGCAAACGCGCCCGTCGCTGGCCCGCAGCAGCTTTTCGGCCTTGACGTAATTGATGGCCGTGCCGCCGCTGCTGACGGCTTCGCGCAGAATGTGGTGCACCAGGTGGGCGTCATCCATCTCGGCGTCGTAATAGAGAAAGCCGCCTTCGAGCTGATCGGCGCGCAGTTGCGGGCACTTTTTCAACAGCGCTTCTTTGGAGAAGTGCGAGTGTTTCCATTTTGGCGCCATCAGGTCGTAAATGACCACGCCGATGGCAAACTGGGTGGCGGTATGTGCATCTGCAAAGACGGGCATGAAGAATCCCAGCGGCGTGACCAGGTTCTTGGCCTCGCGCAGCATCCATTCGCGTTCCTGCACCGACTCGTGGGTCACGTCCCATTGTTTGTTTTTGAGATACCTGAACCCGCCATGCACCAGCTTGGAAGAACGGCTTGAGGTGCCGCTGGCAAAATCGCCCGCCTCTACGAGCAGCACTTTCAGCCCGGCAGCCACGGCACGGCGAAAAACACCAGCCCCGGTAATGCCGCCGCCCACCACAAGAATGTCCCATTCTTGTTCGATACGCCCCCAAATTTCATCGCGCCAACCTCTTTCCCACATTTGCTTTTCCTCCGATGATGAAAGATAAAAATGATTACGGTTTTTGCACGGCTTTCTGCCACAGTACGATGCTGTCGAGCATCACCTGCCGGACGATCTTCTCAGCGCCTTCAAGGTCCTTCTTTTGCGCGGCTGCCAGTAGAGCGCCGTAAAATTGGCGGCTGCTGGCCCGGCTCTCAGGGGTCGAAAAATAAATCTCGCCGGTGGAGCGGTACAGTTCGTTGAACCCGTTGAAGATAAGGGTAAAAATGGGGTTGCCAGAAAGCTGCGTGAACAGAATGTGCAGTTTCAGGTCGTTTTCCACGAAGGCATCCACTTCGTCAGGAAGGCTTTGCAGTGTTTCAAGGAACTCGACCACGCGTACATTTTCGTTCTCGATGGCCAGCCGGGTGTAAGTGGGGGCAAGCAAGAGGCGAATTTGCAGCAGATTGGGCACGAAAGAGTCAGGAATGTTGCTGCGATGGCGGGCAATTGCCCCCAGGATCGTCAGGTTGCCCTCGCGCCAGTAATCGCGCACGCGGGTGGATTTGCCGTGATGAATTTCCAGCCAGCCGTCACGGTTGAGCCGCTGCAGCACCTCGCGCAGGGTGGGGCGGGTCACCCCCAGTTGCTCGGCCAATTCCCGTTCGGGCGGCAACGTGGAGTTGATCGGAAAGGTTCCGTCCAGAATGGCTTCCACCAGCCGGTTCTCGGCCAGCTCTGCGGGTTTCAGTGGTGCTTCCCATTGGTTCATGGCGGTACTCCTGATGGATAAATTGTATATTGGTAAGAGGTCTGACCAGTTGAATTAACTTATTGTAGCAAAAAGAAATTTGTTTTTCAATCATGACTTTTGACTTAAGTCACGGGTCACGTTATTACACCAGCCAGAAATCCCCCCTGACTCTATCTTTCTGCACATACACTGTGCCGCCGATAAAAGTAGACTAAGCACAGATCATTATTGGGAGCACATCATGCAGGACAACAAACGAACGATCAAACAAATTATTGGCGAGGTCTTCTCGCAGCTTTTGAATGTGCCGGTTCTCTCAGGCTTGCTGGCTACTTATTTGTATTTGCGGCTACCGAGTACAGAGCCAAACGCTCTGAGCGGCTATTTGTGGACGCTACTGTTCATCAGCCTTATTCCGCTGTGCAGCCTTTTCTTCTACATTCCGGTACACAACGAAGAGACACAGAAGACCGTGCATCGTCAGCGCGTGGCCAGTTTTGTTTTTATGCTCGTCAGTTACCCGATCGGTTGGCTGGTGCTGGCACAGATAGGCGCGCCGCGCATCTTTGTGGCTGTGGCCGCCACCTATACCTTCGTCACGCTGGGACTGGTGATCTTCAACCTGCTGCTGCGTTATAAAGCCAGCGGGCACGCGGCTGGGGTTTCTGGGCCGGTTGCCACCATGATCTATATCTATGGGGTCATCGCCACGCCCCTCTTGATGCTCTTGCCGCTGGTCACCTGGGCCAGGCTGGCCGCCAAAGGACACAACTTCTGGCAGACGGTGGTGGGAGCCACGCTTTCAGGGGTGATTTCCATTGGCGTGCTCTGGGCCTACGGGTTTGCTCCCTTCAGCGGGCTGGTCTGGTAAAGATCGGCTTTTGAGTATAGAAAAAGGAGTATCATCAAAGTGATACTCCTTTTTTAGTTGAGGTGAGCCGTGAAAGCGCAAGGTTTACAGCGAAACAATGTTCGGCTTTGGGTGGCCCGATTTTTGATTGGGCTGGTCACTTTTTTTAACCTGCAAGCAGCGCTGCTTTTTCTGGTTCACCCACAGGCCTACGCGCCCGGCTTCGAGCTAAATGGGGCCGCCGGGGAAGCCGTTATTCAGGGCATGGGGCTGCTGTTCGTGATGTGGAACGTGCCCTATGTGTTTGCCCTGTTCCAACCGCAGCGCAACCGCCTCTCGCTTATCGAGGCGGTCATCATGCAGGCTATTGGGGTGCTGGGCGAAACGACCCTCTTGTTCTTGCTGCCGGGGCAGCACCCGCTGATTCAATCCTCGGTGCTTCGCTTCATCGTTTTTGATGGCAGTGGGTTGGTCTTTCTTCTGCTCGCCTTTTGGCTGAGTCGCAAAGGCACCGAATAAAAAAGTGGCGCGGGTTCCCGCGCCACTTGTGAATTTCTACTTGAAGTATTTTTCGATCAGGGGGTTGATGTTCTCCCAGACCGGCAAAAGCACCTGAGCGCCCTCATCGGTGACCCACGGGGTGACCATTGTCGTGCGATCAAGGGTCTGCATGTCGAAGCCTTTCACATATGAGAACAGCATAGTGTAGGCCACGCGTGGATAGTAGATCACCGGCACGTTGCTGGTGATGGAACTGGAAATGGCCCGGATCATCCCCGGGATGCGCCACCAGTTGATGGGATTGATCATTTTCTTCATGGCGCCTTTCAGGAAGATCTGCGCGCGTCCCTGCCTGAAGAAGTCATCGCTGCCGGCGCGGTCGCGCACAAAGCGCAGCGCCTGGGTGGCATCCAGATCATGCTCACCGGCGGTTAGGCCCGACATATCGTTGGGCAGATTGACGGTCACGCCGCCCATGGCTTCGACCACCTTGGTAAAGCCATCGGTCTTGATGCGAATGGTGTAGGGTTTGGCCACCCCAAAGCTTTGCGCCACCACTTGGGCGGCGGCATTCGGCCCGGAACCTTCTTTGTCGATTTCGGCGAAGAAGTGGGCGGTGTTGATGCGGTTTTGCCAGTGCCCCGGAATATCCACCCACAGGTCGCGCGGAATGGACAGCATGTGCGCGTAAGGCAGCACTGGCGGAATGCTGGTAAGGATCATGGTGTCGCTTCGGCCTTGAAAAGTATCGTTGTGGGTGGGGTCGATGCCCAGCAGCAGAATGTTGACGCGCCACGGGGTAAAGAACACCAGCACGATGGCGAGAATGACGATCCACCAGGTGAGCTTCTTGCTGGATTTTTTGTGGCCTTGATGCGATTTGTGCTCTGCGTCGGTGATCTGGGAATTGTCTTCAGCCGAGTAAACGGCATAGTTGACCAAATTCATAAAAGTATTTCCTTCTCTCTCTACAAGCGTGCAATTCTACATCAAATGCCTCTGAATGTCATGGGGTGGGTTAATCAAAATTAATAAAAAAACCGGGTGATCTCTCACCCGGCCGGTATTTGAAGCAGGTAACTAGACGAACAACAACTGGGCGCCTTCAGACATTTCGATGAATTCCATCGCGCCGAGCACTTTGGCGCCAGGCACCAGGTCTTTCTCGGTCAGTTTCATCATGTCCATCGACATTTTGCAGGCGTAGAGGTTGGCGCCGGCATCCTGGATCAACTCAACGAATTCGCCCACCGGGGGGAAATCGAGTTTGTCGATCTCTTTGCGCATCATCCATGAAGCCATCGCAGACATGCCGGGGATGACACCCACCAGGGTGGGGATGTGCATGGAAGGATGCATGGCGGGGTTGCCGACGACGGCCACGTTCAAGTGGTCCATCTTTTTCTTGGTGATGATGTCGAGACCCCAGAAGGTGAAGAAAACATCGACCTCAACACCCGACATGCGGGCGGCGTTGGCCAGGATCAAAGGAGGATAGGCCATATCCAAAGAACCTTTTGAGGCGATGATCGATAACTTGCGAGTGGATTTTTCTGCCATTGCAATTCTCCTGTAATAGATTTGAGATTAGATGCAACCGGTGGGTTTGTGCAGACCGGCAACTTTGGCGGCCAGCTTACCAGGTCCACCCGGGAAGAGCCCGTACAGTTCTTTGGTGTCAACATCGGTGTTCTTGGTGATGTTGCGCAGGGTGGGGGCTTCGCCCTTGGTCTTCCATTCGTTGCGGGCGTAGTTGATGACTACCCAGTGGCGCTCGGTGAGGCTCACGCCTTCACGCTTGGCAATTTCTGCGGCCAGTTCGGGGGTCCAGGCATTGGGGTCTTCGAGGTAACCTTCGGCATTGAATTTGGCTGAATCGAGCAAACTTGACATTTTGATCTCCTTTTATTCGATTTCTTACAAAATAAAGATTAAGGTCGTTTTCCGGCCATCGAGAATTTCGAGGGCAGCGGAACAGAAAGACCGTGTAGCATCAGGTTCCAGTACATCCACTTGAAGCCGAGCTTGCCCAGGTGGTTGAACCAGCTTTCTTTGAGCAGGGGCAGGGGGCCGACGCCGGGGATGGGGTACATGCCGGGCAGGGGTTCTACATCGTAGCTGAAGTCGATCAGCAGGCCTTTGTTGAAGCCGGATTCGATGAAGCAGGACACGTGGCCGTCGTAGGTCTCTTCGAGCTTTTCGCCGCGGATCGAGCGCAGAATGTTGTCGAGCAGGGTTTCTGATTCAAAGTGGATGGTGGCGCCGGCTTTTGAAGCAGGCACGTTGGTGGCATCACCGATCACCCAGACGTTTTGCCATTTTTGCGATTGCAGAGTGTGCTTGTTGGTGGGCACAAAGTTCAGATCGTCGCCCATGCCGGAGCGCTCGATGACCTTGTCGCCCATGTTGGTCGGCACGGTGACGAGCAGATCATAGGCGATCTCACGGCCGTCATAAGAGCTGATGGTGTTCTTGCCGGCATCCACACCGCTGACGGTGAAATCGGGCTCCACGCTGATGCCTTTGCGGCCCAGAAAATCGCCCAGAACCGAAGCCGCACGCGGCTTGGTGAAGGCACCCGGCAAGGGGGTGGTGTAGATCAGTTCCACTTTGTTGCGAATGCCGCGCTGTTTGAAGTAATAGTCGGCCAGGAAAGAGAATTCGAGCGGAGCAACCGGGCACTTGATGGGCATCTCGGCGATGTTCATCACAATGCGGCCGCCTTCGAATTTGGTCAGAAAATCGTGCAGGCCGACGGCGCCTTTGAAGGTGTAAAAATCGAAGATGTTCTTGTACCAGCCGCCATCGAGCAGACCATCGATCTCTTCGGGGTGAATATCGGTGCCGGTGGCGATGAGCAGTTGGTCGTATTGGATCACACGATTGCCGGCGGTGAGGGTCACCTTGTTTTCGTCCGGTTCGATCAGTTCAATGTCAGAAAGAATGAACTCAACGTTGGCGGGCACAAATTTCTTCTTGGGTTTGATCACCGCTTCTGGCTTGTAATAGCCAAAGGGGACGAATAGAAAGCCGGGTTGGTAGTAATGGGTTTCATCACGGTCAACCAGAATGACTTTCCATTCTTCTGGGTTAAGACGTTTGACCAGGTGGTTGGCCATCATCGTGCCACCCGTGCCTGCTCCCAGGATCAAAAAAGTTTTCACCATGTCACGCTCCTATTTTTCAAGAAATGTAAAATTGCTGTTGGCTTGTTTTGCCAGTTCTACCTGGTCGGTCAGCAGATCGCCCAGTGTGGCACGCAGCAGATCAAGCGCTTGAATGATGCGCTTGTCACTCAACGAATAATTGATCGTCTGACCGTCACGCTCTGAGCGCAAAATGCCGCGTTCGCGCAAGATCTTGAGGTGACGTGAAACAGTGGGCTGGGGAAGGTCCACGATCGAGGCGATCTCGCTTACATTGTGGGGCCCCTCGGCCAGACTGTAAATGATCATGATGCGGTTCGGGTCAGCCAGCCCGCTGCAAATACTGGCGTGCAGCTTGACCACTTCTTCTCTTAACGTGTCTGCCATCCCTGACTACTCCATTTATCTAAATATATATATATGCGTTAATGTGAATATATATATTATAAAACAAATTCAGAATTCCGACTACTATTTCCAATTAAGATTTCAAGATGGGCACCGAACAATAATCGTTCAGACCCTTGTAGTGGTTGACCACTGCACAGCGTCGTTCATCGGGGTGCAGGGCCTTTTTGGCAATATCGCGCACATTATTGACGCCCGAGAAGAACTCGCGCATCATCACGACCGAAAGATACCGTCCCAGGCGGGTGAGCTTGTTGTGACGAAAGGCTCCGACCAGGCTGAGGAAGAACAGTTCCAGCTTCAACTGCGATTGGGTCACCTTGCGCACTTGCGGCAGGTCCACATTGCGGCCAAAGAGCGCCATCATCAGGGTGTAGCGCAGTTGTGGCAGGCGTCCATAGTTTTGCTGGGCGGTGACCCCGCTGCCCGTCTTTTGGATGGCAGTCTGGTAATCGCGCAGCGAGAAGGTGTTCACATACAGGGTGCCATCCAGGTAGCTGAAGGCACCTGAACCGATGCCCACATATTCGTCGCCGCTGGCGATGTACTCGTCGATAATCTCGGTCGTCCCGCGCACGAAGGTCCATGAAGAGAGCGGCTGAAAGTCGCCGTCCAGTTCGTCGTTGATGATGTTGTAATAGCGCCACTCGCGCGTGGGCTGCACCTGCCCCACGCTCTTTTTGAGCGCTTTTTCGACCGAGGGTGAGCTCATCAGCGGGTAGAAGGTAGTCTGCTGAGCGCCCGAACGCTTGATCATGGCGATGTCGCTGCGCAGGATCTCTTCTGTCTGGTTGGGGAAGTTGAAGATCATATCCACGTTCAGCGACAGAAAATGCGGCGCCGCATAACGGATCTTTTCCAGAATTTGTTCGCCGGAGCCGAACTTCTCGAAGCGGTTCATCTCTTTGAGCAGACCATCATCGAAGCTCTGCACCCCTACAGAGAGGCGCTGCACCTTGTGCTCGATCTTCTCAACGATTTCGGGGATGAGATGATTGGGGTTGGTCTCGCACGACACCTCATCGATCGGAAAGAGTTCCCGGGCCAGATCGATGGTTTTGACCAGTTCATCTACATTGATCGTGGGGGTGCCACCGCCGATGTAAAGGGAGGTGAAACTGTAGCCCAGTGAGGCCACAAAGCGCATCTCATTGCGCAGGTTGGCAAAATACGTCTCGATCTTCGCCTCGTTTGCGATGAAGCGGTTGAACGAGCAGTAAGGGCACAGGCTCTCGCAGAAGGGTACATGGATGTAAAGCGTGTAATTGTGCCCCTGCTTTGGGCCGGGCAGTTGATGGTTGCTGCTGGGAGAAAGCGTCAGGTACCGGCGCGTTTCGTAGCGCAGATAATTAGTGAGAACACGTTCACTTAAATAGGCAAGCGGGGAAAAATCGGTCGATTTTCGTTGAGAGGTGCGTGTTTGCGGAGCGATGTCAGTTCGATTCGGCAAGGTTGTTCTCCTGTGGGCAGGATGATTGCTCAATATCCACGATCATGCGTCAAAACATATATGTATATATATGATAATTCGTATATATAGAGTATAGTACCGTTCTGCCAAAATGAAAAGGGATTTGGGCATTTTTTCACGATTAAAGTGCCTTAATGTCATATTTGTAAGGCCGGTTGGCCCGCACGGAGCCTTCTGCGGCTTCGGCTATACTTAAGCCATGCAGATTGAACCCTGGATAAAGCTCATTGAAGAACACAAACAGCGCTACCCCCTCATGCAGGGGCAGGACGTATATAAGCTGCTCTATCAGGGCTTGCTCGGCCCGGAGCATTTGCTCGTTGATCCGCAGCGTTTTCTGGCCGGCCTGCAAGAGGAGTTGAAAGGTCTGTCCCCCGACCCGGCTGCCGCGCTCTACGAGCCCGTGCGCCCCGATGGCCGCCTTGCGCGCCTGCACCTGCGCGCCTGGCTGTCCAGCGGCCAAAGCCTGGACGCCTTGCTCGACGCCTGCCTGACCGCTGCCCGCCAACCCTGGGGCACCCCCGCTGATCTGGAACAGCTTTGGCGGACCTACGCCGCCTCGCGCCCGGAGCTTTCTGAGCTCACCCAAACCCTGCGCCAAAATAGCTTCCCGCCAGTGCATCACTCCGAAGTCTACCGCCAGACCTATCGCCCCGCCTACCGCCTGGTGCTGCCTCAAACGCCTTGAGTTTCTTGCAGTTTATCTTCTCTAATGGTAAAATCTTGCCTACGTAAGCATGAAATATGGGCGCGTAGCTTTATTATCCCCTTGGGGACAGTTGGTCTGAGCGCCCTGCAACAAGAAATTCGAATAAGGGCGCGTAGCTTTACAACCCTCCCTGTGAGGGCAGTTGGTTAGGTGCCTGTAGGCAAGAAAACTAAATAAGGGCGCGTAGCTCAGTTGGTTAGAGCGCACGGTTCACATCCGTGAGGTCCGTAGGTTCGAGCCCTATCGCGCCCACCTAAGAAAAAGACACCATTTGTTTGGTGTCTTTTTTTGTTGTTTCTCTGTAAAAAAGAATCGAAACTCAAATTTGCATCCTTAATAGCTTTAATCTGTTTTTCTGAACGGTGCGTTGTGGTAAACATTAAGTAGCAAATAGACCCAGCCAATTACATTTGTTAAATTAAAAAATTATTTTGTTAATTAGCTCTGTTTAGCTTCAATCAACAATAGAACTAAGAGAATTTTTTAAAATCAGTTATCAGTTTACTAATTAACTATTTTCTGACTGGTCTGATTTTTGTGGCTGTTGTGGCGGCTGTGTTTGGCTTGGTGGGGGAGAGGGCCAAGGTGTAATTGGTTCAACGCTGTGCTTAATGGTCACTCCACTATCAGGATTAGGATATGAGGTTTGTTGAGGAGTCGGATTATCGTCACTCATGTTTTTATTTTCCTTGTAGTCCATTGTGTACTAATACTTCTTGTTGAGATTCTTTAATTATCGATTTACTTATTCGATAAATACCTTCATCATTATCAATTTTAACAAATTCATCCATCAAAGATTTTCTGATAGAGAACACCTTATCTGGAGCAATTGAGTTTGATTCGATCTTTAACCACAAATCGTCAAAATCTTTCCAGATTTTGTGGAATGATACTTTCGCTTTCGTGGTGCATGAAATCTTTTTTTGGTATTGAAAAGTAACATTTATCACAGCTAGAAATGATGCAACCACTGCGAGGATTTTAACTGCTAATCCAGATGGATCAATTACCGAAAGAAACGCTTCTAGAGAGGTTGTAACTGTGGCAATAGCCAAAGAGTACTTTAATATAGAATCCACCAGCGAAAACCGCTCACTTAATTTGTTGTAACATCTGTAGTTTAGTTCTGCATTGAGCTTTTCTTTCCATATATTATTCCTGAGATTCGCATCTAGAGCTTCCATAGCCTCCCCTTTGTGTTCAAAGCAACTTGTTAACGAATGACAAATTTTTTCCGCCCATAGAATAATTGTACAACCAGAAAAGAAAAAATCAATATTACGTAATTGGTAACAGGCACGTTTAAGTTTAGGAGTAGGTTAACATAAAAAATCGCGCTTGCGTAATCGCCAATTTAGAATACCGATTAACAACTATATAAGACTATTACTATCAAACTGCCGCCGCAGCCCTTCGCGATTCTCGCAAAAATGTGACTAAAAACATGACATTGCGTCATTGAAGGCGCTCTGCGAAATCCGTATAATTTAATCTGACGAATTCCCCACGTGCTCTTGGCTGGGGAATTTCTATCCGCCTTCTAAAATAGACCCTATTACGCATAGCGCAAGGAGAGAACATGGAATTCAAGTATGTAGGCAAGAGCTACAACCGTCCAGACGCTATCAGCAAAGTTACCGGTAAGGCCATCTATCTCGATGATGTTCGTTTGCCCGGCATGCTTCACGCCGCCGTTCTGCGGCCGGAATATGCCCACGCGAAGATCTTGAAGATCGATACCGCTGAGGCCGAAAAAATGCCGGGCGTCGTCAAAGTTGTGACGGGCAAAGGTTGCCCCTATCGCTACGGCGATAACATCCGCGACCTGGTGCCTATGGCCATTGAGAAGGTGCGTTACATCGGCGAACCGGTGGCAGCGGTGGTGGCAGATAGCGTGGCCCATGCCGAAGCTGCCCTGGCCACCATTAAGGTGGAGTACGAACCGCTGCCCATCTATGTGGATGCCCGTGACGCCATGAAAGAAGGCGCCGCCCTCATCCACGAAGAGAATGGCGACTACTGGCATCTGCCCACCCTGAACCCCGTCAAGGGCACCAACATCGCCAACGTTTACCATCTGCTCAAAGGCGGCGGAGAGGACGGATTCAAAGACGCCGATGTCATCCTCGAAGGCGATTTCCTATACCCGTTTGGCTCGTGCAGTGCCATCGAGCCGCACGGCTCCATCGTTTGGTTCAAAGAAGACAAGACCATTGAAGCCTGGTCTTCCTCCATTTGCCCCTTCATCATCCGTGAAGACCTGGCCCATTCCTACGGCATGCCGGTCTCGGATGTGCGCGTGCACATCCCCGATGTGGGCGGCTGCTTCGGCTATAAGTCGGATATCACCGTCGAGCAGACCGTTGCCTGGATCGCCAGCTTCGTGCCCGGCCGGCCGGTCAAATGGGTGGCCACCCGCAAAGAAGACTTCACCTCCACCCTCATCGGCCACGGCATCCGCACCCAAATGAAGATCGGCGCCAAGAAAGATGGCCGCCTGGTCGCCATCCAGGCCAGGATCATTCACTCCGGCGGCGCTTACGCCGATACGGCCGTCAATGTCACGATGGCGGCCACGCATAACTGCACCGGCCCCTATGAGTTCGCCCACTGCGATCTCACCGGCTACACGGTGTACACCAACACCCCGGCCGTGGGCGCTTACCGCGGCTATGGCCATCAGGAAAGCCAGTTCGCCACTGAACGCATGATGGACATGCTGGCCCGCAAGCTCAACATGGACCCCTGGAAACTGCGCGAGATGAACTTCCTCAGCGAAGGCAAGGTCAATTCGCTGGGTGAGAAGATGTGGAAGAGCCACGGCGATGTTGCCAAATGTGCCGACATTGTCAAAAAGAAGGTCTTCGGTCACGCCAAACCCGCAGAAGATGAGAACTTCTACTACGGGCGCGGTTTCGCCACCGTGATGAAATCGCCCAAGGGCGCTCCCTTCTCGACCAAGGGCTGCTACATGAAGATGAACATCGACGGCAGCGTCTCGGTCAATATGGCCGGCGCCGAGGTGGGGCAGGGGCTGCGCACGGTCATCCGCCAGGTGGCCGGCGAGGCGCTCAAGATCCCGCCTGAGAAGATCCGCGTTTACAGCGAGATCGACACCCAGTTCTCGCCTTACGAGTGGCAGACCATCGGCTCGATGTTCACCACCCAGGGCGGGCGAGCCATCATCCGTGCTGCCGATCGCCTCATCGCCGTGCTCAAGGCCACCGCGGCCCAGGTGCTCAAGACCGACCCCGATTACCTCGAATATGATGGCGAGTACGTCTACCTGCGCAACGATCCCGATATCCGTGTGGCTGTGGCCGATATCAACCGCGGCTACATCACCGAAGACGGCATCACCATCGGCGAAGTGGCCCAGTCGCTCTCAGACGCCCGTCTGCCGCGCTATTCCAATCCCGATAAGAACGGCCAGGGAAGCTGCGGTGTTTCATACACGTTCGGTGCTCAGGCCGCTGAGATCCGCATCGAAAAGAAGAGCGGCAAGATCTTCGTGGATAAGTTCACCTCCACCTTTGACGTGGGTCAGGTGATCAACCCCAAACAGATTCGCGGCTCAGTCATGGGCGGCGTAATGATGGCCATTGGCGCGGCCCTCTATGAAAAGATGGAGTTCGACAGCGAAGGCCGTCTCACCAATCCGCATTTCTTCAAGTACCATCTGCCTACCTATAAAGAGGCCCCCGAGATGGATATCGAATTTGTCGAGACTCCCGATTCGATCGGACCCTTTGGCGCGCGCGGCATTGGCGAGCACTCGGTCATCGGCCCGGCCCCTGCCATCCTCAATGCCATTTATGACGCCGTTGGCGTTGATTTCTTCGAGATCCCGGTGACCCCCGAGATCATGAAAAAAGCACTCGAAAACAAGGCGAGGTAGACCATGAGCGAAAAGATCACATTTGTGCTGAACGGCGCCGAGACCACCGTGGACGTGGACCCCGAAATGATGCTTTTGGATGTGCTGCGCGACGTGCTGGATCTGACCGGCACCAAGTGTGGCTGCGATAATTCCACCTGCGGCACCTGCACCGTCGTCATCAATGGCAAGGCCACCAAAAGCTGCAACACCCCGCTCAGAAAAGTGGCCGGCGCCGAGATCATCACCATCGAAGGGCTTGCCAAGGGCATGGAGCTGCATCCCATTCAGCAGTCCATCGCCGAATCGGGCGCCGTGCAGTGCGGCTTCTGTACCCCCGGCATCATCATGGAACTCTATGGCCTGCTTGAAAATAACCCCGCTGCCAGCCAGAGCGAAATGGAAAACGCCCTCAACAAGCACCTGTGTCGCTGCACGGGCTACGAGCCCATCCGTGACGGGGCGTTGATGGCCCAAAAGCTGATGCAGGATCGCAAGTAAAGAGTTTTGTTATGAATAGGAACCCCGAAGGCAGTTACAACACTTCGGGGTTCTTGATCGTTTTATCTGAGGGTGAGTTTTCTTGGGCAGCTTATTGGCAGTTACGAATGTCGTACAGCCTGCGCCAGACACGCGCATCATCGGCATCCACTTTTTCATCGAGCAGGACTACACATGATTGCTCAAAGGACTCTTTCTCCAAATAGTCCATTTGGTCTTTCCAATAGTCGTTGTCCAGATACACGTAAGAATACCCGGCTTGTCTGATCGCCTCGACGAACGGGTCAGCCACCAGTTTTACGAATTCCGGCTTAAAGGTGTACCAGGTGGTACCGGCATCCGTGTAACGTCCAAAGACGGTCGCAGCGCGGCTCGGCGTGGGATCGAATACCAGGGCATCCGGCTCCAGACGATTCCAATACTTGCTCGTCATCGAGACGTCGAGAGGAGAGATGAAGTATGAGTAGGTGCGGTTCATGATGTTGGGTAACTGAACGCCCAGCATGACGATCCCGCCAAAAAAGCTCACCCCCAGCAGTGCTGCCGCGATTTGTTTAACCATTGGCTTGCGGTGAGTGGCCCACAGCCAGCCCAGAGAGATGGCCATCAGGTTGCAAACCGGGATGAAGAAATAAATGCGTGAAGAATTGCGAATGCCCGTCTCCCCGGCAAACCGCACCAAAAGCAGCGCCAGGCTGAGTATCGCGGCAAATCCAAGCGTGGCCTCGTACCAGCGGCCCGCCCGTGCCGCTTTTCGTGCCCAGGGCAGCAGCAGTGGCAAGATCAAAAGTGTGGGCCCGATCTCGAGCAGTGCCAGCACAAAGGTACGCAGGTTGAATAAGGGCAAAACCCCTAATTGATTGGAGATGATGGCCGGTGCAGAGAGCTCGAAAGCGATCGTGTGATAAGAAGAGGGCAGAGCTGCGCTGCGTGCCTGCGCCAACAATCGGCTTAAGGTGTCTGACCACACGCCGCCTTCGACAGCCACGATTAGGCCGGCAACCAGCCATACCCACCACCAATCCTTTAGTCCGGTGGGCAGGTGAAAGCTGCGGTTTTTGATGACCCAAAAGAGCGTGATGGCGAGAAACGCCAGAGCCAGCAGCGGCAGTTGTGTTTCGTCCAGAAGGCCGATCCCGGCGATCAGTAATATCGAGACCACGCCACCCCAATGATTTCGCCAACGTGTACCGGTCAGTAAGAACACCAGGATGATCGCCACCACCAGCAGGCTGATGGCATTGTTGGCGGCCTCAGCTCCCGGCGTAAAAAGGCCATTTTCAAAGGCGAACGGGAATTGAAAAGAGCCCTGTCCTTCAATGGGCCAGGGATGCGCCAGGGATTTGATCAGATTTGCTCCGGCATCCGCGCCGGCCCCCATCAACGCAACCGGGACCATCAATTTTGCCAACAGCGATTCCGGGATCAGCAGCATCAGCCAGCGCGTACCTGAAATAAACAGCACGCCGGCCGCTCCAAGCGAAGCGGCGACTTTGCTGCGAGTTACCCGGTAGGCCCAAAGCCCGCCCAGAATCACTGCCGGGGCGATGGTAAATGCGCGCGCAAAATCCCAGGCAGTCCAGGGCATCCACCCCGTCAGGTTCATGATCTGTGCGCCGAACAGCAGGAGCAGGTAATGATACCCATAAGTGGCGCTGGGATCGTAGGCAAAATTGGGCGGTATTTTCCCCGTTGCCATGATCGAGAGGGTGGGCAGATGGGCATAATCATCATAGATCGCCAGCCCACGGGCGATGAGGTAAAAAACGTAGGTGATGGCCAGAAATACCAGCCACTGACCGATCACTGCGCGTAAGTTGACGGCAAACGACTTTTTTGTGACGATCATCAGCAGGAGCCCGCCTAAAAGGAGAATCCCCGCAGCTACCCAACCGGCAGTTTGCAATGGCATCAGACGGGCGAGAAAGTTGGACAGAACGGTCTCGGCGATCAGGCCGACCACAAGACCAACAAGACCTTCTTCATAGGGTTTTAAGTTGAAAGCGCTGCGTACCAGCCACCAACCGCCCAAAGTCCAGGCGGCAACCCATATAAGAAAGAGCAACAAATGAATTGTTCCCTGCATTGCAACTCCCGGCATGAATTGGATCAGTCTATCCAGGGCTTAATTCTAGCGCCCCCACTAATTGTACTTTTATCCGAAACGACCGGTGATGTAATCTTGGGTGCGTTTGTCTTTTGGGGTCAAGAACATCTCTTTGCCGGCAGAGTATTCGATCAATTCGCCCATCAAGAAGAAGGCGGCGAAATCGGCTACGCGTGCGGCTTGCTGCACGTTGTGCGGGGCCAGAATGATGGTGTATTTCTGTTTGAGGTCCACCAGCAGGCTTTCGATCTTGGAAGTCGAAACCGGGTCGAGGGCAGAAGTGGGTTCATCCAGCATGATGACCTCAGGCTCCTGCGAAAGCACGCGTGCCAGGCACAGACGCTGCTGCTGCCCGCCTGAGATGGCGTAGCCCGAATCGTTGAGCCGGTCATACACTTCGTCCCACAGCACCGCCTGACGCAGGGCATTTTCGACCGCGGCATCCAGCTTGGCTTTACGCCGTTCCCCGGCCATGCGCAGCCCGTAGGCCACATTCTCATAGATCGAGAGCGGCAGGGGCACCGGGCGCGAAAAGACCATGCCGATCTTGCGGCGCAGTTCGATCACGTCCGTTTTGGGGTCGAGGATGTTCACCCCGTTGAAGATCACCTCGCCAGACATCTCTTTGACGTCGGCCAGGTCGTTGAGGCGGTTGAGCACGCGCAAAAAGGTCGATTTGCCGCCGCCGGCCGGGCCAAAGAGCACGGTGATGGCGTTGGCCTCAATATCCAGGTGGATGTGGCGCAGGCTTTCGTTGTCATCCGAATAGCGGATGCACAGGTCATTGACGTTGAACTTATCCATGCCTACCACTGCTTTCTGGCACGCGCCCGTGAGCGGATGAAGGTGGCGATCAGGTTCATGCCCAGCACGAAGAAGAGCAGCACCAGCACGGTGCCATACTGAATCTCAACGGGCATGCCGGGCACCTGGGTGGAAATGACGAAGATGTGGTAAGGCAGCGCCATCGTAGCGTCGAAGATGGATTTGGGTAGCATGGGCAGGAAGAAGGTGGCGCCCGTAAAGAGGATGGGCGCAGTTTCGCCCGCGGCCCGCTCCAGGCCCAAAATCACACCGGTGATGATACCGGGCAGCGCCTGGGGCAGGGTGATGCGCCACACGGTCTGCCAGCGGCTGGCTCCCAGCGAGGTGGAGACCACCCTGAATGAGTTGGGCACGCCGCGCAGGGCTTCTTCGGTGGTACTGATGATGACCGGCAGGGTCATGATCGAAAGTGTCAATGAGGCCGAGAGGATGCTGGTACCGAACTTGAGGAAGATCACGAAAAGTCCCAGACCGAACAGGCCATACACCACCGAGGGGATGCCGGCTAAATTGACAATGGCAATGCGGATGAGACGGGTAACGCTGTTATCGGGGGCGTATTCGGCGATATAGATGCCGGCTGCTACCCCCAGCGGCACCGAGAAAAGGGCCGTACCCAGGGTAAGGTAAAGCGTACCCACAATGGCGGGCAAGATGCCTCCCGCGCGCATCCCGTTGGTGGGCATGGCGCTCAAAAACTCCCAATTGATGGCCGGGGAGCCTTTGAGAATGATGTAGCCGATCAGCCCGATGATCGGGAGGACGGTCAAGAATGTGATGAGCCGCAGCAGCATGAAACCGAGCGTCTGCGTGATGTGGGCATGCGAGCGGGGATCTTTTTCGAGGTTCAAGAAAGGATCCGTTCTGCGCGTTTGCGCTGGCGGGTGCTCACGTAGCTGGCGAAGACGTTCACGATCAGCGAAAGCAAGAAGATGATGATGCCAATGAGAAACAACACCTGGTAGTGCTGGCTGCCGGTGGCAACCTCGCCCATTTCTGAGGCAATGGTGGCGGTCATGGTGCGCACGGGCATGAGCAGCGAGTTCCAGCGCAGCGGCATGATTGGCGCATTGCCTGTCACCATCATCACGGCCATGGTTTCGCCCAGAGCACGCCCAACGCCCAGCATCACAGCGGTCAGCACGCCGCTTTTGGCGGCCGGCAGGGTTACGCCCCAGATCGTTTGCCAGCGGGTCGCCCCCAGCGCCCAGGCTGCCTGTCGGTATGAGGGGGGCACGTTGTTCAGCGCATCTTCGGCAATCGAGACGATGGTCGGGATCGAGATCAGGGCCAGCAAAATGGCCCCGGTGATGGCCGTCAGGCCGGTGGGCAGGTGAAAGAACTCGCGCATAAAGGGCACGATCACCAGAATGCCAATAAAGCCCAGCACCACCGAAGGGATGCCGGCCAGGATTTCGATGATCGGTTTGAGCGTTTCTTTGATCCAGTTGGGGGCGATCTCTGAAAGATACACTGCCGTGCCAATGCCGAAGGGCAGGGCAATGATCGTGGCGGCAACGGTCACCAATATCGTGCCCAAAAAGAGGGGCAGCACCCCAAAATAGCCCTCGATCGGGTACCAGGTGGTGCTGAAGATGCTTGAAAGCGGTACATCGGTGAGGGCGGGCAGGCCTTCACGCAGAAGAAAAAGCAGGATCAGGGTGACGAATAAGATGCTTGAATAACCGCTGAGTTTGATCAGGAGAGAAATGAATTGGTCGCCTCTGAGTCGCTTCATGATCGGTCCTGTCTATTGCACCGGCACAAAGCCCAGCTCGCTGACGATCTGCTGCGCTTCAGGCGACAGGATCCAGTCGAGGTAGTCTTTGATCGCTCCGGTCGGGGTGTTTTGGGTGTACATATAGAGATTTCGTGAAATTACATAACTGTTGTCGGTGACCGTTTTTGCCGAGGGCAGCACGAAAACATCGGGGTTCTCGAGGGATGATATGGCCACCAGCTTGACCTCGTGGGTCACGTAGCCGAGCCCGTCATAGCCAATGGCGTTGGGGTTGTCGCGCACCTCGGCGATGATGCCCTCTGAAGAAGGCAGCAGCAGCGTATCGGGTGCGAAAATGGTCTTGTCTTTGCTGTCGCCCAGGCGCACCACAGCTTCCAGAAAGTACACGTGCGTGCCCGAGTTGGTCTCGCGCGAAAGGCGCACGATGGGCCGATCTTCGCCGCCCACTTCCATCCAGTTGGTGATCTCACCGCGGTAAATGGCCGAGAGCTGGCTGAGGGTGAGGTGACCCACCGGGTTGGCCGGGTTGACGATTACGGCAATGGCATCGCGCGCGATGACGATCTCTTGCGGATCCAAACCGGCTTTCAGGGCGGCGTCCATCTCTTCGGGCTTGATCTGCCGCGAGGCATTGGCAATATCTACCGTCTTGTTCAACAAGGCCGTAATGCCCGTGCCCGACCCACCCCCCGTGACCGAGATGGAGATTTCTGGATGCAGGATCTGATATTTTTCCGCCCAGGCCAGGGCCAGATTGACGATGGTATCAGACCCTTTATTCTCGATATAGGCACTGGTTTGGGCAGGTGGGGTAATAGCATCAGCACCCTGTTTGGGCTGGCAGGCGGCCAGCAAACAGAGGAGCATCCCCCCCAGGAGAATGTACCTTTTGCGCATTATCTCGATTATATCCGAGGATAACCAGAATTCAGGGCAAAAAGACGATTTTATTATCAAAATTTTAAGAAATGGTTAACGTATTGTAAAACTCGACAATATTATGGAAGTCATGATACCAAAAAGAGGAATGCCGCGGCATTCCTCTTCTAAAACGTTCCGATTGTTTAGATGGCCTAAAGATCGGCGCCTTTTTTCTTGCCGACGCGAATCTGCAAAATGATGCCGACCACGATCACGGTGATCACGGCGGAGAGCGCTGCTTCAAGCAGGCCGTTCGAGACGACAATGCCGCCTAAAATAACCCAGGGGTAGATCTGGAACAGTCCCAGCATGCCCAGCACCAGCACGGTGTTGGTGAGGCTGCCTGCCAGCCCCGAACCGATCAAGCCGGCCACCGGGAGTTTTTTGAGCGCGCGCCACACCAGCCAGGCCACCGGCCCGATGAAAAGACGCGGCAGCACAGAGATCAACGGGTTGGTGAAGACCACATCACCGGGTCCGGAGGGTGCAATTGCCGCCTGCAGCAGACTGAACAGGCCAAATATCAGGCCGATGCCGGCGCCTACTACTGGGCCTTCCAAAATGGCGCCGATGATGACCGGCACGTGCATGATGGTGAGCGAGATGCCGCCAAACCAGGGGATGAAGCCCCAATGGGTGAGCCCCAATAAGATTGCTACGGCACCCAACGCGCCGGTAATAACGATTTTGCGAGTTCGATCTTGAGCCATTTCTCCTCCAGGGGTTAACCTTTCATTATATAAACCCCAATGAATAGGGTTTCGGTTCACCCTTCGAGCCAGTATTGTAGCATATTGACCGGTGAATGTAAAAAAACGCCCTGGCAAACTTACATTTCTTGTTTGGGGTCATCCTTACCGGGCGTGATCTTCCTCGCCAGCGGCAGGGTGAAGCGGATTTGCGTGCCCTGACCCACCTGACTGTTCACTTCGATCGTGCCATTTTGGGCCTGCACCAATCCCTGCGCGATCGAAAGCCCCAGGCCGCTGCCGCGATAATCGGGACTGGATTTGTCGCTGACTTTGTAGAAGCGGTCGAAGACCTTGGCCAGATGTTCGGGTGGAATGCCCGAGCCATTATCGCTGACTTCAATGAACGCTTTGCCGGCTTTGGTCGCGGTTTGGATCTTGACCCAGCCACCGGGATGGTTGTTGCGGGCCGCGTTATCGATGAGGATGAGCAGTATTTGCTTCAAGTGAACCGGATCCGCCAACACGGTCAAAGGTTCACCGCTTGCCGTGAGGGTGATCTCTGTGCTGGAAAGAACGCGTTCGTTTTGCCGCACCAGTTCATCCAGCAGATCGGGCATATAGATCGGCTGCACTTCGATGGGCAGCTTGTGTGCGTCCAGGCGGCTAAGCAGCAGCAGGTTCTCGATCAACTTGGTCATGTAATTGGCGTCGCTCAGCACATCGCCCAGCACCTGCTTTTGGGGTTCAGAGACGGCCTGTCTCTGGGCCACCTCCACCCCGGCGTGGATCAAGGTGAGCGGGGTGCGCAGTTCGTGGCTGGCATTGGCCACGAAGGTCTGCTGGCGCTCCCAGGCCAACTGGGTGGGCTTAATGGAACGGCCGGCCAAAAACCAGGAGCCGACCCCCAGCAGCAAAATGCTCAGTGCGGCGACAAGGATCATGCCCTGCAGAAGCTGATCCATCATGGCCTGCTGCGGCTTGAGCGATCTGCCCACCTGGATGAGCCCCACTTCATTGTCAATCGGAACGCGATATGTGAGCAGTCTCACCGGCGTGCCATCCGTCAGTTTGACGGTGCGAATGTCAGAGCCGTTCACCAGCGCGGCGGCGATGGCGTTCTTATCGGCGGGCAGCCACGAATGGGTGACCACGGTGCCCGTGATCGGTGTGCCGTCTATCTTGAGAGAAAGCACAACAATATCGGCCAGTTCGCTGATCTCGACCTGATTGCTTTCATTATATTGCAGGTCCTCATCGGCTTCATTTTCTTCGTCAGATTCTGGGTTACCATAGGGATCCACCCAGAAGTGGGAATCAGAAGTGGTGTTCACAAAACCGGCGCTGACCAGAGAATCATACAAATTGATTGGCAAGGGCAGATGCAGAGAGGCAAATTGCAGCCCCATCTTAAGCGTCAGGGCACGGTCATTGTTGACGCGCAAATAATAATTGACCAAGGTATAGGTGCCGACGCTGAGAATGACGGCCAACCCCAGACCGATGGCCGTATATAAAAGCACCAGCCGGATGCGCAGGCGGTTAAGCAGTGGTTTCATCGAAACGGTACCCAAACCCTCTCACTGTCTCGACCGGATTCTTTTTGCCGTCCACCCCCAACTTCTGGCGCAAGTAAGAAATATACACATCTACCATTTCGGGCTGCACATTGGTCTCATAGGACCAGACGTAATCGAGAATTTCCTGGCGGGTGAGCACCTGACCCGGATGGCGCATGAAAAATTCCAATAGATCCCACTCTTTTTTGGTCAGGTCAATCGGTTTTTCTTCGCGGCGCAGCGTGTGGGCTTTCAAATCCATCACCATGCTGCCGAGACGAATTTCCCACGAATCGACTGCATTCGGGTTCATGCGCCGGCTCAAGGCATGGATGCGCGCGATCAGTTCGTCAAATGCAAAGGGTTTGGTGAGGTAATCATCTGCACCGCTTTCAAGCCCTGTGACACGATCTTCCACCTGTCCGCGCGCAGTCAACATCAACAGGCCGGTAGGCAAGTGGGCAGAGCGTACTTTGCGGCAAATTGAAGGACCATCTCGTCCCGGCAGCATCCAGTCGATGATGGCGACATCGTGAACACCACGCAGGGCCAGTTCCAGCCCGGTATCGCCGTCATTGGCCACATCCACACTGAAGTTTTCCTGCTCCAGCACGCTTCGCACCAGGGCGGCCAACCGTTTGTCATCTTCGATTAAAAGAATGCGCATGGCAATTCCTTTTCTTTAATAAATTATACAGTCGTCGTTGACAACCGAAATAATTTTACTCAGCAAAGGTTGGAAATTGATTGGAAAATTCCTAGCAACTTCCAATCTAAACCCAAGGTTAATCGGATAAATTTAGTAAAGATATATTTGGAGAATAAAGCATGAAGACGAAATTTGCCATCACTTTATCAGTATTTGTGACCATAATTGTGCTCACAGTTGTCGGCGGGGTGCTGGCTGCTTCTGGCAATTCAACCCCCGTGGCAACCCAGAGCAGTCAATCCATCTCAGGCATGGATCCGACCCGTGAAGCACAATATCAAGACTTGATCGCACAGGCCAATCAGACGATTGCTCAGGCCAACCAAAAGATCGCGGAGCTTTCTGCCGTGCAGGCAGGCGAGCCAACGGCTACCCCCTATCCGGTCTCGGCTGATCAGGCTGCCACCATTGCCTCGAATGCCTCGGGTGAAACGCCCCTGGCAATCCCCGAACTGGTGAATTATTCGGGCAAGGTGGCTTACTCGGTCAAATTTACAGATGGACTGGTTTATGTGGATGCCAACAGTGGAGCGATTCTTTACAACGGCGTTCAGGTCACACAGATCATCAGCAAAGACCAGGCGGCTCAGATTGCCATTAACTACACTGGCGATAACCGCGTGGTTGAAGTGATCAGCGGTTATTACAACAACGCCGGTGCTTACCGCGTTACTTTTTCGAATGGTGAACAGGTGTACATTGATCTATACGGCAACATCCTGGCTGTTCAATTGCCTGTTTACACCAACCCCACTTCGGGTGGTGAACACGAAGAGAACGACGATTAATCTTTCATTGAAGAAGAACGGAGAAATCCTATGAATCAGCAAAATGCACCTCGCAAAAAAAAGGTGTTTGTAACCAACTCATTTAAATATTTGGTCGCGGCTGTCTCGGTGGCGAGTACCGTTGGCCTGTGGGGCGTTTTTAGCAAACAAGACGCCCAGGCGATGAACAACACCTCCACGCAAATTGACCCCGCTCCCTTGCCAACTTTGATACCGTTGAACGATGTTTCCACCACCGGTGCATCTGTTTCTGGGGCAGCACAAACGGATCCGCTGGCGCTGCTGCCGGTGGCGACCCAACCCCCCAGCCAGAGTGCGGTCACTTCATCAAATACCGGTTCGGTGCAGATCATCCAGCCGAATCCCGTCACCCAGACCCGCTCTTCACGCAGATGAAAACATACTCTTTTCAGGCGATGGGCTCGCGCATTCTGGTCGCGATGGATACGGAATCGGAAGATTTCGCTGACTGGTGCGGAAAGACGGTGAAGTGGTTTGAAGAATGGGAACAGATCTTCAGCCGTTTTCGCCTCACTTCAGAATTGAGCGAGCTCAACAGCAAAAGCGGCGAGTGGGTTTGGGTCAGCAGCGTGTTCTGGAAGGTTTTCAGGTTGAGCTTGAAAGTAAAAGAAATGACGCATGGCTTAGTGACCCCCGAAGCGCTTAACGCACTTGAAAACGCCGGCTATACCATCTCATTTGATGATATGGCCGAGCACATGGATGAACTGCTGCGGCGGCCGGTGGCTCAGATGGAAGAAATTGGCGATATCGAGCTGGACCCTTCGCGTCACTCGATCCGTCTGCCAAAGGGGCAGCGCATTGATCTGGGCGGCGTGGTCAAAGGGTGGGCGGCCATGCAGGCCATGAGCCACCTGCAAAAGGTCGCACCCGTGTTGGTGGATGCCGGGGGCGATATTTCCGTCAGCGGCCCGCTGGAAAATGGAGAAGCCTGGCCGGTGGGGGTGGCTGACCCAACCGATGCTACACACAACCTTCGTCTGGTGATGATCAACCGGGGCGGATTGGCAACATCCGGCCGTGATTACCGGCGCTGGCAAAAAGACGGCCGCTGGCAACATCACATCATCGATCCACGCATCGACCGACCGGCCGAAACCGACATCATGAGCGCCACGGTCTTTGCGCCCGATCTGGTGACCGCAGAGGCCTACGCCAAAATGGGCCTCATTCTGGGCAGCACTGAAGGCGCCGCTGCCTTGGATCAGATCAAAAACCTTGGCTACTTCTTTGCGTTGGAAGACGGCACACAGCTTAGCAATAAAACTTTTGATGAAATGGTTTGGAACGAACAATGGATCAATCAACGAAAAAAGATTTCAGCGTAGACGATGTTGAACAGCAGTTCAGCATTGGTGCGGTGTTTCTCATCCTTTTGGCCGTCATCGCCGGCGCGGTGGGCGGCATGTACATTCTGCAGGCTTTGCTGCCGGGCTATGTGCAATCGGTGGCGAATACACAGCCAAAGGTGTTCTGGTACCTGACCCGTGCCAGTGGTTTTGTTGCCTTTTTCTTGCTTTGGCTTTCTATGGTATTGGGCGTCGGCGTTACCAACAAGATGGCCGCGCGCTGGCCCGGTCTGGGTAAGACCAACGATTTGCACCAATATGTAAGCCTGTTGGGGCTGGCCTTTGGCCTTTTTCACGGGTTGATCTTGCTGGGCGATCAATATATGAACCTGAAAGTTGTACAAATTCTCATCCCCTTTACGGTGACGGTTTACCGGCCGGTTTCGGTGGGGATTGGTCAGTTGGGATTTTATGTATGGGCGATCGTGCTCTTTAGCTTCTATGTGCGCAAACGCATCGGCACAAAAGCCTGGCGCTTCATTCATTATTTCTCATATCTTACTTTCTTGGGGGCACTTATTCATGGCTTGTTGAGCGGAACCGATAGCGGCCTTTTGTGGACCAGCTTGTTCTACTGGATCAGCGGTGCTCTCTTGCTCTTCTTGACCGTTTATCGTGTCATCTTTGAGGTGGCCTCGGCCCAAGAAAAAAAGAAGCGGCTTGCCTTGATCTCCCGTCAATAGATATCATCCTTCTTTTCTCCTTCTATACTAAACGCCCGAATTGCTCGGGCGTTTTAGTTTTTTGAGCATCTGCTTTATAATTCACTCAACCTTCTTATTAAGGAGTTTCCATGTCCGACCAAAATCCTCCCCGCTGGGATTTGACCAATGTCTATCCCGCCTTATCTTCAAAAGAATATGCTGCTGACCTAAAGAAATTGACCGACTTGATCGCTGATCTCGATGCCTATCTGGTTGGCCCGGTCAGCAAGGTCACCGTTGCCTCGCCCGCCGCAGAACTGGCCAAGACCGCCGCCGGCATCATCGAACGCACCAATGAGATACTTCTCATTGCGGGCACGATGCGTGCTTATATCGAATCGTTTGTTTCCACCGATTCATACAACAAAGAGGCGATGGCCAAACAGTCTGAGTTCGACCAGATCGCTATCGGCATCGACAAACTGGATGTCAAAGTGCGCGCCTGGGTAGGTTCGGTTGCCGATAAACTGGAATCTTTCATTGACCTGGATCCCATTACAAAAGCACATCCTTACTATCTGCGCGAAGCCGCCAGAGCCAGCCGTTATTTGATGTCTGAAAAAGAAGAAATGCTGGCCGCCGAACTGACCTTGAGCGGCTCCACCGCCTGGACCAAACTGCAAGGAACGGTAGTTTCTCAATATTCCGTCCCCTTTGAGTTGGACGGACAAATTCGCAAACTGCCCATGCCGGCCTTGATCAACCTGCGCTCTCATCCTGACGGTGAAGTGCGCCGCAAAGCCTACGAAGCCGAAAATCAGGCCTGGAACGTTTTGAAAGAACCGCTGGCTGCCGCCATGAATGGCATCAAGGGCGAGGTGAACACCCTCAACCGCCACCGTGGCCGCAAAGATGCCGTGGACAGCGCCATTGACCAGTCGCACATTGACCGTGAGACGCTCGAGGCCATGCTCTCGGCCATGCACGACTCTTTCCCCATGTTCCGCAAATACTTCAAGTCGAAGGCCAAACGCCTGGGCAAAGAAAGCCTGCCCTGGTATGACCTTTATGCCCCGGTGGGTAAATCCACCACCAGTTACAGCTTTGAAGAAGCCAAGAACTTCGTGCTCGATCATTTTGGTGAGTTTTCACCGCGTCTGCGCGCCTTCGCCCAGCACGCCTTTGACAACCACTGGATCGATGCTGAGCAGCGTGACGGCAAACGTGGCGGGGCCTTCTGTATGGAAGTGCCCAAGGTTGGCGAGTCGCGCATCATGAGCAACTTTGACGGCAGCCTCGACCAGGTTTCTACCCTGGCCCATGAGTTGGGTCACGGTTTTCATAATGACTGCGCGGTCAAGGCCAAAAAGACCGAGATCCAAAAATTCACCCCCATGACGCTGGCCGAAACGGCTTCGATCATGTGCGAGACCATCGTCAGCCACGCTTCGCTCAAGCAGGCCAAAGACGACCAGGAACGTCTGGCCATCCTCGAAGCCAAACTGTTGGGCGATTCACAGGTGATCGTGGATATCTACTCGCGCTATCTGTTTGAAAAAGAGGTCTTCGAGCGCCGCGAAAAAGCCGAGTTGAGCGCTGAGGAACTTTGCGACATCATGGAAGAAGCGCAAAAGGCCACCTTTGGCGATGGTCTGGACGCTCGCTATCTGCAAAAATGGATGTGGACCTGGAAGCCTCACTATTACTCGGCCCAGCTCTCCTTCTACAACTTCCCATATGCCTTTGGTTTGCTCTTTGGCACGGGACTCTATGCCATTTACCAGCAGCGCGGCGATCAGTTTGTCGAAGATTACGTGCAACTGCTGGCCAGCACCGGTGAGGCCCCCGCGGCCGACCTGGCAGCGCGCTTTGGCATTGATATTCGCACCAAGAAGTTCTGGCAAGATTCGCTGGCCATCATTGGCAAGCAGGTGGACGAGTACGTCGCCATCAAGTAAACAGGTTGAGGAGCGGTTTCGGCCGCTCCTTTTTTTATTTTGAAGCACATCGCAGTATAATTTTTTCTATGCTTTTTCAAGAGAAAGAAGCCCCAATTGTCTTGATCCGTGGCGGGGGAGACCTGGCCAGCGGGGTGGCACTGCGTCTCTATCACGTTGGTTTTCGGGTGCTGGTCACCGAACTGCCTGAACCACTGGTGGTGAGGCGGCTGGCCTCGTTTGCCCAAGTGATCTTCGACGGCCATTACCGCCTGGAAGATGCCGAAGGGGTGCTGGTTGAGGACGCGCCCTCTGCTTTGCAGGTGATGAACACCGGCAGAGTGGCTGTGACCATTGACCCGCCCGCTGCATTGCGCACGCAACTGCCCCTTTTTGCCCTGGTGGATGGGCGCATGACCAAAAAAGCGCCGGAATTGACAAAAGAAGCGGCTCCGCTTGTGGTTGGTCTTGGCCCTGGCTTCACCGCCGGGCTGGATTGCCATGCCGTGGTCGAGACCAACCGCGGCCCTTATCTGGGCCGGGTTTACTGGCAGGGGCAGGCCGAGGCGGACAGCCGCGTGCCCGAATCGGTCAAGGGTTATAACGTGCAACGGGTGCTTTATGCTCCCGCTGAGGGCCGATTGGTGGCCCGGGCTGAGATCGGCCAGATTCTCGAAGAGGGTCAGGTTATTGCCGAGGTGGAGGGCAAGCCTATCAGAGCGCCATTCAGGGGCGTTTTGCGCGGCTTGATCCACGATGGTCTGCAGGTAAAGGAAGGGTTGAAGGTGGGCGATCTCGATCCACGCTGCAACCCGGCCATCTGCACCATCGCTTCGGATAAAGCGTTGGCTATTGGCGGCGGCGTTCTCGAGGCACTGCTCTCAAACCGTGTTCCGGGTGAGCAAAAATGAATCTCGTTGAAGCGTTAAATCCCAACTTGCCGGCACGCATTGCCATTGTGGGTGCGGGCGGCAAAACCACCACGCTTTTTCAGCTCGGCCGGCAAATCGAGGGTCTCACCTGGACGACCACCACCACCCATCTGGGCACCGACCAGCTTTCATATGCCGACCGCCATTTTGTGGTCGAGACACCCGCTCAGCTTGATCTTCACCAGTTACTGGCGCAAAAACACTCGCTCATCACCGGGCCGTTTACCCCGGATGATCGCGTGCATGGCCCCTCGCCTGAAGTGATGGAGCAATTGGTTAAACTGGCTAATGCGCAGCAAGTTTCTCTCATTGTTGAAGCGGATGGGGCGCGCTCACACCCGCTCAAAGCACCCGCGGAACATGAACCCGTCATTCCCGACTGGGTAGATACGGTGATCGTATTGGTGGGTTGTTCGGTTTTTGGCAGACCCCTCACACAGGATTGGGTGCACCGCACGGAAATCTTTTCTTCGTTAACAGGGCTTCAGATCAACGACCCCATTCGGCCAGCCGATGTCACACGCATGCTGGTGCATCCGTTGGGGGGGCTAAAGGGAATCCCTGCCACGGCGAAAAAGGTGGTACTTTTCAACCAGGCGGATGTTTTGTCAGAGACTGAAACTTTAAAAAAAGAAATCCCTGCTTTACACAGCGCAGGGTACGACAGCGTTATCATTGGCGCGTTAAGTAAATACCCAGAAGATCTGTTTCGCTCAATTAAATAATTAAAAGCGGGTACGGCGTTTTTTGCGCAGCACACGGCGGTGGTCTGGCCGCATCATCCTTACAGAAGGCTCGTGGTTGAGTTCTCGCAGCTCCGCACGGGTCAAAGGCGGCAGATTCCAGGCTTTGCGTGCCTGGTTGCAGCGCACCAGATCCATACCGTTGACGGTAATGGACTGCCCATTTTCGTGCAAGCCAAATTCCCGGCAAACAGAAGAACGCCGCTCATAGATGAGGCAGCCTACTTTTTCGCCGATCTCTCCGCTTAAAGCCACACATCTTGGCGCGGGTTGGTTGGTGCCTTTCATGCAAACCAGCAGATCATCAACAGCTTCGGTTAATTCAGGGGGAACAGACAAGGGGTCCTCAGGGTTGGCTTCTTCCCAAAAGAAGGAAACTCTGAAAAAAGCACAACATGCGCCGCACTGCACACAAGGATTACCACGACCCATAAGCCCGCGATTATAGCACTGAGCGTGAAAATGTGTGAAAGATTTAATTTATTATTAATTTTGCTTAATGCGATTTTGTTATAATCTGAGTATTCATTTTTGATCCAAAAAAAGAGGAGTTATGTTCACTAAAACAGAAGATCGCAGTGAGCAGTTTAAACGTGAAAAAGTCCGCCTGGGCGTTTGGTTTGGCCTGGCGGCTGGTCTGGCCTATGTGATAGCACTATGGGGTCTGGATGGACTTAAATTGGCACTGGCGAATTCGATCTTCCCCTGGGCAAAATTGGCGCTGGGGATTCTGCCTACCCTGGCCATTTGCGTTCTGGCCGGCTGGGCCAGCAGCAAGCTTGAAAATGCCCTGCTGAGCGCCCTCGTTTGGCTGGTCACCGGTACACTTTTGTGCATTTTCTCCTGCCATGTTCCTTTCGAGGGGGTGGATCGTTTTTATCAATGGTTCAACCCCGAACTCGCCTGGCGCACCTCGCTGCCCTTTAACTCTGGTGTATCCTCACGTTTCGCCGTAGTGTTGGTCATCTGCGTGGCTGTCAGCGCTTTGGGTGGCGTTTTTTTCAAAATGCTGGTGGATAATGCGCACAACGCCTCTTCTAAAATTGGTGCAGTGCTCCCCTTTGTGATCTGGATGGCGATTTTTGTGTGCATCGCCTCGCCCATTGATTACATGATCCAGCAGCCCGTACGTGAACCGGTAGTGGCGGTCAACAAATTGGTAGATAGAAAAATCGCTTCGTTGACCGTGCCGGTCAGCAAAGAAGATGCGCGGGTCATGCACCTGGCTGCCTTGAATGGCCTGGATGATTTGCTGGCATCACCGCGACATTTGATCCTGGCGCGCTATGACTCTTCGATGATCATGAGCAATGTCTCGGTCAATTTTGGCGGGGTCTGGGTGGATTGTACGGTTTTTGCCAACACAGAGACTGAGCCCCCTGCCCAGCAGCCGGTTTTTTGCAAAGAGATCGAATAATTCGAACAAAAAAGAGCAGTGCTCATCCAATTGGATGAGCACTGTGTTTTAACCGCCAGTTTCGCTGGTGGGCACTTCTGTTGGGGTGGGGGTCTGACTGGGCACAGTCGTATCGGTGGGAATGGGAGTGCTGGTGGGCATGGGGGTGGCAGTAACCACGATATAGATGGGCGTCTGGGTGGGGGTAGCGGTTACTGTTGGTGTGGCTGTGATCGTCACAGTGGTTGTGCTTGAGGGGATGACAATGGTCAGATAAAAGCTGGAGGCGAAGATCGTCCCTGTCTCATCTGCCATCTGCCAATAACCGCTGTAAGTGCCGGCCGTGCTGGGGGCCACCAGATCAACGGAAACATCCAGGCTTGAATTGGGGGCGACCGAAGCGCTCAAATAGGTAGTGGCTCCGCTCATCTGTGTTCCGCTCACAAAGCGCACTGAATAGGAGGTGCTCCAGGTGCAGGTGCCCGTATTCTTTATTTTCCAGGTCTTCTTAAAAGACTCGCCTGCAGAAAGCACGGTGTTATCCGGGATGGTTTCATCTGAAAGATAGGTCGCCTGGTTGCAGGAATCCTGATAGGTGACATTGTAAGACTGCGTCACAAAAACGGTCGGAAAGACGGTGGCCGTGTTCGTCTGAGTGGCCGTGGGGGCTTCTGTTGGTTCACTTTCAACGGTGCGGGTGGGGTTGGCGGTCAATGTTTGGGCCACTGCTGTGTAGATGGAAGGTTGAATTGCTGAACTGTCCTCTTGTTTAGAACCGCATGCCGCGAGCAGCAATGGGAGGATTAAAATAAATGCCAGATGTCTGTTCTTCATGATGCCTTTCCAAGGTTAAGGTCAGCTATAAGCATACTCACCATTTATGCAGAAAATTTGCATTTTGGATGGAACTATGCGGTCGAATTATCTTTCGCGCTCAACGCACAAATGGGTTGTGGCGTATCTCTTCGGCAACATTCGTCTCTTTGCCGTGACCGGCGATCAGTACGGTCTCGGCAGGCAGCGTGTAGATCTTGCTGCGGATGCTATTCGCAAGTTCGACAAAACCACTGGCGGCCAGATCGGTGCGACCTACCCCGTGGTAAAAGATCAAGTCGCCGCAGAAGGCTGTGCCGATTTCCTGACAATAATAAACGACCGATCCGGGGGTGTGGCCGGGAGTCTCGAACACCTGAATCGCGTGGGCGCCCAGCCGAATTTCTGGCTCACCGTGAAATACATGGTTGGGATCTGGCAGTTGCAGCACTTCGTTCATAAACTTTTTGGCTGCACCTCCCTCTCGCCACAACCCCAAATCGTCAGCATGCAGGTAAACTTCTTTCGCCTCGGGCAGCACCGATTGAACGTCGGGCAGACCGTAGTAATGATCAAAATGACCGTGGGTGAGCAGCACTTTCTCGGCGTGCAGGCCTTTCTGCTGGATGAAATCAATCAGCGACTGCGGATCATAAGAGGGGTCAATAATAGCCGCTTCCAACGATTCGTCGTCGTAAAGCACAGCGGCGTTGTTATCGAGTGGGCCCAGCACAAAGAGCTTGTAAGTTAACATCTAATTATTTTCCTCACCGTTAACGGTAATAGATGATCTGTGGATCTTTGGGAGTACGATCGCATTGATGGCCAACATTGCCAGAATACTGATGAACGAAACGGTATAAACAAGAGTTGGTGATTGGTCATAAATCAGCCCCGAAACCATTGGCGCCAGCACAATCGAGACCATAGCCACTGTTTCGAGGATACCATATAACAGCCCGGTTTCGCCGGCGTGGATCAGCGGGCGCGTAAAAGCCAGGATCATGGAACGGAAGAGCCGGTAGCCACCGATCAACACATAGCCCAGGCCAAACCAGAGAGCCGACCCTCCCACCAAAAAGCTGATGGAAAACAACCCCACCATGGCCTGGCCGATCAACAATCCCAAGGTGGGGCTCAGGCTGCCCAGCGCGATTTGCGTGATGGCATTGCCCAGGCTGCCGCAGGCACCCAGCAGGCCGATGGTAGTGCGTGAAAAATGCTGCTGGTTCTGCAAGAAATTGGGCGTGAGCGGTTGGGGCAGATACATCACGAAAAGGGTGATGAACAGCAGCCCCATAAAGCCGAGCAGGCGTGGATTCTGCAGGATACGCGTTCGGTTGGGCTGTGGGACGAGGTCACTGTGCGGCGGGCCTTTGATATCTTCTATGAAGAAAATGATCACCACGGAAAAAATGAAAATGATCGAGGCGATCAGATAAACGGCACACAGTCCGTAGGCATCGGCGATCTTGCCGCCCAAAATGGGGCCGATCACTGCACCTAGGTTGTAAAATCCTGAAGAAAAGGTCAGCGCGCGCTGCACCGAGAGCTTGCCGCGCACATTAGTGGAATAAACATTGATGGGGATGATGCCAAACCCGGAGAAGTTATAGCAGAGCAGCCCGATCACAAATACCGGTAGAGATCGTGCCAGTGTCATTACCCAGGCGAAGATCAACCCGATGAACCATGAAACAAGCATCAGGGTCTTGGGACTGAACTTGTCGGTCAGTAGACCGGTGGGAATTTGTGCCAGTGCCAGCACGATGGCCACCCCGCCCAGAATGCCGCCGAGCATCACCGGGTCGGCTCCCCATTCCTGCAGGTACAATGGTTGAAAGTAAATAAAGAACCCTTCACCCAACCCCCAGGTGAAGAGGCTCAATCCGATCAACAACAGGTTGCGGTTCATTAAACTTTCACGACTCTTTTGACGAACTGTTCGGCAGCAGCGAAGACCTTTTCCCGCTCCGGCTCACGGATGATCACATGGCCGCTGTCGCTTAGCCAGAGTTGTTCTTTGACCGCAGAACTCACATGTTCATACAGGTATTCCAGGCTTTCAGGCGGAATGGTCTTGTCGCCATGTGACTGGGCGAACAGGATCGGCGCAGTGATCTTGCCGAGTTCCGGGCGCATGGCATCCAGAAGGCCCTTCAATTCGAGGATCGAACGTGTGGGAAAGTAAGGATAATCCACGTGATCTTGCATTGCTTCCAGATTGTGCCAGTCGGGCTTGCCTTTGAGTTGGCGCGGCATCAGCCAGTAGATATATTTGAGAAATTTCAGACGCGGATCTTTGGGCAGGTCATAAGGTGCAGAAAAAGCACATACCGCATCCAGCGGGTGACGCGCTGTGAGGATCAAGCTCAGTGCACCGCCCATAGAAAGGCCCATCACTACCTGCCGCTCGGTGCAGCCGCGCAGCAAATTGAGCCCGTCTTCGGCTGAAGCTACCCAGTCCCACCAGCGTGCCCGCAACATATCCTCTGGGTCGGTGGCATGTCCAAACAGCCGTGGGGCCAGCACGGTGAAACCAGCCTCGGCCAGCGAGGCGGCCAGCATGCGCATCTCAAATGGGGTGCCGGTGTAGCCGTGCAACAGCAAGCAGCCGATCGGCCCGCCCTTAATAAGGAAGGGCTCGGCTTTGGCGAGGGTTTCGGGAATTTTATCCATTGATCGTCCGTTCAGCCCAGAGTGGTTAATTCACGCGAGAAAGTGCTGAGGGTGCGAGCGCCTTCTGCAGTGACCACTACATTGTCTTCAATGCGCACACCGCCGTGCCCGGGCAGATAGATGCCGGGTTCCACGGTGTAGACCATGCCCGGCGTCAAGATTTGTTGGCTTTCACCGAACATATAGGGTTCTTCGTGGGCGTCCATGCCCAGCCCATGTCCGGTGCGATGGGTGAAATAACTGCCGTAACCGACCCTTTCGATCACTTCGCGCGCGGCGTGATCGACCACACCGGCGGCCAGGCCTGGCTTTCCGGCGGCGCGTCCGGCTTCGTTGGCGGCTTTCACGGTTCCATAAATTCTGTGCAACTCATCATCGATCTTTCCTATTGCAAAGGTACGTGTCAGGTCTGAACAGTAACCTTCATATGTGGCGCCCCAGTCAATGACCAGCAGATCACCGTTGGCCAGTTTGAGCTCGCCTGGGGTGGCATGCGGATTGGCGCTGTTCGGGCCGGTAGCCACGATGGGCGCAAACGGTAGTTCGGGTTCGCTGCCCAGACGGAACATGTTGATGACCAGTTCTGAGGCGATCTCCTGTTCACTGCGGCCGATCTTGATCATGGGCAGGGTGGCGTTCAGGGCATCCTGGGCAATACGGATCGCCTCCAGCATCTTGGCGATCTCGCCTTCTTCTTTGTTCAGGCGCAATTCGCTGAACAAACCCTCGGCGCCCACAAATTCGGCAGCCGGTGCGGCTTTTTGCAGATAATTCAACTCCAAGAAGCGCAAACGGATCGGTTCAACGCCGATGCGGGCCGATTCAAGTTCCATCTTTTTCATCGCCTCGCCGATGGTTTGTGGCCAAAGGCCGGGGTTATCCCCAAATGGGAAAGGGGTGATGGCGAAACGCGATTGTTCGATCTTGCCGGCTTCCAGTTCGGGCAAGATCAGGCCCGGCTGGGCACCTTTGCGGATCAATAAAAGGGTGGGGCGCTCCATTAAATGAAAACGCAGCCCGGTCAGGTAAGTGAAAGCCGGACCCGGGTTGACCACCACGGCATCGAGATGATGTTTGTCGAGCAGATCAAAGAGCAGTTGAAGGCGTTTGTCGGTCATACGAATTTCTCCTCCAAAAATTATAGTCCGAGTTCGTTTTTCTATGGAGGAAAGAGACGGCTTTCAAACGTAGATCTTCAACAACTCCTTGATCTGAACAGGTTTGAATGGTTTTATTTGTTGAGAATTTGGGCCAAAAAGGCCTGGGTGCGGTCTTGCACGGGGTGGGTAAAGAAGGCTTCGGGGGTGGCTCTTTCAACGATGGCGCCTTTGTCCATAAAGACTACCTCATCGGCGGCGGCGCGGGCAAAACCCATCTCGTGGGTGACAACGATCATGGTAATGCCGGCTTTGGCCAGATCGAGCATCACTTCCAACACCTCTTTGATCATTTCGGGGTCAAGGGCGCTGGTGGGCTCGTCGAACAGCATCAGTTTGGGGTTCATGGCCAGGGCACGGGCAATGGCCACACGCTGCTGCTGGCCGCCTGAAAGCTGTGTGGGGTAAGAGTTGGCTTTTTCGAGAATGCCCACACGTTTTAACTGCATCAGGGCGTTCTCTTCGGCTTCTTTCACGGGCACGTGTTTCACGATGCGCTGCGCCAGGGTGATGTTCTCCATCACGGTCAGATGCGGGTATAAATTGAAATGCTGAAAGACCATGCCCACTTCTGAACGCATTTTGTCTAATTTTTGTTGCTCTTGGGTCACCTTTTCGCCATCGATCCACACTTCACCGCTGGTCTGTGTTTCCAACTGATTGATGCAGCGCAGCAGGGTCGATTTGCCTGAACCGCTGGGGCCGATGATGACGATCACCTGGCCTTTTTCAACCAGCAGATCGACACCATTTAATGCCTCAAAGCCGTTGAACGATTTTCTGAGGTTGCGAACCATTACCATGGGTTTATCGTTGCTCATTTTGTTTCGTCCTTTTTTCGAGGAATTTCAGCAGGAAGGAGAGCATCAGCGTCATGGTAAGGTAAAGCACTGCCAGGGTGATGTAGGTGGTCTGGTATTGAAAGGTGTTGCCGGCGTAAATGCGCGCGATCTGGGTGATATCGCGCACGGCCAGAATGGAAACCAGAGAGCTGTCTTTGAGCATGGAGATGAAATCATTACCGAGGGCAGGCAGAACGTTGCGAATGGCCTGCGGCAGAATAATGTAGCGCATTGCCTGCCAGCGGGTCATGCCCTGGCTGCGGGCGGCTTCCATTTGCCCTTTATCGATGGACTGGATGCCGGCGCGGAAGATCTCAGCCAAAAAGGCGCCGTAGGTGACTGAAAGAGCAATGATGGCGCGTGCGTTCATTGGCACGGAACTGTTTTTGGCATTGACCAAGAAATTACTGCCCGAGAACAGGCCCGTGTTGCTGAGCCAGGTGCCGATCGCATTGAGCAGATCCATGAAGGCAGGCACACCCACCAGTGCAATGAAGAAGATCAGCACCAGCATGGGAATGCCGCGAATGACTTCCACGTAAAAGGTGGCAATATTCTGAAAAACGGTGCTTTCTGAAATCCTGCCCAAACCTGCGAGCAGGCCCAACACAAGTGCGATCAAGAAAGCGAAAAGGGTAGTGGATAAAGTAACAACCAATCCTGCCTTAATAAAAGTGAAAGCCTTATTAAACTCGGGATTGGTTGTTATTAATACAAAGACCCAAACAGCGATTGCGATAATGGCTACTAGCCACCAGGGAACGTTTCGAAGCCGTTCTTTTAGGAAAGGTCTTATTCTAGTCAGACTGATTGGATTCACATTCATTTTTTGTGACTCTTTTACGATCATAATGACGAACTTTTCCCTCCGGGCCAGCCTGAAGCCGACCCGGAGTATTTGTAGAATTTATTCCTATTGAATATCTGAATCGGTGACGCTGAAATCTGGCCCAAAGAATTTGGTGTTCAAGGCATCCAGCGTGCCGTCAGCCTTCATGGCGTCGAGGGCTGCATTCACCTGAGCTACCAGAGCACTGCCTTTGGGGAAGATGAAACCAAGTTCATCGCTCTGAATGGGATCGCCGGCGAATTCGATCTTGTCGGCATTTTGGCTGATGTAGCCCTGGCCAACGATCTCGTCAATGATGACGGCGTCAATATCGCCAGAGATCAAGGCCTGGATCGCAAACGGGAACTGTTCAAAAGCCTGAATGCGATCAGCGGGCAGGAAGTTGGTGGCGGTCTCATAGTTGGTGGTGCTCACCTGGGTGCCCAGCTTCAAAGTGGGGTCATCCACGATGGACTGAATGGAGGTGATGCGGGTCTCGCCTTTGCGGACGAGCAGCTTCTGGTTGATGGCCAGGTATCCTTCAGAGAAATCGACAGAATTTTTGCGATCTTCGGTGATGGTCACGCCGTCGGCGCCGACGTCAAATTGGCCATCTGAAACCTGCTGGATCATGCCATCCCAGGCGGTCTCGACGTAGACCGGGGTGCAGTTGAGGCGGGCGCAGATCTCATCCCAGGCTTCATAATCCCAGCCACCCGGCTCGCCGGTGCTGACGAGAATATAGTTGAAGGGCAGGTAGGCGTTTTCAACCGCAATGGTAACCTTCTGGCAGTTCAGGTCGGCAACCATCTTGGCCGGGTCGCCCAAACAACCTTCGGGTTGGGCAGTGGCTTCTGACATGGCAGCTTCGGTGGGGGCTGCTTCTGTCATGGCCTCGGTGGCGGCAGCGGTGGGTGCGGCACCGCAGGCAGCCAGCACGAGTGCACTGACCAAAACAATAAATACGATGAGTGATGTTGACTTCTTCATTTCTTTTTCCTCTTTCTAAATTGATGTTCTGTTTACAGCTTTGTTGCTTCCTCTACTTGGGTAAAACCAGCACAAACAAAAAACCCTCCTTGAAGGAGGGTCTGGTTTTTATAAAACACTTTGCTTTTTGGCCTATTTTCGCTTAAGCAAAACCGAACCACCTTCAAGGGGGAGGTAGTTTGTCTTTCGATGATGCTTAGGGCCAAATAAGGATAACATAGGGTTGTTTATAGCAAATTCAGTGTTCAATGTCAATAGGTTTTAATCATCTGATGATATTTTAAGGTTCTTAATTTAATTTTCCAATTCTTTTTAATGTTGTAAATTAGGCATAAATATTGCAATGAACTTGTTGTCGGTTTTTATTTCAAACATGCCGATAAATGTCGTTTATGGCTTGAAAAACGTACAAAAGTAAGAAAAATGTACGAAAAAAGATTAGAATAAGTTAAGAAAATTGCAAATTCAGTAATAATTAATTTGTTTTTTACGGACGAAAAAATTAAATTCGGTACAATGTCAACAGTCAAGTAATCATAAAAATTTAAGAAAGGAAATTGTACTATGCCAAAGAAAGCCAGTTTAGTTGTCGTTATCGTGCTTGCTCTCATTCTTTCTGTGACCACCTACGCCTTCGCCGCTGCGAATGTTGTGCCAGATAGCCATGCAGGAGATGGGCAAGGAACTGTTTCGGGTTACACTGTCAGTGCTATTAACTATACGCTCGATAGCACTAACCCGTCGAACATTTCTCAGTTGAGTTTCACGATCAAACCCACTGACGCTACTGCAAATCCGCCTGCCACTGTCCGAGTCAAGCTCGGTTCATCCTGGCTCGCCAGCGGTGCTTGCACGGTCTCTACCACCACCGTTACCTGTACCGGATTGACTGTAGCCGTGACCGGTGTGACATCCCTGCAGGTTGTCGCTGCTCAATAATTTGTTCAGAGTAAAAGGGCGCGATTCTATCAAGGGGTCGCGCCCCTTTTATTGCGACCATTTGATGAAAAGGCTGCTGAACACCAAAACGCTGATCGCCGCGGCGGGATTCCTGATCGTACTGCTGTTGTGGATCATTTTCGCTCCCGTCCAGATCGGCGGGAATGCTTTTTATGTGATCGTCAACGGCAACAGTATGGAGCCCGGTTTTTACAAAGGCGATCTGGTGGTGCTGCGCACTGAAACAGATTATCAAGTAGGGGATATCGTCGCTTATAAGTACCCGCAGCTCGGCAATGTTTTTCATCGAATTGTTGAAATAAAGGGAAATGCCTATTTTCTGAAGGGTGATCACAACAGTTGGATTGATTCGTATCAACCTTCAAAAAATGAGATAATTGCTAAATATTGGTTCGTCATTCGCAAAGCAGGTACACTGATCGCTACTTTTAAATCGCCTTGGGTGCTTGCCCTTTTGGCTGGAATTATTTTTTTGATTATGGGGTGGACTATGGTAAATTCTTCTCGTAACGGGCTGCCTTCGGGCAAAAAAGAACGAAAAAAACTCACGTCTTCGATTGGGTTTAAGATCGCTGGTTGGCGGGACGGCTATTACTGGTTGATGTATGCCCTTGGTTTGATCGCTCTGGTGTTGGGTGTAGTGGCTTTTACAAGGCCCACCACCAAAACTGCTGCGGAAAATATCGAATATCAGCAGCTTGGCATTTATACCTATTCAGGGCGCGCTGATCAGGCAGTTTATGATACACAAGGCTTTACCACAGGTGACCCGGTTTTCATGCAACTAAGTTGCAAGGTTAATTTCACTTTTCAATATCTGTTAACCACCCCGAGCGATTTTATGGGTACGGGAACCTATCACCTTAAAGCCGTGTTACAAGGGAGCAATGGCTGGCGTCGCACATTTGAGTTAACCCCTGAAAACGAGTTTAGTGGGAATAGTTTTGACTCAAAAGCCACACTGGATATCTGTGCCTTGCGTGACCTGATTACTGGCACCGAAAACATCACTGAAGTGGAACATCTACAGTACACTGTAGCCATTTCCCCTGATGTCAAAGTAAAAGGCGAGTTTTCAGACCTGCCGCTTGATTCAACCTTTTCGCCCACTCTGACCTTCAATATCGATTCTCAGCAATTTTATGTTCCCGTTGACGCTCTTGAACAAGGGGATCCTTATCAGCCTTCCAACACAGGGTTTGTCGAGAAAAAATATATTACCGCCAATAGCATCCCCATTTTTTCGTTCCCCTTGCCTGTAGCCGCAGCCAGAACGACGAGCCTTGTCCTTTTGATCGCTGCCTTACTGGGGCTGGCAGTGCCGATGTTCATTTATTCACGTTCCGGTAAAGAGGATGAGAAGCTAAAGGCGAAAATGTTGGTTGGGCCAATGCTGGTCGAAACCCTGTCCAGCCCCGTCAGCGGTCTGGAACGAGTAGTTGATCTCGTCTCTTTTGAAGATGTCGTGCAACTGGCCGAACGTATGGGTACTACGGTGTTTTTTCACCAACAGCCGCTTTACACCGATTACATGGTAAAGGACAGTAACATAGTGTATCGTTATCGGCAACCGGCCATGCTCATAGGTGGAGAGGCGGATGCGGAGTTCGTTACTGAAGTACGCCAGGCGATCAGAAATCACGAGTTTGCCCTTTTCTTCCAACCAATCCAATCCATTGAAAATGGCCGGGTCAGCCAGGTGGAGGCACTCCTGCGCTGGAATCATCCCAAAAAGGGCATGATCATGGCAGGAGAATTCTTGCCTCAGGCTGAACAGAGTGTAGCGATCAAATTGATCGATGAATGGGTGATTGAAAATGCCTGCACCCAATTAAAAAAGTGGCATGATGCTGGTCTGGATCAGGTGCTTTTGTCAATTAACATTTCTTCGCAGCAATTGAAAGATGAATCTCTGGCTGGAAATATTGAAGATGCTCTATTGGAGAACCAGATCGAGGCACATGCATTTGGCATTGAGCTTTCTTTGGATCAATTGACATTTGATGCGGTTGTTTTGAACAATCTTAAAATCTTAAAGAAATTAGGCGTTACCATTACTGTAAAGAGCGCAAACAGCAGTTCTTTGGAAAAACTGCACACACTAGAGACTGTTGACCAATTAAAATTGGGACGCCCCATTCTGGGTGAAGCGCTTGCCAATGAACAGGCTGGCAGAATGGCGCAAAAGATCATTGATGATGCTCATAAAAAACACGTAGATGTGATCGCAGCCGGGGTGGAAACCGATGAACAAATGGGCTTTTTGCGCCTCAATGCCTGCGACGAAGTGCAGGGCTATTTAGTCAGCCACCCGCTTTCTGAAAAAGATATCGATACCTGGCTCAAGAATGTCAAGAAGAATCGGGCGTAAAATGCGTTTTCGAGCTACATTTCGTTTCATGCTGCTTGGCTTGCTCTTATTAATCTTGCTGGCGGCTGGATCGGCTTTTGCAGCCGCCAATACCGTTCCGCGTTCTTACTTGGGAACCTTTACAACATCGGTAACCCTCGATGATCTGGCGCCAAGTGAGTGCAAAACGATCAATTTTTCAAATAGTAATAACCAGTTAATCTTGGGCACTGATAGTGGTGAGACCTTGACCGGCGGTTCTGGCAAGGACTGCATCGTTGCCGGCGATGGGGTGGATTTGCTTTTTGGTTTGGACGGGAACGATGTATTAATAGGCGGCCCTGGCTTTGATATTTGCTTTGGTGGAGCCGGTAATAATTCGTATTATGAGTGTGAAATTACCTTTTGACGCAAACCCATTATATTGATCGCTCTGGCTCGGTTTTGAAATCGGGCCAATTTTTTTGCGTTTAACAAAAGCATACTCGACATCCTTTGTTTATTAACGATGAATATTATTAACCGTTTAAATATCCTGCACAGGAAGGTAACTTACAAGCCAGGCTATATTATTCTGACTAAACGGAAATTTTCTGGGGGTGAAATCACTCATAAATATACACGGCTGAGATGTAAAATAGAGTATCATCAAGGGTCTTAGATTCTGTAGCGTATAGATAAACGACAACAAAGAGGCATCTTATGTTACTCAAAGAACTGCGTGAACAAGTGATCGAAACCTGTTTAAAAATGTTGGCAGATGGCGTTGCTTTTGGCACCCAGGGGAACGTCAGCACGTTTGACCGCGAAAGGGGGCTGGTTGTTATTTCCCCATCGGCACTGGCGTACCAGACCATGAAACCGGAGGATGTCTGTGTGGTTGATCTGGAAGGCAAGCCCGTAGAGAGCAAATGGAAACCCACCAGCGAATTGCCCTTGCACCTTGTGTTTTATAACAAACGCAGCGATGTCGGCGCCGTGGTGCATACCCACGCCCTTTATTGCACCACCTTCAGCGTTATCAATGAGCCGGTACCGATGATCTTGAATGAAGCCGCCATGAATTTGACCGGCCCGATCCCTATTGCACCTTACGAAAGACCGGGCAGCAAAGAACTGGCTGAGGTCAGCCTCAAGGCGATGGGGCCGAACGGCATCGCCGTGATCATGGCCCATCATGGGTTGGTCACTGTGGGGGCGAACCTGGCCGCTGCCTATGAATCCACGCTGGCGGCTGAAATGACCGCGCATACCGTCATCCTGGCCCGCTCGATGGGCAAAGAAGTGATCGAAATGGACGCAGCAGAGTGTGCCCACTTGCGCGAGGTCTATCTGGCCACTTATAAAGCCAAAGCGGCTTAAGCAGCAGTCAATTCTGTATTCTATTTGGCTGTGACAGTCAGATTTATCTGAGGCGTTTTTTCTACCTTGACATCCGCGGACGTGTCAGGTAAAATCTTGACACCTTTGAAAACGGGCCTGTAGCGCAGTTGGGAGCGCGCTTCAATCGCACTGAAGAGGCCGGGGGTTCGAATCCCCCCAGGTCCACTCGATTGGCAGGCCGAAAGGTACAAAGGTAAAGAATCTGGGCCCATAGCGCAGTTGGGAGCGCGCCTCAATGGCATTGAGGAGGCCGGGGGTTCGACTCCCCCTGGGTCCACTAAGGCAAAATCAGGAGTAGTAGATCATCCACCAGCGAGCCGGGAGAGTGAGGTGGAAGCCCGACACAGCACCCGTGGAGTGCACGATCGAACTCGCCTGAGGTCCACTTGTTGGATAGCTTTTCCGGCGAAACCCAGTAACCGGCGACGGTACGCTCGTTATCGCGGCCAGAGCGGTCTTGTGAGTTTCACAGACAAGCAGGGTGGTACCACGGAGAATTCCTTCGTCCCTGATCGGATGGAGGTTTTTTATTTAACTTTCACATGGAGTGAAAATGGCAAACAAACCAGTCCCCAATTACGTTCCCGCTGAGATCGAAGGCAAGTGGCAGCAGAAATGGGAAGCCGATGGAATTTACCATTCGGATATCGATACCTCGAAACCCAAACACTATGCGCTGACCATGCTCCCGTATCCCTCGGGCGACCTTCACATCGGGCACTGGTACGCCATGGCCCCTTCCGATGCCCGCGCCCGCTTCAAGCGTATGAACGGCTACAACGTGATGTTCCCCATTGGCTTTGATGCCTTTGGCCTGCCGGCCGAAAATGCGGCCATCAAGCGCAACATCCATCCGCGCACCTGGACCTACTCGAACATTGACCGCATGCGCAAACAGTTCAAGACGATGGGCGCCATGTTCGATTGGCGCCGTGAAATGATCTCGTCGGATGAGAAATACTATCGCTGGACGCAGTGGTTCTTCGTACAGCTCTACAAACACGGCCTGGCTTACCGCAAGATGTCGCCGGTGGATTGGTGTCCGAACTGCAATACCACCCTGGCCCGCGAACAGGTCTGGGGCGAAGATCGCCATTGTGAACGCTGTGGCACGCCAGTTATTAAGAAGAATCTGGCTCAGTGGTTCTTCAAGATCACCGATTATGCCGAAGAGTTGCTGAATTATGACACCATCGATTGGCCTTCCCGCGTGCGCGTGCTGCAAACCAACTGGATCGGAAAATCGGAAGGCGCATTGGTCAAGTTCACGACCGAAGCGGGCGACGAACTGGAAGTTTTCACCACCCGCCCCGATACCCTGTGGGGAGCCACCTTTATGGTGCTGGCCCCCGAGCATCCGCTGGTGAAAAAGCTGACCACCCCAGCGCAGCAGGCGCAGGTGGATCAATATATTGCCGAGACTTTGCGTCAGTCAGATATTCAGCGCGAAGCCGCCGACAAAGACAAGACCGGCGTCTGGACGGGTGGCTTCGCCATCAACCCGGTCTCCGGCACCAAAATTCCGGTCTGGATCGCGGATTATGTGCTGATGACCTACGGTACCGGCGCCATCATGGCCGTACCGGCCCACGATCAGCGCGATTTCGAGTTTGCCCGCAAGTTCGATCTGCCCATCATTGTGGTGGTGCAGCCGGAAGATATGGATCCGATTGACGCGGCCAGCATGACCGAAGCGGTACCCGCCAAGGGAAAGCTGGTCAACTCAGGCCCGCTCACCGGAACGCCGGGGGATCAATCGATCAAACGCGCCATCGAATACGTGGCCGAAAAAGGGGTCGGCAAGGGCTCGACCAATTACCGCCTGCGCGACTGGCTCATCAGTCGCCAGCGCTATTGGGGCGCTCCCATCCCCATGATCTATTGCCCGACCTGCGGCGTGGTTCCGGTGCCTGAAGATCAGTTGCCGGTCACTCTGCCCGATGATGTGGAATGGAAACCGACAGGCGAATCCCCCCTGAAGCTGCACCCCACCTGGCGCTTTACCAAATGCCCGGTTTGCGGTGGTGATGCCGAGCGCGAAACGGATACGATGGACACCTTCATGTGTTCATCGTGGTACCATCTGCGCTATCTGAGCCCCGATTGTTCCACCTGGCCGTTCGACCAGAAGGAATATGATTACTGGATGCCCGTGGATACCTACACCGGCGGCATCGAGCATGCCAACATGCATTTGATGTACACCCGCTTCTTCCATAAAGCGCTGCGAGATATGGAGATCACACAAGGCCCTGAACCCATGCTGCAATTGCGCAATCAGGGTATGGTGCTGGGCGAAGATTCTGAGAAGATGTCGAAGAGCCGCGGCAACGTGGTGGCCCCGGACGATCTGGTGCAAAAGAACGGCGCCGATGCGGTGCGGGCCTATCTGATGTTCTTCTCGCGCTGGGATATGGGCGGGCCGTGGAGCAGCGGTGGCATTGACGGCGTCAATCGCTGGCTGCGCCGCGTTTGGACCACGCTGCTGGAACCGGCCGAGAGCACGTCTGTCAATGAAGAATCAGTGAAGGTACTGCGTCGCAAACTGCACCAAACCCTGAAAGTGGTGACGCGCGATTTCGAGCAGTTCGAGTTCAACACCATTGTATCGGGTCTGATGGAATTGATGAATGACATGGCAAAGCTGAAGTCCGAAACCTTCGGCAGCCCGGCCTGGGAAGAGGCACGCGAAATTTACATCAAGATGCTGGCTCCGGTGGCGCCGCACATCACTGAAGAAATGTGGGCCGAACTGGGTCAGCCCTATTCGATCCATCTACAGCCCTGGCCCAAAGTGGATGAAGAAGCCGCCAAAGACGAAGAGATCACCCTGGTGGTGCAGGTCAACGGCAAGGTGCGTGACCGCATTCAGGTGCCGGTGGATGTAAACGAAGCCACTGCCAAAGAGAAGGCGCTGGCAAGTGAGGGAGTGCAAAAATCCCTCGAAGGCAAGACGCCCCGACAGGTGATCTACGTCAAAGGACGTTTGGTAAATATCGTCATTTAGTCTATAATCCGGAGTGTAAGAAGTTGCACTCCGGATTTTTTTTCTAGGGTAGGGAGGCTGAAATGCGACTGGCAGAATCAAATTGGATGGAAATTGAAGCCTATCTGAAAAAGGATAATCGGCTCATCCTTGTTTTGGGTTCTACTGAGCAGCATGGTTATCTGAGCGTTAGCACAGATGTCAAAATACCGTTGTCACTGGCCGATGCTGCCTCGCAGCAAACCGGGGTTCTGGTGGCCCCTCCGCTGAATTTTGGTGTCTCCCCTTATTTTCTGGCTTATCCCGGCACGATCAGCTTGCGGGTGGAGACTCTGTCCAATGTGGTGGAGGACATCCTGCGCTCGGTCTACCGGCAGGGGTTCAAGCGCGTCTTGATCCTCAACGGTCATGGCGGCAATATTGCAGCTTATCACCGCTTGAATGAGCTGGTCAATGAGATTAAAGACCTGAAAATTGCCTGGTACTCGTGGTGGAAATCGCCTGAGATCATTGCCTTCGCCGAAGCCCACAATCTCAAACTCTATCACGCCAATTGGAGCGAGGCCTTCCCCTTTGTGCGCTGCACCGCCGTACCGCGCAGCGAAAAACAGCCTTTGGATACAGATCGCATCTTGAATGACGAACAGGCGCGCGAATACTATGGCGACGGTGTGCTGGGCGGCACCTATCAGGTGGAAGATTCACTGATGAGCGAAATGTTCTCGGTGGCGCTGAAAGAAGTATTGCGTCTGATCGAAGTCATCTAGTCAGAAATTGACTTGCAGGGCCTTTTCAACTTTGTTTGAGAAGGCCTTTTCGTTTGCCGGTTTGACAAATCGGACAAAATCAGGAAAAATTGAATCCATGCATAACAACAGGCGATTGATGGCAATGCTCCGCACTACCGGAGCAATTTTTCCTTTGACGGTTCTCTTCGGCTTCCTGGCCGGTGCTTTGGTAGTGCTGCAATCGCTGCTCTTGAGCAAAACGATTGATGGGGTCTTTTTACAGGCGCAGACCCTGGCAGCCGTGATGCCTCTTTTGCGCGTGTTCTTGCTCGTCGTTCTTGTGCGAGTGCTTTTTACAGTACTTAACGAAACTTTTGCCGCCTGGATGGCCAGCAAGATCAAATCAGACTTGCGCGATCAGTTGATGCAGAAGATCAACCGGCTCGGCCCGGCCTACCTGCACACTCAGCGCAGCGGTGAGTTGGTGACCACAGCACTGCAGGGGCTGGATGCGCTGGATGCTTATTTCAGCCAGTACCTGCCACAGGTGCTGCTTTCAGCCATGCTGCCGCTCACGATTATGGTGGTTGTTTTTCCGTTGGATCTGCTCACCGGTCTGGTCTTTTTGATCACAGCACCGCTGATCCCCTTTTTTATGGCACTGGTGGGGCGCACCTCGGAAGCAGAGACCAAGAAACAGTGGGTAGCATTGTCGAGAATGGGCGCCGATTTTCTCGATACCTTGCAAGGGTTGGCCACGCTAAAAGCGCTGGGGCGCAGCCGCGACCGTGCGGTTCATCTGGAAGAAGTGAGCGAGCGTTATCGCCTTGCCACCATGAATGTGCTGCGCATCACCTTTTTATCGGCCCTGGTGCTCGAACTGCTGGCTACGATCTCAACCGCTGTGGTTGCAGTCGAGATCGGGCTGCGTCTGCTCTATGGCAAGATCGCGTTTGAACAGGCCTTCTTTATCCTGTTGATCGCCCCGGAATTCTACCTGCCCATGCGCAATCTGGGCATGCGTTATCACGCCGGCATGACCGGCGTCACCGCCGCCGGCAGCATTTTTTCTCTGCTCGACACGCCCGAACCGGGCAGTTCGGCAGTCGTTTCAGCTTCGCATCCAAAATCCCTCGACCTCTCTCAGCCCTTTTCGATTCGTTTTGAAGGGGTATCGTATCAATATGAGAACCGCCACGAGCAGTCACTGGATTCTATTGGTTTGCAGTTCGTTTCAGACAAAAAATATGCCCTGATCGGACGCAGCGGAGCCGGCAAGAGCACGTTGATGCAGTTATTGATGCGTTATTTGCTGCCCACACAGGGCAAGATCCTCTGCAACGACGCAGAGATCGAAAACTGGTCGGTAGAGGAGTGGCGCAGGAACATTGCCTGGGTGCCACAAAAGCCGATGCTGTTCAATACCAGTTTGTTTGAAAATATTCGTCTGCAAGACGCGGCCATCGGCGAAGAGGCGGTCTGGCAGGCGCTTCGCCAGGCTTCGCTAGATGAGTTGGTAGCTCAACTCCCGCAGGGACTTCACACCCCGCTGGGAGAATGGGGGGCGCGACTGAGCGGCGGCGAGGGGCAGCGGGTGGCTCTGGCACGGGCTTTTTTGAAGAATGCTCCTCTGGTGCTTATGGATGAACCTACTGCCCACCTGGACCCTGAGTTGGAGGCCAGCCTTGACCGGGTTACGGCCGACCTGCTCAAAGAGCGCACCGTCATTACAATTGCGCACCGCTACTCGACCATCGCCGCCGTAGACGAGGTGATCGTGTTGGAGGCTGGGCAGGTGTTAAAGATGGGTTCGCCCCAACTGGTACTGCGCGAAGAGCTGCCGGCCGGGCCGTCACTGGCTCGCGGGGAGGCAGGCGCATGAAGCCCATCGGCCGTCTCTTCTCGTTTATGAAACCTTTTGTCAAAGAGATCACATTGTCGATCGTGACCGGCATCATTACCATCGGTACCGGCATCGGCATGCTGGGCACGTCGGCCTATCTCATTTCGTATGCGGCTTTGCAGCCTTCGATTGCCGAGTTGCAGGTGGCCATCGTGGGGGTGCGCTTTTTTGGCATCACCCGCAGTGTGTTCCGCTACTTGGAGCGGTTGGTCTCTCACTCGGTCAATTTACGCCTGCTGGCCCGCCTGCGTGTTTGGTTCTATCGCAATATCGAACCGGGCGCTCCGGCCAACTTGCAGCAGCAACGCGGCGGCGATCTGTTGAATCGTGTGATGGCAGACCTGGAAACGCTGGAAAACTTCTACGTGCGGGTGGTATCGCCCGCCATTGTGGCATTGGTCATCACGGTGGGAATGAGCCTCTTTTTGGGCGGTTATTTCTTGCCACTGGGGAGCATCCTGTTTGCGGGTATGTTCCTGAATGGCTTGTTGGTGCCGCTGTTCATGATCTTGATCACGCGCAAGACCGGCCGCCAATTACTTGAAACGCGCTCCCAGCTCTCATCGGTCATGCTCGAAACTTTTCAAGGGCTGGAAGACCTGCAAGCCGCCGGGGCGCAACCCCGCTGGCTGGAGGAGATTGCCCGCACCGACCGTGACTCCGCCCGGCTGCAAATCTATTATGGTTTTCTGAACGGGGTCACTTCTGGGCTGGCCCTTTTGGTCACTAATCTGACCGTGTTGGCCGTGCTGCTGGCGGCGATCCCGCAGGTGAGCGCAGGGGCCATGACGGGGGTCTCGCTGGCGGTGGTGACCCTGCTCACGATGGCCAGCTTTGAAGCGACCGGCAACCTGCCCGCCGCCGCCCAAAACCTCACTGCCAGTTATGCGGCCGCCAAACGCCTCTTTGAGCTGGCTCAACCACGAGATCAACAAACCAGCTTAACCGCTTTACCGGCCGCGCAGATGGAACAAGCCCAGCAGCTTGACCTGAAAGAGGTGTCGCTCTCTTATTCCGGTAATACTGATGCAGCCTTGAAAAGCGTGAGCCTCTCGCTCAAGCGCGGAGAGCGGCTGGCTGTGGTGGGCCCCAGTGGCGCGGGCAAGACCAGTCTGGTCAATGTGCTGCTGCGCTTCTGGCCCATGCAATTGGGGCGGATACTCCTGGATGGACAAGATCTGACCAATTACTCACCCGAATCCACGCGCGGGTTGTATGGCGTCATCTCGCAATCCACTTACCTGTTTTCTGAGTCGTTGCGCCAGAACTTGCTTCTGGCCGCGCCGCAAGCGGACGATGCCGAGTTGCTGGCAGCCTTGCATCAGGCCCAATTGGATGCTTGGCTGGCCACTTTGCCTGCCGGGCTGGATACCTGGTTGGGAGATCAGGGGTTGCAGATGAGCGGGGGAGAGCGTCAACGCCTGGCGATTGCCCGGGTGCTGCTGCAAAAGACGCCATTTGTGATCCTGGATGAACCTACTTCCAATCTTGACCCGGCCACCGAGCAGGAAATTCTCACACAACTATTCGAGGTGTTTGCAGATCGCGGCCTCTTGATTATCACGCACCGTCTGGTGTACATGGAAAAAATGACTCATATCTGCTTTTTGAAAGCAGGTAGGCTCGTAGAAAGCGGCAGCCAGGCTGACTTATTGGCGCTGGACGGTTACTATCGGCATTTTTACGACCTGCAAAAGAACATTCTTCTCGAATCCCCAGCCTTTTAAGGAAGAACACCCGCGAATGAGGCGGTTCATTCGCGGGTGTTCAATGAGGAGAATACAAAGACTATATTAGTCCACAAAGTTTAAATTCGGGTTAAACTTTGTTAAGTAATTTCTCATATTTGTCAGACAATTAAAGCTTCAATGTCGGCCGCGGCGATTGCGCCCTGCCGCAGGATCACCGGCTTTTCTCCGGTGCAGTCCACCACCGTGGAAGGGATGCCACCGTAGCAGGCACCGCCATCCAGAATGAGCGGCACACGGTTGTTGAGCTGCACGTGCACGTCAACGGCATTGAGCGGGTTTTGTTTGCCGCTGATGTTGGCCGAGGTGGTAGCAAGCGGGCCGAATTCTCTCAGCAGGCGCAGGGCGATTGGGTGATTGGGCATGCGAATGCCGATGGTCTGGTTGGGCGAGAGCAGGTCGGGAATATCGGTGCGTTTGGGCACGATCACGGTCAGGCCACCGGGCCAGAATTTCTCGACCAGTTTTTTTGCCAGATCGGTGAAGCTGGCAGTGATCAGGCTGATCTGGTCAAGGTCGCCGATCAGAACCGCGATCGCTTTGTTGGAATCGCGCCCTTTTACCTCAAACAATTTGATGATCGGTGAGATGTTGAACGGGTCGGCCCCCAAACCATAAACGGTGTCGGTCGGAAAGGCCACACACTCACCGGCTTGCAACAACTCAAGCGCCCTTTGAATTGAACTTTCCTGCTGGGCAGGCAATAAAGAAGTATCCATAATTTCTTTCCCCTTATGTAAGTATTTTAATCAATCTGGGTAAATCTGCATAATCATGCAGACAATCAATTGTCGCGCTGGGGTAAACCCGTTTGGCCAGTTCGAGGGCACTTTCGCCTTGCGTTGCTTCTATCTCCAACAAGATTACTCCTCTGGGGAGTAATCTTTGCAGCGATTGCTCCAATAACCGTTCGATCAATCTCAGCCCGTCAGGACCGCCATCCAGGGCCAGACGTGGTTCGTGCTGCAAAACAGGCAGCGTTTCGAGGGTAGCGCTGGGAATGTAGGGCAAATTGGCGGCGATCAGGTCGAAGCGTTCGTCGATTCCTGCCAGCAGGTCGTTTTGACGCAGCTTGATCCGTTCTTCGAGCCCGTGCAGGTGCACGTTTTCTGCAGCAATTTGTAATGCGGCCTCCGAGATATCAATTCCCGTTACCCGCAGATCATCAAAACGATCCGCCAGGCAAATTGCGATGATCCCGGAGCCACAACCCACATCCGCCGCTTTTCTGCGGCTGGGGTTGGCTTCAAGCCAGTGCATGGCTTCTTCAACCAGCAGTTCAGTTTCAGGCCGTGGCACGAGCACGGCGGGGCTCACTTTGAAATCCAACCCAAAAAAGCTGCGTTTGCCCGTCAGATAGGCCAGCGGTTCGCCATTTTGCAGTCTTTTTAGCAGATTTTCGAGCAGTTCCAGTTGATCGTCTGGAAGGAGGGCTTCGTTGTTGGCTACCAGCCATTCGCGTTTTTGATTCAGGCCGAACGCCATCAACACCTGTACGTCAAGCGTGGGTGTTTCAGAGTCGTTCAGGGTTCGAACGGCTTTTTGGGCCCAGTCCTGAACGCTAATCTTCGTCGTCATCCACTCCCGTCGTAGCCAGCCGGTCTGCTTCATCACGAATGGAAAGTTCATCGATGAATTGATCAATGTCCCCATTCATCACGCCCGGCAGGTTGAATGAAGAAACATTGATACGGTGATCGGTGACACGGCTTTGCGGGTAGTTGTAGGTGCGAATCTTTTCAGAACGTTCGCCGGTACCCACCTGTGAACGGCGGGCATCTTCTTGCTCAGATTGGCGTTTTTGCTCTTCCAACTCATATAGACGGGCGCGCAGCACGCTCATGGCTCGCAGACGGTTTTGCAGTTGTGAACGTTCATCCTGGCATGCCACTACCAGACCGGTGGGCTTGTGAGTGATGCGGATGGCCGTGGCGTTCTTTTGCACGTTCTGGCCGCCTGCGCCCGAAGAGCGGAACACGTCCACAATGATATCTGATTCGGGAATATTGATCTCAATATCGTCAATTTCGGCCATCACAGCCACAGTGACGGTGGAAGTGTGAATACGGCCCGAAGACTCGGTAGCCGGAATGCGCTGCACCCGGTGCACGCCAGACTCAAATTTGAGTCTGGAATAGGCGCCCTTGCCTTTGACCATGAAAATGACCTCTTTATACCCACCGATACCGGTTTCGTTGGCCGAAACGATCTCGATGTTCCAGCGGCGTAACTCTGCATAATGCATGTACATGCGCAGCAGGTCGGCAGCGAAAAGCCCGGCTTCGTCACCGCCTGCCCCGGCACGAATTTCCATGAAAACGTTGCGATCATCACGCGGGTCTTTAGGCACGAGCAGCAACTTTAACTGCTTTTCGATCTTGTCGATCTCCCCACTTACTTCAGAGAGTTCCATTTCTGCCAAATCGCGCATTTCTTCGTCATCGCTGTTTTCCAGTTCGCGGGCCTGTTCCTGTTTTTTGAGCAGTTGACGGTAATGGGTCGATAAAGTGATCACCGGATCCAGGTCAGACCGCTCTTTGGCCAGTTCAGCAACTTTTTGATAATCTTCTGCGTTTTGTTCGAGGAGTTGGGTGAGCTCATCGTATCTTTTTTCAATTGCGGCGATTTTTTCTAACATAGATCCCTTAAATAATGAAAAGAGTTCAGAACAGGAGAATTATACCAGCCCTTAGCAGAATTTTTTAAGGTGCGTTCATAAAAATTATGACTATTTTTATTGTAATACACAAATATATTGTGTATAATTTTTATGAAAATTATCCCGTTTGTAAAGGAGAATACTATATGGATGTAACCACTCTCTCGAGGTGGCAGTTTGGCATTACGACTGTGTATCATTTCTTTTTTGTTCCCCTTACCCTGGGCCTTTCTGTTTTGGTTGCGATCATGGAAACCATGTATCTTACCAAAAAGGACGAGACCTATAAGAAGATGGCAAAGTTCTGGGGAAATTTGTTCATCATCAACTTTGCTATGGGCGTGGTGACCGGTATCGTGCAGGAGTTCCAGTTTGGCATGAACTGGTCTGAATATTCCCGCTTTGTGGGCGATATCTTCGGCGCGCCGCTGGCCGTGGAAGCCCTTCTGGCGTTCTTCCTTGAATCCACCTTTCTGGGGGTGTGGATCTTCGGTTGGGATCGCCTTTCAAAAGGGGTGCATCTGACTGCGATCTGGTTGGTGGCGATTGCCTCAAACGTGTCAGCCTTTTGGATCTTAGCAGCCAACTCGTTTATGCAGCAGCCCACCGGCTACACATTGCTCGAAAATGGCAAGATCGTCATGTCGAGCTTTTTTGATCTGGTCAAGAATTCCAACCTGTGGGTGGAATTTCCGCATACTGTGCTGGCAGGTTTTTCCACGGCGGCTTTCTTTGTGTTGGGTATCAGTGCTTATCACCTGATCCGTAAAAAGGAAGTAGACCTGTTTTCGCGTTCTTTCCGCATTGCTACGGTTTTTGGTTTCATCGCCGTGCTGGGGGTCATTGGGGTGGGGCATACCCAGACTCAGGTAATGGTGCGTACTCAACCCATGAAGCTGGCAGCTGCTGAAGGTCTCTGGAACACTGAAGATCCGGCGTCTTTCTCCCTGTTTACACTGGTGAATCAAGAAGAAAAATCGGACATCGTTTCAATTCGCATTCCCTATGCACTCTCTTTCCTGGCCTACAATAGGCCGAGCGGTCCCGTTCAAGGCATCAATGATATCCAGGCGCAGTATGAGGCTAAATACGGCCCCGGCAATTACGTTCCCAATATCACCATCAGTTATTTTTCTTTCCGCATCATGGTCTTGCTGGGCTTTTTGATGCTGTTGGTGGCTTTTCTGGCTTTGCTTCATATCTGGCGCAAGAAACCGGTTGATAAGCTGTGGTTCCTTAAGGTGCTACCGTTTTTCATCGCGCTGCCTTACCTCAGCAATACCACCGGTTGGCTTCTGGCCGAAATGGGGCGCCAGCCCTGGGTGGTCTTCGGCCTGTTAAAGACTGCAGATGCGGCATCACCCAACCTCTCTGTTGGCATGGTGCTTACCACGGTGATCGGCTTTACCCTGCTTTATGGCGTTTTGATGGTGGCCGATATTTATTTGCTGGCAAAATATGCCAAAAAAGGTGCCGGCTCTGAAGAGCCCGAAACCGTTGTAGAAGCTGCCAAAGCATAGGAGGCGAAAAATGGATTTAAATATTCTTTGGTTTCTTTTGATCGCTGTACTTTACGCAGCCTATTTTGTGCTGGAAGGCTTCGATATGGGCGTGGGCATTCTGCTGCCTTTTCTTGGCAAGAACGATCAAGAACGCCGCATGGTCATTAACACCATCGGCCCGCACTGGGACGGCAATGAGGTCTGGTTGTTGACCGCAGGCGGGGCAACCTTTGCTGCCTTCCCGCAGTGGTACGCCACCCTTTTCAGCGGTTTTTATCTCCCCCTCTTTTTGATGCTGGTGGCGCTGATCGTGCGTGGGGTGGCATTTGAATTTCGCTCAAGAGATGAGAACCCTGTTTGGCGAGCCGCCTGGGATTGGGGCATCTTCTTTGGTTCGGTCGTGCCGGCGCTGCTCTGGGGTGTGGCCTTCGCCAACATCGTCAAGGGAGTGCCCATTGATGCTTCTATGATGTACACCGGTGGCTTTTTCAACTTGCTCAATCCGTTTGCGTTGATTGCCGGTGTGGTCTCACTGGTCGGCTTTACCCTTTTGGGCGCGCTTTACCTTCAACTGAAGGGCAGCGGAGATCTCTTGCCGCGTGCGAAGCGCTGGTTCAATACACTTTGGGTGGTCGAAGTGGTCGCTTTTGCCTTGCTGATCGTTGCCAGCTACACATTTTCGGGTGTGGTCAAAGGTTTTGGCTTGAACGCCGGGCTGGTTTTGATCGTTGCCCTGGTGCTGCTCTTGTTGGTGCGCGTTTTCGTCAGCGCTGGCAAAGATGGGCTGGCTTTCGTGTTGGGCTCCTTAACCGTTTTGCTCACCACAGCCTCGATCTTTGTGGCGCTCTTCCCCAATGTAATGGTCTCAAGCACCGATCTGGCCTTCAATTTGACCATTTACAACGCCGCTTCCAGCCAATACACGTTGGGGGTGATGGCAAAAGTAGCTTTGATCATGGTACCCATCGTTTTGGCCTATGTGGCCTGGTCTTACTGGGTCTTCCGCAAACGTGTTTCGACAAAAGTTGAAGATCTAAAGTACTAATCGGCTCTTCTTCAAAAGGCAGGGATTCCATCAGTTCAGCATGGGGATCCCTGCTTTTATATGGGTGGCAGTTTTTGGAATGTTCGCTTAAAATGAATATGAATTCGATCTGGAGGTCATCATGCACAATAAAGAGATCGTCGCTAGCGAGCAGGCGCCCAAGGCCATTGGCCCTTATTCCGCCGCTGTGCAGGCGGAGGGATTCATTTTTACTTCCGGGCAATTGGGCCTTGACCCGGCTACTGGCACCCTGGTAGAAGGGGGAGTTGAGGCGCAGGCCCGTCAGGCGCTAATGAACCTGAAAGCAGTGCTCGAAGCAGGCAATTCCGGTCTGGAATCAGTGGTCAAGACCACCGTCTTTTTGCGCGATATAAATGACTTCGCTGCGATGAACGCGGTCTATGATGAATTTTTTACCGCTGCCTTTCCGGCCCGCTCAGCCGTGCAGGTAGCCGCTCTGCCCAAGAATGGGGCTGTTGAGATCGAAGCGGTCGCTTTGGTCAATAAAGCCTGATCTCTGTTTGTCTAAAATCTGGAAGAATCCTTGAGCCCACGCGTTTCACTGATCATTCCCTGTTACAACGAGGAAAAGACGATCACTCATTTGCTCGAGTCGATCGTGGCACAGACTTACCCCCTTTCTGACCTGGAAGTGATCATTGCCGATGGCCTTTCCAACGACGAGACCCGTGCGCAGATTGCCTTGTTTCAGGTGTCCCATCCAAAGCTAAATTTACAGATTGTTGATAACCCGAAGCGAATCATTCCTGTTGCTTTAAATTTAGCCATTCATGCGGCCAGCGGTGAGTTGATCGTGCGCATGGACGCGCATACGATCCCGGCCCCCGATTACATTGAAAAAAGCGTGGCCGATTTTGACGCCGGCAAGGGGGAAGACATCGGCGGGGTGATCGATATCCGCCCCGGCAGCGATACCTGGATCGGCAGGGCCATTGCGGTTGCCACCCGTCATCCGCTGGGGGTGGGCGATGCGCGTTATCGCTGGGCCACCAGCGCCGGGTACGCCGACACGGTAGCCTTTGGCCTCTACGCACGGGCCACCCTTGAAAAGCTTGGTGAATATAATGAAGACCTCATCGTCAATGAAGATTATGAGATGAACGCTCGTCTGCGGGCAGCCGGCGGACGCATTTGGATCAATCCCGCCATTCGCTCCACTTATTATTCCCGTCCCGACCTGTCCTCGCTGGCCCGCCAGTATTTTACCTATGGGTATTACAAGTTTCGCATGCTGCAAAAATTCCCCAAAACGCTGCGTTGGCGCCAGGCCTTGCCGCCCCTATTTGTTTTTGGTGTTTTGATGTTATTATTACTATCCACATTCTGGTGGTTCGCGAGGGTCACCCTGTTTTGTGTTGCAGCAGCTTATTCTCTCATTCTGATTGCGGGTAGCAGCAAAGAGGCTTACAAACAAAAAGCGCCTGAACTTTTGTTGGGAATCCCCTTGGCCATCATGACCATGCATTTCGCCTGGGGCAGCGGTTTTTGGTGGAGCGCAATCAAAGGGTTATCGAAGGTAGAGCATGCCGGTTGAACGAATTAATTCAAAAAGCCAGTGGCGTATTCGCGTGCGGGAACGCCGCTTTATTCTGATGTTTGGCGACCTGGTGGTGACCTACCTGTCTGTGTTCATAGCACTTATTACCTGGGCACAACGCGACTTCCTTGATTTTTCTGGCGCATTTCTGATTCAGCGTGCGCCGTTTTGGTTCTATCTGCTCCCTTTCATGTGGATGCTGATCCTGATCGACCTCTACGATATTCGCCGCGCCAGCCGTCGCAAAGATACCATGCGCGGGGTGGCTACGGCCGCGCTCATCAGTTTGCTTATCTACATGATCGTGTTTTTTATCTCAGACCCCAATTCACTGCCGCGCCGCGGCGTGTTGATCTTTGTTGTGGCGGCCACCATATTGACCATTGCCTGGCGTTTTCTTTACATCCGCGTTTTCACGGCGCCTATTTTTATGCGCCGCGCCCTGATCGTCGGGGCAGGCAAGGCGGGCACTTCACTGGCCAAGATGATCAACGAAGCGCTGCCTTCACCCTTCCAGATTCTCGGCTTTATTGATGATGATCCCGGCAAGGTGGGGCAAAGTGTTGAGGGCTTTCCGGTGCTTGGTCAAAGCCAGGACCTTTTAGACAAGATCGCGGAGCTGGATATTTCTGACCTTGTCTTCGGTATTTCGGGTGTTGTCAATGATGATTTGTTTCGCAACATCATCACGGCAGAAGAGCAGGGCATTGAGGTTACCTCTCTGCCCGTGGCTTACGAAGAGTTATTTGGCCGCGTGCCCATTTTTTTGCTTCAATCTGACTGGATCTTGCGTTCATTTTTCGATGAGTTGCACACCACCAGTTTTTACGAGACTGGTAAACGCCTGATCGATATTTTTGGCGCGCTGATCGGCCTGGCTGCTTTGGTTGTGATCTATCCGTTGGTTGCTTTGGTGATTTTGCTCGACAGCGGCCTGCCCATTTTTTACCATCAGCCTCGCGTGGGGAAGAACGGCACGCCTTACAAAATTTACAAGTTTCGTACGATGGTACGGGATGCCGAAAAAGACGGCGCCCGCACGGCCACTGCGCACGATTCGCGCATCACCTCCATCGGACGCTGGTTGCGCAAGATGCACATCGATGAATTGCCTCAGGTGATCAACATTCTCAAGGGCGAGATGAGCATTGTGGGGCCTCGCTCTGAGCAGATCGAGCTGGTGGATCAGTTCCAGAAAGAAATCCCTTTTTACCGCGCGCGCCTGTTCGTGCCACCGGGCCTTACCGGTTGGGCGCAGATCAACCAGCGCTACGCCAGCACTGTTGAAGAAACCGCCGAAAAACTCGAATATGATCTTTACTACATCAAACATCGCACTTTAATGCTCGATGTCACCATCATGATCCGTACCGTGGGGGCTGTGATCGGATTTAAAGGACTATAGCCATGAAGATAAACACCACGGTTCGTAACCGGTATTTACTCTTATTGGATCTGCTGCTTATAGCGGCTTCGGTCTTTGGGTCTTATGCCCTGCGTTTTGAACTTGGGGAGCAATTCTATTATTATCTACCCTCCGCCTATTGGATGCTGGGTGCGGCACTGGTGACCAAACCCGTTGTCTATTATTTCTTTGGCCTGTATCGCCGTTTGTGGTCTTACGCCAGCACGCAGGAATTGAAGCTGATCGCCATTGCAGTAACTACCGGCTCGGTTGTTCTCTCACTCGAGATGATCATATTGGCGGCTTTGAAGGCTTTCAACGGCTTTTCGCGCGGCATTCTCATCATCGATTGGGTGCTTTCCATTTTACTGGTGGGCGGCCTGCGTTTTACCCTGCGCATCATCAACGACAGCCAAACATCGGCCTCTCTGCAAAAGAAAAAATCTGCCGCCAAACATGCGCTCATCATTGGCGCAGGCGATGCCGGGGCAATGGTGGTAAAAGAGCTTCAGAAGAATCCCGAGTTAAATCTGGTTCCGGTCGGTTTTTTGGACGACAACCCGGTCAAGATCAAGCAGCAGATTCACGGCATCCCGGTGGTGGGGGCGCTCTCGGACATCGGTCGAGTGCTCGACCACAAACATGTTGAAGAAGTCATCATTGCCATCCCCAGTGCGGGGGGCAAAGTGATTCGTATGGTGGCGGATGTTTGCCGTCTTAAAGGCATTCCTTTCCGCACCATGCCGGGCATTTATGAACTTTTGGGCGGCAAGGTGAGCGTCAGTCGCCTGCGTGACGTGGATATTACCGACCTTTTGAGACGTCAGCCCAGTTCTATGAAAGGGGAGTTGGTCGGGTCTGTCATCAGCGGCAAAACCGTCATGGTCACGGGCGCCGGTGGCTCGATCGGGCGCGAACTTTGCCGTCAGATCGCGCGCTGGAACCCCTCAGGCCTGATCCTGCTGGGGCACGGCGAGAACAGCATTTTTGAAACCCTGCTTGAGATCCAGGAAACATATCCCTCCTTGCCGATCACCCCGGTCATCGCTGATGTGCGCGATTTTCCGCGTATTTCCAGCGTGTTCAAAAAACATCGCCCCGAGGTGGTTTTCCATGCTGCCGCACACAAACACGTGCCGCTGATGGAACTGAACGTTGACGAAGCCATCAATAACAATGTGATGGGCACCCGCAATATCGCCCGTGCCTGTGAAGAAAACGATGTGGCCCGCCTGGTGATGATCTCTACCGATAAAGCGATCCGCCCGGCCAACATTATGGGTGCTTCCAAACGTTTTGCCGAGATGATCGTGCTTGATACGGCCCACCGCACCCAAAAACCCTATTGCGTGGTGCGCTTTGGCAACGTGCTCGGCAGCCGCGGCAGTGTGGTGCCGCTTTTCAAGCGCCAGATCGCCCGTGGCGGCCCAGTGACCATCACTCACCCCGATATGCGCCGCTATTTTATGACCATCCCTGAGGCAGTATTTTTGGTGCTCCAGGCGGCCGGCATGAGCCATTGCGGAGAGACCTTCGTGCTCAACATGGGCCAGCAGGTGCGCATTCTCGACTTGGCAGAAGACCTCATCCGCCTTTCGGGTCTGGAACCGGGCAAAGATATTGACATTGTCTACACCGGCATTCGCCCCGGCGAGAAGTTGAGCGAAGATCTCTGGGAAGAAGGCGATCAGTTTGCCCCGACCCAACACCCCGATATTTACCAGTTTGACGACCCCGGCAACCTGAGCGGCAAAGAGTTGGTGCAAAAGGTGAACAAGATCCTTGAGCTTGCCGGCGAGGGAAAGACTTCTGAGATCATTGCCCTGGTAGATGACACCATCCCCGGTTCGGCCATTGCCAGCACCCCGCCGCCGGACCTGACCTCGATAGACCAATCATGAAATGTTCTCTAAGCGAGTGGAACGAATTTATTAAAACACACCCTGAGGCGCACCTGTTACAGACGGGCGCCTGGGGGGAGTTGAAGTCCGAGTTTGGCTGGAAGGTGGTGCGCCTGATCGCAGACGACTGCGGCGCACAGGTGCTTTTCCGTACCCTGCCGGCCGGCTTTACCATCGGCTATATTCCCAAAGGCCCAGTTGGCTGCAACTGGGAGGGCTTGATCAGCGAGATCGACCAGGTTTGCCAGGAGAACCGTGCCATCTTCTTAAAGCTTGAACCCGACGATTGGGGAGAGACCTGTCACGAATTCGATTTTTCATCTCATGGTTGGAAAGCTTCTCGCCCCATTCAGCCGCGCCGCACTATCTTTATCAATATCAACGCTGATGAAGAGGCCATTCTGGCCGAGATGAAACAAAAGACCCGCTATAACATCCGCCTGGCCGAAAAGAAAGAGATCACGGTCAAAGCCTCAACCGATATCGAAGCCTTTCACCAAATGATGGTTATCACAGGCAAGCGGGACGGTATCCACGCCCACTCACGAGAATATTATCAGCGTGCTTACAACCTGTTTCACGCAGATGGCAAGTGTGAATTGTTCTTTGCCTGTTTTGAAGATCAGCCCATTGCTGCCATCATGGTCTTCGCCTCAGGGGATATGTCCTGGTATATGTACGGGGCTTCCACCGAGGTGGAACGTAACCGTATGCCTACTTATTTGCTGCAGTGGGAGGCCATCCGCTGGGCCAAAAGCAAAGGCTGCGCTTTCTACGACCTGTGGGGCATTCCCGATGTGGATGAAGAAGAGCTCGAAGGTTCCTTTGCCCAAAAACACAGCCACGATGGCCTGTGGGGGGTTTACCGCTTCAAACGCGGCTTTGGCGGCAAGGTGATGCGTTCTGCAGGCGCCTGGGATCGTATTTACTTCCCGGCCATCTACCAACTTTATACGCAGATCATGAAGCTGCGCGGCAGGCAGGAGGATTAGGTTGTCTCACTTCTGCCTGAATTGCGGTACGCCGCTGGTTGTAAAAGAGATCGAAGCGCGCCCCAGAGAGGTTTGCCCCGCCTGCGGTTGGGTGCATTATCTCCAGTTGAAGGCCAGCGCAGGCTGTTGTGTGGAAAGCGAAGGCAAACTGCTTTTAGTCCAGCGTGGTATCGAGCCCTATCTCGGCGCCTGGCACATGCCGGCCGGTTATATAGAAGTGGATGAACTGCCCGCCCGCGCCGCTGAGCGCGAGACATTGGAAGAAAGCGGCCTGACCGTACGTGCGGACGGGTTGTTTGGCGCTTATTTTTATGACGATGATCCACGCGGCAACGGGGTGGTGCTGCTTTATAAGGCCAGCCTGCTCGAAGGCCATTTGAATGGCTCAAATGAGACCCTGGCGGCACGCTTCTTTGCCCCGGCCGAGCTTAAAGACCTGCTGCTTGCGGGCGTCAGTGCCGCAGACTCGATCCGCGATTGGCTGGAGAGCAGGAAGTAATCTTTATGGAAATTCTTAAACTCGATCAAGACTGGAACCGCATCATCGCGCCCCTGCCCGGTGCTCACCTGCTGCAAACCAGCCAGTGGGCTGAAGTCAAAGCCGAGGTGGGCTGGCAGGCTGCACCAATTGTCTGGAAAACCAACGAAGGCAATATCGAAGCCGCCGCATTGCTGTTGATCCGTTCCGTGCGTATGCTGCGGGTAGGGCCGCGCGTCTCCGTAGCCTATTGCCCGCGTGGACCGCTGCTGGATTGGGCGAATGCCGGGCTGCGCGCCCGTGTTTTTGCCGAGTTGCTCGCTTACGCACGCGGTCAGGGCTGCCTGTTCTTGAAGATTGACCCCGAGCTTCGTCTGGGCACGGGGGTGCCCGGCCGCGAAGAGGCCTGGGAAGACCCGTTGGGAGGGGTTGTGCTGGATGAGATGAAATCTGCCGGCTGGCATTTCTCTGCCAGTCAGATTCAGTTCCGCAATACAGCCACCCTCGATCTGGACGGCACAGAAGAAGATTGGCTCAAGCGCATGAAACAAAAGACGCGCTACAACCTGCGTTTGGCACAGCGCAGCGGTGTGACCGTGCGCGTAGCCGATGCGTCTGAGTTACCGTTTATCTATAAAATGTACGCCGAAACCTCCGTGCGCGATGGTTTTGTCATTCGTCCTGAGAGTTATTATTTGGGCGTCTGGCAAAAGTTCATGCAGGCAGGCATGATGTCTCCGCTGGTGGCAGAAGTGGAGGGGCAGTTGGTGGCAGGGTTGATGCTCTTTTATTTTGGCAAGAGCGCCTGGTATTTGCATGGCATGTCTACTGCGCTGCACCGCGAGAAAATGCCCAATTACCTGCTGCAGTGGGAAGCCATGCGCCTGGCCAAAAGTAAGGGCTGTGAGACCTACGACCTGTGGGGCGCCCCTGATACCTTTGACGGTGCCGATGCCATGTCGGGTGTCTTTCGCTTCAAAGAAGGCCTGGGGGCCAAGGTGCTGCGCACCTGCGGCGCCTGGGATTATGTCTTCCATCCTTTTGGCTACTTCCTCTACGAGAAGGTGCTCCCGCAGATTCTCAATGTTCTTCGTCGTGCCCGCAAACAGGCCACCCAGCAAGAACTGGGGGATTAGCTTCGCACTGCCTGCGTCGCCGGCGAGTCTTCCAAATATGGAAAGATTTCTTTCCTCATCAACAGACAAATGGTTGAAGCTCGTTTAAGTTTGCCCTCAGATAAATAAGCTAAATTCTATTCATGGCTTTCCAATCCCTCTTGACTGGCATAGTATAATTTGACCAAGATGGATGTGTTGCTATGAATATTGACATCGCAATGACGATCAAAGTATTGCTGGCCTTTATTGGTATCGGGCTGATCCTGACGGTGGTCATGGCCGTGCGTGCCATTCGCGTGGGCCGCCACCTGGAGTTCTTCAAAAAACGCCAGGATCTGGTCACTCAGGGCTGGCGATTGATCTTTTTGGCAATCCTGTTGGGCGGTTTTGGCTTCGCATTGGCAAAATTCGGCGAGCCGGTGGCTTACCGCTATTTTCCTCCATCACCGACCGTGACGCGCACACCCACCGTAACGCTTACCCCTACGATCACACTTACCCCCAAAGACACTTACACTCCTACGATCACGCTAACGCTGGCTGAGACCTATACTCCCAGCCTGCCTACTGAGGCCATTGCCACCATCCAGACGCCCATTGGGCCGGATTCAGCGGCGGTATTCAGCCCGGTCACTTTCTCGACCACGGTGGTGGACGGGGTGGTGACCGACCCGGTTGATTCTTTTGATGCGGGTGTCACCCACATTTTTGGCGGCTTCTCTTATGACAAAATGGTGACCGGCGTGCAGTGGACGGCCGTTTGGCTTTACGAAGGGCAAGTCATCTTCCTCGAGACCAAACCCTGGAACTATGTTTCGGGTGGTTACGGCTATACCGACTTTCAGCAGTCGGCCGCTCAATGGCAGCCGGGTGAGTATGAAGTGCAGATCTTCGTCGGCTCCACCTGGAAAGCTTCAGGTCGTTTCACCATTTTTGGCAGCGCCACGGCTGAACCGGGCACGGCTGCAACCACACCCCCGCCGGGCACACTGATCGTTCCGCCCACGCCTTCTCCGTCACCCTCGCCCACGCAGGCGCCACAGTAGTTCAGGAAGCGAAAAATTATGGAAAAGAAAAACACATTGCTGCTTTCCCTTTTGCGCCTTGCCCGGCCGCTCGAAATTTTGGCCGGTCTGTTTACCTATTCGTTGGGGTTGGGCATTGTCAACTATCTGGGCAAGTCCATCAATTGGACGAATGCCTTTCTCGGTTCCACCCTCATCATCCTCTTTTTGGTCGTCAAAAATTTCCTTTCCGCCTTCTACGCTCATCCTGAAGCCGTGGCATCCCCAGTGCTGGGAAAGCAGGCTTTGGACGAGGAGCCGGATTTCGTCGAAACGAAGGAACTGCCTCGCCCTTTGCTGCTACAAATTGGATTGATCGCACTGGCCTTTGGTGCCGCCATGACCGTGCTGCTGATGGTGAAGCATGCCATCAATTATTCTGAATTGCTGGTCTTGGGCGTTTCGCTTCTGTTGGTGTTTGTGCTTACCGTTCCACCTCTTCGTTTCGAGAAGGCAGGTTATGGTGAATTGGGCGAAGCCCTGCTGGTAGCCAACCTCTTCCCCATGCTGGCTTTCCTCTTGCAAACATCCGAGCTGCATGCTCTGGTGCTGATGACCACCCTGCCGCTCACCTTTTTATACATTTCCATGCGCATTGCTGTTTCATTTGAATACTACGCATTCGATCTCAAGCACGGCAGCGGCACTTTGGTGGCGCGTCTGGGCTGGCAGCCGGGCATGACCCTGCATAACTTCTCGATCTTGCTGGCCTTTTTGCTGGTGGGCGTTTTTATGCTGCTCAAACTGCCCTGGTCGCTGGCCTGGCCATTCTTTTTGGCACTGCCGCTGGGCGTTTTTCAGATCGTTCAGATTCAACGCATCGGGGAGGGCAACAAGCCTTTTTGGCTCTTGCTGCGCATCAATGCCTGGGCAACTTTTCTGGTGGCGGTTTATTTATTCGCCATCACTTTGTGGATAAGGTAGCTTATGCCCGAATTCTTAAAGCTGAGCGGGGCGGACGAGGCCAGGCAAATTTTCTGGCAGGCTGTTCAGGGGGCTGTACTCGAAGGCGAAGAAGTTTCTTCGTTTGATGCGGCCGGCCGCTATCTGATGGAAGACGTCACCTCCGCCGAATATCTGCCGCCCTTTACGCGTAGTTCGATGGATGGCTACGCTGTGCTGGCGCACGATACACAGGGTGCCAGTGAGGCTCACCCAGTACGCCTGGCGCTTGTTGGCGAGGTGCCGATGGGCGCCGCTCCGCAATTTACCTTACGGGCGGGTCAGGCCGCCCTGATCCATACCGGTGGTATGCTGCCCGATGGAGCCAATGCCGTGGTCATTCTTGAGTTGTCAAAAGTGACAGCCGGCAATGCATTGGAAGTGTACAAACCGGTCGGCGCGGGGGAGAACCTGATCTTTAAGGGCGAAGATGTCAAGCCCGGTCAGCGGGTTCTTTCAGCCGGCAAGCGGCTGCGCCCGGCCGATGTGGGGGGGCTGCTGGCCCTGGGCAAGACGCGCGTCAGGGTGGCCCGCAAACCACGCGTGGCGCTGCTTTCCAGCGGCGATGAAGTGATCCCACCGGCGCAGATGCCCCAGCTCGGTCAGGTGCGCGACGTGAACACCGGCATGCTCTCGGCTTTGGTTGCCTCTGAAGGTGGTGAGGCGCTCACTTATCCGATTTTGCCTGATCGTTGGGAACAAATTGAGCCTGCTGTCCGTCAAGCTTATCAAGAGGCGGATGTGTTGGTCATTTCGGCCGGTTCCTCGGCCAGCACGCGTGATATGACCGCCGCCGCCATCCGTGGCCTGGGTAAACCCGGCGTGCTGGTGCACGGCATCAATATTCGCCCCGGCAAACCGACCATTCTGGCTTTTTGTGATGGCAAACCCGTGGTAGGCCTGCCCGGCAACCCCGTGAGCGCACTGGTGATCGCCCACTTCTTTGTGCGGCCGTTGCTGTGCTGGCTGCAGGGGGGCAGTCAATTTATGCCTCAGGCGACTTTACGGGCTAAATTGCAGTTGGATTATGCTTCACATTCGGGCCGCAATGAATGGATTCCGGTACAACTGGAGAGTTCGCCTGCTGGATGGCTGGCCCGCCCGGTCATTTTCAAGAGTAATCTGATCTTTCAACTAGCCAATGCAGATGGGTTGGTTTACATCCCACTGCAAGCCAGCGATCTGCCTGCTGGAATGGATGTGGATGTAGTTCTGATTTAAGTGGAGCGTTCTATATGTTATTAAAGAGACGAAGTTTATTTGTATTGAGTGTTGTTTTGATCTTCTCATTTATTCTGACAGCCTGTTCCAATTTGGGGAGTGCCGGTTCTTTCACTTTTGGCGCCTTATTCAAGGCCAGCCCAACCCCCACTTCTTTGCCGACGGCCACCCCCTTACCACCGACCGACACCCCCACCCCCCTGCCCACCAATACCCCGGAGCCGACCTTTACGCCAACCCCCGAAATGGTGCAGGTGAGCGCAGGGCAAACCCTCACCGTGCCGATCTTGCTCTATCACCATATCAGTGATGAAGGGCCAGGGAACCGTTATTTCGTTTCTCCGGCAGCATTCGATGCGCAGATGAAATGGCTCTACGATCACGGCTATCAAACGATCACGGTCTCTCAGTTGTCTGGGCTCATCATAAACGGCGGTGAGATGCCCCTCAAACCGGTGGCCATCACCTTCGATGACGGTGATGCCGATATGGTCACCAACGCCCTGCCCATCCTTAAAAAATATGGCTTTGTGGCCACCTCTTACCTGATCGTACGCTGGATCGATGCCCCACAGTACATCACCTCTGACCAGGTGAACCAGTTGATCAGCGAAGGTTGGGAAATCGGCAGCCATAGCATGTCGCATGTTGACCTGACCCAGAACGAAGAGAATCTTGCTTATGAAGTGGGTGAGTCACGTTCGCGCCTGAACGAAAAGTTTGGCCTTAATGTGAAATCTTTTGCCTATCCATTCGGCATGATCGATAAAAAAGTCGCTGATTTTACTGCAAACTCAGATTACACATCGGCGGTAGGGTTGGGCAATACCTATCAGCAAGGACTCTACGATCTGTATTATCTCGTACGCATGGAAGTGCGCCAGGAATACACGATGGACCAGTTCATCGCTCTCTTGCCCTGGCAAAATTAACAGCAACAGGTATTTCTGTGTTTTTTTGGCCGCTCAGGAATTTTTGAGCGGTCAGTTCTTAAAAAACCTATAGAACCTGACGCGCGGCTCGCTTTTCAATCGAGAAATTAGTATAATCAGATAAAGATAGGAGGATTCAAAAATGTATCTTTCTGAACAATCAGTTGCGCCAGATTTTGAACTGGCTGATGAGACCGGAAAGCTTCACAAACTTTCTGATTACCGTGGCAAGCCCGTCCTGTTGTATTTCTATCCGAAAGATGACACCCCAGGCTGCACCACTGAAGCTTGCAGCTTTAGAGATGCTTACGCCGATTACACCAAAGCCGAAGTGACGATCTTTGGTGTCAGCGGGGATTCGGTGAAATCACACATGAAGTTCAAAGAGAAGTATCACCTGCCCTTCAATTTGCTTTCCGATGAAGAGCACAAAGTGCTGGAAGCCTATGGTGTTTGGGGTCAGAAGAAGATGATGGGACGTGAGTATATGGGCATCTTCCGCACCAGCTATTTGATCGGTGCCGATGGCAAGATCAAGAAGGTTTTTGAGGATGTCAAACCAGAAGGTCACAGCCAGGAAGTCCTGGCTGCCTTGTAGTTAAATTGGTAAAAAGAAAAACGGGCTGCTCGTTGAATAGAGCAGCCCGTTCATTTTATTGCAGGCTAAGCAGCCGTTTTCCTTTGTCCCACAGCGTTTCGAGCTTGTAATATTCCCGCTGATCGGGGCTGAAAAGATGCACGATCACGTCGCCCATATCTACGATCAGCCAGCCGTCACGGGGTTCGCCTTCGATCTCCAGGCGCTTGCCAAACTCGGCTTTTGAGAAATCGCGTACTGCACTGGCCAGCGCGTGCAGCATGCGGTCAGAAGTACCGTTGCAAATAATAAAGTAATCAGTGAATGAAGCAACTTCGTGAATGTCGAGCAGCAGGATATGTTCAGCTTTTTTGTCTTCGAGCACAGAAACAACTGCGCGGGCTTTATCAATAGCGTCCAGAATTCACCTCAAATTCAATATAATGCAATCATTCTAACATAAATTTATTTTCGGGTTTGCAGCGCATATCGCTGCAATGGGGTGTAGATCGGCCCGGCCGGCGTGAGCGTGGACTGAAACAGGGTGAACTTTTGGATCGCCACACTGCCAAAATCATCTTCTGCGTGGTTTAACAGTTCTTGCACAACCGCCTTTACTTTTTGCCCTTCTGCCGAATCACTGACACGACCCAGGGTGAGGTGAGGCGAAAAAGCCCGGCCCTCCATTGCAAAACCAAGCCCCAATAGCTGGGCATCGATTTCTTTTTGCAGTTGGGTCAGTTCTGGCGGGCAGGAGATGCCGGCCCACAACACCCGGGCGCGATTGAAGCTTGGAAAGACTCCACAGCCTTTTGCCGTCAATTCAAAATCCACAGTATCGGCAGCTACAGTGCCCAACTGTGCGTTGAGCCGCGGGAGCATCCCTTGTGGTGTATCCCCCAAGAACTTGAGGGTGAGGTGCAGTTGTTGGGGCTGCACCCACTTCACCATGTGCCCCGATTTCGGCTTTAGCTGTTCGATCAGTTCAGTCAGAGCCTGTTGTATTTGAACTGAAAGCTCAATGGCAATGAAAAGTCGTAGCGGTTTATCCATCGTATTCTCGCTTGAGTGAGTTGAGAGCGCTTAATACTTCTCTACACATTTTACTTTAAACATGGTATAAGAGAATTACCCTGCTGTGTGCGTGTTGTTGCAACACCGGTTTTGAGCCAACACCCACCAAATGGGACTGTGCCTGATAGGTATGATGCGATAGGCCTCGGCCAAGGCAGAAGTATACTACGCACGGTTCCAACCTGCTTCGGCAGGTTCAAAACTATGCAACACACGGCATGGCGGGGAACTTTGAAACTGACTGGCAGACCAAAAATTTGCCAGTTTTTCTTTATCCATTTTCAATTGACATTCATTCCAGGGATTGCTAAACTAAAAACAGAATTTTTCTGGAGGATACGATGACGAAATCATTTAAATTAATTGTGGAAAGCGGTCCGAGTGCAGGGATGGAGTTCACCCTGGACAGGGATGAATTGAGCCTGGGACGCGATGTCAATAATGACCTGGTCATTAATGACCCCGAGGTCTCGCGTAAGCATGCCCGTTTAACAAAACAGGGCGAAAGCTATGTGTTTGAAGACCTGGGTTCGACAAATGGCACCTTTATTTTGGGCGAACGCCTCTCCAAACCGGCGTTGCTGGTACCCAATTCAAAGATCACCATCGGTGAGCGGGTTCAGTTGAGTTACGTGGTGGAAGGAACTGACCCTTCTGAGACGGTGGTGGCGCCGCGCCGTGTTGAAATGCCCGTCACGCCGCCCACCCCGGCTACCCCACCGGCGCCGGTTGTGATGCCGCAGATGCCACCGGCCAGCGTCCCGCCCGCGCAGCCGCCTTCCATGCCGCCTGCCAGAGCGGCGGCGCCTGTTCCGCCTCCCGCTGCCCCGATGATGCCACCCCCGGCCAAGAAAAAATCCAAGGCTCTTGTGGTGATCCTCATCATCCTGGCTGTGATCGTGGTCTTTTGTGTGGTGCCCTTTATTTTGATCGATGTGACCAACAACTGGTGCAACCTCTTTGGGGGGATCTTCCAGATGATGGGCGCCTGTTACTAGGCAAGGTCAACCGGCAGAAACTTTCTGCCGGTTTTTTGTTTGCAAAATCACTTATAATTCTCACTATAAGTGAGAGATGAACTATGAACTCGAATGAACCTGCTAACGTGACACCTCCCTGGTCCAGCACCACCAAACTGGTCGTGACCTTTGTCTTGGTAGCGATCCTGGCGTACCTGCTTTACCAGTTTCAGTACATTTTGGGGCCGCTTCTTTTTGCTTTCTTTCTTGCCTACCTGCTTCACCCGGTGGCAGTTCTTTTGCAGAAAAAAGCGCATTTTCCCTGGCGGCTGGCCGCCACGCTGATCTATTTGCTGCTTTTCCTGATCTTGATCGGCTTGCTCACCTGGGGGGGCATCTCATTGGTAGAGCCGCTGCAAAATCTGACAGCTTTCTTGCAGAAGACGCTCAACGATTTGCCAACCTTTTTAAACGACCTTACCAAGCAGCCTCTGATGATCGGGTCATATGCGCTTGATCTTTCGCGTTTGAACCTGACCGATCTGTTGACGCAATTACAGGGGGTGATCAGCCCGTTGCTTTCTAACCTGGGCACTCTGCTGGGCAACATTGCCTCTGGTGCTGCCAGCACGGTCACCTGGACCTTCTTTACCATCCTCATCGCTTACTTCATTGATGTTGAGTCAAGCGGGTTGCGTGGAAACCTCATCAAGCTGCGCGTCCCCAAGTATCAAGAAGATATCTCGCGCATGAGCAGTTATCTGGGCAGGGTCTGGAATGCCTACTTGCGTGGGCAATTAAGTGTTTTTCTCATCACGATCGTTGTGTACACAATTCTCTTATCCGTGATGGGGCTGCGCTATTCTATTGGCCTGGCCATGCTGGCTGGGCTGGCCCGCTTTGTGCCTTACGTTGGCCCGTTCGTGGCCTGGACGACCTACGGGTTGGTGGCTATTTTTCAGGGAACCACGCTCTTTGGTCTGACGCCGTTGGCTTATGCTTTGATCATCGTGGGGATCGCTCTGGTGACCGATGTCATCATGGATAATTTTGTCAGCCCGCGCATCATGTCGAGTTCCCTCAATGTGCATCCGGCCGGGGTGCTGGTCATGGTCTTGGTCATGGCTCGGCTGGTTGGCTTTATTGGGGTGCTGCTCTCAGCGCCGCTGCTGGCTTCTTTCAAACTGCTTTTAACCTATGTGTTTCGCAAATTGATGGACATGGATCCCTGGGCAGATATGCCGGCTGATTCTGCCGAAAGCCCCGCGGGCATCAATTTTGCCAAAATTAAGGATGGACTCGTCTCTATCTGGAAGTCGATAGCGGCGTTCTTTCAAAAACTGTTCAAAAACCGCAAGGTAAAATAAAAAGGAGGCTTTTATGCCTGAAAATTCTGATCTGACCACCGAAACCCTTGTCGAAACCGAAAACTACGCTGTTTGGAGCGCCAACGAGCCGGATGGAGAAGTAACTTATCATCTGGAACTTAACAACGTTACGGTTCACTTCTTCCAGGAAGAGTGGGATGAGTTCCTGGCTCTCGTCAAAAAACTGAAGTAGGCGAGAAGCACGTGTATTTTGGATGCCAGAGGGATTCTCTCTGGCATTAATTTTTTAACAACCGAGATCATTTCCCCTCTTTTTATCATGGTGGTAATATAAAACCGTAAGCTAACATTCACATCAGCAAGTATCAATTGATATAGATGAGAGGTTTTTGCAGTATCTGGCTTGTTGCCACATTGCCAGCACGCGACAAAATCTAAACTGAGGGTGACTCGATCATGAACTTGGACGAATTTGAAAAATTTACAGAACTTGACCCGCAGGGAATGCTTGCCCAGATTGACTCTCTGCCTGAAATGCTCGCAGAAACTTGGGCATTGGGGCTTAAACTTCCCTTGCCGCAGATGGGAGAGATCCAGTCGGTGGTACTGGCTGGGATGGGGGGCTCGGCCATCGGTGCAGAGCTTGTCGCAAGCGTAGTGGCAGATCGCTGCCCGGTTCCTGTTTGTGTGCACCGTGATTATGATCTGCCTGGCTGGGCCAGAGGGCGCGGTACGCTGGTGGTACTTTCTTCACACTCTGGGAATACCGAAGAAACCCTGTCTGCCTTCAATCTGGCCATCCACAATCAATGCCAGATCGTCACTATTACCACCGGCGGCAAGTTGCACGAGTTGGCTGAGAGCAGCGGCTTGCCGGCCTGGAAGTTCGTCCATCACGGGCAGCCGCGGGCAGCGGTGGCTTATTCTTTTGCCCTGTTGATGGCTTTGTTCACACGTCTGGGCTTGATCGCTGATGTGCAGCCTGAGATCCTCGCGGCCGTGACGGCAATGAAGGAGCAGCGTGAAAAGCTGAAAGCCGCCAGCCCGGTCAACGCCAACCCGGCCAAACGGCAGGCGGGTCAGATGATGGGTCGGTCGGTGACGATCTTTGGCGCCGGCCACATGGCGGCCGTTGCACGGCGCTGGAAAGGTCAGATTAATGAGGTCGCCAAGGCGTTGGCGAATTTTGAAGCCATTCCTGAGGCAGACCACAATGCCATTACCGGCATGTATTTTCCACCCGAAGAAACGGAGCGCTGGATGGCGATGTTCCTGAAATCTGCTTCTGACCATCCACGTAATCAGATACGCCTCGACCTAACCCGTCAGGCCCTGATGGTGGAAGGCATCAACACGGATAGCTACCTGGCCACCGGCAAAGCGAAGATCGAACAGCTCTGGCGCGCCATTCAGTTTGGCGATTACACTGCCTATTACCTGGCCATGTGTTATGAGGTGGATCCCAGCATTACCCCGGCCATTGATGGACTGAAACAGGCGCTGCAGTAAAAAGGACTGCCAAGGAGATGAGAAGATCATCTCCTTTTTATTGACTTTGGCGCGGATTTTATTACACTTGGAGGCAGAGGAAACATGTCTCCGCGCAAAATACTTCATCTCGATCTGGACGCTTTCTTTTGTGCCTGTGAAGAACTGAAAGACCCTTCGCTGGCAGGCAAGCCTTTTGCCGTGGGCGGGCAGGCCGGTCGCCGCGGGGTGATCGCTTCCTGCTCTTACCCGGCACGCAAGAGGGGGGTTCACTCTGCCATGCCAACCGGTCAGGCCATGCGTCTTTGCCCCGATCTCATCATGATCTCAGGCCATCACGGTGATTACGGTGTTCAATCTGACCGGGTCATGCGCATTTTGGGCGATCTGACCCCTTTGCTTGAGCAGATCTCAATCGATGAAGCTTTTATGGACGTTACCGATCTGCCGCAGCCGCTGGAGGTGATCGCGCGGGAGTTGCAGGCACGTGTTCAATCTGAAACGCGTTTGCCTTGTTCCATTGGGGGCGCCGCCAACAAGCTGGTGGCCAAGATCGCCACCGATACCGGCAAAGCGCGTAGCAGCCATGAGGGTTATCCGCGCGCGATTCTGATCGTGCCGCCAGGCAGTGAAGCCAGTTTTTTGGCACCGTTGCCGGCCAAAGCGATGTGGGGGGTCGGCCCCAAGATGGAAATGGCTCTGGCAAATTTGGGCATCAAGACCATTGGTGATCTGGCTTCGTTCCCACTCGCCAGTCTGGAGAGGCATTTCGGTAAATATGGCAAAGAACTTGTTGAACGTGCGCAGGGCATCGATAATCGCCCGGTAGTGGTGGAGTATGAGGCAAAGTCGGTCAGCCAGGAAACCACTTTTGACCGCGATACCAATGACCTCGAAGAACTGCGCCAAACCATCAAATATCTCTCGCAAAAAGTGGGGCTTCGACTGCGCAAAGGGGGCGTCTGCGGCAAGGTGGTACGCCTCAAGCTGCGCTGGTCCGATTTTTCTACCCATACCCGGCAGGTTTCTTTATTACAGCCCACCGACCAGGACGGTGAGATCTTTGAAACTGCCATGAAATTGCTTGCAAACTTGTGGGAAGGCGACCGTCCCGTGCGCCTGATCGGGGTGGGGGTTGCTGGGCTGGCCGATAGAACGCATCAAATGAGCCTCTTCGATACCCCCAATGAAAAAGAACGCCGCCTGCTTTCGGCGCTGGATGAACTGCACGAAAAATATGGCAAATATTCGGTCATCAGCGGTGACCGGGTCGAGAAGGACAAAACGATCCGAAAATCAAAATAGAAAAGTAAAACCTGATAGAATTGAGCCATCACTTTTGATACCTGAACACAGCGAGCACGGATGAACGGCTTTATCACTGAATCTTTGAGCAAACTTTCTGACGGCATTGGCAACTCTATTCGTTTGCTGGTGCTTTATCTCGTTACATCGCTGCTCGTGGTGCCGATCAGCACCTTCTTTCACCGCATTGGGGTGCTGATCTATATTTTTATCTTGCTCGCAATGGCTGTGTTTGAGTTGCAGCGCTCGCTGGCAGCCAGAACCTCTGAAGCCCGGCGAGCCTGGTGTGGTATGGCCTCTGGGATATACCTCTGGCAGGTGATTCGCTTTTCTGCTCAATTGGATTCATTGGAGCTCTTCCAGCAAACGGGGATCGTTTTTTGGTTGATGAGTGTGCTGATCACGGCCACGCTATGGAAGAAATTCCTGCCCACCGGCTTGCGTACCTCCATGCTCACGCTTTTGATCTGCTGGTTGGGCAAGATTTACGTGTTGGGGTTCGGTTTCTTAAGCAATTGGTCGTCATTTATCGTATTTGGGTATCAGACACTGCGTTACATCGCCGGCGCTGCCGGGTTCCTGTCACTGATTTACATCATCTTTAAAAGCGAAAATGCCGCAGAACGGAACTACGCGGGCATTTTGTTTTTCGCCGGTTTGCTTTTCTTATTCCTGCTTTTTTAGCAAAGTTTGATAGACGTCAATCATCCGCTCGCTGATGAGCTTCCAATCGTACTGAAGCGCATATTCAGCGGCTTGCTTTCCCATCGTTTCTCTTAGTTCATCATTGTTCATCAACTTCATGAGCGGTTCCACCAGCGCTTCGGGGTCACCCCCGGGGACGACAAAACCGGTCTTTCCATCCTGAACCAGGAAAGGCAGCCCGCCCACTTGCGAAGCGACCACCGGCGTACCGCAGGCCATTGCCTCAAGCGCTACCATGCCAAAGGATTCATAGTATGAGGGCATGATCAAAATATCGGCTGCCGAATAGTAATAGGGCAGGGTATCTTGGGCGCGCTTTCCCAAAAAGACCACCAGATCTTCGAGCCCAAGCTCTTTGCTCAGCCGTTTGATGTTGATCATCTCGCTGGACATGGCTTCGATTGAGGCGTTGGGGTCGCCACCGATGACCACCAGGCAGTAGCACGTTTCTGCAGGCGTGCGGCGTTCGCGGATGAGCGCAATGGCTTTGAGCAGATTTTGCAGTCCCTTCAGCGGTTCGATGCGGCCAACAAAGAGAAGCAGGCGGTTTTTGCAGGGGATGTTGATGGCTTCTTTGGCCTCTTCCTGTTCAATTGGGTAGAAACGTGAAGTGTCTACCCCGGGCGGGATGGTGACGATCTTTTGCCTGTCCAGCCCATAGAGAAATTCGAGCTGTGCTTCTTCTGCCGGGGTGGCTGCCACGATCTTATCGGCCATCTGCATTACCCGTTTTTCACCCTTGCTGCGATAGTCCCCTTCCATTTCTTCCGGTGATTGGGCGATGCGGTTTTTCATCAATCCCAGTGTATGAAACATTTGCAGCACAGGCACCTGCCAGTGGGTTTTTAACTGCTCGGCGGCTATGCCCGACATCCAGTAGTGGCTGTGGATCAGGTCATAGTGAATGTTTTTTTCGGCTGCAAAGCGTTCGATCTCATTGGCGAAAATAGGAATATATTCCGCCAACTCCTTTTTGGGCAGCGGAAACTCCGGCCCGGCCGGGACATGTACCACACGGTTGCCGTATCCTAACGAATGTACCACATGGGGCACATGCTCGTCCTGTGATCGGGTGAAAACATCCACATGCACGCCCATGCGGCCGAGTTGGCGGGTCAGTTCGGCTACATAAACGTTCATACCGCCGGTGTCTTTTCCGCCCAGCGTGGCAAGCGGGCAGGTGTGGTAAGAAAGCATTGCGATATTCAAAGTGATAACCTTGCCTTTATTGTGCGGGTGCTGATATAATTTGCGCGTTACTTTCGCAAGAGCAATTTTGCCACCGTAGCTCAGTTGGTAGAGCAGCCGCTTCGTAAGCGGCGGGTCGCGGGTTCGACTCCCACCGGTGGCTCTTTCTTTTTAAACAGGCCTTCTGATTTTACCTGCTTTTTGCCAACCTTTTTTGTTCCATCTTTGCCAGAATGGATTCGGCCCACTCGCGAATATCGGGGCTGACGCCCGGCCACCAATCATTGCGGACGGTGTGCACAATGATCTTCATTCCACCTTCGATCAAATAATAATAACGTTCCTGTAAAAAGCCTCGCTCGGGCATCTCTTGCGGGTGTTTTTCGATATATTGCTCTGTGTGGGCATCGGGTGATTTGAACACCAGGTCTTCGATCACGGCCGCGCTGTGCGGGAACCGCCTCACCACCTGGCTGGCGATCAGGCGCGCTACCAACGGGTCAGGTTCATTGGCGTCAAGATGCCATTGAATGGCCTCATAGCCTAATAGGGGGTAAAAAACGTTTGGCCCAAAGCCATAGAACTGCTCGATCAGCATTTTGTATTGTTCGAGATCGTTTAAGTAATCGTCTTCAGCAGCAAGATCAGTGACCTGCCGAATTGGGTGGACGATCATCTTGATCCACATATACAGGCGGATGTTATCCGTTTGTGGACTTTTGCGCTGGATCACGTGCAGCAGATATTTTTCGGCCGGGGTTAATTTGGGTTGGATCAAACGCATGAGCAGGATCAGCCCAACGATCACTGCGACAAGAATAACGATTTGAATGGGGGTCATGGCTTAATTATAGTGGGTTTCTCAGAACCAATTGACACAAAATTCAGGCCAAATGGTCGTTTTGGGGGCGCGTAAAATTTTTCTAAAATTATGATGAAGATTGTACAAATAGTTACAATTTAATTACTGAATTGCTATAATTTGTTTATCAAAACAAACCCGCAAGAATATTATTGGGTCTGGAAAAGAGGATTTGCATGGCGCGGAAATCGTCAACTTCAACAATAAAAAACTCTTCACTGGAAGAGAGCAAAGAAAACGATCAAACGAGGCCGCAGCCTTTTAATGTGGGTAGCTGGGAATATGATTTCCAGACGGATGAACATAACTGGTCAGATGAATTTTATCGCCTCCTGGGGTACGATCCCGGCAAAGTAAAACCCTGCAAAGAAAATCTTGAAAAGTCCATCCATCCTGACGATCTTGCACAAGTGCTGAAAATCTTTTACGATTCGGTAGATCAGCACAAGGTGTTTTTTGTATCGCACCGAATTCTTACTCAAGACGGCACAATTCGTTATGTGCAATCCATCGGACAGACCAGCTACGATGAGGCTGGGAAACCTTTGCGGAATATCGGTTCAATGCAAGACGTCACCAGCAAGGTGCAAGCCGATGAATTGCTGCAGCGCAAGACCCGGGCCCTTTACATCCTCAGTCGCTGCAACGAGGCTTTGGTCAAACTAAAAAACGAAGAGGAACTTCTAAATGAGATTTGCTGCATCAGTGTTGAGGAAGGTCAATACAGCCTGGCCTGGATAGGGTTCGCGCAAAGTGATCAGAAGAAAAGCATCCGTGTGGCGGCCAAACAGGGGGCAGAGGTTTCTTATTTGGACGATATTTGGGTTACCTGGGATGATTCAGAATTTGGCATGGGCCCAGCCGGGAACACGATACGCACGAATCTCCCCACCATCAACCAGAACATCCCCACAGATTTGCAATTCCGCCCCTGGCGTGAAAAAGCACTGAAACATGGTTTTCAGTCCTCAATTGCGATTCCGATCAAAGTGTTCGGCGATACAGTGGGCGTATTCATGCTGTATTCCTCGGTGGCCAATGCGTTTCAGGAGGAAGAAGTAAACCTGCTCACCGATCTGGTAAGCGATCTATCTTATGGGCTGGAATCCATCCGTACCCTTGAAAAGCAAAAGGATCTCGAAGATGAGCTGGTCAGATCTGAACGACGCTTCAGGCAGGCGCAGGAAACCGCTCATATCGGCAGTTGGGAATGGAATGCAGAACAAGATAGTTTGAGCTGTTCGGAAGAAATGCATCGTCTTTTTGATAAAGAACCCTCTGCACTAAAAAACACCATTTCTTGCCTGATGGATTCCATTTTGCCTGAAGACCGCAACAAAGTGAATAAGGTTTTCAGTGAGTGCCTAAAAAATGGTACATCCTTTGATATTGAATTCAGAATCCTCGACGCAAACTTAAATCTTCGCTGGCTGGAATCAAAAGGCAGCCTCACGAAAGAAAACAACAAAACTTTGGCTGGCACGATGCAGGATATAACCAGCCGCAAAAAGGTAGAATCGGATCTTGAAAAAGCCATTCGGAACTACCGGTTCATTTCAGAGAACAGCGATGATGTGATCTGGATCTGGGACCTTGAAAGTCAAAAGTACACCTACATCAGTCCTTCGGTAAAGAAACTGCATGGTGTATCGGTTGAAGAAGGGCTCAGCAAAAGTTTTTCAGAAGTTCTTACCCCCGAATCGGCGCAGCGAATTACAGGGCTGGTCGCTAAAAAGTTGCCCTTATTCATTCTTGGAATTCATGTTGATTCCATTACCCTGGAATTGGATCAAAATCGCGCAGATGGCACTGTAGTGCCCACTGAAACGACCACTACCCTGGCCAGAAATGAAGAAGGAAAAATTCAGATCATCGGTATTTCACGAGATATTTCAGACCGCAAAAAATATGAAAACGATTTGAGAAACAGCGTGATGTATATGTCCAGTGCAGAACAACAGACCGGTTTGGCCAGTTGGTCGATAAATCTGCGTAATGGTAGCAGCTGGTGGTCTCCGCAAATGTATCGGATTTTTGGCTTTAATCCGGCCTTGGGCGTGCCATCTGTGGAAGACTACCTCAAACGTATTCACCCTGATGATCGTATGATGGTGGCCGATGCCATGTCCAAGTTGACACAAGGGGAAGAACCTGAACGTTCGGAATTTCGCACCAACCCCAAGGTGCTGCCTCTGCGCATTCTGAGCCCGAACTATATTGCCGAGCGCGATAAGGACGGGAAAATCGTCAGTTATTTTGGTACCCAACTGGATATTACAGAGCGAAAGAGATCCGAAGATGAGATTCGCCGCTTAAATACCAGCTACCAACTGATCGCTGAGAATTCACAAGACGTCATCTGGGTGCTGGATCTGGAAACACAAAAGTACATCTATGTAAGCCCCTCTATTTATAAGTTACGCGGTTTTACCCCAGAAGAAATGATCTCTGAATCCATTCGAAATTCGATGGATGAGGGATCGTACCAAATAGTGACGCGTGAACTGCAAAAGGGGGCAAAAGATTTTGCTGAGATGGGCAAACCTGTTTCGACATCTTTGCAAGTGAATTTGCTCCGCAAAGACGGCACAACCGTTCCCACTGAGATCACTGCCACAATCGCCTATGGCCCAGAAAACAAGTTACAGGTCATCGGAATCTCACGCGATGTTTCTGAGCGGCTGAAAGCAGATGAGGCCTTACGGCTCAGCAATAAAACCAATGAAGCCATCATTAATTCCACCCAAGACGCCATCTATTTAATTGACCCTATGGGAAATATCAACATGGCGAATGTGGTAGGGGCGAAACGCTATTCTCTCACCACAGATTCAATTATTGGCGAAAATTTCTTTGAGATCTCAGAGCCTAAATTGAGTGAAATTCGACGTAAAAAAGTTGAAGAGGTACTGGCAACTAAAGAGTCTGTTTCGTTTGAATACGATGGCACAAACCATTCCTATTTTAGCAATCTATATCCATTGTTTGATAAAAAAGGCGAAATAGAGTTAATCAGCATCTACTCACGTGATGTTACCGAGAAGAAGAAAATCGAGTTGCAAGAAAAACAGATCACAGAAGATCTTCAGTTGATCAATGAAGTGAATGAGGCTTTGAACAAGGGGGCCAGTCGAAAAGAAATTGCCGCACTGATTCAGAGCAAGTTTATTGCCGTGCTTGGCGTCAAATTTGTTGAATATTACTCTGTCTCCGAAGACAGGCAGTCGCTAATATCAACCAGCAGTCTCATTCTCGATTACATCGAAAAAATTGAGAAGAATACCGCACTATTCAATAAAGGAGAGATCCGGCTCCCGCTCGTAGAAGGCGAAAAATTTCTAAAAATATTTGATGAAAAGACCCCGACCATTCTCTCTGATATGAACGATCTGGTTGCCTTGGCGACCGAAGTCATCAAAGCACAGAGCAAGGTTTCTGAAAAGAAGCATTCATTCAAAAAAATGGCCGAAAACGCATTACAACAATCGGGCATAAAATCGGTTATCTCCCTTCCGCTGCGCATGAATGACCAGCCCTGGGGACTGCTAAATATTGGCAAGGATCAGGATTTCTCGCCCGACGAGGTTTCGCGCATTAAAAACTTAAGTAATCAGATATTCACTTCTTTGCTGCGCAAAAATGCCGAAGAGCAGTTGTCGGCTAGTGAAAAGCGCAATAAATCCATCGTAGATGCAATTCCTGACCTCCTGTTTCAGGTCAAAAAAGATGGCACCTTTATCGACTATGCTGCAAAGCCTTGGCATCAGCTTTACTCTCCCCCAGAAGCTTTTTTGGGAAAGAAAGTGTCTGAGGTGCTGCCGCCAGAGCTGGCCGACCGTACCATGAAGGGAATGCAACAGGCGCGAAAAGAAAACCAAGTAGTCAGTTTTGAATATGATCTACCGATTTCAGATCATCTTTCTACGTTTGAGTCACGTATTACCGCCAGCCAAAATCTGGAAGAATCGGTCATTATTGTTCGCGACGTCACTGAGCAGAAAAAATTGCAAAAAGAAATTTTGGAAAGTGAAGAGCAATATCGTGTGTTGATGGAAAGCCTTGAGAGCGTGATTGCCACCGTAGACCGTGACGGCACTTTCTTGTTCATGAACGACATTGCTGCCAGGCAACTGGGTGGAAATGCCACTAATTTCATCGGCAAGAAGATGCAAGAGTTATTCCCCAAAGAAGTGGCAGAGCCCCAACTCAAGCATATCCAACTGGCCTTTGATAAAAACGAAGAAGGCGTCTATGAAAGTATTTCGATAGTTCAGGGAAAGCCACTTTGGTATAGAACCTATTTGGTGCCGATCCATGATGAATCTGGCAAAGTAGTTTCTGTGCTGGTCAATTCAAATGATATAGACGACATCAAAACCTCTCAACAGAAGCTGGAAGAACTGAATCACTCATTGGAAGAACGTGTCAGGCAGCGTACGGCAGAATTGCAAGACCTTTATAATAACGCTCCAACCGGCTACCATTCAATTAATGAGAATGGGGTATTTACCATGATTAATGATACCGAATTAAAGTGGTTGGGCTATCAACGCAGCGAAGTGATCGATAAAATGCATGTGGGTGATATCCTCTCTGCCGAGAGCAGAAAAATATTTATTGAAAAATTCCCTCGATTTAAAACAACCGGGGTACTTAATAATCTTGAATCAGAATTCGTACGAAAAGATGGCAGCATTTTTCCAGTGATCATCAGTGCCACAGCCATTTACGATGAAAACGGCAAATATGTTTCCAGCCGCTCTACGATGGTGGATAACACGGAGCGCAAGGCTATCGAAGCTGAAATACGGCGTGTGAATAACCTTTCAGATATTGCCCTTGAATTGGCTCAGGCAGGGTACTGGTACCTGCCGCTCGATAATAGCGGCGACTATTTTCCCTCAGATAAAGTGGTTGGCATTCATGGAACTGAAAAGCGACCCGATGGAAGGCACTCGATCCAATCTGAATGGGAAGCAAATATTAGAGCGGCAAACATCCCGCTTGCCGGTCAGGCTGTTGCCGCCCTGACAAATGTGATGAAAGGAAAAAGCGACCACTATGATAGCGTTTATCAATACAAACGCCCCAGCGATTCCCAAATAGTTTGGATTCACGCGATGGGGGATGTTGTCAAAGATGCCACTGGTAAACGAGTCGGCATTGCCGGCGTTTCACAGGATATTACGAAACAAAAATCCCTCGAGATTGAACTGCAAAAGGCCAAAGACGAAGCCGATGCTGCCAACCAGGCAAAGAGCGCGTTTCTGGCGAACATGAGCCATGAGATTCGCACGCCGATGAATGCGATTCTGGGCTTTACACAAGTGGCTCTGAAAGACAAAGCTCTGGATGAAAAGAACCGTGGCTATCTTGAGATCATCAATCGCTCTGGCGAACACTTACTCACCTTGATCAATGAGGTGCTCGAAATGTCGAAGATCGAGGCGGGGCATGTTTCTTACAACCCCTCCACTTTTGATTTGCCTCTGATGATAAAAGACTTGAAGAGTATGTTGGATACCCGCCTGCAGGCCAAGAACCTGATGATGAACCTGGATATTGACCCAACCACACCCAAGTTCATAGAATCGGATGAGAACAAGATCAAAGAAATTCTGATCAATTTGTTAAGCAATGCAGTGAAATTTACCCAGAAAGGTGGCATCACGTTGCGCTGCCGGGCGGAGAAATTAACCGGGGAATCTCCTTTTGGCGACATCAAATTGCTGATCGAGATCGAAGATACTGGCACGGGTATTCCAGAACAAGACATTTCCCGCTTGTTCACAGCGTTTGAACGTTCGAGTGCAAATTCAAAGTTCATAGAGGGAACCGGGCTCGGCCTTTCGATCAGCTTGAACCATGCGCGCTTTTTGGGGGGCGATATTCGGGTAACCAGCAAAGAAAATGTGGGCAGCCACTTTTACGTTGACCTGATCGTTAAACACGCTGACAAGCCGGCCATAGAAAAGGCTATCTCGTCCCGCAGCGCAATCAGTCTGCTCGACCCCGCCAAACCCTTAAAAGCGCTCATCGTGGATGATCAATTAGAAAATCGTTTGGTCATGCAAGAATTATTGGCTCAGGTAGGGGTAGAGACTAAAACGGCAGAAGATGGCGCACAGGCCATCAAGCAGGCAACCAGTTGGAAGCCCCATATCATTTTTATGGACCTGCGCATGCCCGGAATGAGCGGCTATGAGGCTTCCATGCAAATTCTGTCCACACCTGCAACGAAACATATCCCAATCGTGGCGGTTACCGCATCTATTTTGGGAACGGAACAGAATAAAGTGCTCGAAAGCGGCATGACCGGGTTCATTCGAAAGCCCTACAAGTCAGAAGAATTATTTGCCGTGATCGAAGAAAAACTGGGGCCAAAATTTGTGTTTGGCGAGACCCGAAAACCACAAAAAGCAGCCTCTGCCGGTGGGCAAACGTTAACGGCTGAATCGCTCCGCATTTTGCCTGAAGAGTTGATCGCAGAAATGGAAAAGGCAACCATCAATGCCGATCTGGATCAATTGACCGATCTGATTCAAAATGCGGAGTCTTACTCCACCCCGCTGGCAGAAAAACTGTTGGAGATGGCAAACAATTATCAGTATGAATCCCTTTTAACTTTGTTCAAGAGAGGACGAAATGGCGGAAATTAATTTCTCGCTGATTTCAAAAGGCGCTGATATTCTCGTTGTGGATGACACGCTCGAGAATTTGACCCTGTTGACCAAGATGTTGAAAGATTCTGGCTATTTGGTCAGGCCGGTGCCAAACGGCAAATTAGCGCTGCAAGCGGCAATCAGTAAAATTCCCGATCTCATTTTGCTGGACATCACCATGCCTGAGATGGATGGTTACGAAGTTTGTCGAAAATTAAAAGCCGAACCTGAACTGAAAGATGTGCCGGTTTTGTTCATCAGCGCTCTTTCGCAGACAGATGAGAAGGTCAAGGCTTTTGAAGTCGGCGGGGTAGATTATATTACCAAGCCCTTCCAGTTTGAAGAAGTAAAAGCGCGCGTTGAGGCTCACCTGAATCTGCATCGCTTGCAGGTGCATCTCGAAGATGTGGTAAAAGACCAGGTGAAAGAGATCTATGAGCAGCAAATGGGCATGATCTTTGGTCTGGCCAAGCTGGCAGAGATCCGCGATACCGATACCGGCAAGCACTTGGAACGAATTCGTGAACTGTGCAAGATGTTTGCTGAAGCGCTGAACAAAAAGGCTGAGTATCGATCTCATGTAGACACGGCCTACTGCGAAAGAATCTATCAGGCCAGCCCATTACACGATATCGGCAAGGTGGGCATTCCCGACCATATATTGCTAAAGCCCGGGAAATTAACCCCTGAAGAGTTTGAGATCATGAAAACCCACACCGTGATCGGTGCTCAAACATTGATGGAAGTGCGGCAGCGTTTTCCGAATAATGAGTTCGTCAAAATGGGCATCAAGATTGCCCTTTCGCATCATGAAAAATGGGATGGCTCTGGCTACCCGGAGGGACTAAAGGAAAACAAGATTCCGCTGAGCGCCCGCATAATGACGGTTGTAGATGTTTATGATGCTGTGCGTTCAAAGCGGGTCTATAAACCACCCATCTCTCATCTGGAAGCCTGTCAGATCATCCGTGAAGGCAGAGGCAAACACTTCGATCCCTCATTGATCGATGTATTTGTTGACCTGGAACCTCGTTTTGAAGAAGTGTGGGAAAGCCTGCAAGACTAACCAGGCAATTGCCCTATCGGCATCGATAAATTTTGCCTGAAAATAAAACCGGGGGTACGCGTGTAGTCAAGTATAATAGACGCATGCCGAATAAATTCACTCCCATCGTCATTGGTGTCGCAGGCGGTTCAGGGTCTGGCAAGACCACCGTCGCGAATATTGTGCTCGAACGGGTGGGTCGTCATCGCATCGCTTATTTACCCCATGATGCTTATTACAGAGACCTGACAAAATTACCCCTCAACCAACGAATGTCGGTCAATTTTGACCACCCCGATTCGCTGGAATCAGATCTGCTTGTGCAGCACATTCAACAGCTCAAGCGTTGGGAGACGGTGCAGTTGCCGATCTATGATTTTACCCATCACAGCCGCACTGAAGAAACTCTGCCGATCAAACCCCAGCGCGTGATTCTGGTAGAAGGCATCTTGATCTATGCAGAAAAACAACTTCGCGATCTGTTTGATGTAAAGATCTTTGTGGATACCGATTCCGATCTGCGCTTTATCCGGCGTTTGCAGCGCGATATTTCTGAACGCGGGCGCACAACTGAAAACGTCATCAATCAATATTTGAATACCGTGCGCCCCATGCACCTGGAGTTCGTCGAACCTTCCAAACGTTATGCCGACATCATCATCCCGGAAGGTGGGTTGAATGAAGTGGCAATGGATATGGTGATCGCGCGAATCGAGGCCTTACTCAAAGAAGAAAACAAAGAGCATACATGAAAAGTGGCTGGAAGCTCAACCTGGTGCGCGCTTTGGTGCTGGTCGCCGTATTGGGGTTGACCGTTTTTCTCTATTTGAATCGTTCACAAGTTTCAAAACTCGAAGTGCTGGGATATCCCGGCATTTTTGTCATTTCTTTGCTTTCAAATGCCACCTTGATCTTGCCTGTGCCGGGGGTGCTATTTACCTCAGCCATGGGTGCGATCTTTAACCCACTCTGGGTGGCACTGGCTGCCGGCAGCGGGGCTGCCCTCGGAGAAATTTCTGGCTATCTGGTCGGGTTCAGTGGCCAGGCCGTGATCGAAAACCGCCAGTGGTATGACCGTATCACGGGTTGGATGAAAAAATATGGTGAGGTCACTATTTTTGTTCTGGCGGTGATTCCCAATCCTCTTTTCGACATTGCCGGCATGGTGGCGGGCGCCCTAAAGATGCCGTTATGGCGCTTCCTGTTGTGGAGCTGGTTGGGGAAGTGCATTAAAATGCTGGCGTTCGCATATAGTGGGGCAGGGATTTTCGACCTGTTTGTGTAACAAAAATAGAAAAATGCTGGCAAATCACTCGCCAGCATTCTTGTATTCGACAAATATCTTTTTTGCCACCGTAAACCCCAGTGTGACCGGCTTGCCCTTTACCTCCAAGGTGAGGGTGTGGTTAAAGGGCAGCAATTCGATCACTTTGGCCTTTTTGCCCAGCGTGATCTCTTTTTCTTCGAGAAATTCCAACAATGCTGAATCTTCTTCGGCCAGTTCATGAATGCGCCGGATCGTCACCTCTTTCCCCACCGGCACCGTGGTAAGCGGTACCCAACTGGCAACATAATCTTCATAGCCGGGCAGCGGATTGCCGTGCGGGCAGGTCTTGGGGTGACCCAGAGAATTATAGAGGGCATTTTCAGCTTCTTCTGAGATTGCGTGTTCCAGATTATGGGCCTCAGAATGCAGCTTTGACCAGGGCAGCATGCGCTGCATCATCCATTCCATCAACATGTGTTTGCGCATGATCTGGCGGGCAGCTTCCCATCCAGATTCTGTCAGGTGAGTGCCGTGATCGTTCATGGTGATCAGGCCATCGCGCACCATGCGTTTCAGTGTGTTGGTGACCGTGGGCGGGGTGACCTGCAACAGCTCGGCCAGGCGAGCCCCGACGACGGGTTCACCATCTCTTTCGATCACATAGATAAAAGAAAGATAATCTTCAATTGTCTGGCTGAGTTTGGTTTGATCGGTCATTTTTTACTCGTGTAAATATGAGTTAAATATCCAGAATATGCTTGCTTAATTGAACATATTAGCATATACTAATGTCAATGGTTTACTAATACGCAACTATTATATCAATTCTTTTATTGAGGCTGCAATGATGAATAACCCCAATTCCGACCTGCTCAGCGACATGCAACCCGGCAAAAAGGCCAGGATCATCTATTTGCAAGAGGGGAATGAGATCAATCGCCGACTCGCCTCATTGGGTTTTACCCCTGGTGTGGATATCGAGATCGTGCAAAATTTTGGGCGCGGCCCGATGATCGTTACTGTGCGAGGCACCCGCATCGCGTTGGGCAGGGGAGAAGCCGCCAAGATCTTTGTGGAGCGGGACGAAAAATGAGCGATTGTCATCCCCCTCTCACTGTTGCAGAAAACCAATCGCACCTTGAAGATCAAAACCGTTTTCCGGTCATCGCTTTGGCCGGCCAGCCCAATATGGGCAAATCAACGCTGTTTAACCTGTTGACCGGACTGAATCAGCATGTGGGGAATTGGCCCGGCAAGACCGTTGAAAAACGTAGCGGTGTCTTTTCACTGGATGGAAACTCTTACAATTTGGTTGATCTGCCGGGCACTTACAGCCTGACGGCCAACTCGCCCGAAGAAGTGATCGCGCGCGAGTATGTTTTGCGTGAAAAACCCGATGTGGTGGTTGCCGTGGTCAGCGCCGCCAATCTGGAACGCAGCCTTTACCTGGTATCTGAATTGGTCAGCTTGCCGGCGCCTGTAGTGGTGGCCCTCAATATGATGGATGTGGCCGAGCAGGAAGGCATGCTGGTAGATGCCAAAGCGCTGGAAGAAGCGTTGAACATCCCGGTGGTGGCCATCACGGCTACACGGGCTCTGGGGGTGCGCGAGCTGCTCAAGGTGACCATTAACATGATGAAAAGCCGTGAGCACTGCATGCCTGAACGCCCGCTCATCCGTGAAGATGTGAGCGAAGCGATCGAACAGGTAGAGCGCTTAATTCATGCTCATGTACCGGCCGAATATCCACCAGAATGGGTGGCCATGAAGCTGCTCGAAGGCGATGTGGAGATCACCAAGAATTTTAAAGATCTTTTGCCTACGGATACCTGGAATGCCATACATGATGTTTTGAAGCAAAATGACGACGCGATGGTGGTGATCGCATCTGGCCGCTATGAATGGATCGGTAACATTGTTCACCAGGTGGTGCAGCGCCCCAAGATCGGGCAGATCAGCCTGACCGAGCGCCTGGATCGAGTGGCTGCGCATCCTGTTTGGGGGTTGTTTGTACTGGCGGCGATTCTTGGCCTAGTCTTCTGGCTGACGTTTACCATTGGCTCCCCCTTGCAAACCTTGCTGGATGAAAAGGTGGTCGTGCCTTTGGCTGACCTGGCTCGCTCGGCTTTGAGCGGTGCTCCAATCTGGGTGAGTGGTTTAGTTGCAGACGGCATTATTGGCGGCGTGGGGTCGGTCATCACCTTCTTGCCCATTCTCATTATCTTCTTTGCCTCTTTTGGTTTGTTGGAAGATATCGGCTACATGGCTCGTGCAGCTTATGTGATGGATAACATCATGCACATGATGGGGCTGCACGGCAAATCCTTTTTGCCCCTGTTCCTGGGCTTTGGCTGCAATGTGCCCGCCATTATGGGCACACGCGTTATTGATTCCTGGCCGGCCCGTCTCTTGACCATTCTGATCGCGCCGCTGGTGCCCTGCACCGCGCGCATGGCCGTAATCGCTTTTCTGGCACCGGCCTTCTTTGGCAGCAACGCCCTCTTTGTTTCCTGGGGAATGGTGTTGCTCTCTATTTTGCTTTTGGTAGTGTTGGGCACGCTGCTCAACAAGATCATCTTTAAAGGCGAGCGTTCTGCGTTCATCATGGAAATGCCGCTTTATCACATCCCCAATATGCGCACGGTCGGTTTGCTCGTCTGGCAGCGTTCGCTTTCTTTCTTGAAGAAGGCCGGTACCACCATTTTGGGCATCTCGGTCGTGATCTGGGTGCTCTCTTACCTGCCCAATGGGTCACTTGATAACAGTTACCTGGCCAGCATCGGCAAGTTCCTGGCCCCGGTGGGGCAGTGGATGGGCTTTGACTGGCGTCTGACGGTGGCATTGCTGACCAGCTTCCCGGCCAAGGAAAATGCCATTGCCACCCTGGGCGTTCTCTTTGGCAATGGCGGGGAAGGGGCCGGTTTGGTAAGCGCGCTGACTTCCACCTTCAGCACGGCTACCGCGCTTTCGTTCATGGTAGTGACCATGTTATTTATTCCCTGCGTAGCGACCGTGGCCGTCATCAAGCAGGAGACTGCCTCCTGGAAATGGACCTTTATCAGCATCGGTATGTTTCTGGTGCTTTCTATCCTCTCCGGGGTGGTGGTTTACCATGCCGCAGTGGCTTTAGGAGCGTAATTCTATGTTAGAACAATTACTGGTAGAAATTCGTGAGGGGGGTACCCTTGAAACGGGCAGACTGGCAAAAAAACTGAATACCACCCCGGCCATGATCGAGGTGATGCTCGATCACCTGCGTCAAATGGGCTACATTAAAGCCTATGAGAGCTGCGGGGATGGCTGTTCAGCCTGTTCCTTGAGCACTATGTGTAAAAAGGATGCCAAATCGGGGCAGGTGCAGCTCTGGCAATATGAAGAGCAAAAGTAGAAGTAAAAAGAATGGTTTATCCTTCTTATGACCGGCTTCTATTTGAAGCCGGTTTTGTCGTTTTTGTCAGAGGCTTTATAATTATTTAGAGAATATGAACGAATTGAGATAAGTTTAATGACCCCAACCCTTCTTCCCTTCCGCCTCCGACCTCAATATCGCAATTATGTTTGGGGCGGCAACCGATTAAAAAGCTCTGCCAAACCCGTCGCCGAAGCCTGGATCGTACACGAAAGCGGCCGTATCATTTCTGGTGCCTTCCGTGGTTTGACGCTCAAAGAAGCAACAGTTTCTTTGGGTCAATCCTTGCTGGGCACAAAAGGGTCCGGTCCAGATGATAAACGCTTTCCGCTGTTGATCAAACTGCTCGATTGCGCCGAGTGGCTCTCGCTGCAGGTACATCCTAATGATCAACAGGCAGCCGAACTGGAAGGGCAGGGTTTCTATGGCAAGACCGAAGCCTGGTTTGTGCTGGATGCTGCCAAAGAGGCCAAACTGATCGCCGGGGTCAAACCTGGCATGGATGGCGCTGCCCTAAAGTCGGCCATCCGCGCTGGATCGGTGATCGACACGGTGCAGTATCATGCGGTTCAGGCCGGGGAAACAATATTTGTGGAACCGGGTACCATGCACGCATTGGGGCCGGGATTGCTCATCTATGAAGTGCAGCAATCCTCAGATATCACCTATCGTGTCTATGACTGGGGTCGCCCGCAGACCGAAACGCGCAAGCTGCATATCGAGAAATCGCTGGCTGTGGTAGATGCAGCTAAATCTCCGCAAGCCCGCCCGGCGCCAGCATTTGTGGAGGGTCAGGAAGAAGAGCTGTGCCGCAGTCGCTATTTTAACCTGGCGTACCTGAGCGCAGAAAAGAAGACATTTGTGCTGAACACAAAGGGAGAATCTTTCCACTGTCTGACGGTGGTGGAGGGCAGTGCCTGGGTTAAGGTCAAGAATCACAAATGGCATCTCAGTAAATTTGAAACGCTGCTGGTGCCTGCCGCCTGTACCGATTACGAGATCTTGCCCGAAACAAGGCTTAAATTGTTAAAAGCCTGGGTAGCTTAAGCAAGAGAAAATCAAAAAGAGCACGAGGAGTGCTCTTTTTTTGTATCAAAGCGCCAGGCCAGCCGATAAGCCGCATTCTGTGCCACAGACAGGTATGCTTGCGCACGGTGCCGGTGGCGAAGGTCATCTATCTTGTTCGAGGGTTACCCCTCGACTCCAGCAGCCTACCCGAGACTCAAGGAAAACGAGCCGCTTCCCGCCTTCCGAAGAAGGCTTTGCCTCTGCTTGGCTTTGCTCCCACTGGGGGTTACCTGGCCGCTGCATTACTGCAAACGCCGGTGGTCTCTTAAACCACCATTTCACCCTTGCCCTTGCGGGCGGTATGTTTCTGTGGCCCGATCCGGCAGGTTACCCTGCCCCGGGGGTTACCCGGCAATGTGCTCTGTGGAGTACGGACTTTCCTCGAAGCGAATGATCGCTCCGCGACCTTCTGGCCGACCTGGCAGTCTCATAATACCTGCAATAAAGGCCTTCGTCAATAATATTCCCGTACAGTGAAAAGCGTTATCTGGCGTGTTTTTCGAGAAATTCGAACAAGGCTTTGTGAAAAAACTCGGGGTTATCCAGGTTGGCTCCGTGCTGTGCATGGGGGATCACCACATACTGGCAATTGGGGTCGTGCGCCGCCCAAACAGGAGCGATCTTGCGAATATTGCCGGTCACGTCACGGTCGCCCACCAGCAAAAGAAATGGCACAGGAATTTTGAAATCGGGTTCTGCACGCAAACAAAGGGTGGCTTCGGTCATGATCTGCACGATCTCGGCGCGGGTGAGGTGAGAGCAGGTTTCTGCCATGGCAGCCTTGTCTTCAGGTTTGCTGTAGGTGACATTAACCATTTGTTTGATCAGGCTTTTATAGGGGTACCACTCAAAGAGCTTGCTGCCGTAACGCAAACTCCATTCTTCAAAACGGGTCATGGTCTGAAAATTCCAGGTACTATCAAGCACGACCATTGATTTCACAATTCCCGGGTGACGAAAAATGAACTCTTGATGTAGATTGCCACCCAAGGAATGACCAATTAGGGTGATCTGATCTGCTTTGAGAGCTTTCAAAATAGCCAATAAGTCTTCTACTGCCGTTGAAAAATCGAAACGGCCGGGGCGAGATGCCCCGTGGCCTCTCATATCCCAGACCAGAACCCGGTAACCCTTCTCAAGGGCCAGTTGGGGGGTATTGGTCCATTCCTGATGGTCGATCAGTGCACCATGCGTAAAAACCAGCAACGGAGCACTTTCTTCACCGGCCAGCCAATAATGGATGTCGCAATTTGGTGCTTTACAGATGAATTCCTTAAATGAATCATTCATTTTGAACTTCTCCTTGATTTTGTTCCAGCATCAGATCGATCATCTGAAAGAGCGCTGCTTTGGGCAGTTTCTGCTCGTTACCGTTTTTGGCAAACCCGCTTTGCACCAGAGCACTCATGGCCAAAACAGTTTCTTCGAGGGGAGGGGCTGAGTCCGCGGGCAGAATGCTGCTGATGCTCATAAACCCCAGCGCCAGCAGGCTGAAAACATAAGCGATCGCTTGGGCCGGTAGGTCGCTGCGGATCAAGCCGGCAGACTGGTACTGCTGGATGGCCTCCGTGCTCAGTGTAAGTCGCTGCGTGTAGCGATCTGGGTTTTGGCGTTTTACGAAATCACCCAAAATGCGTCCGTCGTGGGTGTAGAGGGCGGTGACGAGCGGGTTCCTTTGCATGGCCATCAGCGTGTGGGTATAAAGCCAGCTCAGGCTGCATCCTTCAGGCTCTGCTTCAATGCGCTGACGCAGGTCAAGGAGCATATTCTTCATTTCGTGTTCCAACAGGGCATCGAACAACTGCTCCTTGCCTGGCCACGTCAGGTAGAGGGCGCCTTTTGATACTCCGGCTTCAAGGGCGATGTCTTCCATCGTCGTTTTGTCGTAACCAGATTGAGCGATCAACTTAGCCGCAGCTTCCAGAATGCGCTGAGGACGTTCGATGCGTTTTTGTGAGAATCGGGTTGTTTTCATCTAATTGACCAAAAGTGAATTATTGGTCAATTAATATCATCAATCAGTTATCTCGTCAATATCATAATTGTTTATTACTGGAAAAAAAGTAGAGCAAAGTTCAGACTTTAATCCGATTCTTATTTATGAGGTGTATATTCAAACGTTTTAGAGAGAAGATTTTATTACACGAGAGAAGTTATTGATGGCTTATGTTAGCACTGAAAATTCTATATACTTGCTGCCTTGTTCTTTTGTTCATGTTCAGCATGAACAGCCTGATTCTGAGCTTGCTTTATCTGATCAACCGTAAAAAGGTTTGGGGAGTACCCACTCCGCCCATGCAGCAGGAATGGCCTCAGGTGACCATTCAATTGCCCACCTACAATGAACGCTACATGATCGAGCGCCTACTGCGGGCGGTCACCCATCTGGATTATCCAACCAATAAATTGCAAATACAGGTATTGGACGATTCTACCGATTCAACTCGTGAGGTGATCGCCAGGGCCGTGCGCCACTACCAGAGCATAGGCGTGAACATTGAGTTGCTTCATCGCAATGACCGCAGTGGATATAAAGCCGGGGCGCTTGCGGCAGGGCTGAACTCAGCCAGCGGAGAGTTTGTGGCGGTGTTCGATGCAGATTTTTTGCCTGAACATGACTGGTTAAGAAAAGTAGTGCCCTTCTTTCAGGATGAGAAAGTGGCTTTTGTTCAGACACGCTGGGGGCATCTCAATCGTAGCTACAACTTAATCACACGTCTTATCAGTATGGCATTGGATGCTCACTTTGTGATCGAGCAGACGGCCCGTGCCGGGTCAGGGTTGCTCATGTCGTTCAATGGCACGGCAGGAATGTGGCGTGTGAAGGCCATTGAGTCGGCCGGGGGCTGGCAGGGGGACACGCTCACTGAAGACATTGATCTTAGTTTTCGTACCCAGTTTGCCGGTTGGAAATACGTCTATGCCCCCGATGTAGTGGTGATGTCGGAACTGCCGGCACAGATGGATGCCTTTAAGAAACAGCAGGTGCGTTGGGTAAAGGGCAACATGCAGGTGACCCGCAAGTTAATGGGCAAGCTGCTGCGGGCTAATATTCCCTTTGGGGCGAAGGTGATGGGAGTAATCCACTTGCTCATGCTCTTCATGCCTTATCCGGCCACAGTGCTGACCATGCTGCTTACCTTTCCGATTTCTTTGCTGGCGCCGAAATTCCTCACTTTGTTCGGTTGGACGATGCTGGGCTCCTTTGGGCCAGTGGTGCTCTATAGCCTGGCTCAAACTGAATTCAACCCGAATCTGTTGAAACGGATTTTCACTTTGCCATTTTTGACCCTGATCGGTATTGGCATTTCGGTGAACTGCACCTGGGGAATTTTGAGCGGATTTTCGTCGCAGAGTGGTGTGTTTGAACGCACCCCCAAGTACAATTTGACCGATTCACACATTAGCTGGGCGAGCAATTCTTATTCACTGCCTATTTCGCCGATCACCGCCGCCGAATTGCTGATGGGCGTGTACATCCTGGCTTCTTCACTTTATCTTTATCGAGTGCATGGGTTTGGTTTTCCCTATTGGCAGGTCGTCTCAGCCTCGGCATACTTTCTGGTAGCAGCCGCCAGTCTGTGGCAATCAGCGCAACGCATGGTTTTGATCGCAAAAGAGAAGCAGAAGTTGGCCCACTCAGATGGACTCACAAATTAACCTCACTGGCGGAGAAATTGATCTCCGCCTTTTTGTTTTTCGTCTATAATGGGTAAAGTGGTAAATTTGGATCTGTCTATTTGGCAGGCGAGACCATTCGATGCGATCGCAGCCATTAAAATCTCAAATGCGAGGGACTTATGCGAAAACCATTAGTTGCAGGCAATTGGAAGATGAACAAGACCGTGGAGCAGGCGAGCGCGCTCGTGCAGGAAATGTTACCGGGTCTTAAAGAGATTGGCGAAGTGGAACGGGTGATTTGCCCCCCGTTTACTTCTTTACCCGCTTTATCTGAAATGTTGGCCGGGACGGGCATAGGGCTGGGAGCCCAGAACCTGCACTGGGAAGCCTCTGGGGCTTACACGGGGGAACTTTCCGCGCAGATGGTTAAGGAATTCTGCCAGTATGTGATCATCGGCCACTCTGAGCGCCGCGCTTATTTTGCCGAGACCGACGAGACGGTCAACAAAAAGCTAAAAGCCGCATTGGCAATTGGCCTGACCCCCATCGTTTGCATCGGCGAGACGTTGTCAGAATATGAAGCCGGCACCACCCAGGCAGTTGTTTCCCATCAGGTAAAAGAAGGTTTCAAAGAGATCGATCCGGCCATCGCATCAAAGATCGTTGTGGCCTACGAACCTATCTGGGCCATCGGCACCGGCAAAGCGGCCACATCAGCAGGCGCCAACGCCGTGCTGGCAGATTCGATCCGTCCGGCCCTGGCCGAGTTGTGGGGTTCGTCTGTTGCCCAGGAAGTGCGCATCCTTTACGGTGGCTCGGTTAACGCCGCCAATGCCGCTGAATACTTCAAGATGTCAGATATCGACGGTGCTTTGGTGGGTGGGGCCAGCCTGAAACCGGTCGATTTCATACAGATCACCGCAGCAGCCAGACCATAATTCATTTCGAAACACAATAAAGCCCTGGAAAATCTCCAGGGCTTTTTCGTCGCATTCGATTGCTATGCAGTGCCAAACTGGCGGTCGCCTGCATCTCCCAGGCCGGGCACAATGTAGCCGTGTTCGTTCAGATGATCATCAATCGCTGCCAGGTGGATGGGAACATCCGGGCACAGCTTGTTCATCAGCTCGATCCCTTCGGGGGCCCCGATGAGGCCGACGAACTTGATGCGTTTTACGCCCCAGCGTTTGAGCACTTCCACAGTGGCTGTGGCCGAACCGCCCGTGGCCAGCATGGGATCGAGGATCAGGCACATCGAAACGGTGGGTTCGGTGGGCAGCTTGTTGTAATATTCGACCGGTTTGAGGGTGTTCTCGTCACGGTAAAGGCCGATGTGCCAGACCTCACATCCGGGCACGAGTTCCCAAAAGCCTTCCACCATGCCCAGACCGGCACGCAGAATGGGCACCAGACCGATCCTGTCTTTAAGAGTAGAACCGACTGTTTTGGCAATGGGGGTTTGCACTTCAGTCGGTTCCAGTAACATATCGGCGGTGGCTTCGTAAGCCAGAAGGATGGCGATCTCACGAACGAGTTCGCGAAACTTGCGTGGATCGGTTTCCACATCTCTTAATTTCGCCAGTTTATGCTGAATAAGCGGGTGGTTGGAAGTAAAGACGTTTTGCATAAGTGCTCCTTGAGATTTTGACTATTATAGCGTGATTATGACAATGTGCAACGGTGAATTTCCTCTTTTCTTCATTTGTCGTTGTTTCATGAAATTCCGTTCTCACTTACTTGCGGGTATAATGGTGTGCATGGCAAATGAAAGTGAGCGCATCACCGACCCTGAAATGCGGCCCGATGATCGGATGGACCAATCCATCCGCCCCAGCACCCTCAAAGAGCTGATCGGGCAGGACCAGGTCAAAGAAAATCTCGAAATCCTCATTGCCGCTGCCCGACAGCGCAATGAATCCCTCGATCATGTGCTCTTTTATGGCCCTCCCGGTCTGGGCAAGACCACACTGGCCTACCTGCTGGCCAATGAGATGGGGGTGAACATCAAGATCACCTCCGGCCCGGCCATTGAGCGCACCGGTGATCTGGCCGCCATCCTCACCAATCTGCGTGCCGGCGACATTCTCTTTATTGATGAAATTCACCGCCTCGGCCGCGCCGTAGAAGAAGTGCTTTATCCGGCCATGGAAGATTACGCGCTGGATATCATCATCGGCAAAGGCCCGGCAGCCCGGTCCATTCGCTTGAAATTGCCTAAATTTACCGTCATTGGCGCCACCACCCGTTTGGCATTGGTAACTTCCCCATTGCGCGCCCGTTTTGGCGCGGTTTATCGCCTGGATTATTATGACCAGCCCGCCATGCAACAGATCGTGCAGCGAGCGGCTGGGTTGTTGAGCGTGGAAACCGAGCTGGAAGGCGTGGCCGAGATCGCCAGGCGTGCGCGCGGTACCCCGCGTGTGGCGCTGCGCTTACTGCGCCGGGTGCGCGATTATTCGCAGGTGCGTTCCAGTGGCAAGATCGATTTTGACTGTGCCTGTGAGGCGCTCAATTTGTTGGCAGTGGATAAGCTGGGGCTGGATGATGTGGATCGCCGTGTCTTGGTGACCATCATTGATAAATACAGCGGCGGCCCGGTGGGGCTGGCCACGATCGCGGCTTCGATCAGTGAAGAGCCCGACACCATCATGGACGTGGTGGAGCCCTATCTGCTGCAGCTCGGTTTTATTGATCGTACCCCACAGGGGCGTGTTGCCACCCAAAAAGCCTATGAGCACCTGGGCAAGAAGTACGTTTCGCAAGAAAAGCAACCCCGTCTGATCGAGTAAACACATGCAAACATCCGATTTTCATTACTACCTGCCGCCTGAGCGCATCGCCCAGACGCCAATAGAACCCCGCCACAATTCGCGTTTGATGGTGCTGCACCGGGATAGCTATGAGCTGGAAGATGCCATCTTCAAAGAGATCGGCAACTATCTGCACCCCGGCGATCTGTTGGTGATCAATCAAACCCGGGTCATTCCGGCGCGCATTTTTGCGCATAAGCCCAGCGGCGGCAAAGTGGAATTGTTGCTGCTCAAACGCCTCAGCCCCGACAGCTGGGAAGTGTTGGTGGGCGGCAAGAAGATGCTGGTGGGTGCCACAGCCTTGATCGAAGGCGGCCCGCAGGCCGAGGTGATCGAAGTGCTGGAAGGCAGCCACCGCGTGGTTCGTTTTTCGGCACCCCTGGAAGGGCTGCTCCCCAATGTGGGCGAGATGCCACTGCCCCCTTATATTCACGAAAAGCTTCGCGACCCCGAGCGTTACCAGACCGTGTATTCAGATGCTGCTCAGAGCGGTTCAGCAGCGGCCCCAACGGCCGGGCTGCACTTCACCCCTGAGCTGATGACCACCCTTGAAGCACAGGGCATCCGTTTTGCCCGGGTCACTCTGCATGTTGGGCTGGATACTTTTGCCCCGGTGACCGAAGAGGACCCCACCACCCATCAAATTCATTCGGAATGGTGCGAGGTCATCCCTGAAACGGCCGCGTTGATCAACGAAACGCACCAAAAGGGTGGCCGTGTCATCGCCGTGGGCACCACCAGCGTGCGCACGCTCGAATCCTGCGCCCGTGCCAGCGGCAAAGCGCGCACGGCTGCGCCCATCAGTGGGCCGACCGACCTTTTTATTTTACCGGGTTTTGAGTTTCAACTGGTCGATGCCATGATCACAAATTTTCATTTGCCAGAATCCACCCTGATCATGCTGGTGAGTGCTTTTGTGGGCCGTGAGAAGGTCTTGGCGGCCTATAACGAAGCGGTCAGGCGAAAGTACCGCTTTTACTCTTTTGGCGACGCTATGCTGATCCTGTGATGATGACACCTGCATCTCCCCAATCCCTCCAAGAAGTTGAAGCACAGGTCGTTGCCTGCCGGCTCTGTCCACGGCTGGTCGAATATCGCGAAGAAGTGGCGCGTGTCAAAAGGCGCGCTTACCGCGACGAAATTTATTGGGGCAAGCCGGTGCCGGGTTTTGGTGACCCTGAGGCGCGTGTTTTGATCGTGGGGCTGGCGCCGGGGGCACATGGTTCCAACCGCACTGGACGCATGTTCACTGGGGACGATTCAGGAAAATTTCTCTTTAGCGCGCTTTACCAGGCTGGTTTTGCCAACCAACCCACGGGGTTGAACCGTGAGGACGGATTGCAGCTCAAAGATATTTTCATTACCGCGGTGGGTCGCTGTGCCCCGCCGGATAACAAGCCCTTGCCCTCTGAACTGGCCAACTGCCGCCCTTATTTGCTGGCCGAATTGGACTTGCTGCCTCGACTGCAAGGGGTCGTGGCATTGGGCAAGATTGCCTATGATATCTGCGCTGCGGTGCTAAAAGAACGTGGGGATGTGCTGGAAAAGGTAAATTTCGGCCACGGCGCTTTTTCTGCTTCAATAAACGATTCACTGTGGCTTCTGGGCTCCTATCATCCCAGCCGCCAGAACACCCAGACGGGCAAGCTGACTGCTGAAATGTTCGCTACGATCTGGCAAAAAGCTCACGAACTTCTCAAATAATAGAGTTGTATAAGCTTGATCATTGGCTGGGTTGAAAATGCTTCACAGTCAGATTAAACTTTGCCTTGAGGTGATCCAATGAAACTTGGGCAAAAAATTCTATTGAGTCTGCTTTTTGTCGTGCTCTTACTTTCTGCCGGATTTGTGATCTGGGGGGAGACTCCCGCAGCCCCGATGCCTGAAGCGCTGGCTGCATTGAACTCAGATACGCAGGTGATAGTAAAGACGGGAGATTGGCTGGAATTTACTCCGGCAGAGGGTGAGGCCCAAACCGGGTTCATTTTCTATCCTGGTGGGCGGGTAGATTACCGTGCTTATGCGCCAATGGCCCATCAATTGGCGGCACAGGGTTTTCTGGTACTTATCCCACGCATGCCCCTTAACCTGGCTGTATTTGGCATTGACAAGGCCTCGGAGGGGATTGCGCTGGCGCCAATCGTCAAGCACTGGGTGATAGGCGGTCATTCTCTGGGTGGGTCTATGGCGGCAAATTTTCTTTTCAATCATCCAGATCAATTTGAAGGGCTGGTATTTCTGGCTTCTTATCCTGCCAGCAGCGACGATCTGAGCACATATGCCGGGCAAGTGCTGTCAATTTCAGGTTCATTGGATGGATTGGCTACACCGGCGAAGATCGCTGCTTCACATGCTTTGCTGCCGCAGGACACGAAATTTATTGAGATCAATGGTGGTAATCATGCGTATTTTGGTTGGTATGGCGATCAAGCTGGTGATAATATAGCCAGCATCAGTCGGGATGATCAACAGAAGATCGTGGTAGAAAGCGTCACTGAATTGTTGGCCAACCTGGCTGAATGATCAAATAAAAAAAGGACACAGAGAATTGGTCAGTTAAAAAATAAAGCATCCACATATTTGTGGATGCTTTATTCGTTTACAGTTTAGATAAAACTAGGCGCGAGCCTTCAGAGCAGCCCAGCCGGCATAGTGGGCAGCGTCGCCGAGTTCGGCTTCGATGCGCAGCAGTTGGTTGTATTTGGCCACACGATCCGAGCGGGCAGGGGCGCCGGTCTTGATCTGGCCGGTGTTGAGGGCCACAGCCAGGTCGGCGATGGTGGCGTCTTCGGTCTCACCGGAGCGGTGAGAGGTGACGGCACGCCAGCCGGCACGGTGGCAGGTCTCGACGGCTTCGATGGTTTCGGTGAGGGAACCGATTTGATTGACCTTGACGAGCAGTGCGTTGCAGGCCTGTTCTTTGATGGCTTTGCGCACACGTTCGGGATTGGTCACCAGCAGGTCATCGCCCACGATCTGGATCTTGTCGCCCACTTCTTTGGTCATCAACTTCCAGCTTTCCCAGTCGTCCTGGGCCAGACCGTCTTCAATGGAGACGATCGGGTACTGGCGAATCCAGTTCTTCCAGAAATCCACCATCTGCTCGCCGGTCAGTTTCTTGCCTTCTTTGCGCAGATTGTAGAGCTTGGTGTCTTCTTCGTACAGTTCAGAGGCGGCCGGGTCAAGTGCAATGGCAACCTGTTCACCGGCTTTGTAACCGGCTTTTTCGATGGCTTCGAGGATGACTTCCACAGCCTCGTTGTTGGCTTTCAAAGCAGGAGCGTATCCGCCTTCATCGCCGACGAGGGTGGTGTAGCCGCGGGCTTTGAGCACGGTCTTGAGGGAGTGGTAGATCTCAGCACCCCAGCGCAGACCTTCAGCGAAGGAACTGGCGCCAAAGGGCATGACCATGAATTCCTGCGCATCGGTTGACTGCCAGGAGGTGTGCGCGCCACCGTTGAGGATGTTCATCATGGGCACGGGCAGCACATGGGCATAGACGCCGCCCAGGTAGCGGTAGAGGGGCAGGCCAATGGAGTTGGCTGCGGCTTTGGCCACGGCCAGGCTGACGCCCAAAATGGCATTGGCGCCGAGGCGAGATTTGTTGGGGGTGCCATCCAGTTCAATGAGCATGGCATCAATGGCGCGTTGTTCGGTTGCATCCCAATCGAGGAGGTTTTCGGCAATTTCGGTGTTGACATTATCCACGGCCTTGAGAACACCCTTGCCGTTATAGCGGGCTTTATCGCCATCACGCATTTCAAGGGCTTCATGGATGCCTGTAGAGGCGCCAGAGGGAACTGCAGCGCGGCCCCAGGAACCGTCAGCCAGAACGACTTCCACTTCCACAGTAGGATTGCCACGAGAATCCAAAATTTCTTGCGCTGATACAGATTCAATAATTGTGTCCATTTTTACCTATCCTTTTGAGGAGATACAGGCATGGTTCACCCATGCCCTGTTTTCGAATGATTTCCTGCAAGTATAATACGAATTTAAAATTCCGAGTTACGGTTCCAGAATTTCGGGCGGTTCTTTATAGGCGATGCCGGCTTTTTCGCAGGCGGCACGCACAAAAGCGATGAAAAGGGGATGCGGCCGGGTGGGGCGTGAAAGAAATTCGGGATGGAACTGCGTGCCCAGCATGAACGGGTGATCGGCCAGCTCAACGATCTCGACCAGGCGCCCATCGGGTGAAAGCCCCGAAAAGCGCATGCCTTTCTCGGCAAACAGATCGCGGTAATTGTTGTTAAACTCAAAACGATGGCGGTGGCGTTCTTCAACCTGCTTCTTGTTGTAGGCTTTGCGGGCGATTGTGCCTGTTTGCAGCGCGCAGGGATACAGCCCCAGACGCATGGTGCCGCCTTTTTCGGTGATGCCCTGCTGATCGGGCATCAGGTCAATTACGGGGTTTTCAGTGGAGCGGTCGAATTCAGACGAGTTCACATCTTCGCTGCCCAAAATATAACGGCCAAATTCGATCACCATCATTTGCATGCCCAGGCACAGGCCGAAATAGGGCACTTTATTGCTGCGGGCAAATTTGGCGGCGAAGATCTTGCCTTCAATGCCGCGGCTGCCAAACCCGCCCGGCACGATGATGCCATCCACCTTTTCGAGAACTTCGTGACAGCGGCCTTTTTCGAGATCGGCCGAATGCACCCACTGCAGATCGAGGTCCACCCCCAGCGAGAGGGCGGCGTGCTTAAGCGATTCGCGCACGCTGATATAGGCATCGTGCAGTTCCACATATTTTCCCACCAGCGCGATCGACACTTTGGGCTTTTCGCGTTTGGTTTCAGAAACCAGCCTTTCCCAGCCCTGCCAGTTGGGTACGCGGCTGGGTTTGAGTTGCAGCCTTTCCATCAAAAACTCGGCCACCTTGGCTTTTTCGAGCAGAAGTGGAATTTCGTAGAGGATGGGCTCGGTGACCATTGGGACGACCGCCCGTTTTTCAACATCGCAGAACTGGGCGATCTTTTCGCAGATAGTGTCTTCGACCGGGAAGTCGCTGCGTGCCATGATCATATCGGGGGAAATACCATAAGAGCGCAGTTCCCTCACCGAATGCTGGGTGGGCTTGGTCTTGAGCTCTTCGGTGGCGCCGATGAAGGGCAGCCAGGTGACATGCACGAAGACCGTGTTGTCGCGCCCCAGATCAGAGCGCAATTGGCGTAAGGCTTCAATGAACGGCAGGCTTTCAATATCGCCCACGGTACCGCCTACCTCCACCAAGACGATCTCGGCCCCGGTGGTCTTGGCCACCAGGTTGATGCGCCGCTTGATCTCATTGGTGATATGCGGAATGACCTGGATCGTGCCGCCCAAAAAGTCACCGCGGCGCTCTGCACTGATGACCTCGGCGTAAACCTGGCCGGTGGTGATGTTGCAGACGCGATTGAGGCGGATATCAATAAAGCGTTCGTAGTGTCCCAGATCTAGATCGGTTTCGGCACCGTCATCCAGCACAAAAACCTCGCCGTGCTGGTAGGGGCTCATGGTTCCCGGGTCAACGTTAATGTAAGGATCCAGTTTTTGAACAGCCACTTTAAAGCCGCGTTCTTTTAACAGGCGTCCTACAGCAGCCGCAGTCACGCCTTTGCCGACTGAGCTTACTACACCACCGGTGAAAAATATGTATTTTGCTGCCATAGGATGCTCCTGAAACGTCTTATAGATTAAAAGAAGTGAGGAGGGCCGTTTGATCGGCGCCTCCTCACTAGATGGCGAAAATTATAAAAACTGGAATGGTCAAGCCTCGCATAAGATGTCCCATAGTTGTTCACACATCTATGAAGTTTAACACAAAACCGGTAAGAGGCAAAGAAAAACCACCCCTTTTTGTAATGCACCCCATTAGTTGGACAAAAGTTAAGTAATTTGGAAGGACTGAGTTC
>CAYWLG010000002.1:0-322705 GCA_964459385.1 uncultured Anaerolinea sp.
TATGCACTTTATCTCGGTAACATCTTCCCGTGAGGCAACGTTCCCCTTCGGTTACATTTTCCCATGAGGCATTACGTGGATCATTCCATTTATACAACGAATTTTCCAATTTTGCGTATTCTATAGGTAGAAAGGAAATCATCATGAAAGCAATCATTCTCTATGACTCTTATTTTGGCAACACCGAAAAGGTAGCCGAGGCCATCGCCAGCTCGCTCTCAAAAAAGGCCGAAGTGCGCCTCAGCCGTGCAGATGCCTTTCAGGCCGAACAGTTAAACGGTGTAGACCTGCTCGTTTTGGGCTCCCCCACCCGCGCCTTTTCGCCCTCTGAGGCCACCAAAGCCCTGCTCAAGGGGTTACCTGCCGGTTGCCTGAGCGGCACCAAAGCCGCCGCCTTTGATACCCGTGTGGACGTAAAGAAGGTGAACAACAAGTTTCTCACCTTCATGGTCAAACTTTTTGGCTATGCGTACCCATCCATGCAGAACAGCCTCAAGAAAAAAGGCGCCCAGATCGTGTCTGAAGGGCAGGGTTTCTTCGTGCTCGACAGCGAAGGCCCCCTGCAAGACGGCGAACTGGATCGCGCCGCTGCCTGGGCCGAGACCCTGCTTTAAAATTTCAGTCTGGCAGGAGAATCTTCTCCTGCCAGACTGTTTTTACTCACCATGAATGTTGGCGTGCCTCGGCACGATATTTGCAGAAGCCGCATTTCTCACTCGCGGGTGGCGGTTCGGGGGCACTTAACACCCGCATTACCTCTTCAATAAATCCTAAAAAACATCTCTTCATCCTTGGGCACCTCCAACCAGGTCACTTCCCCGGCGTATCGGATGCGACCCCGTTCGTCGCGGTCAATATTCACCGGCTCTACACACAGCAGCCCCAGGCGCGTCACCGGGGCGAGAGCCAGTTTACCCGGCGCCGCATGTTCCAGGGCATAAGCATACGCGCTGAGCTGGCGCCCGTAAAAGGCTACATGGTGCGGGTTGGGCTGGGAGGTCTTAAAGTCGATCACGGCATACCCGCCTTCATCGAACTGCACCACCGAGTCAAATTTGCCGGCGATGTAACAGGAGGCCAGCCCGTCCAGATGGATCGGTGTGGACTGCACCCAGTTGCCGCCGAAGATCACTTTACCGGGCGGCAGGTCTGGCAGCACTTCTGCCGTGGTTTTGTTCTCGAACATGCGCTTCATTAAAAGGTCAATATTGCTGAATATCTTCGGGAAGGCCATCTGTGGCCGCGAGATGCCCAGAGCCACCTTGAAGTAAAAACAGCGCGGGCACTCATCCCAAAGAAAGGTCAGATCGGATGGGCTTAATTTAAACGAGGTCATGGTGTTGCCTCCCTTCACAAGAGATAGACCAATTATATGTAATTTTGCGATTCATTTTGGCCTGGCGCTTTCCACTTCACCGCCTGTTTTTGCGTCCATCAGGCATGCTTTCTTCTATTTAACGAGAATTTAATTGGGTTGAAATTAACATTTTTTCGCAAAATGCGATAATATAGGTCAGTTGCCTGTGGTTCACAATAATTCAAAAGGGGTAAAGGTGCATCGTTCGCTCCGAGATCGCTTACTTGTGAAACCCAGGGTTGCAATTGTACTTGCGATCCTCGTCTTTTCGCTTGCAACTTTCTCGACCTGCTTCCTGAAAGGCGACTTCTTTCAGCGTTTGCTCCCCGACATCCTCTCACCGCTCCTGAACCTGGCGGCTGCTCTGCTGATCTTGCGAGCCGCCCACATTACAGAAAATGAATCTCACCGCATGGCGATCACCTGGCGCTTTTTTGCAGCCGCTCAATTCTGTTATACGCTTGGCGATATAAGCTGGTCGGTGCTTGAACTGGGCTTCAAAAAAGTTCCGCTCATTTCTTTTGCTGACTATTTCTTTTTCGCTTATTATCCCCTCTTCATCATCGGCACCTGCCTGGCCAGCCATCGAGGTCATTCGCGCATTGAATGGTCCAAGCGGCTGCTCGATCTGGGCATCGTCACGATCGCGACCATCATCGGCTACTGGAACTTTTTAGTGCAGCCCCTGGCACAATCCACCGGTCTGTACCCAATAACCCAGAATATTTTGATCATCGCCTATCCGATCCTGGACCTGATTCTGATCACCAGCATCTTTTGGCTGATCAACAGCAACCTCAAAGGCCACATCCGCCTGCCTATCATGCTGCTGGTAAGCAGCGCGGCCGTTTTGATCATCACCGATACCCTCTACGGGTATCAACTTATTCACGCTTCTGGCCGTTTCGAGCCCTTCATTCACCTGGGTTGGGCCGCTGCTCCTTTGCTCCTCTGCCTGGCAGGGTATTTCCAAAGCCGTTCAGCGACCTCGATGCCTGACTGTGTTCAAATAGAAGAACCTTACGAGTTTGAATTTGGCTGGCAGAAATATTTTAGCTATATTCCCTATCTCTGGCTCATTTTTGCCTTCAGCCTGCTCAGCCCGGCGCTGCAAGCTTATGTGCACATGGACCGCCTGCTGTTGTATGTTGGGGTGACGATCATTGGCATGTTGGTGGTCACACGCCAGATCGTTACGGTTGAAGAGAATCGCCGCCTGAACAGGCGCCTGGAAGCAATTTTAGGGCAGGTGCAGCAGCAGGCTTCGCTGCTCGAAGCCACCAACAAAGAACTGCAAACAGAGATCGTCACGCGGCAAAAAGTGGAAGAGCAGCTCTCTTATGAAGCCCTGCACGATCCGATGACAAACCTGCCCAACCGCACCCTGTTTTCAGACCGTCTGGAGCAGGCCATCCTAGATTCCAAGAATCACCCTGAGATCACCTATTCGGTACTCTTTCTGGATATTGATCAATTTAAGGTGATCAATGACAGTATGGGGCATTCGGCCGGCGATGACCTGCTGATCATCATCGCGCAAAGGCTCAAAGAGAGTCTGCGCTCCTGCGATATCGCTGCACGGTTGGGCGGGGACGAGTTCGTGATCCTGCTTGAAAACACGGCTCAGAGTTCAAGAGAAGAAACGGTTGCCTTTATTGTGAACCGTATTCAAGATCAAATTCAGCAGCGCGTTGAGTTGGAGGGGCAGAACATTTTCTTTACCACCAGCATCGGCATCGTGATGGACGTATCGAAATACACCTCTTCTGTGGATGTGCTGCGCGATGCCGACATTGCCATGTACCGGGCCAAAGCGCTCGGCAAAGACCGCTATGAGATCTTCTATGAGGGGTTGAATGCTCAAGCCTACAATCGCGCCGAGATCGAAGACGGGCTGCGTTTTGCCCTCGAGAATCACCAATTTGAGCTGTACTATCAGCCAATTGTCAAACTGAACACTTATGAACTGATCGGCTTTGAATCTTTCATCCGCTGGAACCACCCCACCTTTGGCGTACTGCTGCCAAATGAGTTCATCCCTGTGGCCGAAGAAATGGGGCTCATCCAATCTATCGGCCAATGGGTCTTGCTCGAAAGCTGCCTGCAGGTGAAACGGTGGCAGGAAAAGCACTCCAGCAATAAATCGCTGGCTGTGCAGGTGAACATTTCGGGCAGGCAGTTTTCGCAGCCGCAATTCACAAAACAGGTCGAGAAAGCGCTCAACAAATCGGGGCTTGATCCAAAATCGTTAAAATTGGAGATCACCGAAGGGGTGCTGATCGAAAACTTCCTCACCAATCGGGATAAATTCAAGCAGCTCGGAAATCTGGGCGTGCAGATCGAGATCGATAATTTTGGCAGCGGATACTCATCGCTGGCCTATATTCAGAACTTCCCGATTCAGATCATCAAGATCGATCGTTCTTTTGTCAAAGATGTGGCGAAAAAGAGAAAGATGGTTGAACTGGCACGCGCCATCATTTCTATGGCTCACGATCTGGGCATGGAAACGGTCGCCGAAGGGATCGAAACCGCTGAACAGATGAAAGAACTCAAAGACCTGGGCTGCGATTACGGCCAGGGATTTCTCATCTCTGATCCACTTTCTGTGCAGATGGCCGGGGCGCTGCTCGAAGGCTCAGCCCGCCTTTTCCCCGAAATCATACGCACTGAAGGCAAGTAACAGAATTGCCGGCATGTAAAAGTGCCAGGTCAGGTTCATGGCCAGAGTCGAGAGGTAACCGATCTCGATATTGTGCACCACGCCAACCAGTTCGCACACAAACCAGCAGGTCACCCCTAGCGCCAGCAACCAGGCATTGGTGCGCGGAAAAAGATGATTGCGAAATGCCTCCCAGGCTACCCAGAGCGAGGCTGTGAGAATGATGGCATAAATAAGTGACGGCCAGAACTGCCCAACGGCGTTCAAGTAAGGGATCAACACAATGAAGAGAGCGATCACCGGCAAGAAGAAAGCCAGCGGAAAGCCGATCTTGCTCAACCCACTGCGCTGTGCCCCTAAAAATTTAAATCCTTTGGCATGACGGATGAGCAGCAATATATGAGCTACGATCGATAACCCGGCGCCGATAAAAAAGACGGCGTTTCCAAGCGCCTTGTTTGGGCTATACACGTAGATGCTCATGGTGATATCTACAATGACGATGCAAATAAATGAAACTGCCACCAGCCAGTAGTCACGGCGATTCAATCCACGCCAGGCAAAGAACGCGATCAGTGCGCACAGCACCGAAACGGCCGGTTTCGCATAGGCCGGGTAGAAACTGCTGGAGCCGGTCAGCGTATTCATCCAGTCAATCGAAAGAAAAGAACCGGTAATAAGAAGTACCAGCACGGCCAACATAAAGGCAAATTTAAACTTACCGCTTATTACCAGAGGGCTGCTTTTCATTTTCAGCTCCATTACAGCAAGGATGAGGATAAAAAAAGAACGTCTCTGACGTTCTTTTGAATCTATCTAGGGGATCAAGAAGGCGGGCACCCAGAACTTTCCCACACCGAGCAGCGAAAGCGCCAGCGAAGCCGTGAACATGGCAATGCCCAAAACGATGAGCACCCGATCGCGGTTGCGATAGGTGAGCTTTTCCAACCAGGTGCGTGGCCCTACTCCAAAGGCGCGCAAGTCCATCGCGTCGATGATATCTTCACTGCCGGCGATGGCGTGGATGGTGACCGGCACGATCAAGGGGGCCAGCTTTTTCACCTGAGCAAAGAGGCCACCGTTGAGCTTTTCGATCTCATAGCCGCGTGCCTTTTGTGCATCCATCGTCAGGCTGAAATCGCGCCCAAAGGTGGGGATGAAGCGCATGGTCAAATCCATGCCGTAGGCGATCTTATCGGGCATCCCTAATCCGCGGAAGGTGATGCCATAGTGGGCCGGGTTGAGCGAATAGGGGATGAGAATGGTCATGCTGGCAATGGAAAACACCCTCACCAGCATGCTGAGCGCATACATGGCCTTTTCGGCCGTGATATTGAGCACGGGCGTCCAGCCAAAAATACTGAACGAAGCCGTTAATTTTGCCCAGGAATGCTCGGTTGTGTACAACTCCATCCCACCGCGGCCGGTCAAAAAGGTCAGCAGCGAGAAGAAAACGATAAATCCCATAATAAAGAGCCAGGCCTTTGCCATTTCGTGCCAGCGAATGCCGGACGTAAAAATGGAAAAGAGGGCGATCAAAAAGAAAAAGGAAAGATAGCGAAAATCCCAAAAGCACAGCGTGGAGCCAAGAAAACACAAAAAGAAGATGATCCACGCACGGGGGTCAAATCTTTGCAGCAGGGAATCACGTTTTCGATAACGCCAGGCAACGAGCATAACTTATACCTCGGGGATGGGCGGACGGCGAACCATCCGCCCATCAAGATTTGAGAAATCAGCGACCGGTCTGTTTGCGTACAGCCGCGTAGGCGCCCACCAAGATAGGCACAAGAATGGCAGCAAAGATCAGGTTCGGGCCGGCGGCCGGCAGGAACTCACCGACCAGGGCAACAGCTGGAGGATATCCATTGATCCAGATATCGCTGACGGCGGCAAACCCGATGCCTAGAATATTGCCGAGCATACTCCAGGTAACGGCGGCGGCCACGTCGATGTTCTTGCCAAACACAAAGCGAACCAGAAGCACGATCACGAAGCCGATGACGAGTGAAAGACCGGCAAAGAGCGAGATCTTGGCATCGCCAAAGATGTTGTTGGCCACATCGTAGAACATGGCATTGGCAGTGTCAGGCTTGATCAGATAGAGAGCGGTGACGGCAGCAGCCAAAATGGCATTGACGATCAGAACCACATTGATGCTCTTCTTCTTGTCGGCAAAGAGCCAGGCCAGGCCAGCGATAAAGCCCACCAGACCGTTACCAATGCTCCACTGCGGTGAAAGACCAAAGCCGGTTAGGGCATCGCCGAACATGTTGCCAACCGCGCCGGTGAAGAAGCCCACCACCGGACCAAAGGCGTAGCCGAAGAACATGGGGATGGCGATGGCCGGACGTAACGCCACCTGACTCACCGAAGGCACCACAAAAACGGTGCCGTTGAACAGATAGGAGAAGATGGCGAACAGCGCTGCGCCAATGGCCATATAGACCACCTGGCGGGTACCGACTTCCCACATCTTATGGTTTTTCGTGAGCAAATAGACCACGAAAACGATCAGCAAGCCGACGCCAACGAATGCAAAGCGCAGCAATGCTGTTTGATCCAGGTCGAGGCTGGGGTTGATGGTGCGACCGATCAGCCAGACGCCCAGGAAGAAGGCCAAAACGGCCGCGAGCGATAAGATGATTGACCAAACTTTCTTCATGTGATCCTCCTCAAGGAATGATGAAAATATGTATAGACAACTTCTATTACTTTACCACATGCGCCAATTCTTCGGCGCTGTAAAACTGACCCGTTTTCTTAAATAATTCTATATTCTTATCCAGCAAGGATGTCGGTACCAGGCGGTTCTTTTCGAGGCGTTCATGATCGCGCAAGATCTCTTCCGGCTTGCCATCACAGACCACCGTGCCTTCGTTGACCATCAACACGCGGTTGGCATAGATCACTGCCAGGTCGATATCGTGGGTGATGAACAAGATCGCCTCAAAGCTGGGCAATTGCAAGATCGAATCCATGAAGTCCATATAGTTCTTGTAATCCTGCCCGGCGGTGGGCTCATCCATCACCAGGATCTTCGAGGTCATGGCCAGCACCGAAGCGATGCTGATGCGTTTTTGCTGTCCAAAAGAGAGTGCCAGCGGGGCATAGGCTTCCATGCCGTTCATGTGCACGATATCGACCGCCTGTTTGACGTTCTCTGCGACCGCTGCGGGCGAATGTTTCAAATTGGTGGGGCCAAACTCAAGTTCTTCCTGCACGGTAGGGGCAAAAAGCATGTGGCTGGGACTCTGAAAAACATACCCCAATGTCTGCGCGATCTGCGCCACGCTGATCTCGTGGGTGTCGTGCCCTTCCACGATCACCTTCCCGGCTTTGGGTTTGAGCAGCCCAATGGCGTGTTTCACCAGGGTGGTCTTGCCGGCGCCGTTGGGGCCAAGCACGGCAATGACATCCCCTTTATGGATGGTAACATTCACATCATGCAGCACAGGACGTTCGGGCTCGTACCAAAAGCCGACATCTTCAAACTTAACCAGAGGCTCATCGCTGGCCGGCTTACTGCCCAGATTGTTGCCCTGGCGCAGCACGGTCAGCCGCTCGGGGGCGGGGTCTTCTGCGGCACGCTGCATGATCATCTCAGCCGGCAGCTTCACCTCGTGATAATCGACCGTGCGGTCAAACCCGCTGGTGGGGCCGTAATACTTGATCTCACCATCCCGCATAAAAATGGCGTTTTCGGGGGCGATGCGCAGCACGTCTTCAACGCGGTGCTCTACCATGAGCACGGTCATGCCCTCATCGGCCAGGCCGCGAATGATGCGCAGGGCATCCTGCGCCGAGGCCGGGTCAAGGGAGGCCAGCGGTTCGTCCAGCAAAAGCAGCTTGGGGTGCATGGCCAGCACACCGGCCAGCGCCACTTTTTGCTTTTCACCGCCCGAGAGGTTAAAAGTCTCGCGGCTGATCAGATGGGGAATCTTTAAATGGATGAGTGCCTCTTCCACGCGCGCAATGATCTCTTCACGCGGCAGGGCCAGGTTTTCGAGCCCAAAGGCTACTTCATTGGCCACCTTGGTGCCCAAGATCTGGCGTTCAGGGTCTTGCAGCACAGTGCCTACTAACTGAGAAATGCGCGCTAACGACAGATCTTTGATGTCGGTGCCGTCAATGAGAATTTGTCCGGTTAATTCGCCTTTATAACTGCGCGGAATGAGTCCGTTGATGCAGCGCGCCAGGGTAGTCTTGCCGCAGCCACTGGCCCCGGCGATCAACAATACCTGGCCGGCATCCACTGACAAAGAAATATCTTTCAAGGCCAGCTCAGTACGACTGCTGTAACGAAAGTTCAAATGATCGATGACCAGTGGATGTTCAGATGCCATGCGCTACCTTCAAAATGTATGATTAGAGAAAACGTAAAAGAATGCTTGTACCGATGCCGGCTTTCAAACGCTCGGCTGCGTTGCCATTGACCACTGCGATCTGCAACACACCAGACGAATCGATCATTGCCACCAATTCGCCCGCTTTGCGTTCCCCAAAGGTCAGGCTCAGCCCTTCGATGGTGGCTTCTCCTATTTTAATAACCACCCCGCTTGGTTCTTTGAGGTACTCGGGGGTAATGTTGGTGAGCAGGTTGCCAAAATGATCCACGCCAAGCACCTGCCCGGCCAGCCCGTCCGCTGTGGGTTCGGGTCGCGGCACCATGATGCGCGCCGGTTCACTGATGGGGGTGCCCAGATCGTTAAGGGATACCCCACTGGCCAGGTGCGCCCCTGCCGGCGCGAAGATATCACGCCCGTGAAAGCTGCGTGAGACCTGCGGCAGCCAGTATTTGGGATTGTCGAGATGAATAAAAGAGATTCCTTTGCCGTCTGCTTCAGCCGCCTCGATCACGCCGGTAAAAAGGCCGTTATCAGGGCCAACGAAGAACTGATCGCCAATGCGGGCGGCCACCGGTCGGCGCGTGGTGCCCACACCGGGGTCTACCACCGCCACGTGCACCGTGCCCGCCGGAAAATATTTGACTGCCTGGACCAGCACCAGAGAGCCTTCAAGCACGTTCTGCGGCCCAATTTCGTGGGTAATGTCGACAATCTGCACATCTGGCGCGATACCCCAGATGACCCCTTTCATAACGCCCACAAAACCGTCTTTTAAGCCAAAGTCAGTCAATAAAGTAATGATTGCCATGATTTTCCAATAAAACAGATTTTGGGAACCACCCTATATATATCATGCTGCAAAATTGAAGTCAAGTTTGTAAATTTGCAAATCTTATCATGTGGTCTGCACTATGAAGTCTAAAAGATCGAGCCCCCCCAAATGAACTGTTCAAATCCTGGCGTTGGAAAGCGTCCTACCAACCAGGAATCTTGCAGATGGTATTTTTCCGCAAAATATGCTAAGCGATCTTTATCACTTTGAACGGGGTGTATCTTTGCTTCTAATCCAAATTGGAATCGATCCGGCCGTCTGACAACAAAGTCAATCTCAAACTCCTTTTCTTTCCCCAGATAACTTATGCTTCCATAATTTTGTAATTGATTAAAAAGTGAATTTTCAAACAGCGCACCCTCGCCTGGATTCGTGAATAAACTGGCAATCCCATTATCACGAAAATAAAGTTTCTTTCCCCCCGCAACCGATTTATCGGGGCTGCCGTGGGAGGATAACAAAGAAATTACATAAGTCTTTTCCAAAAAGTCGATATATTCATAAAGAGTAGGTCGTGAAATGCCGACTATTTTAGAAAGCTTGGTCATATCCAGTTTATTGCCGATTCGGTTTGCCAGAACTCTTAAAAGCATTTCCAATTCGCCGATCTTTCTAAAATCGGCCATCCCACTTACATCAATATTTATGTAAGAAGAAAATATATCGCTAAGAATTTCCCGTTTCGTTTCTCCTTTTGATTCAAGCACTACATTCGGAAGCCCGCCGTATTGAATGTACTCTTCATAAAGAGCGTTCAACCGTTCAAACTCATGCTTATTGAAAACCATTTCAGAGAAGTTCTCTTTTTTCTGATAAGGGATGCTGCGGAAATCCAAAAATTCTCCAAAAGTTAGCGGAAACATCTCAAAGATCACTTTTCTTCCTGAAAGCGATTCTGTAAATTGATTCTTTAAATAATATGAGCTCGAACCTGTTAAGAGGAATTTAATCGAATAATGATCATACAGATATTTGACAACGCTGGGAATGTTCGGGGCATATTGGATCTCATCCAAAGCAACAGTCATTGGCATCTCTGGATCCAGGCCGCGATTACGCAGATAGTCAATAATGTTATCGTAATTTTTCTCCTGAAAGACTTCCCTTTGATCCAGGCGTTCCAAGTCAAAGTAAATTTTGTTAGTAGAATCCACTTGTTCCAATAGCCAACGCAATGCCGTGGTTTTCCCAACCCGGCGCATGCCAGTTAAAACGATGACGCGCGAATCTTCCAACGCTGACTTCAGTGTGGAAAATATCTTCCGTTCGATGATTTTCATGTTTCTATTTTACACTTTTTATACATATTTGTAAATTATTACTTTACACTTTCACTACAAATCTGTAAAACAGTACTTTACACCACCCTCAACGTAACAATCTGATACGGGCGCACGGAGAATTTGACCGCGTTGCCCTCCACCACCAGCTCTTCCTGCGCTTCTTCGAGCAGATTGGTGCGCCAGGCCTGGTGGATGGGGAAACCGGCGTTGAGGCTCACCTTGCGGCGGCAGCGCTGACTTTCGTAGAGGCGCACGATGAGGCCGTGGCCATCTTCGGCCGCCTTGACCGTTTCGATCACCACGTTGGGCTGATCCACCGAGAAGAGCGAGCACTCGCCAAAGTTGCCCACGTTCGCCGCCGGCACTGCCCGGCAGGGATCGTTGAGGGCATAAGCCGCACGGACGGTGCGTTCATCCCAGGGGCCGCTGTGGGGGTAGAGCGAGTAGGCAAAGCTGTGTTCGCCTTCGTCGGCGTGCGGGTCCGGCTCGGCGGGGCTGCGCAAAAGGCTGATGCGCATTACATTATCATGAATATCATGGCCAAATTTGCAGTCATTGAGCAGGCTGACGCCGTAATCCCCTTCGCTCAGGTCCACCCATTTGTGAGCAACCGTTTCAAAACGCGCCCAATCCCAGGAGGTGTTCTCGTGGGTGGGCCGTTGAATGTTGCCCCACTGAATTTCATAAGTGGCCAGTGGCGAGAAAACGTTGACCGGAAAGGCTGTTTTGAGCAAGGTGTGCTTCTCGTGCCATTGGATCGTGGTCGAAAAATCGAGGCGTGGGCTGTTGAATGCCAGCGAAATACGCTTGATGAAAGAACTGTGCTGGATGCCTCGTCTGATCTCAAGGGTGGCGCGCAAAGGCCCTGCTTCGACCACGCGGATGCTCTGGGCGGGTTCACAGAGGGTGAGGCGATCACGATAAGAGCTGTCGATGTCCCAGGCGTCCCAGTTGACCGGGCGGTCTTCAAAAGCTTGCAACTCATCAGCGATGGCGCCCGCGGGCAGCACTTCGCGCTGGTTGAGTTTATCCAGAATGCGTGTGATGTCACCGGCGTCGTTCAATTCAACACGCAAAAAGTCATTTTCAAGCAAGCGCTCGCTCGCCTGAACGTCCGTTCGCTGCGGCTTTGGCGGTTCCCCTTCAGAGAAACGCAGAGCAGTCAGGCTGAGCGGTTCCAGTTCCCCTGCCGCCAGCCAGGTGCCATCCGGGGTTGATTGGCTGGGCACAGGAGTGCCATCTTTGCGCTCAAGGTGCTTGCCGGTTGGGAGTGAAGCCGGATAAAAGACCAGATCGTCGCGTTTGAACCCGCTGGGGTTGACCAGCCAGGCACCCTGAGCGGATTCACTTTGTGCCCGTTCGATCGCCTGGATGGCCTCCGAGCTTATCTGCGCGGCCGAGGTTAGCACCTGTTCGTATTGGGCCTGCGACTCTTCATAGACCTCGCCGATGCTGCTGCCGGGCAAAATATCGTGGAACTGGTTAAGGCAGACCAACTGCCAGTCTTTTTGCAGTTCTTCATGGGGATAGACGGCATCTTTCACAAGTGTTTTAGCCAGCGAAGCCAGAAACTCAGCGTCGTGCAGGGCAAATTCGCTCTTACGGTTGGCGCGCTTGTTGCGGCTCTGGCTGGTATAGGTGCCGCGGTGCAGCTCCAGGTAAAGTTCCCCGTTCCAGGTGGGCAGATGAGCGCCATCTTCCTGCTCCACCGTCTCAAAGAATTCCCTGACGCTGCCCGAACGAAGCTGCGGCATGGCCGGAAAATTGCGCATGACACTTAAGTTTTCGATCATCTCCGGGGTTGGCCCGCCGCCGCCATCCCCAAAGCCATAGGCCATAAGCAGATTAGGGTGCAGTTCCTTTTGTTGGAAGCCTTTCCAGGTGCCCAACACCTGGCTTGGCTCCACCTCGGCATTATAGGTGCTGGCCACCCACTCGCCGCCGCGTGAAGGGGTGGTGGAAAAATGCGCCAACACCCTGCTGCCATCCAGCCCCTGCCACCAAAAAGAGTCATAGGGCATGCGATTGGTCTGGTTCCAGCTCAACTTAATCGTAAAGAAATATTTCAGCCCCGCTTCACGGATGAGCTGCGGCAGGCTCCAGCAGAAGCCAAAGGCATCGGGCAGCCACAAGACCGGCGATTCGGCCTCTTTGCCAAAATGCCCGGCAAAATAGCTGCGTCCGAGCAGAAACTGGCGCGCCAACGATTCGGCGCCGCTGATATTGCAGTCGGCTTCCAGCCACATCCCTCCCAGCACTTCCCAACTGCCGGCTTTGACCTGCTGCTTGATCTGCTCGAATAATTGGGGCTGATCCTGCCGCACGAATTCATACAGTTGGGGCTGGCTCTGACTGAAATGAAATTGGGGGTAGCGTTCCAGGTTACGCACTGCGTTGCTGAAGGTGCGGGCCGCTTTCTGGCGCGTCACCGCCAACGGCCACAGCCAGGCAACATCAATGTGGGCATGGCCGGTGGCAAACAGGTGAACAGGCAAAGCCGGGCCGGCATTGGCAACCCCTTCCTCCAGAACACGAGCCGCCTGTGCCACACTGGCATAGAAAGAATCCCCCAGTGGTGCGCGGGTATCAAGCACTTTGAAGGTTGCCTCGAGTGCATTGACTAGGGCATATCGGGCCGGATCCGTCTCAGCCAGAATTTCCGTTACCTCTATAGCTACACGCAATTTCGTCATCAGGTCGCGGGTGGGCGGGTCTATTTTCACCACCTGGCAGGGACGCATGAATAGCTGTGTGGGCTCCGAGCCCACTTCGCCGCCCAGACCCGTCCAGCCGTGCAGCAACAGGGTATGTTCTTTGCCATCCCGCCAGAGCTGTGACAAAGCTATCTCCTGGTGGTAACGGTCACAGGCGGCAAAGGCTTGACCTTCAACATAAGCCAGCGCTTCTGGATGGCTGAAATCGCCTGCCTGCCCCAACGGAAGATAAAATGCGAGATCGTCCACCGCCAGACATTCTTTCGGCAGGGCAAAACGTACTGCCAACACGAAATCGCTGTTCCACTTGCCCCAGTAAGAATAGGGCTGCACTTGTGGCCAGGATTCCCAATCGTCCGTCTCTCCCAGTGGTTGACTGCCCTGCGGGAAGAGCTTCACCCGAAAAGCGGGCATATCCCAGCTTTGCCGATAAACCAGCGGTTCGATCAGCTTGAGGCGGGCGTTGAATTTTTGCAGGGTTTGGGTGAGTTCATGCATGGCGATGGCTCCTGATTCATCAAAGTTAATCTAATTTTAGCCAATAAACGTGAAGTTAAGCCATGAAAAGAAGAAGTAAGAGAAATTGAATTGTTGTTAGGTTTATGTTATAAATAGTGTATTGTTTTTACATTTTATAGAACATATAAACGAGGAGATTCAACACTTTATGGAACGTAAAATTTCCGCGTCTCTCATTGAGTGGAAAAATAAAGCGGGCAGGCGACCGCTGATCGTTTACGGGGCTCGTCAGGTTGGAAAGACATATTCTCTGCTTTCATTTGCAAAATCAGCTTACCGAGATTACGTCTATTTCAACTTTGAGGAAAATCGCCAACTTGCTGATATTTTTGAACCCGATCTGATCCCTGAACGTATCATCAGCGAGCTATCCATTGTTGCCGGGAAAAGAATCCTCCCGGAGGATACTCTCATCCTCTTTGATGAAATTCAAGCATGTGAGCGCGCATTAACCTCTCTCAAATATTTCAGTGAGTCAGCACCGTTCTACTCTCTCATAGCTGCAGGGAGCCTGTTGGGCGTGGCTATTAATCGCCAACTTTCCTCATACCCGGTGGGGAAGGTCGAAACGTTGACCATGTATCCTCTCGATTTCGAAGAATTCCTCTGGGCAAATGGGCAAAAAGAACTATCCACAAAAATTCGTGAACACTTCGCTAATCTGGCCCCCTTTTCCCAACATGAGATGGCCCTTACTCTTTATCGCAATTACTTGTTTGTTGGAGGCATGCCCCGACCAGTTCTTGAACACCTGGAAAACAGAGAAAATGACTTCGTTGTTTCAGAACAGATCAATCTGAACAATGCTTACCTGGCAGATTCAGCAAAATATACACGTCCCGCCGAATCTGTAAAAATCATCGCCGCTTTTAATTCGATTCCGGCACAATTGGCAAAAGAAAATCACAAGTTCCAATATAAAATGATCAAAAGCGGTGCTCGTGCCAGTGAGTATGAACTTGCGCTCGATTGGCTTTTCACTGCTGGCATTTGTTACCGTTGCACAAAAGTAACTGAAGGACATTTGCCCCTCAGTGCTTATCAGGAACCTTCAGCTTTCAAGGTTTATATGCAAGATACTGGTTTGCTGGCAGCCAAGGCGGGTATTCCACCTGCGCTACTACTTAACCGTTCTTCAGACCTTGACGGATTCAAAGGGGCTCTGGCAGAAAACTATGTATGTGGATCGCTGGTTACTGCGGGGCACGAGCCATTCTATTGGGAATCCAATGGAAAAGCTGAGGTGGATTTCGTAATTCAGATGAAGAACGGTGAGATTGTTCCAATTGAAGTGAAGTCAGCCGATAACGTCCATAGCCGGAGTCTTTCCGTCTTTATTGAACGATACAGGATTCCATACGCTATTCGTATCTCAACCCGCAACTTTGGCACTAGTGAGCACCTTCGTTCACTTCCACTCTATGCCGCTTTCTGCATATAAAATCATGAAGGTAATTCTTCCACACCATTACTGGCAATGACCTGCTGGTAGAAATAAGCACTGTCTTTGGGGGTGCGTTTGAGGGTGTCGTAATCAACATGGACGATTCCGAAGCGCTGACTGAAACCCACGGACCACTCGAAATTATCCATGAGCGACCAGGCGAAATAGCCAGTGACAGGGATGCCCGACTCAATGGCCCGGGCCAGTTCCACCAGGTGGCGGCGCATGTAAGAGACCCGACGCGCGTCGTGCACTTTGCCATCTGCGGAAAGGCCATCGTGGTAAGCCGCTCCGTTCTCGGCGATGAACATCGTTTTCGGGGCGTAGGTTTTGTTCAACCAATCCAGAATTTCAAACAGACCGTGCGGGTAGATTTCCCAATTGTAGTCGGTGGTCTCGGCTTTTGAGGCGATGCGCGTCAGATGGCCGGGCTCCATTTCGTGACCGGCTTCGGCGCCGATGATGGTGCGGCTGTAATAGTTGATGCCCAACGCATCGATGGGTGAAGCGATCAATTCAAGGTCAGCCGGCAAAATGTAAGCCGGTGCCTCATCCATCACCCCTTCGCTCTGATAGTAGCTACGAATTTCAGCCGGGTAGCCGCGGCCGAAGGCGGGATCGATGAACCAGCGATTAAAGCTGCCTTCGTAAAAGCGGGTAGCGTAAAGATCCGCTTCACTCTGGCTGGCCGGGGTCAACGGATAAGGGTTGACCACCAGACTCACCTCGGCATCGGGCACATTGGTTCTGATCACCCGCACCCCCAGCCCATGTGCCAGCATCAGATGATGGCCGGCTTTCAGGGCAGCGGACAGATCGGTCTCGCCCGGGGCGTGCGTGCCGAACTGGTATCCCAGCATGGCGGCACACCAGGGTTCATTGAGGGTGGTCCATTTTTTGACGCGATCCCCCAGGCGGCGGGTCACCACATCGGTGTAGGCCGAAAAAGCCAGCGCGGTCTCACGAGAAAGCCAGGCGCCCGGCAAAGCAGTGGGCAGATCCCAATGGTAGAGCGTCACCACAGGGGTAATGTCTGCGGCCAGCAGCGCATCTACCAGACGGTCATAAAAGGCCAGGCCGGCCTCGTTCACCTGCCCGATGCCATTGGGCAGGATGCGCGGCCAGGCGATCGAAAAGCGGTAGGCCTGCAAGCCCAGACTCTTCATCAGGGCAATGTCTTCACGCCAAAGATGATAAAAATCTGTGCTGACATCTGCATTATCGTTATTTAAGATCTTACCGGGAGTGTGCGCAAACCGATCCCAGATGGATTCGCCGCGCCCATCGGCATGAACGGCCCCTTCTACCTGATAAGAGGCGGTGGCACTGCCCCACAAAAATCCTTGCGGAAATGTGTACGTTTTACCCATAATTTATTCTCCCGGTGTGAGTTTTGCAGGCGGGTACTAAGCCCAGTCTTTGATCTTCTTCGCCTCAGTGATAAAGGCTTGACGAATCTCTGGGGTGAGATTGAAGTATTCGGTGTTGTCTTTGCCGGTATCGGTGTTCTCGACCAGCAAAATGGTGGCATCTTTGCTCATCAGCACGCCGTGCCAGGCCCCTTTTTTGACGTTATACAATTTGTGAGGCTGCATGGGCACACCATAAACCCCCTGCACATTGGCATCGCCTTCCCCCATCATCAGGGTGACCTCACCTGCGAGCAGCACAAACACCTCATCCGTCGCCATGTGGCGCTCCAGATAGGCAATATTCTGGGGATGCAGTTCCTCCAGATAGCGCAAGTAAGCCACGCGCCAGCCGTTGCAATCGATGAGCGGTTTGTACCCTTCTTGTGCGTATTCGATAATATCCAGGCCTGATTGATTCACAAATAACTCCAAAAAAAATAGAATAAAGTGCTAACCCAACCAAACTTCCACTTTATGGCGGCTGCCGGCCGGGAAGATGGGGACGTATCTTTCACTTTGCTCAATACCATCCACCAGCATGCGTTTGACGGTGTGGCAAACATGATCGGGGTTATGTACCTCGATCTCATACCAGGCGCCCCTAAAGCGGCGCGTAACGGTAAAGCCCTCCCAGGCAGAGGGGATGCAGGGGCTGATCAACAGGCCCTCGTACCTGGCGCTGATGCCGAGGATGTGCTGGGTGGCCGCCTGATAAGCCCAGGAAGAAGTACCCGAAAGCCAGGAATTGCGTGCCAGCCCAAACTGCGGGTGTTCGTCACCCAGGATGTTCTGCGGGTACACGTAGGGCTCGCACTCGTAGCGCTCCATGCTGTCATTCCGCTTGGCCGGGTTGATCTGGCAGTAATACTGGTAAGCGCGATCGCCGCGCCCCAGGCTGGCTTCGGCAATGATGGCCCAGGGATTGGTGTGCAGGAAGATGCCGCCATTTTCTTTGGCCCCGGGCGGATAGGTGGTGATGCCACCCACTTTAGGGTCAAAACCGTTAAATCCGGGTGCGCTCAGCTTGATGCCAAACTCGGTATTGAGGCGCTCGTAGACCGAATCCATGGCTTGCAACCCCCGCTCGTAACTGCAAAAACAAGAGATGACCGACCAACTCTGTGCGTTGAGGTAGATCTGGCCGGACGCGTTATCTTTGGAACCCAACGGTTTCCCATCGGCATCGAAATAACGGCGATACCAGGCGCCATCCCAACCGATGTCGTTCACGATGGCGTTCATCGACTCGTACTGTTCCCAATATTGGGCGGCAGCGGAACCTTCGCCGAGCGCTTCCAACAGCAGCACCGTGGATCCCAGCGCATGACCGTAGAGATTGGCGGTAAAGACAGATTCGGCCCCACTGGGTAAATTGACGGTGTCGTTCCAATCGGCAAAGCCGAGCAAAGGCAGGCCGTGGGCACCGGTGTGAGTCTCGGTGAAATCGAGGGCGCGATCGAGATGCGCACGTACCGTGGCTACCTCAATAGGGTTACCCTGCTTGTCTTTATCGTAGAAGGGTACCGGCTGATCGAGAAAGGCAAAATCACCTGTCTCTTTAATGTATTCGCTCACTGCCAGTACCGTCCAGAGATGATCGTCACTGTAATAGTGGGGGCGATCTTCACGTTCAAGCGAATCTCCTTCGCTGGCAATGAGACTGAGCGGGTTGAACTGGTGATAAGACGAGCCATCCCGGCGCTGAATGCTGAGCAGCTTGAGAATGAGCTCTTTGGCCTGTTCAGCCCCGCTGACCAGCAGGGCGAGCACATCCTGTGATGAATCGCGCGTGCCAATGCCGCGGGCGCCATAGCCCAACTGATAATAAGAAAGGTAGCGCGACCAGTAGAAGGTCGTCCAACTTTGGCGAATGTTGTAAACGTTGACCATGCGGTCAAAATCAGGGTCTGGGCTCTTCACCTGGAAAGGCTGCAAGCGTTCATCCCACTGCTTTTGCAGAGCAGCAAAAGCCTCTTCGGCCGCAGCGGGTCGGCAGTATGCCTGAATGATACCGGCAGCCTCTTCTTTGTCGGTGCTCTGCCCCAAAAGGGTCAGGAAGGTCTTGGTTTCGCCCGGCTGCAAGGTGCCCAAGGGCAGCATGAGTGCAGCGATCAGGTCGCCTCGGTTGGCTTCGTGATTACCCAGTTCAGCCGCCTGCAAACTGAGGGGCGCCTGCCAGGTGCCATATTCGTTCGCACCCAAAAATTCGCGGCGGTCTGTTTCAAAGGAAGTAGCGGCCACATCAGAGGCAAAGAAATTCACCTGGCTGTCACGATTCATAAAAGGATACTGCAGCAGTGCCGTGCGCCCCTCCACCTCAAACGCGCGGGCGGTCATGGTTTGCGGCACCCAATCGGCATTGGTCAACTGCTTGAGGGCGTCGGGGTGGGTGAATTCGACCACCGGGACGGCATCCAGGGTGACGGGGGCGGCGCGCAGATTGGTAACCTCGATGCGGCGCAATTCCACCTGCCCGCTGACGGGCACAAAGACGGTGATCTGGCTGCGGACGCCATAGAACTCACTGATATAGCGTGTATAGCCCAGACCCACGCGGGCCTCAAAACGATCATAAGCATCGAGGGTCGGCACATAAAATGGCGAGAAGACCTGATACCCCTGTCCTTCATGCACGCGCAGATATACTCCCTCCCCTTTGAAATCGCTGGAAGGCATCTGGGTGATATATTTGGTAATGCGGTTGAGGGCCGGGTCTTTGCGGCAAAGCAAGGCACCGCCGGTCTGATCGATGTAACCGCCAAACTCAAGGGTGCCGATGTAGTTGATCCATTTCACGGGCGTGCGCGGATCGGTGATCACATATTCGCGGTTCTCATCATCAAAGTAGCCAAAGCGCATGGGAGGCCCTTCTCTGCCAGACGACCCCACAAAAGCAGCGTCGGCGGCGTGGATAAAAAATGCCGACAAGTTCGTTCGGCAATTCGATTGGTTCCTGCGGATAAAATGTCAGAAAGAACACTCAATGGGAGCGCTCTCATAAACATTATTATAGGTCGTTCGTTTGGATTGTCAAGAGGGGCAGTCAATCCGGCAGACAGAAAAACTTTCTCAAACGATATTTCAGTACAAAAAGATCCCCGCTTTAGTGGAATGTGGCCGGAGAAATTTAATATTCAGCCCTTCCCCTGCCCAATTTGCGGCCCAGAAACAGATAAAAGAGATAAATAGCGCTAAGCACTCCGCCAGCGGCTAACATCGCTCCCCCATTGACGAGTCCTTGCCAGAGAGCAAGACTATCCTTGCCCAGGCTTAACTGATCGAATAAGGGGGTATTCCCAAACAAGCCCATTTTGGCAAAATTAAGCAAAACGCTGATGAGCGGGATGGAAAACGGCAGCACCAGCACAATGCCACAGCCAAAACACAGGGTGATGAGACGCCCGGCATGAGAACTGCCGATCGAACCAAACCACAACGCTTTTGCATCAGGCACCGGCATTTGATGGCGGCGCGGCTGGATGCGGTGCAGCAAAATGAGGAGAGCCATCAGGCTAAGCACGCCGGAGCCCGCCAGCAACCCGATGACCCAGGGGAAGCTCAATGCAAGGGGTGCAAGAAGGCTGATGAAGAGAATGGCCAGCGGCGCAGTGGCAATATCGATGAAGGCGGCCATGCGCACCTCATCCAGGCCAGGGCGATGCCAGGCCAAACCTGTCTCGTGGGGCAGTACCAGCGTCAGGCAGAGCTGTATCAAGAGCAGCAGGGCGAGAACTTCAAGCAGCGGCAAGTGCAGCAGGCTGGCATCGGCATAAGCAGCGGCCAGGCGGGAGTAGAAGGCAGTCGTAAAGATCAGCGCAAACAGGGTGGTGATATCTGCTGTAAGGGAGGCATTAAGTACCATCTGCGGGTCATCCAGGTTGAACTCGTCCGGGTGACGCTGTATAGAGAGCCCATAGAGCAGGCCGCCCAGAGCAGCAAGCGACGAGACAATAACGAACAGGGCTAAAAAGCCCAGCACCAGGCTGTGCAATAGAACACTTACCGATACGCCGGGGGTGTAAATGGCAGCCGCAAACCAAAAGCAATAGAGAAAGGATGCCGTCAGTGCCCCGGCCTGAAGCCCCAGCACAGTGCAGCGCCACAGTTCATGGGAACCGGCAAAACGGGCGGCCAAAGCCCCGATCAGCAGCACCAGCAAAGTGGGCAGAATCAGCCACAGAGTGGACGGCCAACCCCCGGGTAGCAGGTAAACACATAAGAGCAGCGCCGCGCTGCCGATCAAAGCCACCCGGCCGGCCCGTGTGGTCAATGGTCAAACTCTTCCTGCCAGCAGTGCCTCACCATTTGATTCACGCAGTCCTATTCGACAGCCGGATCGTATTCGGATTGGCAAACTTCCACGTTGGCCATGCGCAGAAATTCGACGGCGTTCTCATCCGTGCGATAGGCCACATGGTACACCAGGCGGGTGATGCCCGCATTGATAAGGGCCTTGGTGCAATTGATGCAGGGAAAATGGGTGACATAGCAGGTACATGCGCGGGTAGAGACACCGTGCAGAGCGGCCTGGATGATGGCATTGGTTTCGGCATGGATGGTGCGAATGCAGTGCCCTTCCACCAGCAAGTGTCCGACCTCGTCGCAGTGGGGCTGGCCGCTGGGAGAGCCATTAAACCCGGTGGTGAGGATACGTTTTTCGAGCACGAGCACACAGCCCACAAAAGCACGGTCACAGGTAGAGCGCTCAGAGACGGCGTAGGCAATTTTCATGAAATAAGAATCCCAATCGGGGCGCATGGTGGGTTCTCCTCAAGAGAAATGATATTCATTATTGTATAGCGATTCTGTAAACGCAATAAAGGGATCTTCACTATCCTGCATGATTCGCCGTTGGCGCTGAAAGATGTTCGCCATAAATGACTCTTTTTAAACGAAAATGCCGTTCACAATGAACGGCATATCGGTTTATTAGGATGCTTCTTCCGGGGTCGGCGGTGAAGCGGGGGACTCTTCTTCAGCCGATTCAGGCGGCTGCAGATCAGATAACAGCTCTTCGAGCACCTGGATCGTTTCTTCAATCTTGGGGGTAAACACCCCTTTCACTCGATCCAACTCTTCCTGCCCGCTCGGGGTGATGGAGTAGGTGCGCACGGTGCGCTTGGCCGGATCTGCCCATTCGCCCAGAATGAACCCTTCTTCTTCAAGCTGGGTGAGCAGCGGATAAATGGCTCCCGGATTGGAAACCCACTGCCCGTTGGTGCGTGTGGCGAGAATTTCCATGATCTCATTGCCGTAACGCGGCTGTTGTGAAACCAGATGCAGCACATAAAGCGGCAGCAACCCACCCCCCTTGCTCAGCAGGTTGGCAAGGAAAGGATTGAAAGAATCCATTCCCTGCTGCCAGGGGCCGAAACGTCTGCCACCGAAGATCCAGTGATCTTCAGGCCAGACACCAAAAAATTGATGGAAGTATTCTCGCCAGGCCTGTAATTCTTGCGAAGACGGGCCGTGACCATGAAAAGTTCCTTCTCCGTGATGGAAATGATGGCGTTCTTCGCGCCAATCTTCCCAGTAACCGCCGTGACGATGGCCATATCCTCTGCCAAACCCACTGCCACGTTCTGTAAAACCATATCTTTTATCGCGATCAGCTCTCGACATATTTTTTCCTCATTACTTTCTTATTTTTTAACAGATAATTTTTTGCTGTGCATTCACGAAATGCTTAACGTCCGGCAGCATCGGCTGTTCTGCTCCGCGGAGCTGAAAGGATGTTCCCACCTTTGGCGGAACTTGCACTCAACAAGCGAGCGATCCGATCAGCGCGACCTAAAGGAAGTTTTAGGCAGTCGCCAGGTTCAGCACGACCCTGCACAACTGCGGCTGCAAACGATTCACAACCCGAAAAACCACAACGACCGCAATTACGTTGCGGTAAATAAGCATTCACTTGGGCAATCAATTCTTCCATTCATCACCTCTTTTCTATCGGTTAAGCCCGGCCGGTGTACTGCCAGACTGGATGATCCAGTCCACGCAGGCATGAATTGCTTCCTGCATATCGCGCAAGGCTTCTTCTTTGGTGTCCCCTGCCCCAACTGCTGCGGGAGGCCGCCAAAAGGCATGATAAGTATTGGTGTCCCGATCCAGAATTACCTCAATTTCGTTCAGATCAAACATTTGACTTTCCTTTACTGTATCCGATCAAATCTTATTGTTTTTAACTATATTAAATTCAATAAGATTGAATCTATAATAATACATTGATCGCCTCTTGTCAAGGGGAAAATTCGTTGCACGTTGATTTGCACGTTGATTTTTCCAGAAGCGGTTTTTTCGCTTACAATTAGGGATTATGAAACGCACCCTTCTCACGATTACTCTGCTGGTAGGGCTGATTGCCCCACTAGTATTGCCAAGCCCGGTGCAGGCAGCCAGCCAGGGGCCTGTTTACGTGGTTCAGGAAGGCGACTCGCTGACCACGATCAGCCAGGCTTTTCACACCACCCCCACCCGCATTTTACTGGCGAACTCGGTTGCCAACCCCGATGTGCTGACCGCGGGCATGCGGCTGGTGATTCCCGGCTTTGAAGATTTATCCGGTACATTGACGCGCATTACGCTGGGCATTGGCGACACCCCCGCCAGCCTGATGCGGCAAAGCCGCTCAGACCCCAGTGCCTTCACGCGCATTAACTTTCTCACCAGCCCGGGCAGCATTTTCGTAGGACAAAGTCTTTACACCCTTGCCGGAGAGAACAACGCACAGAAGCGCATCCCGCTCACGGCCGGATTGACCGATCTGGAATTGGCCGCTTTGAACGATGTTAACCCGTGGCTGGCCGCCGAAAACAACGGCCTGGATGGCCGCTGGGATCTGTTGGCCAATGACACCCTCTACCTGCCCTCGGCCGATGGTGCTGCTGGCGAGATTTTGCCCGGCATCACCCTGCTAAGCTTTACCCCGGCCGAACAGGGCCAGGTGACCGTTGCCCTGGCAGACGGCAGCGCAGAATCCGGCTTAAGCGGCAGCCTTGATGGCTATGCGCTACATTTCTTCCCCAACAGCGATGGCAAACTGGAAGCCTTGCAGGGCATTCCACGCTTGGAAACACCCGGACCAACCGATCTGGTGTTAACTTCTCAAGACAGCGCCGGGCGCAGTTTCTCGATCCAACAGCGTGTGCTGGTCTATCAAGAAGATTACGGCTACGATGCTCCTCTGCAGGTGGCTGATAACTTCGTTGACCCCGCCATCACCGAACCGGAACAGGCATTTCTGCTGCAAACCGTAGCCGATGCCCCGGCCGAAAAACTTTGGTCAGGGCCCTTCGAGTATCCGGTCACCGATCATGACTGCCAACCCTCCGTGTTTGGCCGCTTGCGCTCGTATAATGGCAGCGATTACACCTACTTCCATTCAGGCATCGATTTTTGTGCCAGCGACCAGACGCCCATTTATGCGGCCGCCGATGGCGTGGTGGTCTTTGCCGGCCCGTTAACCGTACGCGGCAACGCCACCATCATTTCGCATGGCTGGGGGGTATATACCGGCTACTGGCACCAATCCCAGATCAACGTCACGGTAGGGCAAACCGTCAAGGCGGGTGATCAGATCGGCGTCGCCGGGGCCACCGGGCGCGTCACCGGGCCGCACTTGCATTTTGAAGTGCTGGTAGGGGATGTTCAGGTAGACCCGATTCCCTGGCTGGCCGGGTATTACCCCTAAAATTCTTTGCGAACGAATTACAAATTTCCCCGCTCAGACATCGGCGGGAAAATTTTGTCTTAAAAATCAAGGAGCTAACAAAGCTATCAGGGGGCAAAAGAGAAGGTCAAAGCCGGAGAACAAGCATAAGTGTTCCCGCCTTCATCCAGTGCACACACCCTCACATGATAGGGAATATCAGGCGTACCAGAGATCGTGGTGGTCAGTACACCCTCTCCAACCGTAACCGACTCGTCATCTGGCAAAGTGGGTGTGGTGTTGGTGGAAGAGAAAATCACCGCAAATCCGTTGGGAAAATCGCCGTTGGCCGTCCAGGTAACGGATGATTGTCCAGTATCCACCGATTCAATAGCAGAAATATTGATCAAATTCACCGGGAAAAGATAAGGCACGGTGGGTGAATACACGGTGCACGACCCAAGCCAGCTATCGAACTTGCAGACGCGAATATAGGCTGTGGAACCCGCATAAGCAATGACAGAGGCCTCTCTGGTACTTCCATCAGGCACGATGGTGGTAAAAGTAGAATCCTCCAGCAATGGGTTGTCGGTAGGTGAACTGATAACCAAAAATCCATCCGGGAAGGACCCTGAAGCTGTCCAGGAAACAATGGCGATTCCGGGTGCTGTGTTGGTGAAACCACTGATCGCGATGGTGGAGCCATCCGTGGTGGGGGTTCTGACCGGGGTGCTTGTCTTGGTGGGCACCGGGGTGGAACTGCCACTATAAGCGAAGGTGTAGACATTAGAATATAGATCACAAGTAGAGCCTGTGAAACGACAGATACGGTAATAATAGGTGCTGCCGGGTGAGCCATCCAGGTAAGCGGAACGAATGGTGCCATCCGCAATGCCAAAATAAGGATCTGTCCCGTACACCGGTGTAGAATGCGATTTGGAATAGAGAATCCTGAATCCATTCGCAAACGAGCCGGCAGCATCCCAGGTGATCAGGGCTTTACCAGTTCCTTTGCTTACCACACTGGCAATCGTAATGTAATTAGTAGCGCTCAAAGTACTTGAGGTGCTCGAACTGCTGGTGTTCACGCCCGGTTTGTAATAGACGCCGGAAGTGTAGTTGGTAGGTAAGATAAACGGAGTATAGGTGGGGTAACCATTGACATAATTCCGTTTGGTGAGCGCAAAAATGCCCATGTTGCTGTATAAGTCACAGCCCCCGGCCACCACCCGGCACACACGCACGTAATAGATCTTGCCCAGTTCACCGCTGATATGAGCAGCGCGGGCGTTCGGATCGCCGGCGTCTGTATAAGTATCTTCAGGGTAAGTGGGGGGCTGGTGCACATCCGACCAGACGACCCTGAAACCGTAGGGGGCGTTCCCATTAACTTCCCACTTCACTTCGGCAACGGCGCTGCCCAGATCGTCAACTTGAGACAGATTAATTGATTCGCCCCCATCTTGTGCGGGGGATTGCGGGTTTAAGTCAATCGGCGTGCCGGCTGAAGATTCTGAAGTAGCTGTGATGAAAATGACATTCGGCGTCGGCAGGGTTAAATCTGTCACCTGCGTTGGCGCTGAAAGTGCCGGCTGAGCCGGCTGCTGCGGGAAACAACCCGTCAGGAGTAAAGCCAATATCACGAAATATATTTCCACCCGTTTCATACAGACCTCCTGAGATATCATTTTCATTATAAGTGAATTTTTTGGATTTTTTTAATTTTGTAAATTGTTTGTAATGCCTGTTCTTCGCTTGAAAAAAGGGGGTACGGAACAAATCGTGCTCAGCAATTACTCTGAAAGCATGTGAATTCAGTGCTAAATTTAAATCTGCACGACAAAAACGGCTTTACACCAGTGCGTTTTCCTGCATGGAACCGCGCAAAAGCTGCCATTCTTCGCTGAGAGAAACTGACTGTCCAGCTTGAATCTGGCTGAGCCTGCCCAGAGTCTCCAGTTCGATAAAGCGATCGCGCACATAACATTGCCAGTTGGTATTGAAATCGGGGTAAAGCTCGGGGTTGATGGCAGTAACACGCTTGACCAGAGTATAGCCTTCTGGGAACTCTACCGCAGCCCAACCCAGCGGCGAATAGACCCCCACTTTGCAAGCCTCCGCCTGTGCCAGACCGGCAATGGACACACCCTTATCTGTTACGGTCAGGCGCGGATCGTCGAGACGGGTATAAGGCCAAAGAGCCAGGCTGCGATTCGGCAGCAGGGTGAAGGGGTCGGCCGGCTGGGCAGAAAATGGCAGAAAGACACGACTGTTAAGCCGAAACATGGTGATGCCCCAGGGGGCTGCCAGCAGCGGGGTTTCTGCCCGGTTAAGTAGGGTTTGTTTCAGGATCAGGCGTGGCTGCTGTAAGTCAAGGCTCACCTCAATAGTACGGGAGTAATGCGTGTTCTGAAAATCATCCTGGCGGGAGAGCATAAAACCCTGTGAGGTTTCGCTCAATTCACATCCTTGCTGGTCGGGTAAATAAGTGATCTCAGGGCGTTCCGGAGAAACCCACAGCCTGTGCCCGCCAAGTGAATAAAGTTCCCCCGCATCGGTAGTCCAATGAAAATCCGGGAGTTCCGCGAAGAGGTTAAGATCCGTGCCAGTTGGAACGAGACGCACCAAACGCGGCCCGACCTCGGTGGTTACATCGAGGGTAAAGAACGGCGTGCTAAAACTGCGCGTGGCAAAACCGTGAAAATCAGCCATGAGTATTTCCTTGAAAATGAGAATAAATTCTTTTCTATTCTATCAAGCCATCACACTTTTGTCAGGCGAAGACCTTGAAGAATCTGCTAAAATTCAAAACATCATTTCACTTCGTAAAAGAGGCACAAATGAACGTTTCTCCATTTTACAAGCTGGAAATCTTCATCCCGACCGAAAATGTAGATGAACTGCTCGAAACCCTGGCGGCCGTCCATGCCGGGGAGATCGGCAAGTACGATCATTGCAGTTCCATCACCCAGGTGCAGGGAACCTACCGTCCGCTCGAGGGTGCTCAACCTGCGGTGGGCGAAGTGGGCGAACTTTTTTGGGGCAGTGAATGCAAAGTGGAAGTCAACTGCCGTGAAGAGAATCTGATCGAAGCCATCCAGGCGGTGCGCGACATGCACCCTTATGAAGAGCCGGTCATCAACGTCATCCCGCTGGCGAATGCACGTTACGGTGCCACTATGTAAACAGCAACTCCCCCGCTACACAGGGAGCGTGGATTGAAATTTGTAGCCCAAATATCCAAAACAGGTGACCAAGAGATCGCTCCTCCCCATAGGGAGCGTGGATTGAAATGAACTCTTGAACGGCACAGGCTCATGGCAACCGAGTCGCTCCCCGCAGGAAGCGTGGATTGAAATGGTTACCTGGGGTATCGAAACGCGCGGTTTGGAAAAGTCGCCCTCATCGTAGCAGGAACAGATCAACACATTCTCTCAGTGCTCTGTGTGAACAGGTTGTTAAAAACAAAGAGCACGGCCATGTATGCCGTGCCCTCAAATAACTCATGGGCTTACCAGAAAGCCTACCCCGCCCCCAGCATGCTACGCGATTTCTCCACGTACTCCAGCGACTGGTGCCTGAAGTAGGTATTGTAAAGGGTGGCATAATGCCCGCCCTGTGAAAGTAGCATGTTGTGATTGCCTTCTTCGATGATCTTGCCGTTTTCCATCACCAGAATGCGATCCGCCGATTTGACGGTCGAAAGCCGGTGCGCGATGAGGATGCTGGTGGTCTGCTGCAAGATCAGGTTGAGCGCCTGTTGGATCTGCCACTCAGTAAAGGGGTCAATGCTGGCCGTGGCCTCGTCCAAGATAAAGATGGCCGGCTGCTGCACCAGCACGCGCATCAGCGAGACCAGTTGGCGCTGCCCCATCGAAAGTTTGGCGCCGCGCTCGCCCGCCTGAGTGTTCAGCCCATCGGGCAGGGTGTCGAGCCACTCGCCGTTGCCGATCTGATGGGCCAAATCGAGAATCTCTTTATCGCTGGCACTTTCGCGCGCATAGCGGATGTTTTCGGCCACCGTGCCTGAGAACAGGAAGGGCACCTGGTTGACCACGCCCAGATGGCGGCGGTATTCGGTCAGTTCGAACGAACGGATGTCTTGCCCGTCCACCAGGATGCGCCCACCTTGAAACTCATAGAAGCGTGTGATCAGCTTGGCAACCGAGGTCTTGCCGGCGCCGGTATGCCCCACGATGGCCAGGTTCTCACCGGCCGCGATCTTGAGGTTGAAATCCTGCAGGATGGGTTCGGATTCTTTGTAATGAAAATCAACGTGATCGAAGATGATCTCGCCCTTGAACTGCGGCACACTGGCGCTGCCGGTCTGGATCACCCGATTGGGGGTGTCGATGAGGGCGAACACGCGTTCGGCCGCCGAAAGGCCGTTTTGAATGTTGGTCCAAAACGAGGTCAGGTTCATCACCGGGAAGAGGAAGCGATCCAGGCTCTGCAGGAAGAGGTACCACGACCCCACGCTGACGATGCCCTGCACCGCGTCCATGCCGCCCACGTACACCATGAATGCCGTTGCCAGACCGTTCAAGGCGTTGAGGGCCGGGAAGACGATGGAGAGCACCAGGCCACGTTTGACGTTCACTTTATAGGAGGTGGTGTTGGCATTGAAGAACTCGTCGTAAATACTGCTCTCTTGCCTGAAGTTCTTGGCCACCGCGATGCCGCTGACGGTCTCTTTGATGGTCGAGTTCACGTTGGCCATGGCGCGCATGCCCTGACGGGTCACCTTGCGGGCCAGCGTGCGGTAGGTCACCGCGAACACCAGCACGATGGGGACCAGGCCCATTAGATACAGCGAAAGGTGCAGGTTGATGCTGAAAATAACGATTGCCAAAATGAAGGCTTCAACGAACTGGGCGGCCACATCCGTCACCAGGCCGATCAGGTCGCCAAAGTCGCGCGTATCTGAGGTGATGCGCGAAACGACCTTACCCGAAGAGAATTCGTCAAAGAAAGAGAGGTCATGCTGTACGGCAGCTTCATAGGTGTCGAGCGCCAGTTGGCTGACCACATTGGCGATGGCCCGCGTGATGAGGCGGCGCGAGGCCAGGTTGCTGAACCACATCACCAGACCGATGATGAACACCACCACACCTACCATCACCAGGCTGCCCACGCTGGGGTTTCCCGAAAGCAGTCCCACCCCGCGCGACACCATGATGGGCAGCAGCGAGCCGGCCCCGGCGATCAGCAGGGTGAATAGCGACACCCCGAGCAGGCGCTTCCACTGCGGTTTGAAATACCACACGATGCGCCGGAACAATTCCCGGTCAGAATAGGTGCGGTCGTATTTTTCTGCGTCTAATCCATCAAAAAAGCCCATATCAGTCCCTTTGGGAAAGGATCCGTGAACAGAAACAGGGGGTCGGGTGTTTTGCCCAATTCTGATCCCTGATCACGAATCCCTTATTTCTATTCGCTAAATATCTTTCGATACGCCTCAGACGTTTTCATCAATTCGTCGTGGGTGCCCACCGCCACCAGTTTGCCGCCGCGGCTGACCAGGATCAGATCGGCCCAGCGGATCTGCGAAAGGCGGTGCGTGATGATAAAGGTGGTGCGTCCCTTGGCGGCCGCATAAATGGCGCGCTGGATCTTGTCTTCGGTGGCCGAGTCAATGGCCGAGGTCGAATCATCCAAAATAAGGATGCGCGGATCGGTCAAAAAGGCACGCGCCAGAGCCAGGCGCTGACGCTGCCCACCCGAAAGGGTCACCCCACGCTCACCGATGATGGTGTCGTAACCCTCGGCAAAACCACTGATGAACTCGTCTGCCTGAGCAGCCTGGGCCGCGGCCACGATCTCTTCGCGGCTGGCGCCGGGTTTGCCAAAGGCAATGTTATCGGCAATGGAACGCGAGAAGAGGAAGATATCCTGCTCGATGATCGAAATGTTGCGGCGCAGGTTTTCCAGGTTCCAGTCGCGCACATCCAGCCCGTCCACCAGCACCTGCCCACGGGTGGTGTCGTAGGTGCGGTTGATCAAACGGGCCAGGGTGGTCTTACCCGAACCGGTCTGGCCCACAATGGCCACCGTCTGTCCGGGCTGAACCTTGAACGAAATATTGTTCAACGAGGGTTCCGTACCCTCATAGCTGAAGGTCACATTACGGAATTCCACCTCGCCGCGCATGGATTGATGATACCCTTCGGCGTTCTGGTCCAGGTTATTCTCGCGGTTCATCAATTCGAGAATGCGTTTGGCCCCCGCCAACCCCAGCGAAATACGCGAGTAAGCCCACATCGAAGAGAAGGTCGGGAAATCCAGCATGAGCAGCAGGCCAAAGTAACCCACCACCCCGCCGATGTTCAACTGCCCGGCGCGGAAGAGCAGCAAAGCGTGCAGCAAACCGGCTGCCAGTGAGATGTAGTAAAGCAGCAGCGGCAAGAAGCGGCTTTCCACCTTGCCCTGGCTCACCGAGGCATCGCGATAGCGGCCTACATTGTTGCGAAAGAGCCCGATCTCGCGTCCTTCTTGCGCCGAGCCCTTCACGGTTTCGATGCCGTCCAACGATTCAGACAAACGCGTGTTCAACTGTCCGAAAGATTCACGCACCTCTTCGGTGACCGGTGAAAGCGAGCGCAGATGGTAGCGCAGCAGCAGGAAGAAGAGCACGGTGAAAATGGCCGGGGTGATGATCAGGCTGGGATGGTAGCTCGAGGACAGGATCAGCGGCCAGATCAAAAAGTTGAGCGAACCCACCACCATGTTGACACCGGGGCTGAACAGATAGTTTACCTCGCGCACATCGTAGGTGGCGCGCGACATGGTGTCTCCTACCGGCTGCAAGTTATGGAAGGTCATGCTCTTGCCCAGCAGGCTGATGTAGATCTCCTGTCGGATGTTGCGTTCGACGCGTTGAGCCACGAACTCAAAGCCAAAGTTACGCACGAACTGCAGCAGACCTCTGGCCAGGTTGACGGCTGCGATCAGCAGGGCAATACGCCCCAGAGCCTGCAAATCGGGCTTGGCAGCGGTAACCACATTAAAGGCATCGCCCACGCTCACCTGTGTTACCGCCATGAAAGCCGCATTGCCAAAAGCGCCCAGGGTGGCCAGCAGCACGAAAGGCCACTGGCGCAGGGTATGCGAAAGCACCCAGCGGGCCGGCGAGCGGCGATCAGAAACAAAATTAGTTGGGAGTGTGAATTCAGCAGTGTTCTCAGACATATTAAATGCGCAATTTAATCCCTCCGCTTTGCATGAAGCGGAGCACCTTCAAATATTTAATTAACTGGCTAATCAATTGTATTTTACACCCTGAAAAAAGAACACGCGGGTTTCTTAACTACTTCTAATGATTAACACAAAGGCAGGGACATATCCAAGAGATACATCCCTGCCAGAAATTCATTTCTTTTGAGTTGAAGCGGTTACTTTACTTCAGGCTCGTCCTCGCTCACCGGAAAAGCCGGCGGCGGGGTGCTAAGGGCCTTCACCTGTTTGAAAGCCAGCGTCCACACGTTGGAGGTGAAGACCGAGATCCACCCACCCACGAAAGTAAGCGGTGAGAAAACGATGGCGAAGAAGATGGGCAGTGCCACCAACCCACCGATCACCCACGGCCACACGTTGGCGTTGAAGATCGTGGTGATGCCGTAAGCGGCCGCACCGGGGAGTACCGCCACGATGGCGCCGGGAATGGCCATGATCGCATAGGCCGGGATAAGCAAGAAGAAGACCAGCATCATGACAAAGCCCAAACCGATGCCAATGCCCAGCAAGACCAGCCAGGTAATCAGCACATGCTTGAACCCCTTTTTGAAGAGGTCCCAGCCTTTGGCGAATGATTGGCCAAAGCCAAGGCCTTCAATGGCGGCGAAACGCACCACGAACTCGCGCAGCATGCCCAGGGCAACCATGAAAAGAGCAAAGGGTACGGCCAAAACAACGGCCAGCAAGATCCAGGCACCCATCATGGCCCAGTTGTAGTGATCAAAAGCATTGATATTCACACCCAGGCGGTTAATGGTCACCAGCACTCCCACCATCATCAGAATCGCCACCAGCAGCGCCGGGGTGGCCAGAACCGTATCGATCAGCCACATGCGAAAAGCGCGCACGTTCCAACCCAGCTTCCAACCCTGCTTGAAGCCAACTTTGCTGCCGTTGGCATCGTTCTCATCCACCATGCGCATCACAGCCGTTTCGGCCGGGTAACGCACCAGAGAGAAGAGTAGGTTGACCACCACAGCAAAAATGGCAATGGCGATGATGATCCACATCACGGTGTGCAGGGCAACTTGTTCACTGGCGAACCACGAGCCAAAGTTCTGCTCCAGCCAGTTGCGCATTGTGATAGACCAGCCGTTGAAGGTACCCGGCAGATTGGAAAAACCGTGGTTGGAAGAGGAATTAAAGTTGTAATTCATCCCACTACCGCCCCGACCGCCGCTGCCGCTGCCGGCACCGGCAAGAACCATCAGAAAACCAAAGATCCACAGCACTTTATAGTTCCACAGGATCTTCCAGGCTCGTTTGAGAATATCTCCGATATTAAACATTTTCTACTCCACAAAATATCAAAAAGGGTCAAAATTTCTTACAATCTGTATACGCGGGGGGAATCGAAAAGTTGTATGCAGCAGCAAGGGGTACCCTCTCTGCCAGCCAATCCAGGCTTTGCCAAAAACCTCACGGCTGCCTCTGTCTTTTAGCGGATACAATAAGCCCCTCCTTTCCCTATTCGCAGATAAAGAAAGAAGGGGCAAAACCAGTCGAAGAATCCAGCTACTTTTCCATGCCCAGGCTGATGCGGCCGCGCTCGATCTCCACTTTGAGAATGGTCACATCGATGATGTCGCCCACCTGCAAGACCGTGCCGGCCGGCACCTGGGTGCGGTGCAGCAGCCCGTCCTGCTTGACCCCAATATCCACAAAGATGCCAAAATCCACCACGTTGCGCACGGTGCCTTTCATGCGCATGCCGATCACCAGGTCTTCCATCTTGAGCACGTCCGAGCGCAAAATGGGCGCGGGCGCATCCTGACGCGGATCGCGTCCGGGCCGGAGCAGTTGTTCCAGAATATCCACCAGGGTGGGCACACCGCAGCCGATCTCTTCGGCCAGGGCTTTCACCTGCTTGGCCTGCTGCAGCTTGTCAAGCGCAGCTTTGCGCTCTTCCAGCGAGGCACTCAGCTCCACGCCGGCCAATTTGAGCACGGCCGTGGCGATGACGTAACTTTCGGGGTGGATGGCGCTGGCGTCGAGCGGGTTCTTGCCATCGCGGATGCGCAAAAAGCCCGCACTCTGTTCATAAGCCTTCGGGCCCAACCCGGGCACACTGCGGATGGCCTCGCGGTCGGCAAAGGTGCCGTTTTCATCGCGGTAGGCCACCATGCGCTCGGCCAGTTTGGGGCCGATGCCCGATACATAGCCCAGCAAGGCGGGCGAGGCGGTGTTCACATCCACGCCCACGCGGTTCACCACATCTTCCACCACGCCGGTCAGTGCCTCTGAGAGCGCAGTCTGATCGACATCGTGCTGGTACATGCCCACGCCGATCGAACGGGGGTCAATCTTTACCAGTTCGGCCAGCGGGTCTTGCACGCGGCGGGCAATCGAAACCGCGCCACGGATCGACACGTCCAGATCGGGCATTTCGGCGCGCGCCAGCGGGCTGGCCGAGTAAACCGAGGCGCCGGCCTCGTTGGTGATGATATATTTCACGCCGCTCATCTCGCGGGTCAGTTCGGCGGCCAACTGCTCGGTTTCGCGCGAAGCCGTGCCGTTGCCGATGGAAATGAGGGTGACATGATGTTTTTCGATCAAAGCGGTCAGCTTGGCCTTTGATTCGTCCCACTGCCGCTGCGGCACATGCGGGTAGATCGTGCCTGTATCCAGCAGTTTGCCGGTGGGGCCGACCACAGCCAGCTTGGTGCCGGTGCGAAAACCCGGGTCCAGGCCCAGCACGGTCTGGTTCAAGAGCGGGGGCTGACCCAGCAGCGCACGCAGGTTGGAACCAAACACCTTGATGGCGTGGGTCTCGGCAGCCACGGTCAGTTCGCGGCGCACATCCCGCTCGATGGCGGGCAGCAGCAGCCGCTCGGCCGCGTCATTGATGGCGATCTCCAGTTCATCGCAGAAAGGGGAACGCAGGTCGGGTCGGAAGTAATCCACGATCGATCCCTTCCAATCCTTCTCTTCCAGGCTCACCTTCACACGCAGCACCTTTTCGGTTTCACCCCGGTTGATAGCCAGCACCTGATGTGGGCGCAGCCGGTCAACCCGTGAGCTAAACTCGTAATAAACTTCATAAACCGACTTCTCGTCTTTGGCGTCTTCGATCTTCTCGGCGCTCAGCATGCCCCACTGCATGGCTTTGCGCCGGGTCGAGGCGCGCACTTCGGCGTGATCGCTGATGGTCTCCGCCACAATGTCGCGCGCGCCGGCCAGAGCCTCTTCCACCGTGGGCACCTGTTCGTTCAAGAACCCCTGCGCCATGCGGTCGGCTTCGCCTGGGGTACGCGCCTGGGTGAGGATCATGTCGGCCAGCCCTTGCAGGCCCTTTTCGCGGGCAATCGAGGCGCGAGTGCGGCGTTTAGGCTTATAAGGAGCATACAGGTCTTCCAGCGCGGTCATGTTATCTGCCGTCTGGAACTTCTCAAGCAGTTCGGGGGTCATCTTGCCCTGTTCTTCCACCGAGGCAATGACGGCGGTACGGCGTTCCTCGAGGGCACGCCCTTTTTCGAGCAGCGCCTGCACCTGGCGCAACTGTTCTTCATCCAGGGTGCCGGTACGTTCCTTGCGATAACGTGCAATAAAGGGGATGGTAGCGCCTTCGTCCAACAGTTCGATGGTGGCAGCCACCTGTTCAGAGCGCAGGGTCAGCGCCTGTGCGATCAATTTGGCAAAATCGGGCATGAGAACATTCCTGTCAGCAGTATTGAAGATCGGTAAAGCGATGGGTATTCTACCACGTCCTCAAAAGAAATTTTGCCCCTCAAATTTAGTTGCCTTTTGTAAAATCTCTTGTTAAAATTACCCATTCGCAAACCACAATTCTATAAAGAGGCCACATGAAAAAGTACCTTGTACTCGGCACTTCCTGCATTATGCTGTTGGCGTTTTTGATGGCCAGTATTGGTTCTGCCAGCGCTGCTTCGCTGCCTGCACCTATGGCCACCCCTATTTCTGGTGACACAGCCTTTTCCACAAAGGTTGTTTCAGTCTCCAAACTGACTGGCATCACCACCACATCAAGCGGTCTCATCGTCCCGGTCGGATATTTGCTGGGCGAGAAGCAATTTGAAGGCGATGCCCTTGTGCTCGCTGGTCTTGATTATGGTTCCGTGAATCTCTGCTTCCCTGTTGCTGCTGTCAATCAGGGCTGGGGCGGTAAAGTGGGTTTCTGGACCGGTTCTGCCTGGAAATTGCTTGAGACCACTATCACCACTCCCGCAGAGAGCTCCCTCTCCTGGGGCTGCGCAAAAGTCTACCAAAATGGCACTTACGCCTTCCTCAAGTGGGTGGTCGATTCTTCATTGTTGCCGAAAGAATTCGTTGAAATCAACAAACCTGCCTGTGACTTCGAAGTGGAGATGGTGGTTTTGGATTCTACATCTTCAAGTTATGTTGATGATCATTTCCATATGCCCGGTGGAAAATTCTTCTATATCATGTCAAATGAAAACCTGTCCGGCAAACATGTAAAGGTCACATTTATCACTTCTGAACCGGTGGGAACCTACCTGATCTCCGGGAAAACAGGGAATGTTCTTGTTACAGATGGCATGCTTTCTTTAATTGATACTGATATCTATGAAGTTCCAACGGTGCAATCCCTCACTTCAGACCGGTATACAACAAATGAGACGATCACTTATAAACTGGACTTTGGATCTTGCCAAATAATTTCCACAGCGCCAATGGGTTTTTGATATTTTTGAAATTGATTGAGGAAATATGAAAAAAACTATTTGGATTGGCACCACGTGTTTCTTTCTACTGGCGGTACTCTCCATCAACCTGGGCTCCGCCAGCGCTGCTTCGCTGCCCGCACCTATGGCCACTCCGGTTTCGGGTGACCAGGTCTTTTCGACCAAGGTCGTTTCCACCTCCAGCCTGATGGGCATCACCACCACTTCTGATGGACCCGTTATGCCCAAAGGCTTCCCAATGAGTGAGAAGCAGTTTGAAGGCGATGCCCTGGTGCTCAGCGGTCTTGATTATGGTTCAGTGAATCTCTGCTTCCCTGTTGCTGCTGTCAATCAGGGCTGGGGTGGTAAAGTGGGTTTCTGGGATGGTTCCGCCTGGAAGTTGCAAGAAACCTCTATCACCACTCCCGCAGAGAGCTCCCTCTCCTGGGGCTGCGCAAAAGTCTACCAAAATGGCACTTATGCCTTCCTCAAGTGGGTGGTCGATTCTTCTTTGTTGCCAAAGCCTCCAGTTTCAGTACCGGAATGTGATTACTCCCTATACGGGTTGACATACGATTTTGTATCCGGCCCAAGTTTTGGCGGCGGCTGGGTAACTGGAAAGATCTCTGCGATCCATATGGTCTCTCCAAATGATCTTAACGGAAAGACTGTAAAGGTAACCTTTATAAGCGCCAATGCAACTGATTCATATCTCTTAAATGGCAGCAATGGAAACTTATTGATTGCCAACGATCAAATGACTTTTGATTCCGGTCGCAACGATTACCGAATCCCCATGCTATCAACCACTGATCTACAAATGTCATTTTACAATAGCAGTGTGACCTTTTTATTTGATTTTGGTTCTTGTGTAAAAACTGTTACGATCGGATTAACCTAAATTGCCTGTCGATAAAACCTAAACTATGCTTTCATGCAAACAGCCCCTGTGAATTACAGGGGCTGTTTGCATGAGTGAGGAGAAAAGGAGTCGTCTAGCCTTTCAAAGAACCCGCCATCATACCGCGGATAAAGTATTTACCCAGCAAAATGTAGACCAGCAGGGTCGGCAGGGCCGCAATGAGCGAGGCCGCCATCTGCACGTTCCAGGCCACGATCTGGCTGCCAGCCATATTGTTCAAGGCCACGGTCACCGTCCAGTTCTTCGAGCTGGTCAGCACCACCGAGAAGAGAAAGTCGTTCCAGGCCTGGGTGAACTGCCAGATGAGCACCACCACAAAGCTGGGGATGGAAATGGGCATCAAAATGTTCCAGTAGATGCTCATCATGCCCGCGCCATCGATCTTGGCCGCTTCCACCAGTTCATTGGGAATACTGGCGTAGTAGTTGCGGAAGGTCAGGGTGGTGATCGGAATACCGTAAATGATATGTGTCAGCACAAGCCCCGGCAGCCCGCCGTAGAGGTTGATCTGGTGCATGAAGTCCACCAGCGGGATCAAAATGGACTGGTAAGGGATGAACATGCCGAACAGGATAAGGGGGAAGATGATATCGGCGCCCTTGAACTTCCATTTGGCCAGCACGTAACCATTGAGAGAACCCAGGATGGAAGAGATGATCGCGGCCGGGATGACCACGTTCAGGCTGTTCCACAGGTACGGTGCCAGTTTCTGATAAGCAACAACGAAGTTCTCGAAGCCAAATGACGTGGGCAGATCCCACATGGTCTTCACGCTGACTTCGCTCCCGTTCTTGAACCCGGTCACGACCATGACGTACATGGGGATGAGGTAGAAGATCGCCAGCAACACCAGCGGGATATAACTGAAGTATCTAGCTTTGCTGCGGTTCATACTTGAGCCTCGGTTCGTAAGGAGTAAAAGAGATACGGGATAATGAGAACTGCCACGCTGATGAGCAGCAGAATACTGATGGCGGCGCCGTTGCCGTAAAGGTGCGCGTCAAAAGTGGTGTTCCACATATACACAGAAGGCATATCCAGCGCATACTGCTTGCCAACGGTGGCGATGATGAGGTCGAAGGTCTTCAAAGACATGTGCCCCAAAATGATCATGGCGCTTAAGGTCACCGGACGCAACAGCGGCAGGATGATATAACGGAAGATCTCAAGCTCTGAGGCGCCGTCCACGCGGGCAGCTTCGCGCAGTTCATCGGGGATGGCGCGTAGCCCGGCCAGATACAGGGCCATGCAGTAGCCCGAAAGCTGCCAGATGGCCGGGATGGCGATGAAGGCCATGCCCCAATAAGGCGTGGCCGTATAGGAACTGACCATAAAGTCGAGCCCCAGTTTGCTAAAGAGGAGGTTCAAACCACTCATGCGTGAACCGGCAGCCGGGTTCATCAACCAACGCCATACCACACCTGTGACGATGTAGCTGATGGCCATCGGGAAGAGGAAAAGACTTCTGAAAAAGCCCTCGCCTTTCAACCCCTGGTCAAGCAGCAGCGCGCTGATCAAACCAACTACCAGCGTGCCCACCACAAAGAGTACGGTGAACATGATCGTATTGCGAACGTCCACCTTGAAGCGATCATCAGAGAAAAACAGGTTGATATAGTTTTTCAGCCCCGCCCAGGTGTAGTCGGGCAAAATGCCTTTCCAATCGGTGAAAGACACCCTTGTGGTCCATCCGATAAACCCATAAACAAAGATCGCAATGGCCAGGATGGAAGGGGACACCAACAAAAAGGCCTGCCATTTTTCTTTCGTGTTATGCATGCGACTTCCTCTTCATCCAAAAGGTAATTTTTAGAATAAATAATAGCAAATAATTGCGGAAGAAATAATACCTGTTTCGAATTAAGATCATCGGGGGATTACTCCCCCGATGATCAAGGGAATTGCTAAATACTTAGACTATTTGCAAGGACCATCGGCAGCGCAAGTGCTGACCAAGGCGGCCTGCAGTGAAGCCTGATCGCCATCGGTGAGGAATTTACCGAAAGCATCATTGATGGCATTCTTCCAGGTATCGTTGGCAACAACACCGTGCCACAGAGACCCAACCACGGTATCAACCTTCCAGTCGGCCATAGCAGACTGCAGGTACGGGTTGTAGAGGGAGGCATCCGAATCGCTGCGAGCAGAGATGGAGCCCTTTACGGGGTTGAATGCATCCTGACCCTCTTTGGAACCGCACAGGGTCAACCATTTGATGGCGGCATCGCGATCTTTGGCGCCCACGGGCAGCACGAAGCTGTCAGAGAGGAAGTCGTAGGAACCCTGGGTTCCAGGAACGGCCATCCAGTCGAAGTCGGTCTTCTCGGTCAAACCGAGGTTGCCGCCGTCAACGGTGCCTTCGAAATAACCATCGGCCCAGTCACCCATCACGTTGTAGGCTGCATCGCCATCGGCGACGAGTTTGCTGGCATCCTGCCAGGTGAGGGTAGCGTAGTCGGTGTTGGCGTAGGTCATCAGTTTAGCGAAGTTGGCGATGGATTCTTTCACGCCGTCGCTATTCCAGTCAGCAGCGCCGTTCCACAGATCGGTGTAGGTCTGGGGGCCAACGGTGGCCAGGAGGACGGTCTCGTACAGTTGGACAACGGTCCACTGTTCGCCGAGGGCCAACGGTTTTTCCATGCCGGCGGCTACGAGGGCATCCATTGAGTCGATCCAGCTCTGGAAGCTAGTGGGATCGGGGGCAGCCACATTGTATTGGGCCAAAACTTTGGGGTTGTACCACATCACGTTGGCGCGGTGAATGTTCACGGGCACGGAATACGGATGACCATCCTGAGAGATCAGGGGGATCAAGGTAGCGGGGAACACATCGTACCAGCCGTTTGCGGCGAAGAGGTCATCCAACGGTTCCAACTGGCCGGCAGCCACGTAGGTGCCGATCAGTTCCTGGCCGGCATGGCCCTGGAAGGAATCGGGGGGATCACCAGCGGAGAGGCGGGTGGCCAACACTGCTTTAGCGTTTGAGCCAGCGCCACCAGCAACAGCCGCGTTGATGAATTCGATATCGGGATACATTTCGTTCCAGATCTTGATCATGGCGTCCAAACCGGCTGCTTCACCGCCACCGGTCCACCAAGAGAAGACCTCCAACTGCTGTTTGGCAGGAGCTTCTGTCGCCGGTACTTCAGTGGCAGGAGCTTCGGTTGCCGGCGCTGCGGTCGCGGGGGCTTCAGTTGCTGTTGCGCAAGCGCTTAAAAGCATTGAAGCGATCACAACGAGCGCAATTACGAAAGTTACACTCTTCTTGGGCATTGCTTATCTCTCCTTCTAGAATTTGGTTGATATGGGACGCAGTAATTGCAGAAACGCTGTGCCATTACTGATTAACTTTATTATAATAACCACACCTTTCATTACAATCGCTTTTCGGACAGAACGCGGACATAAAGAGGACAGAGATTTGGCCAACGAAATCGTAGATCGAACCACTTTTAATGAGGTCATCAAGGATGTTTTGAGCAACCTGTTCGACATCACGGCTCTCGAAACACACCCCGTTCTCTTTTCGATCATTCAGCCCCCGGCCGGATATATCGGCAGCAAAGGCGAATACATTCGTCAGCTCATCTTTGATGCCATCGAGCAGCTTCGCCCCATGCGCAAAGAGGAACCTGCCAATTCGCCCGAATGGCGGCCCTATACCATCATGTACAAACGCTATGTAGAAGGCATGGGCCTGCAAGAGCTTTCAGACCTGCTCGCCGTCAGCCCACGCCAGATGCGCCGCGACCATCACAAGGCTCTGCTGGCCCTTACCGAGATCCTGTGGGCCTGGTGTTTCCCCACCATCACCAAAAATGAGACCGGCGAATCTCAGAGCATCGAGATCATCGAAATTCACAACGAGGTGCTTGATCCCATCGAGACCACGCGCGGGGTATATCAAATGCTCAAGCGCCGCTTCGACGACAAGAACATTTCGGTGCATCTCCTGCCCGCCGAGGAACCTGTGCCGGTCATCACCGACCGGGTGGTGCTGCGTCAGGCGCTGATCGGCCTCTTCAATGACTGCCTGCACATCCAAAGCGGCCCCGAATTGCAGGTAAAATGTCAGGCGGTTGAGGGAGAGGTGGTCATCGAGATCGCTGCGCAGGTGAACGAAAAATTTGAACCTGCCGATGAGATCGAAGAGGACGACGATCTCAACGCTGTGCGCTACTGGTGCACCCGTATCAACGCCCGCCTGGAAGAGACCCTCAGCGTCACTGGCGGCATCCGCTGGGCCCGCCGCTTGCTCTGGCTGCCCCGTTCCAACCAGAAGATCATGCTGGTCATTGATGACCAGACGGCCGTGTTGAGCCTGTTCAAACGTTATCTTTCACAAACCAATTTGTTATTGGTAGGCGTTGAAGACCCCAAACAGGCGCTCGGTCTGGCCAAACGCCTGCAGCCAGCCCTGATTACCCTTGACGTGATGATGCCTCAAATGGACGGCTGGGAACTGCTACAACTGCTCAAACTGGATGCGCAGGTGCACAACATTCCCATCATTGTTTGTTCTGCCTGGGAAGACCCCAACCTCAGTCGCAACCTGGGCGCAGCCGCTTTTCTAAAAAAACCGGTCACCCAAAAGATGCTGCTCGAAGCAGTCAATCAGTTCATTTCCCCCGATTGAACTTCCCCTTCACTTTCATCATTACTTTCTTCTGTACTTGCCGTGTGCTGGCTGAAGATCGGGAAAACCTGCCGCAGCGTGGAATTCAACAGGTCGGCCAGTTCTTTACGATTAAGGTTGCGGTTAACGATCACCTGGTAGGAGCCGCGGTTCTGAGGGTCAAAAGTGGGCGGCGGGTCGCTGGCCGAAATAATCACCACAGGGATCTTGCTCAGTTCTTCCTCCTGACGTATTTGGTTCAGCAGCGTCAGCCCGTTCATATCGGTCAAGTCCAGATCAAGCAGCACCACCCCCACGGGCACTGCCTGCAAATAACGCAGGGCTTCCTGCCCATCCAGCGCGGTTAAGAGCTTCAGGTCATCGGGCAGGGTGACCTTATCTTCTTCGGTCGAGCGCAGTGACTGGGCCACAAAGCGTGCCATGCTTGGGTCATCGTCCACCACCAGCACGGTGTGGGGTTCGATATCCAGGTTGACGATCGTTTCCAGCAGCACCTGACGCGGCACCGGCTTCACCAAGTAATCGCTCACCCCCTCAGGCAAATTGGAGGTGCGGTTTTGCCGGCTGAGCGGAATCGGGAAGGTGATCACCGGGCAATCGTAGGGCGGGTCGTTGAGAAAGGCCTGCACCTCGCTGCTCAAGATCATCGTCTCGTCAATGATCACCGCCCGTGGGTAGGTGGTGGCCACCGTCTGATACAACTGAGCCGGGTTGGTCATTAGTGTCACTTTGCAATCACGGATCATCTCGGCAAAGACGCGTGCCGAAAAAGCGTCGGGGGCCAGCAGCAGAAGCAGCGGGCTCTTTTCATCCACCCCACCGGTCGTGACGGGCGTTTCAGTGCTGGCATCTTCTTCATCCAATACTTCCACCTGCTCTTTGAGCGGCAGGGTGAAATAAAAGGTTGAACCCTTGCCCAGTTCGCTTTCCAGCCCCATCTCGCCGCCGTGCATTTCGATGAAGCGGCGCCCGATCGAAAGCCCCAGCCCACTGCCCTCTTCGCGCTGCCAGTTCTGGTTGCCTACCTGGCGAAATTCTTTGAAGACCTTGGGCTGATCTTGTTTTGAAATGCCCACCCCGGTATCGATCACATCTACGCGCAGTGTTTCAGAGTTGGTCAGATAGGCTTTAAGCGTGATGTTTCCCTTGCGGGTAAAACGCAGCGAGTTGGTGATCAGGTTCAGCAGCACCTGGCGAATACGCGTGCGATCCACGTAGATCAGCGGCATGTCAGGCTGCAGCTCGATCTTTAACTCCAGACCTTTGCTTTCCACCGCCGAGTGCACCATCTGGCGCACATCCTCAAAGATCAGCGCAAAGTCGATCTTCTCTTTAAAGAGCGTCATTTGCTGGGCATCCATTTTGCCCATATCGAGGATGTCGTTGATGAGGCTCATCAAGTGGGTGCTGCTTTTGTAGATCTCGCGGATGTCGTCGTACAGCCCGCGGGGCCAGTTGGTGATCTTGGCGTACGTTTCGGGTGAATTGACCATCAGGTCGCTGAAACCGATGATGAAGTTAAGCGGGCTGCGCAGTTCATGGCTCACCGCCATGGCAAAACGATTGCGTTCTTCGCGCGCTTCTTCGGCCTGTGCTCGAGAAAAGATCAGCATGCGGTTCAAGCGATCCAACTGGTAATTGGCCTTGTTCACATCTTTGAGCAGCACGCTGATCTCGGCACGATGTTCGCGCGCCTCGTTCAAACGCTGTACCGCCTCGCGGTAATGGTAAGACGCCGCCTCGATGGAGGTGACCAGATTATCCGAGATGCCCCAGCCCAGCGCCGTGGCTGCCATCGAAGAAAGCACCAGCGCCCAGGGATAATTTCGCGGCAGGCCGCGTGAGAACGAGAAAGCGTCCCAACTGATCACGATCAGACAAATGACCGCTTCGATCACGATGGCCGGGCGAATTCCCAGCGTCACCTCGGCCATGATCGGCAGCAAACACAGGCAAAACAAAATTTCCACCTTGCCATAAAGCGCATATGCGGTCAGAATGGCGGCGATGAGTCCGATAAACCAGACGGTTTGGCCAAGCAGGTAGATGCGCTCCATCAACGCATAGGTCAGCGCCGCTGTGGCGATCATTTCAACGGTGACCACATATAATGAAGGGCTGAAATATTGAGGCCAAACCAGGGTAGCCACGATGTGCCAGACCAGATAGGTGCCAATGGTCGTGCCCATCACCTTGAGCGAAATGGATTGCAAAAGCTCACGGTCGCTCGATTCCCACCTGAAGAACGCCGCAATTGCCCCTGAGATGGATTTAAGACGCTGCTGCATGCCTTAATACTATCACAAGCCGATTGTTCGCGATTGTCGTGGCCGGATCGATTTTTATTATTTCTTAATTGCTTTTTGCGAAGAAATCTCTATAATAAAAATATCAATTCTGTTTTCCTAATTGAATAAAGAAAGGGGTCTTGGCATGAAAAAGAGAAATTTGTCTCTTCTCATCGTTGCTATCATCGTATGTATGTTGTTTTCCGTGTTTTCAACAGCAAAAGCAGCTCCCTTGCAGGCCGGAGCAGTCGTCACCCCCATCAACGGGGCGATCTCACTGCAAACGAAGATTGTTCGCCTGGAGGATCTGCCCGGAATGGTGATGGGAAGTTCTGGCTCGTATCTGCCGGCGAGTTCACCCACCGGTGATCGACAATTCTACGGGGATGGCATTGCTGTCAGTGGCCTCACGGGGGGATCAGCCTCGCTTTGCATGAATGCTCCAGTCAGCACAAGCGGGTGGACGGGAACCCTGTATAAATGGACCGGCAGTAAATGGGAAAAACTGGCGACCGTCAACACAGACCTTCCCGAAAGCACCCTTGCCTCCGCTTGCAGCGTGATTTATTCGGATGGCACCTATGCAATGATGATGGCCTATAAAGAGCCCCCAAAACCGGTATTAACAAAATGCACTAATATTGATTTTATTTTCCCTGATCTAGGTGATCCTCACGATGGGGACGAACCGGATAATTTCTATTACGTTGAAGGTGGCATTGTATATCCTGGGCTGCCAGTGGGCACGAAAGTGGCTTATCAACTGCTGAATATCACACCCGTTGGTACCTTGAGTGGCTCATTATCCGCTTCAGGAATTGTGGTAAACAATGTGATCGTTGATCCTGATTCTGGAGCTTTTTACTCTATCGTTGAGTTCCCTGCCGACACTGCCATCTATTATTCTGCCGCTTGGAAAGATCTTTCCTTTACGGTGCGCTTTTTCACTCAGGGCTGCTACTTTGATTTCAGATACCCAGATGATCTGTCTAAAATACCTAGATAAGTTATCGCTGAGAAGCCGGAGCAATAGCTCCGGTTTTTCTTTATCGCCAATTGGTTGACAGCCAAAATGATATTGGCTATTATCAAGCAGGCATCCTGACTTAAACCCATCAATTCACTTGGAGTACGAGCACAATGCGTTTTTTGATCGGATTGGACGACACCGATTCTGCCCAAACGGCAGGCACTGGCCAATTGGCCAAACGCCTGGGGCTGTCGCTTGAAGCATCCGGCTTGGGGCGGCTTGAATCCGTGACGCGCCATCAGCTCTACACCAGTCCACAAATCGCCCGCACCACCCGCAACTCGTCGGTTTGCATCACTTTCGAAGCGGAAATATCCCGCGCCAAAGAGATCGAAATGGCCTGCCGCACCTTTTTGCTGCGTGAATACAGCTCGGGCTCCAACGCCGGTTATGCTTTTACGCCCTGGGTGCAGGTCAGTGCCGAGGTGTTCAACTGGGCTCACCTGGTCAAACATCAAAAGGTCACCCGCGCCGAAGCCATTGCCATTGCCAGGGCCGCCGGCATTGCGGTGGCCGGCCTGTGCGGCAGTGGCGATGGGGTCATCGGCGCGCTGGCGGCGGTTGGCCTGCGCTACCGCGGCAGAGATGGGCGCTTTCTCTGGCTGCCCGGTCTTGATGAAGCCGTCGGCACCCTCACCTACTCAGACCTCATGAGCCTGGTCCCCTTTGACCGCATCGAAAACCTGCGTGGACGCGCCCCGCGCCCCAATGAGAAGATTCACCTCGATAACGAATTTCAGGCGATCTTGCAGGAAGGCCGCTGCGTACTACTGGTGGAGGATGTGCGCGTTGAAAACGGCTATGAATGGCGTCCCCTCCCGCTGCAAAGAATCCGTGAACTGGCCGATTAGATTAAGTAAAAAATGGTTGGGCTAAATCAAAGATTTAGCTATTAATTTCTTTAGCTGTATCCTCAACTGATGTTCGCAGATAGCGCCTAATTGATTAGCATCGTTTCGGTATAGTATTGCCATATTAGGTTAATTATCGATTTGAAGACTACTCACAGTAAAATCTACATTCTACGAATATAAGATTTTGTTTCTAACATTCAGCACTTATCTCATATTTAAAATCCAAAAAATCAGCATCATATTCTGGATCAAAATCATTACTAATAATTTCACCCAATTCTAAACACCTTTTCTTGTAAAGCAAAAGAAGAAATTTTTGTTTGGCTTTTTTCTCATCAAAATCTAAATCCAAAGTATCAATATTGCGGCTATCTAAATATGCATGAAATCTAGCCTGAAAACTTTCCATCCTGATTCTTATTGATGTTTCTTCTTCTCTTCTTCGATCAGCTTTATTATGGCAACGATAACACAAGACTTGTAATTCATCCGGCTTTTCAAACCCTCCTGCATTCTGATAAGTCCGATGATGAACGTCTAATTTTACATTGATTGCTCCACATCTTTCACACTTGTTATTCGCTTTTTGCAAAGCTTGTGCCCTAATTCCACGCCAAATGTCAGATCTTAAATACGCGGAATATTCTTTATCCCAATTACTTCTGGATTTTGCTCGTTGAAGACGCGCGGTCCATTCATTTTTCTTCTTTTCGGTAATTTCCTTTTGCTTAAATTTCGTCCACTCATTTTCTACCATTTTTCCCCGTTTATCTAACTAAAGAATCTTTACTCTTATTTTGATGCCGACACAATAATCATAATTACATCTTAATTACTTCTCCAAGATATAATTCTACAATAGATTAGAAAAATAACACTTATGGTAAAAAATGATCAATGGAGAATGTGTTTTTTCTGGATTGAGGGCAATGCCTGCGATGTAGAGATTGTTGATTATCACTAGGAGAAAGAATGACAGACCGTCTACCGCTTATCCACCCTGGAGAAATCCTTGAGGAAGAATTCCTTAAGCCAATGAATATTAGCCAGTACCGATTAGCCAAAGAGATCAATGTTCCGGCGAGGAGAATTAACGAAATCTTGCATGGCACTCGTTCGATTACCGCCGATACTGCCCTTCGTTTATCTCGTTTCTTTCAGATGTCTGATTATTTCTGGCTTAATCTGCAAACACAGTATGATATTGAGGCAGAAAAAGAGAAGTTGCAAGATCGCCTAAAAAAAGAAGTTCACGTTTTTGCTGGTGTGTAAAAAACAGGGTCACGGCATGCCGTGACCAAAATTTTTAACCTGTCAATTCTTGAATAGATATTTCTTTCTAATCGTTCAGTCCCTTGCCGGCCAGAATCTGTGGGATGTACTTTTCCACGCGTGCCTCGCGGGTACTGGCTTGTTTTGCCCCTGAAAAATACAGCAGGTAGCCACGCTGCCGGCCGGGCGTCAGCGCTTCAAAGGCGGCTTTCAGTGCTGCATCCCCATCCAGCTTCTTTTTGAACTCTTCAGTCAAAACGAACTCCGAGGTCGGCTTAAAGTCGATTTTTAAGCCGGCCTTTTCGGCCTCGATGGATTCGAGAATATAGGCCTTCAATACCGGTTCCAGCTCGATGATCTCATCCAGATCGGTAAAGCGCGCCTGGCGCCCTGCCTGCACATTTTCTGTCTGCGTGATCAAAATCTTTGCCGGGTCTTTGAGCAGGGCTCCTTTGATGAACAAAATGGCACAGTAGTCTTTAAAACCATGAATAATGATGAGGTTCTTGCCCTCATACGAATAACACGGATGCATCCACTTCAGATCTTCATCCAGATCTGTCGCAAGCACGATCTCGCGCAGCTTTTTGTATTCAGCCTGCCATTTTGTGGCCTTATTGATGAAAGCATCCACCTGAGGGTTTAATTGAGCCATTGCCACACTCCCATTACTGACAATTTATCTTTGCCAGGGCACATTTCAGCTAAAGAGCATCTAGTTCGCATTATACCTTTTTCCTCATTCTCTGCTCCTGCTTTCCCTGCTAAAATAGAACCATGTTTATCCCCATTGCCATCATCGGAGCCGGCCCGGCAGGCATGATCGCCGCCGTACAGGCAGGCCGCCACGGAGGCAAAGCCGCCCTGCTGGATGTCAACCCCAGCCTAGGACGCAAACTGCTCATCACCGGCTCCGGCAAGGCCAACCTCACCAATCAACGCGTCAACGCCGGGCGTTATTCCTGTGCTGACCCGGCCTGGATCGAGACCGTGCTCTCCCGCTTCGGCCACGACGACCTCATTCGCTTCTTTGAGTCCATCGGCGTGCTCACCTACGCCACCGATGACGGTTGGACCTACCCCATTTCCGATTCCGCTCACAGCGTGGTGGCAGCCTTCCAAAGCGCTCTTGACACGGCAGATGTTGACTTCATCCCCGATTGCCATATAACGGCTATACGCAAAACCAAAAAGGGGTTTGAGCTTACCCGCGAAGGCGGCGAACCCATTCAATGCAGTCAACTGCTGGTTGCCGCCGGCGGCATGGCCTACCCTACCCTCGGCTCCAAAGGCGAACTCTTCCCCTCTATTGAACAAATGGGCCACACTGTACTGCCGCTGGTACCCGCCCTCGGCCCCGTTACCGCCGATATGCACCTTTACCAACGCGTTCAAGGTCAGCGCCTGGATGCCCATGTGGAACTCTTTGCCGGCGATAAACTACTGGCCCAGACAACAGGCAACCTCATCTTCACCCAGTGGGGTTTCAACGGCCCCGCAGTGATGGACCTGAGCCACTGGGTGGCGCGTCGCGCAGACGCCAAAAATCTGCGCATGGTAATGAACTTCCTCCCGCATAATGAAGACCAAGTGCGCAGTCTGGCCAAAGTCCACCGCAAAGATCCCATCCCCCTGGCTGTCATCCCCGGCAGCTCGGTTCCGCCCAAGCTGACCGCCTTCTTTATGGAGCAATCGCATCTGCCTGCTGAGGCCACCCTGGCCAGCAGCAGCGACGCGCAGCTTGAAAAGCTCTTCAACTGGATCACCCGCTTCCCGGTGCAGGTCACCGGCGTGCGTGATTTTGAATATTGTCAGATCAGCGCTGGTGGCGTGCCTGTTACCGAGGTGGACCCCCTCACCCTGCAGTCCCGGCTGGTGCCCGGCCTCTACCTGGCTGGCGAAACCCTCGATGTGGTCGGCCCCTGCGGCGGCAATAACCTGCAGTTTGCCTTCAGCTCCGGTGCCGTGGCCGGCATGGCGATGTCTGGCAATTAAGCTTATTTGAGGTGCCCCAATGACTTTTCTTGAACTTGCCAAAGCCCGTTACTCGGTGCGCAGTTTCGACCCCCGCCCGGTGGAAGAAGAGAAGCTCGATCTCATCTTGCGGGCAGCCCAGGCCGCCCCCAGCGCCAGCAACTACCAATCCACCCGCATTCTGGTCATCGCAAAAGAAGCGGACCTCAAAAAGTTTGCTTACATGAGCCGCTCCATCTTCGGTGCGCCTATGGCCCTTATTGTCTGTGCCGATACCAGCGTGGCCTGGGTGCGCGGTTACGACAAGCTCAATCATGCCGGCGCCGATGCCTGCATCGCCGCCACCCACATCCTGCTGCAGGCCACCGAGCTCGGCCTGGGTACCACCTGGATCAGCAGCTTCGACCCTGCCCTGCTGCGCAAGCAGTTTGAGCTGCCCGAAAACATCGCCCCCATTTGCATTTTGCCGCTGGGCTATCCGGCTGCGGATGCCGCCCCAGGTGAGCGCCATGAAAACAGAAAACCGTTGCAAGAAACGGTTTTCTACGATCACTTTTGATTGTAAGAATTACCGAGAAATTAACTGACCCAGTCCTGAATCCGCTGCCGGATCAGATCGCGCACCTCGCGGAACTTGGCCAGCTTTTCTTCCTCTGTCCCCTCAAATCTCGCCGGATCTTCAAACGACCAGTGCATGCGTTTGGTCACGCCCGGCCAGGTGGTGGGGCAGTTCTTGTCGGCATCGTCACAAACAGTGATGAGATACTGGAACAAAGTCTTGCCCAAATACTCATCCACCGACTTGGAGCGCTGCCCGGTCAGATCGAGACCCACTTCGGTCATCACCCGATAAGTAAATGGGTTGATCTCCACCGGAACCAGCCCGGCGCTGTAGGCCTCAAAACGATCGCCGGCATAGTGGCGTAAAAAGGCTTCGGCCATTTGGCTGCGGCAGGAATTTCCCGTGCAAAGAAACAAGACTCTTTCCATTTGTCACCTCTATAGATAATCTCACATTTTAAGTGTAGCTGCTTCGCTTTATCGATCTGTGAAGACACAGTTAACGTCTCGTTAAAGCTCGCCTCTGATCCCGGTACCCCGATCAGATCACCAGGTTGAATAGATACCCGGTGAGGATGATGGCCAGGGCCACCACGCCGATGAAGATCGCCAGCAGTTTCGGTTTCAACACACGGCGCAGGATGATCATTTCAGGCAGGCTCAACCCCACCACCGACATCATGAAAGCCAGCACTGTTCCCAGCGAGGCGCCTTTTTCCATCAGCGCGCTCACGATGGGAATCACCCCGGCGGCGTTCGAATAAAGCGGCACGCCCATCAAGACGGCGGCCGGCACGCTCCACCAGGCTTGCTTGCCCATGATGCCGCTCATGGCGCTTTCGGGCACATAACCGTGAATGGCAGCCCCCACCGCAATGCCGATGATCACATAAAGCCAGACCTTACCCACGATCTCTTTTACCGATTGCCAGGCACGTGTCACCCGATCCTTCCAAGTGAGCGCTTCGCTCATGCCGGCAGCGCCGTTCGAGCTGATCTGCCACACGTAATCTTCGACAGAGCTTTCCAACTTCATCCGTCCGATCAGCATGCCGGCAACGATGGCAATGAGCAGCCCCGAAGCCACATATAACGCGGCGATGCGCCAGCCAAACAGGCCAAAGAGCATTACCAGTGCGATCTCATTGATGGTCGGTGCCGCCACCAAAAAGGAGAACGTCACCCCCAGCGGAATGCCGCTCTCGACGAAACCAATAAAAAGCGGCACGGCCGAACATGAACAAAACGGGGTGACGATACCCAGCAGGGCCGCCAGCACGTTACCGATGCCTTCGCGTTTTCCACCCAGCAGGGCGCGGGTACGTTCGGGCGAGAAGAAGGTGCGGATGATCGAGATCAAAAAGATCATGCCCGAAAGCAAGAGCAATATCTTCGGCACATCGTATATGAAAAAGGCGATCGATTCAGCCAGCCGGCTGTCACCAGGCATCGAAATAAGCCCGTAGACGATCCACTGCGTCAACGGCAGCAGAAAATGGTAAGCGGTGAACCAGACGGCCGCTACCAATAAAACAAGCAGTATGTAGCGATTCTTTTGGATCGTTTCTTTAAAAGAAAGAGCATTCACCGCTTATGCTACCCCTAACCAGCTCTTGATCTCGTTCTCGCCCGGGATGCGCCCCGAAGAAACCACTTTGCCATCCACCACCAGTGCCGGGGTGCTCATCACGCCATAGCTCATGATGTCGGCGTACTCGGTCACGTGGCCGAATTCGGCGCTCAGGTGATTCTCTTCGGCCACCTTGCGTGTTATCTGCTCCAAACGCTTGCAGTTGGCGCAACCTCCACCCAGAATTTTGATCTCCATTTTGACTGCTCCCTTTTTGCAAATTTAATATATAATACATTCAATATTATGAATGTATCAGATTATACTCCTAAAGAAATGAATTTGTACGAGATCTTCACCCTTTTCGGGCAGGAAGAGCGCCTCAAAATTTTGCTGGCCATCAGCCACGGGCATGCCTGTGTTTGTCACCTCGAACAAGTGCTCGGTTTGCGCCAGGCCTACATCTCGCAGCAGCTCATGCTCCTGCGCAAATCCGGGCTGGTGGTTACCGAACGTAGCGGGCGACACATCTTCTATTCGCTGGCCGACGGGCGCTGGCTGGATCTGATCGAACAGGCCGCCCGCCTGGCCAACATCACGCTGCCGGCCTTTGACCTCCCCGAGATCGAGGGATGCACTTATGAGTCTTGTAAAAAAATTAATTAATCATAGAGGGATTCATGTCAGCTCAACAAAATAATCCTCGCTTGAAATTGTTGGATCGTTTTCTTACATTATGGATCTTTTTGGCAATGGCCGTGGGCGTTGCGCTGGGGTATTTCTTGCCTGGCACAAAAGAACTCATCAACCGTTTTGCCGTCGGTACCACCAATATTCCCATCGCCATTGGCCTGATCTTGATGATGTACCCGCCGCTGGCCAAAGTGCATTATGAAGAACTGGGCGATGTTTTTCGCAACAAGAAAGTGCTCGGCCTTTCTCTGCTGCAAAACTGGCTGATCGGCCCCATTCTGATGTTTTCACTGGCCATCCTCTTCTTGCACGACAAACCTGATTACATGGTCGGCCTCATTATGATCGGCCTGGCACGCTGCATCGCCATGGTCATCGTCTGGAACGATCTGGCCCACGGTGACCGCGAATATGCCGCCGGGCTGGTGGCCTTCAACAGTATCTTCCAGGTGTTGTTCTACAGCGTTTATGCTTACCTCTTCATCACCGTGCTGCTGCCGGTCTTCGGTCTGCAGGGCAGCCTGGTCAAGATCACCATCGGGCAGATCGCCAAAAGCGTCTTTATCTACCTGGGCATTCCTTTCCTTGCCGGCATGCTCACCCGCTTCGTCAGCCTCAAAATCAAGGGCAAAGAATGGTATGAGAAGAAATTCCTACCGCGCATCAGTCCCCTTACCCTCATCGCCCTGCTCTTCACCATTGTCGTCATGTTCAGCCTCAAAGGCGACCTCATCGTGCAGATCCCTCTGGATGTGGTGCGCATCGCCATTCCGCTGCTGATCTACTTCCTGCTCATGTTCGTGATCAGCTTCTGGCTCAGCAAACGTGCCGGCGCCGATTATGCCAAAAGCACCACCCTCTCTTTCACCGCAGCCAGCAACAATTTTGAATTGGCCATCGCCGTCTCGGTCGCCGTGTTTGGCTTGAATTCAGGGCAGGCCTTTGCTGCCGTGATCGGCCCGCTGGTGGAAGTGCCGGTTATGATCGGCCTGGTGAACCTGGCCTTCTGGTTCAAGCGCAAATGGTGGAAGGGCGAACCTGCCTGAGGCTATTTTCTGATTACTTTTTACAGGCGATGTTTGGGTGGTTTTATCTCCAAATGTCGCCTGTTCTTTTTATTCATTTGCCTCTTGACACACGAGAGAACTGAATTAAAATAACATTCAATATTTTGAATATGATATCGACAAAAACCAAAGAAACGCAACCCTACGATTTTCAAGTGCAACTCTTCAAGGTGTTGACACATCCCACCCGCCTGGCAATACTGGATATTCTGCGGGACGGGGAACATTGTGTCTGTCACATGGAAGCCTGTCTGGAACAGCGCCAGGCCTACATTTCGCAGCAGCTTTCAGTGCTGCGTGAAGCTGGCTTGATCGAAGACCGCCGCGACGGCTGGAATATCTTTTACCGCATCGCCGACGAACGGATTTACGTGGTGCTGGATGAAATGAGAAAGATCACCGGTCAGGTAATTCCCGGGGTGATCGTGCCAAAAACGGCTTGTCATTGCCCGAAATGCGGTCAACCTCTGGAGGTCGCAGGTTAAATTTTTTTATCTCAATAATATTCAAAATATTGAATATTATTGATTATTCAAAAAGGTTTCTCGATCACAGCAAGTCAAAATCTTTTTACGAGGCAAAAAATGTCCATTTTGGTTTTTATCATCAGCGCAGTCGTCGTTTTCATTTTTTCAGGGTTGTTGGCCATGGCCGGACTGGGCGCCGCCTTTTTATTTGTTCCCCTGTTCTACTATCTGGGGGTACCACTTGCCGAAGCAACCCCTACTGCCTTGCTGCTTAACGTGGTCAGCTTGTTATTTGCTACGATCAATTATTGGCGCGGCAAACTGATCAACTGGCGGGTGGGGCTGCCGGTCATGATCGCCGCCGTAATCCTTTCGCCGCTGGGAGCCTTGTTAACCGCCCATGTGCAAAAGAAGGTGCTCCTGTTCATGTTCGCCGCTTTTTTGGTCTTCGCCGGTGCGATGATGCTGTTTTACAAAGCCAAAAAACGTGAGCAAAGCTTGAGCCGTGGCGTGGAGATCGCCGCTGGAACGGGTGTGGGCAGCGTGGCCGGTTTTCTGGGCGGTCTGTTAGGGGTTGGCGGCGGCAATTTCATTCTGCCGGTGCTGAACTGGTTGGGGTTGGATGCCAAGGTTGCGGCCGGCACCACCGCATTTGTGGTGGTTTTTTCTTCCCTCTCAGGCTTTCTCGGCCACGCCACGATGGGCGGTCTGGACCCCTTGTTCGTCGGTGTCATGGCGGTCATGGCAGCCGGAGGTTCTTTCCTGGGTTCTGAGTTGATGAAGAAAAAGATTTCCAGTCCGCAGCTTAAAAAAATCATTGGCGTTTTGCTATTCGTGATCGCTGCCAAAATGATCTTTGACTTACTCAAGTAGTCACTTTCTATGGAGGATAAAATGGACGATCGGCAAATTTTGATGGAAGCGCTCAAATTTCATGGGCATAAGTGCTGGGCCAGTGCGGCAGGCGTGAGAGTGGGTCTGGCTGCCCTGCGCGAGTTGGGAGTACCCCGCTCTGGAGGAACGCAGCTTTATGGCATCATCGAAATCGGCGAAGACCACGGCGGAATGTGCTTTGGCGATGGTGTTCAATATGCCACCGGCTGCACCTTCGGTAAAGGTAACATCCGCAAAGACCCGCTGGGAAAACTGGGCTTTACCCTGATCGAGAAAGATTCAAACCGCGCGGTCAGAATTTCTTTCAAACCTACCTTGCAAAAACAGATTCAGGCCACTGCGTTTATGCAAAAACGCGGCGCAGGCATTTCAGCCAATGAAATCCCCGAAGCCGAACAAATGGAAGTGGTAGATCTGGTTTGGAATGCCCCCGAACAAGATGTGCTGGCAATCGGAAAAGTATTTGATTACGCAGGCAAATGGGTTCCCGAAGTGATGGGGTTTAAAACCTGTGATTATTGTGGGGAGCTCACCGCTCTGGCTTACCTGCGCGTCGTGGGCGAGAAACATGTTTGCATTCCCTGCTCTGGCTACGACCGCTAAACCTACATTTTAGAAGAGGTATTAATGGATAAAAACAACGAGTTTTACAAAGCCGGGCTGCTCTTGCACGGCCACAAATGCCCGGCCATGCCAATGGGGCTGCGTGCCGGCATGGCTGCCCTCGAGGCCCTGGGCGTGGATCGGGCCAAAGATGGACAGTTGACCGCGCTCATCGAGATCGACAGCGATCATTGCGCCACCTGCTATGCAGACGGGGTCATGATGGCTACCGGCTGCACCTTCGGCAAAGGCAACATACGCAAACTGGGCTATGGGAAATTTGTCTTGACCCTGATAGAAAATAAGACCGGGCGCAGCGTACGTGTGGCCACCCGCAACGAAGTGATCAAACGTAATCAGGAATCTGAATTCATTCAGTACCGCAAAAAAGGCGTTCCGGCCTCCATGATCGAACCGGATCTGATCGATCCTGCTGTAGATTTCATTCTGGCGGAACCGGTCGAAAAACTGTTCAAGATCGGCCTGGTGCAAGAGCTTAAGCTCGCCCCCGGCCGCCCGCATGACTTCAACACCTTCATTTGTGAGGAATGCGGAGAGGTAGCCGTTGAACGCTATGCCCGCCTCAAGAACAGCAAGATCCTCTGCATCCCCTGTTCTGAAAAATAGTATTGCTAAAGAGGTGACTTCTGGCCTGCCAAGCGGAATCACCTCTTTCTATTTAACTGCGGTATAATCTCCGCTCAGCGGCGATGGAGTCCGCCCTTAACCGACATGCGCTGATGACTCCTGCACCTTTTTTAGGAGTTGTCACTATGCGTAACGTCCTGATCATCGGCGCCGGCGGTGCCATTGGCGCTGTCCTGCGCTACCTGGTTGTCTTATCCACCCAGATCTTCAAAGACAAGATTCCCCTCCCCCTCGGCACCCTGCTGGTGAACGTGCTGGGGTGTTTGCTGATCGGCTTTTTGGCAACACTGGCCGAAAGCGGCAACCTGCTCAGCAACGAAAGCCGTAACTTTCTCATCGTGGGTATCCTCGGTGCCTTTACCACCTTCTCCACTTTCGGCTACGAATCGGTCAGCCTGCTCAAGAGCAATGGCCAGTTTCATTTCTTTGCCAATCTGGGCTTACAGCTCATTTTGGGGTTGAGCGCCGTCTGGGCGGGCATGGCCCTGGCTCGTCTCTTCCAGCACAGCTGATCGCCCCAACCATTGAATTTATCACACTGGCTCCTCGTATATTACGGGGAGCTTTTTGCTTTCCAGTTGTGAACGTTCGTTCAGAAAGCCTCAATAACCTTCATTCTTTTCTGCATATTTCCTGCACACGGCCGGTTTATCATCATGAATATCAAATCAATGAATTATCAGTAGACACGGTTCTACGGCAGGAGTTTTGAATGAAGAAAAGTCTCAAGATCGTTGTGATCCTCACCCTTTTTGCACTGGCACTGGCGGCATGCAGTTCGTCCACCGGGAGTTCGACCAACCAGGGCAGCATGCCCTCCGGCCAAATGCAGGGCACACCCCCGGCCGGCGGCCCGCAGGGCAATGGCGCCTCCCCCTCTGATGCCGCTCCTGCTGCCACGACCGAAGCAGCCACAGCTACCCCAGAAGCAACTGCCACAGTGGCAGCCACTGCATTGCCCACCGCTACCACCACCCCAGTCACCGTGGATCTCACCGTCATTTCCGCCATCGGTTGTGTGGCCAAACCCTCTGAAAATGCAGCCTTTGCCGGCTATCTTTCCACCGGCGCAGAGCTCACCGCTCTCGGTCGCAACGAAAGCAACACCTTTTATCTGATCGACAACCCCTCCGCTGCGGGTCAGCAGTGCTGGGTATGGAACAACTACGTACTCATCAGCGGCATCAGCTCAGACCTGCCTGTGGTCGAGTGATGCGATAAACAGATCACTTCTTCTCTCTCCCCCCTTAAAGGACGCTCAACCGGTTGGAAAGTTTTCCGACCGGTTGAAGCTTTAAAAACAATTGCCCTATTTGGGTAGGGGCAATTCATAAATTGCCCCGCTTCTCGATTTACTCTTTTTCGCCTGAGAACTCGGCCAGGTACCAGTCTTCTTCTTCCATCAGGCCGGCAGAGACCTGATCCTGCGGTGTGAGCGGGTCGTCCATGCGCACCTGCAGCGAGATGCCCGCCGTGCGCACCCCGTTGGAGGTCATCACGCGGCGCACCCGGTAGCGCAAGAAGTAGCGCTGCACCAGCACGTTGTTGAGAACGTCTTTCACTGTGCGCACCGACACGGCCGCCCGTTCGGCCAGATCACCCATTTCGGTTTCGACCACGTTGCGCAGTTCGCCCGTCATGGGGTTCCAGTAACACATCGAGCGCGCCGCCAGGATCACCGCGAAGGCCGAATGCCCCAGCAACGGCAGCCAGTTGTTGAACAGATAGCCGGTCACGAACATACCGCGTTCCGGCTGGATCAACCTGGCCCGTTCACTGCCATACGCGCGCTGCAGCATCATCTTGCGGTTACGCGGCTCACTTCCGATTTCGTCTTCCGCGCCAATATTTTTAGGCGGGGACTTCTTCTTGCCCTCAGTGGTTTTGGCTGGGCCGGTTTCGGCAGTTGTTTTAACTACCTTGCCTGCATCTAAAGCGAGATCATTTCCCAGCCCTTTGCTGATTTCCACGATCCCCTTGCCGTCTTTGTAAAAGCTGTTGGTCACGGTCACGTTCAGCGTCACCGCTTCGCCATACAGCCCTTCGAGCAGACGGCTGATGCGCGCGCCCAGGCGCTCTTCCACCCAGGCTTTGCCATAGGTGTTAAAGGCCCCCACCGTGAAGACCTGGTTGTTGTAGCCGATGGGTTTCAGCGGCTGCACCCAGGTTTCATACAGGGCACGCGACATTTCAGCTTGCAGGGTACCCAGCACCATCTGCCAGGCTTCTTGATGACCTGGTTCCTGAATATTGAGCGCTGAGTCTTGCTGTGAATGATCCATTCTTTTCCCTACCGGAGAAGCTGCTCCGGTCCATTTTGGCCCCACAGTTGTGACGATCCCTGTGGGAGAAGAGTAGAACAATTATTCTATATACTCTACACCAAAACCATTTAAAAAACAACTTGCCAAATCGGCAGTTTTTTGGGCCAAAACTTGCCGTTTTGGCAACTTTTAAGCCGTTTAATCGAGGCCTCTTTCGCGAGAATTATTTCTACCGTTAACTTCTTTGTTTTTGGTAGAAATAATTCATTTCTTTTCATCGCTCACCAACCGCTCCACCAATTGTGCCAAAGCCTTGATCTCTTTCTCATCGCCCATGCGCGCCAAACGGGCCGAACAGATGCGCGTGAGTATGCCCACCGTCTCACCGGCAGACACACTGCGGTGCAGCAAATTCGAAAAGCGTTTCTGCCACGCCTCGATCTCGGCGATCTCTCCATGCGAAAGGGTCAGCCCCACCTTACGGCGTGGCACAATACCAGGCGGGCGGCCCGGGGTGCGTGATTCTTTCTCATTGGGCACACGCCGGGCTTCATAAAGCTGCACCCAGGCATTACGCGTTGAATTCGGACCTGACGCCATAGTTAATCCACCTCGTTGGCAATTTCTACACTGATCATCGATTCGTCACTTTGCAGCAGGCGGTCAGTGGAGAGAGCGCACAGGCGGATGATCTCGCGCGGCACTCCCTGAGATTTCTCATACAGCACTTCAAAAGCATCGTCATTGATCATCGGTTCGGCCCGCCCGGCCACGCGCAGACGGAAGAGCACCATCTGCAGCGCACTAGAGAGGGTGAGGGGGGGCAGGGCCAGGCGCACGAACACGCGCGCGTTGACCGATTTGTTGGTTTCGAAAACCGAGGTCATTTCAGACTGCCCAAAAGCTAGCACTTGAACGACTTTGGAGTCATAATCAAAGTTGTACAGGCGATGCAGCACTTCGAGCGCTTCCGGGTCCATTAGTTGGGCATCGTCAAGCAGCACGACCACATTGCGGTCGTTGGTGTAGGCGTTTGCCATGAACTTTTCGAGCCCTTCCATTTGACGCTGGAAGGAACGCTGCAACGGCACGTTGAGGCTGTTCGAGATCTGCCGGGCGGCATCCATAGCCGACTTGAAAGCCGCAGTATGGATGTAGCAGATGTCCATGTTCTGCTCGGAGGCGTATACGTCATAGATGCGCCGTGCCAGAGAGCTCTTGCCCATGCCCATGTCCCCGCTGATGAGGGCCAGCCCGCGTCGCCGCGCGATGACGCCCTGCGCCTGCCGGTAGACTGCCAGATGCTCAGGCCCCAGGTAGAGATAGCGTGGATCAGCCGACAGCTTGAAGGGATCTTCCTTCAGCCCCAGCCGGTCAAGGCGAACGAGCCGCCATTCTGTATCATTGAATGAATCTACCACTGCATCATGCCTCCTGAGCTATGACTATTATGGCACGAATCTTAATCGGAATCAATAGAATTGCGTTAACTTCTGTTAACTGACACCTAATTTAGCATAATTCTGTTGAATTTACAAGCGTTCTATGCTAATATTTGTGTGTCAAGATATAATAACCGGAAAATAGATTTATTTTGTGAGACCTGGCGTAATTTCGCAAAAACCGGGTTCAGAAAGAGTAACTATGGCCGTAACAATTACAATTGCGAACGAAAAGGGAGGGGTCGGCAAAACCACCACCGCCGTCAACCTGGCTGCCGGCCTGGCACTGCGTCTCGAAGAGGCCACCGGCCCCGCCGGGCGTGTGTTATTGGTGGATATGGATCCGCAGGGACACGCCCTGCTGGCCGTCTCGTTCGATAAGCACAAAGATGTCTTCCCCACCAACCTCTCTTCCTTATTAATTGAAACCCCGCCCCCGGCCGTGCAGCGCATGATCCAGCGCAGCGAGCACCATCCCAACCTGTTTTACGTTCCCTCCGACCGCGCTTCGATGATCCGTGCCGCCCGTGAACTGCCCACCCTGATGGCCAACGAGACCCGCCTGCAAAAGGCGCTGCAATCCGTGCAAAAAGAGTTTGCCTACATTGTCATCGACACCCCGCCGAACACCGGCGATCTGCTCGTCAACTCGCTGGTGGCGGCTGACTTGGTGCTCATCCCGGTCGAGACCAGCTACCTGGGGGTTTCCGGTCTCATCGAACTGCAGCGCACCATCGAGCAGATCAGAACCCACTTCCGCTCTGAGCTGAAGATCTTCGGCTACCTGCCCACCCTGTGCGAGGAACAGCGCTCCGAGGCGCAGGAGATTCTCACCGAATTGCAGCAGCGCTACAAGTCCATGATGCTGCCCCCCATCCATAAATCATCCGACCTGGCCTACGCTCATTCGAGCCACATGGATATCTTCACCTACCGGCCGCCGCGCACGCATACTCCCGAGTCCATTGCCTCCAGCTCGCGCCCCACACAGGAATATGCCGGCCTGGTCGAGGCCGTTTTACACGAAACCCGCAAGTTAGCCGCCAGCCGGCTGGCTTCTTAGCCCGGAGAAAAACTTATGCCCGCTCGCAAACGATATAGTGCTTTCGACGATCTTTCGAGCAACTCGAACGATCAGTCCAAGATCAAAGTGCCAGATATGGCGCCCGAGACCTTTGAAGCGCCACAGGTGGAGAGAATTGAGCGGTTAAAACCCAGCCAGATGTGCCCCGATCGCTTTCAGCCCCGCCGCCTGCTGCCGCCTTCCATCCGCCAGGCTTTCTATTCCGGCAAGATCAACTGCTATCAGGCCGCCCTCGCCTGGCTGGATATGGCCGCCAACGACGCCGGCATCCGCGAAGAGGTGGACCGTCTCATTGCAATGGGGTCTTCCTTCAACGCCCACGGCCAGATCAAATCGATCACCGGCTCCTGGGTCAGCGATGACCGGGGCGAGTACGTCTTTCAGATCGAGACCGGCGAGCGCCGTTTCTGGGCCGCCTGTTTGCAGTACGCCTCTTCGGGCGAGCAGGACGAACCGCTACTACGCGTGGAGGTGATCGAACATCCCACCCGTCAGCGCCAGGTGTTAGAGAACCGCCATGCCGAGCCCCCCTCAGCCGTGGAACAGGCCTGCGAAGTGGCCAGCCTGATCCTGGCCGATTTGCAGATCACCCCTTCCCCTGACGTGATCGACGATTACGAATACTTCCGCCAGGCGCGCAGCCAGCGCATGCCGGCCGGCCTGTGGGAACGCCTCATGCCCATCATGCAGCTCACCCGACCGCGCATGGTGCAGCTCCTCAACATCTTGCAGCTTCCTTCCCCCCAACTGGATATCGCCGACCGCTACCGCCTTTCTGAACGCGTGCTACGCGAAGTGCTGGCCACCCCGCGCGATCAGTGGGAGCGCATGATCCGCCTGGCCATCCAGAATCAGCTCACCTCCGACGAAGTGGCTGAGATCGCCAGCACACCTCCGCCGCTCGAACCCAAAGAGCATCGCCCCACCACCCCGGTCTTGCCCGAACCCGGCCGTCAGGCCACCCGCACCCTGCGTCGCTTCTTGAATGCCCTGAACGAACTCGACGATTACGGCCGCGATCAGGTGCTCGATGAGATCGCCGATTCTCTCGTCAGCCGCGGTCATGCCGATGATGCCGCCGACCTGCTCGAAGAACTGCTCCGCCTCATCCGCGCCCGTCTGGATCGCATGTAGTTTCTTTCCAAAACACCAACCCCTGCCGGACACAGCCACTGTGTCCGGTTTTGTTTTAAGTCCAAAGTGTAACCACGGTTACACTTTCAAGTTCTCAGCACCTGAAAACTCGTTGTAACGAATGAAAAGTTGCGTGCGATAATTAAATTTGGTGGGAAAAAGGAGGAAAAATGGCTCGCAAGAAAACGGTTCAGATTGATATTAAAACCCGGTTTTGTCGTGGAGAAGGGAAACCTTTTCCAGAAAGCGAATTCATCCCCGTTGGGAACGGAAATTATATCCATCTAAAGATTCCACTTCACTACTCCTCCGGGATTGAAATTCAAGGAAATATTCCTGGAACAAGAACTGTTGTGCCGGGAACAACGGTCGATTTTGCTGGAAAGCTGGACTCGATTCAAGATTCATCCAAGACCGGTCAAAAGAAGGGAGGAATATAAAATGAGCAAAAAAGAGCTGTCCAACTCAAAAACCGCCTCAAAAGTAGCCACAGATGATTCGGATAGCGGCAATGACTTTGAACGCGAGAAACAGATTTACAGCTATTACTACGATGCGCAGAAAAGCATCTTGCAGGGATACATTGATGTGGCGAAAGGCGCCATTGACCGCTCCCTGCAGCGGGCAGATTTTGTTCAAAAAGTAGCTGCGGGTATCGGCACGATTTACACCGGCGTGATCGGGATATCCTTTTCCCTAGAAGCAGGCAAAATTAATTTTCCCATTACCGGGCTCCTACCACCGATCTTTTTAGGGCTTTCCTTCTTCACTGCTTCGATCTACACCTCATTCCTCACGCACGTGGATGACACGATTCCTGACAAAAGCGATCAACTGATTCAGAGCAATCTCGATGCGCAGCGCAACACCTTCATCAACTGGTGCTCCAAAACAGTGGAAGATAGAGCCGAGTTCCTTCAAGCGGCCGTGGTGTCGATGGGCCTTGGCATCATTTCTCTGCCGCTCCCCTACATCTTCAACACAAGTAATTTGCCACAGCAAACGCCAAACGCAATTACCAATATCTTCTTTCTTGCACTGGCCATTGGCATAATATTGATCGCTGCAACTTTACTGTTGTCCAGGCTATTCACTAAACACAGATAAAAATTCATTAACCTTTCCGTGAATTTCTTCCCACGAAATTAGGCTCTGGAACACCTTTCCTGAGCGATACTTGACCGCGCCGATCTGCATTATCAACCGCTTCAACGATCCGTAACCGCGGTTACACTTTTAACACGTTTTCTCACAATTTACTTTCCTTTTTCCGTCCCACGAGTAAATACTCCAATCCGGGCAGTTTCTTCGCTCTCCGCCCCTTGGAATCCGTATAGGGGCGACCCTAAATATATTATCTCAAAATAGTCAGGGGCGACCCTTGTTTATTACCGATTTATTTCCTATAATTACTGAGGCGACCCTTAGTCGAAATTAATTTGCAGGTAAGTGGGCTTCAATTGAAAGGAAAAGTGAGCAGGTGAAGATCGTGGCGCTGGCCAATCAAAAAGGAGGGGTGGGCAAGACCACTTCGGCCGTCACACTGGCGGCCGGGCTGGCGCGTCACAGGCTGCGTACCCTGCTAGTGGACCTCGATCCGCAGGGGCACGTGGCGCTCTCCTTCGGGCTCGAAAAGTCCGCCGCCCTCTATCATTTTCTGGCCCTGGCGGAACCGCTGGCTGATCTGGTAGTCCCGGCCCGTCCGCGCCTGGATATCCTCGCCGGCGACCGCAGCACCGAGAAGATCAAGCACCTCATCACCCGCATGCAGTTTCAAGATTCCATTCTGCGTGAGCGCCTCGACGACTGCGGTTATGACGTTGTTGTGCTCGATCTGGCCCCTTCGCTGGACGTGCTGCACCGCAATGGGCTCTTCGCCAGCGATTGGGTGATCTTGCCCACCCGCCTCGAAGCCCTCTCGCTTGACGGGGTAAGAGAGGTGATCCTGCTGCTGGCAGAATTAAACGAGTCGCAAAAGTGTAACCACGGTTACACTATTTTGCCCACTTTCTTCGATCGCATCCCGCGCGATACACTGGTGCAGTTCCGCGAGCTGACCCGACTGTTTGGGTCGCACGTTTGGCCGCCCATCCCGCAGGATGCGCAGGTGCGCGAGGCGGTGGCCGCCGGCAAGACGCTCTGGGAACTGCCGCGTTCCAGCCCGGCGCTGGATGGATTCAAGAGTGGGCGGCAAATGTTGGGCGGCTACAAACAGGTTCTGGAACGGTTGTTGGAGGTGGTGAATGGCGAAAAAGAAGAGTGAAACAACAGCACTTGATCCAGTGGTAGCCAACTTGCTCGGCGGCATGGAACAGCGCCAGCAAGAGGCACAGTTGCCGCGCAAAGAGCGTGAACGCCTGGTGAAGGAGCGCAACAAGATCAAGGCCCGCCGTGAACAGCGCGTCACCTATGACCTGCCTCCCCAGATCCGTGCGGCGGTGATGCAGCTTTCTGATTCGCTGCGCATTCCGGCCAGCCAACTGGCCACTCTGGCGTTGGCCAGATTCTTGAACGAGTATGAAGCCGGAAAGATTGATCTGAGCGAATACAAGCAGCCCTCGCACAGTCCGCGTTATGATTGGAATCTGGTCTTTCCCGATTCACTGGTGCCCCGATCAAAAGGGAAAAAGAAGAGTGGGGATTCTTCCAAGTAGTTTAAAGTCGTTAATTAAGTAGTGAATAGAAACAGGTGCTTTTTTTGCACTCAGGAGAGAGGCATTCTTTGCACTCAATCCAGAGACCTTTTTTGCACGCTGGCGCCCTTAAGGCAGTTCTTGCCTTTTGGCCAGAAGGAGAAATTTTCTCTTAGGCCGGACGGCAAAAAATGTCAACAGGCCAGCTTGCAGAATTTGCTGTAAGGCCTAAATGCATAAATTGCCTTTTGGCCTGAATGTAATATTTGCATTCTTGATCTTTTTGAAATATGCCATAATAAGCTCATGCCCGCTTTAAAGCGCTTTTTCTTTTCCACACTGTTTCGCCTGGCAAAAAGTCATACGGGTGGCACTTTGTTTCGCTGGAGTTTTGTGCACATGAATCGTTTGCTTCCCATAAATCGAATTTATGAATCGGAGCAGGTGGTAGCCTTCGCGCACCCGCAGCCGGCTTATCGCTTTCATTTCTTGATCCTACCCAAACGGGACATCCCTTCTTTGCTGGCGCTCAGCGGGCAGGAAGCGGACCTCTTGTCGGATGTGATCCGTGCCACGCAGGAGATCGTATGCAAAAATCATCTGCAAGAGATCGGCTATCGACTGGTGGTTAACGGCGGCTCAAATCAGCAAGTGCCGATCCTCCATTTTCATTTGATCGCGGATTAAAAAGTAACCGCGGCGCATCGACACCGCGGTTACTATTCCAGCTTTGTGAGTTTAGAGCGACTTGGGGGTCACTTTAATGAACACCCGCTTCTTGCGCTGCATGCGCGAGAAAAGGTTGGTCAGGCGCGAAATGGGGCCATATTTTTCATCGAACAGCTGCTTGATGGCTTTCAGGCTCTCCTCGGACTCCACAAACGAACCTTCGGCATCGAACCAGTTGCCAATTATTTGCCCGTCCATCTTGCAGGGGGCGACCTTCATATCGCCGTTGTGCCGCAGTCGTTTGACCTTGCCTGAGTCGCCACGGGTGAGGATGTAGTAGACGCCACCCGATTCTACAAACCAGACCGGGGTGCGCACGCCTTCGCCGGAGCGGCGGAAGGTCTCGACATTGATGTATTTCAGAGAGTCTTGAATCGAATTGCTCGATAGGGATTGTGCCATGCGGTTATACCTCCTTATCAATCATCCTATTCGTTTTAATCATAGTCGCATTCTCTCTGTTTTTCATTAGAAATGCAGCAAGAATCCGCATCTGATCAACTCAAAGGCGAACACATTTGTAATGGTATGAACTTGTGGGGTAGAGGATTGGAAGCAGAAAACAAGGCCCCGGTCTGTGGGGTTGTAGGGTATATTGCGTATAGGTTAATTACTGCAAAATACCATGTAAAAAGATCTCGATCTGGTCTTGCAGGGCGGCCGGCATGGTCTGGGGATCCGGGGTGCGGCCCAGCATCATCTCGGTGGTATGAAAAGAGTAGAAGAGACCAAAGAAAGCGCGCAGCACACTGTCGGCCGGGAACTGCCTGACGGTCCCCGAATCGCGCGTAATGCGTGTAGCAAAGCGCTCCAGCCGCGGAGCTACATCGGCATAGCTGGCCTTGAGGTGTTTGCCCTGAAATTCGACCACATCAATGAACACCAGTTTCACCAGGTCGGGGCGGGCCGAAAGGGCAGTGACCATGCGCCGGGCGGCAGTGCGCACCAGTTCCTCAGCGTCTTTGCCCTGCGAGTTTTCCAGCGCCAGCAGGAGCAGCAGGTAGGGGTTATAGGCTTCAAAAACGGCGCTGAAAAGGTCGTCTTTGCTGGGGTAGTGGGTATAAAGCGAGCCCAGCGCCATGCCCGATTCTTTGGCGATTTGGCGCATGGTGGTGCCGTGAAAGCCCTGTTCGAGAAAGAGGCGATGGGCCGCACCGATCAGTTCCTGACGCGCGTGGACGGGGTTGGGTTTCTTTTCATCTGAACGATCGTTCATATTTCACTGCCTGATTGAGTTTGTCTGCGCTTGGGCAGAGTATACTTGAATTGGTTAAATTATATTGTGAAAGACGGGATACCGCTATGACGATTGACAGCAAAAGGGAGCTTTACTTTGAATCCGCCGGCCCGGCAGACGCGCCGACCATTGTTTTCTTACACGCGGGTGGGGTGAGTGGCTGGATGTGGCAGTCACAAGTTGAGGCACTCTCGCAGCAGTACCACATTCTGGTGCCCGACCTGCCGGAGCAGGGCGAAAGCCTGGCCGTGGCCCCCTTTACACATGCCTTCGCCGCCGAAAAGGTGGCCGGGCTGATCCGGGCACAGGCCCACGGCGGCAAAGCCCATGTGGTGGGCCTTTCTGAAGGGGCTCAGGTGACGGTGGCCCTGCTGGCTTCTCACCCGGAGGTGATGCGCAGCGCGCTGGTCAGCAGCGCCATTTTACGTCAGCTGCCCGGCAGTTGGATGTACACCCGCGCGATGTTCGTCTGGTCTTACCGTCTGGCGATGGCGCCCTTCAAGAAGAACGACGCCTGGATCCGCCTCAATATGCGTTACAGCGCCGGCATTGGCGAGGCCTATTTCCCCCAGTTCAAAAGATCCTTTCAGCAGACCACTGAAGACGGTTTTGCCAACTTGATGACCGAAGCCATGCAGTTTCGCCTGCCGCAGGGGCTCGAAAAGGCTGACCTGCCTGTGCTGGTGATCGCTGGCAGCAAAGAATACGCCCAGATGCGCCAGTCGGCGCTCGATCTGCTGGCCGTGCTGCCCAATGCCCGCGGGGCGCTGCTTTCGCTTGGCCCCCAAGCCAGCCTGGCGCAGGAACACAATTGGGCCCTCACTGATCCGGCTCTCTTTACTGCATCCGTGCATGCCTGGATCGAAGGGACGCCCTTGCCGGCACAGCTTTCACCGTTGGCAGCGGAGGCAGCCCAATGAAACCCTCCACCATCTTTTTGCGCAAGCTGACCATCACGCTGTGCCTGACCTATTTGCTGGTCAATTTTTCGGCGGTCTTAAACATGGCCCTGGGCGGCAAGAACCCAGCCTGGCTGGTGATGCTGGCCACTGCGGTATGTTTTTTGTTCAGCCTTTTCCACGCCGGGCAAAGGCTGGGTCTCTGGCCCGCTCTCAGTCTGCTGGCCCTGTGTTTTGTGATCAGTCTGCTCTTTGAAAGTCTGGGGGTGGCCACCGGTTGGGTCTATGGTCCTTACCATTACACCGACCTGCTTGGCCCGAAGTTCCTGGGTCTGGTGCCCTACATCATCCCGCTGGCCTGGTTCATGATGATGTACGCGTCCTTCGTGATCGCTCAGGTGCTGACCCCCGCCTATAAGAATCGGTTCGTTCATTTACTGGTCTGCGCAGCCGTTGCCGGGGTCGTCATGACCGCCTGGGATCTGATGATGGATCCGCTGATGGTCGCTGGAGGTCATTGGGTGTGGGAAGTCCAGGGAGCCTATTTTGGCATCCCGGTGCACAACTACATCGGTTGGTGGCTGACCACCTTTGTCACGGTGGCTTGCTTTTTGCTGCTCTGGCCGCGCCGGCAGCGTGAAGCTCAACACACGGAACCCTTGCCCGCCACTTGGGATCGCTGGGCCTATCTTAGTTATCTCATCACCGCTGTGGGTAATGGCACGGCCGCGGTCGTGATCGGCCTGAGCGGGCCGGCAATGGTGGGCTTTTGTGCCATGCTGCCCTGGCTGCTCCTGGCCTGGTGGAAGAAAACGCCCGCCTGAGTAAACCGATCATTTTTGTTCTGCTTGGCTTTTCAAGAAAGCGACCATCTCTGAACGGTCGTTCGCTTCGGCAATTGCCAGCGCATTCTGCCCTTCTTCATTTATGGCCTGGATATCGGCGCCGTGTTCCAACAGCAGTTTTGCCATCTCCACCTGACCGTTTTGTGCGGCCGAGTGCAGGGGTGTGAAGCCGCTCTGCTGGCGTGCATTGGCATCAGCGCCGTTTTCGAGCAGCAGCCCGGCGATCTCAAGATTCCCGCTGGCCGCCGCCGAATGCAGCGGGGTGACGTGGAAGGAATTTTGCGAAGGGGTGTCCACCTCGGCGCCAGCCTCGATCAGCAAACGCGCCGCCGTGGCCCGGCTAAAAAAGGCCGCCAGGCCCAGGGCTTGAAAGCCGTCACTCGAGAATTTGTTCAGTTCTTTGGGGTGTTCCGCCAGAATCAGCGCTACCCGGGCATCTCTGCCCAGCGCGGCCGCCTCAAAGAGGCTGAGCTCACGCTTGACCCCAGCCAAAAATTCGGCAATTTCGGGTTCACGATAATAGAGGGCAATGAGTACGCCCGAGACGCCCTGATCGTCCAGGCTGTTGGCCAAACGTGAATTTTCCAGCAACAGACGTTTGACTTCTGCGAAGTTTCCCTCTTGGATGCTCTTAAAAAACGCTTCTCTCTTTGTCATCGCTCCTCCGCGTGAACTGTTCTTTTCAATATATTACCTCATCCATGTATAATTCAGCATAACTGTTTGGAGGATTGCCATGCCGTTGCTCTTTGCCCGCCTTGACCCCCATGCCGTCGCCCCCAGCCGCAAGCACCCGCAGGATGCCGGGGTGGATGTTTACGCCAATGAATCGCTCACCATTCCGCCTTTTAGCTATCAGGTGGTGCATACCGGCGTGACGATGGAAATTCCGACCGGCACCATGCTCATGGTCTGGCCCAAGGGACGCAATAACCATCTCATGGGCTCCGGGGTGATCGATGCCGGTTATCAGGGCGAGATCCTCATCAAAGTGGTCAATTACTCGCTCAAATTCCTGCGCATCCGCAAAGGCGATGCCATCGGGCAGTTGGTGCACATCCCGGTGCTGTGTGAGCCGGTCAGCGAGGTGCCTCTGGCAGAGATTCACCGCCAAACTTCCGATCGCGCCGGCAGCGGCGGTATCCATGCCACATGAGAAAAAGCACTTATTAAACAGGCGTAAAGATCTCGTCTGATCTGGTTTTCATTTCGAAAAAACTGACTATAATAAATCCTATGGCATACAAAATTAAATATCCTCGCAGACGTGTGATTCGTTATATTCTCAAGAATGGCGTAGCCATGCTCTTCAATCTCACCAGCAAGTTCGAGGTGGAAGGGCGGGAGAATATTCCCACCAGCGGGCCCTTACTGGTAGTCGGCAACCATTTTCATTTCCTTGATCCGTTGGCGATCATTCATTCGGCTCCCTGGCCGCTTGAATTTGTGGGCGGCGCACAAACCCCCAACGCGCCCAAGACGGTGGGTTGGATCTCCAAACTTTTTGGCGTGATCCCCACCTACCGCGGTACCGGCTCGCGTGAAACCCTCAAATCTTCTGAAGAAGTGCTGCAGCAAAAAGGTATTTTAGCCATCTTCCCGGAGGGGGGCAGTTGGGCCACTGTGCTGCGCCCACCCCGACCCGGCACCAGCTTTTTGGCTTACCGCACCAACGCGCAGATTCTGCCGGTGGGTATCGACGGTCTGGTGGGTTTCTTGCCCAAGGTGCGCCGCGGCGAGAAGGTCTTTGTGCACCTCAAATATGGCAAACCCTTTGGCCCCTTCACCCGCGCGGATGGCAAACGTCCCAGCCGTGAAGAACTTGACGAGATCGGGCACATCATCATGCGCAACATCAGCCCGCTCATTCCCCCCGAGAGGCGCGGCTACTATTCTGATGACCCGGCCATTCGTGAGGCCGCCCGCGGCACCGAGATCTACCCCTGGGCCAACCTGGCTGAGGCCTGATTTTAGCAGTTGAAATTTTCCCCGCTTCACTATATGATGGTCGTTGAGAAGAACGACCATCATTTTTTTTGTGAAGGAACCCCAAGATGAAGAAGATACTCCCCCTGATGTTGCTTTTGCCTTTCCTGCTGGTTTCGTGCAATCTACCCATCACCATCACCATTGGTAACCAGCCCACCGCTACGCCAGAGATGCCAGCAGCAACTGAGGCAGTGTTGCCCACTGAAACCGCTCTGCCCGAACAGCCGCTGGCCACCGCCACCCCAGAGATCATGGGGCAATCGCTTAACCTGGGGGGAGTTTCGCTGATCGTACCTGCCTGCCTGGCCTCTTCGGCCAGCGGGGTCATCATCCCTGAAGAGAATCCCGGCGCTGACAGCCCGGTCTTTATGTTTAACCCCGAATACCGCAAGATCACCCTCGAAAACTACCTGCTTGCCGACACCTTCTGGCAGCCGATGATACAGGTCTATCCGGTGCAGCGTTTCATCGAATTGGTTCCCAACATAAATGACACCGTGAATCAGATGCACGCCCTGCTGGCTCAAAAACCTGCCGTGCCCACTACCAGCATTCCGCTGTTGCCCATCGAAGGTGCTGCCCAGGTCTTCCGTGCCCGGGTGGAATATTACAATTTCCAGAACGGCCAGGGGGTGGGTTTTCTCACCCTGTACGCTCAGTATTATGCCCCGGCCAACAACCATGATATTTTCTACACCTATCAGGGACTCACCGATGATGGGCGTTACTGGGTATCGGCCATCTTCCCGATCAATGCTTCTTATTTGCAGCCCACTTATGATAATTTCACCGTGCCCGCCGACGGCATTGCCGCCCCGCAGGACGTTACCTCCCCGACCTTCTCGGACGATATGGACGCGTATTACGTGCAAATGATCGCAAAACTGAACGCCACATCGCAAGATGCCTTCTTGCCGACCATTCCCTGCATGAAACAGCTCGTCCAAACCTTAAATATCGGCGACTGAACAAAATCGCAATTTGTTCATTTGGGTGCAGAATTTCTCTGCACCCTTTTTGTTATCGTTTGGTTAACAGTATCGAAATTCAACTTTGGGTGTTTTAGCCTGTGGTAGAATTTGCATAAGCACTCGTGCTTCATCCCCCCCACGGAGAACGAAAATGGAACAATCATTAGCAGCTTCTCAGGTGTCCCGCCGTACTCGTTGGTCATGGTATTTTTATGATTTTGGTAATTCGGCCTACGCCGCCGTCGTTTTGCTGGCGGTTTACGCCCAATATTTTTCCAACGTCGTCGTTGGCAAGGTGAATGGTCCCACCCTGTGGAACTATTCGGTGGGCATCGCTGCCATTCTCGTGGCCGTGATCTCACCCATCCTCGGCACCATTGCCGATTTTTCAAAGGCCAAGAAGAAGTTCCTCGTCTTTTTCTCCTTGCTTTCCATCCTTTTCACCGGTCTGCTTTTCTTCGTGCAGGCAGGGGATGTCTTCATTGGGATTCTCTTCTTTGTATTGGCTGAGATCGGTTATCGCGCCGCCCAGGTTTTCTATGATGCTTTGCTCGTGGATGTCTCAACCCCTGAGACCATCGGTGACATTTCCGGCCGTGGTTGGGCCATGGGCATGCTGGGCGGAATCGCCTGCCTGGCCATCGTGCTGGTTCCCATTCAACTCACCCACAGTGACCCCCTGATGGTGCGCCTTTCCTTCATCATCACTGCTGTCTTTTACCTGGCTTCTTCCATCCCGACCTTCTTATATGTGCGCCAGCTTTCTGAACCTGAAAAACTGCCCGCCGGCGAATCGACCATCAGTCATGCCTTCAAGCTGCTGGGCAACACCTTCCGCGACGTGCGCAAGTACAAAGAGTTCATCAAATACGCGGTTTCCTTCTTGATCTACAATGACGGCATCATGATGCTGATGGACAATGCCGCTCTGATCGGCGCAATCCTCTTTGGCTTCAAGACCCAGGATCTGATCATCCTCATCATCATCTTGCAGATTACCGGTGCTGCCGGCGCTTTTCTCTTTGGCCGCATCTCCAATAAGAGAAGCAGCAAAGAGTCTTTGCTCTACTCCCTTATCATTCTCATCGTGGCTGTCGTTGGTGTATTCTTCATCAACTCGATGACCTTCCTCACCCCGACCGTGGCCTTCTATATTATCGGTGGCATCGCTGGTTTCTCGCTTTCGGGCGTACAGGCCGTCAGCCGCACCATGGTCAGCCAGCTTACCCCTCACAACAAGACGGCCGAGTTCTATGGCTTCCTTTCGGTGGCGGGTCGCACCTCCACCTTCATCGGACCGGTGGTGTTTGGCTCGATCTATGCGGGGGTCTCTAAGAACCTGCTCAAGAACGGCGCTACCGATGCGCTCGCGCAGAGCACCGGCATTTACTGGGCTCTCGGCTCGATTCTGGTCTTCCTCATCGTCGGCTTGCTGCTGCTGCAGATCGTCCGCCGTGTGACCCACAAAGATCCGCTCAAGTTCGACGAGTAGGGCCTCCGCTCATGCCTTCAACATCCCCGCTCAAATTTCAGCGGGGATGTTTTTTATCAGTGGATTGCAAAATCATCGATTTATCCAAAATTAAGAGGGAGTTAAGAATTTTTTGGGCGCCGGATTAACCTATTTTCCAAACCGGCCAAATTCGTTAAAATGAAACCATGCTTAAGAAACTTTCTGATCACTTCACGCAGGGCTCGCTAAGCACGGCCATTGCCATCAGCCTCAGCCAGGGCTTCCCCGAATCGATCGGCTTGCCCGTTGCCAGGGCGCTGGGCGGACTGCTCTCTTCGCGGTTCTTCTCCCCGGTGGTCAAGGCAGTACGCCTCAATCAGTGGATCGCCCACGACCAAAAGATGACGACTCGCCAGCTTAACCAGGCCGTGCGCGCTGTCTTTCTCAACCAGGCTCGCGCCCTTTACACCTTCTATCACAATCTCGACCGCCCCGAGCGCGTGAAGGAGCTTGTCAGCATCTCGCCGAAAATGCAGGCCGTCATGGATTCGAGCAATAAAGGCGGGCAGGGCACGCTGCTGCTCATCCCCCACCTCACCGGCTTTGATATGGGCGGGCTGCTCCTGGGCATGCAGCACTTCAAATTCCTCACCCTTTCTTACCCCAACCCGCCCCGTGGCTACGAGTGGCAAAACAAGATTCGCAACGACCGCGGCTTGGAGGTCATGCCCATGTCCTTTCAGTCCACCCAGTTGGCGCGCGAACGCTTGCAGACCGGCGGCACCGTGCTCACCGGCATTGATCGCCCCTTGCCCGGTTCGGGCTATTCGCCGCTTTTCTTTGGCCGCCCCGCCGAACTGCCCGTTGCTTACATCAAACTGGCGCTCAGAACCAAAGCCCGTGTCGTGGTGGTGGCGTTCCAAAATTTACCCAACGGCCATTATGAGATTGACGCCTCGGACGAAGTTCCCATGCAGCCAACAACGGATCCCAAAGCCGAGCTGCTGGAGAACGCTGCCCGCGTGCTCAGCGCCGCCGAAACCTTCATCCGTCGCAACCCGGCCGCCTGGGCCATGTTCTACCCGGTCTGGCCAGGCATGGAAACCGGGCTGCCTTGAAATTTCATCGCCTCGCTCTCATCGGGCTGTTTGCGCTGTTAACGGCTACTTTTGCAGCCTGTGCCCCGCAAATACAACAGCAGCCAACTCAACCCCCCACCCTGACGGCTTCGCCTCTCCCCCCCACCGCGACACCGGCGCCTACCCCCACCGCTGCCTGTGAACTGCCCGGGCGCACCGGCCAATATCAGATTCAGTCCACCGCGCTGGGCGAGAAGCTCACTTTCACCGTCTATCTGCCCCCCTGCTACGACACGGCCCATCCCGGTGGCTACCCCGTGCTCTACCTCTTCCACGGCCAGAACATGGACGACACCTTCTGGCCCTCCATCGGCATCACCTATGCCGCCGATGCGGCCATTCAGGCCGGGCACCAGCCATTCATCATGGTCTTCCCCTACGAAGTCCACAACTGGGATATCCCTTCCGAATCGCACTTCGGCGACGCCATCACCCAGGACCTCATGCCCTGGGTCGAGGCGCAGTACAGCATCTGCACCCGCCGTGCCTGCCAGGCCATCGGCGGCCTCTCGCGTGGGGGTGGCTGGGCCATGCACATCGGCCTCACCAATTTCGAGACCTTTGGCTCGATCGGCGCGCACAGTTTTGGCTACTTTTCCGGTGATCTCTACCGCGTGCAGAACCTGTTGCAAAAATACACCCCGGCCGACTTCCCGCGCATCTACATTGACCGCGGCGACCAAGATTACCTGCGCGACGACATAGACCTCTACGAAAAAAACCTCACTGCCACGGGGGTAGCCCACGAATACATCATCAATCCCGGCACTCATGAAAAGGCATACTGGCAGTCACAGGTGCAGAACTACCTCAACTGGTACATGCAGGGCTTTGATGCGGCCATGAAGTAGCTCTCAAGAACAACGCAGCGAACCTCATTCCCAGTCTCCAGTCATTGCGAGATCCATGCCTCTGGGTCGAAGTGATCTCCCCCAAGGCCGCACAGCGACCTTTCCCCTCTGATATAATTCCCCTGCTCCAAAAATTCAGCTCGTGAAGGAACCCCATGCCTCCCTCTGATCTGACCCCCTTTTTTGAACCCAACGGCGTCGCCATCATCGGTGCCTCGGCCAACCCCCGCAAGCTCAGCCACGGCATTTTACGCAACCTCGTCAACTCCACCTATGCGGGTGGGGTTTACCCCGTCAACCCGAACGAGAGCGAGATCCTCGGCAAACCTTGCTTCAAGGACATCTCTGCCGTGCCCGACCCGGTTGACCTGGCGGTGATGATCGTGCCAGCGCCAGCCACCCCCGAAATTCTCACGGCCTGTGGCGAGCGTGGCATCCGCGGCGTCATCATCATCTCGGGCGGATTCAAAGAGGTGGGCACTTCCGGCCTGGACCTCGAACAGCAGTGTCTCGACATCGCTCACCAATACAAGATGCGCCTCATCGGCCCCAACTGTGTGGGCGCCATGAATCTGATCAACGGCCTCAACACCACCTTCATCAGCGGCACCCCCGCTGTGGGCGGCATCGGCTTTCTCTCCCAGTCCGGCGCCATCTGCGGCGGCGTGGTTGATTTCGTACACGGCAAAAAGGTGGGTTTTTCTCACTTCCTCAGCCTCGGCAACGAAGCCGATGTGACCGAGACCGACATCATCGAATACCTCGGTGAAGACCCGCACACGCGCGTCATCGCCGCGTATGTCGAAGAGATCCGTGACGGCCGCCGCTTTTTGGAAGTGGCCCGCAAGGTCTCGCCCAAAAAGCCCATCGTCCTGCTCAAGGCCGGACGCAGCTCGGCCGGCGCGCGCGCCATTTCGTCGCACACAGGTTCGCTGGCCGGTTCCATGATGGCCTACCGCGCCGCCTTCAAACAGGCCGGCGTCATCGAGGTGCTCAACTTCTCAGAACTTTTCGACGTGGCCCTGGCTTTCAGCACCCAGCCCTTGCCGGCCGGCACCCGTGCCGCCATCCTCACCAATGCCGGCGGCCCCACTGCCATCGCCTCCGACTCCCTCTCCACCCACGGCTTCAGCCTGGGCGACCTGTCAGACTCCACCCGCGCGCTATTACGCCAGCACCTCAACCCGGCCGCGCAGGTCAACAACCCCGTAGACATGCTGGGCGGCGCCGAACCGCAAGATTACGCCCTGGCCGTCAAGGCCGCCCTCGACGACCCGCAGATCGATGTGGTCATTCCCCTGCTGGTGCCGCAGGCCCTCGTCAGCCCGGCTGGTGTGGCCCAGGCCATCGTCGATGCCTCGCACGGATCGGGCAAGACCGTGCTGGCCTGTATCCTCGGCGATGAGAGCGTGGGCGAGGCCCGTGTCGTGCTACAGGGCAACAACATCCCCATGTACGTTTACCCCGAAACCCCCGGTGTGGTGCTCAGCGCCATGAACCGTTATAAAGACTGGCTGCAGGCCATCCCGGCCGCCGCCCAGCCCCTCCCCGGCGTGGATCAAGCCGCCGCCGCACAGATCCTTGCCGCGGCCGCTGGCGGCAGCCTGGGCGAGGCGCAGACCCGCCCCCTGCTCGAAGCCTATGGCATCCCCGTGGTGGCCGGCGCCTTTGCCGAGTCTTCTGCTGCCGCCGTCAGTGCCGCCCGTAAATTGGGCTACCCGTTGGTGATGAAGATCGTCTCGCCCGACATCCTGCACAAATCCGATGTCGGCGGCATCCGCCTCAACCTTGCTTCTGACGCCGAAGTGGCCGCCGCCTTTGATGATCTCATGGCCGCCGTGGCCGCCGCCCGCCCACAGGCCAGCCTCGAAGGCGTGCTGCTCGAAAAGATGGCCCCGCGTGGGCAGGAAGTGATCGTGGGCATGAAGCGCGAGAAGGGCTTTGGCCCCCTGCTCATGTTCGGCCTGGGCGGCATTTATGTCGAACTCTTCAAAGACGTCTCCTTCCGCCTGGCCCCCATCAGCCCCGCTGAGGCCCTGTCCATGATCCACGAGACCGCCGCCGGCCGCCTGCTCACCGGTTTTCGCGGCCAGCCCAAAGCCGACCTCGACGCCGTGGTCAACTGCCTTTGCCGCCTCTCGCAGCTTGCCCTCGACTTCCCCCAGATTCAGGAGATCGAGGTCAACCCCCTGCTCGTCTTTTCTGAGGGTCAGGGCGCCCTCGCCCTCGATGGACGGGTTATTTTATGAACGAAAATAGGGGAATTCTTTCAAATATATATACAATTTGATATATATTCCCTTATAATTAAAACGATCCTCTGCTGGTTGCCCCCCTCAACCAGTAGGGGATCACTTTTTTATCAGGGGGTGTGCAGTCATCAGCGGGCCTCTGGGATCCCCAGCCGCTCGCTTCTTCCCGCAGGATTTTTAACCAATTTCTGACAAATCGTTAGCGTTCCTTTAACACAGCGTGGTTAATATAGAGCATGTAAACAAAGCAACACAATAAATCAAAAAGGTGTTTTGACTGGAGGTATGTATGAATACAAATATTCTTCCCTCGAAGCGCCGCAGCGACAAATTGGCCGTCCGGCGTGAATATGATGAACCGTTGATGGCGTTCCAGAACGAAATGAACCATCTCATCGATCACTTCTTCACCGATCCCTTTGATCTGGCTCCTTTCGCCGCCCGCCTGCCCGATTTTAGCCCGCGTGTCGACGTGAGCGAGACCGATGCAGCCATCAAGGTCGTGGCAGAGCTGCCCGGCCTGGACGAGAAAGACATTCAGGTCAGCCTCGAACACGACAGCCTCATCATCAGCGGCGAGAAGAAGAGCGACGTTGAAGAGAAAGGCAAGAACTTCCATCGCATCGAACGCTCGTTCGGTTCTTTCCAACGCGTCATTCCCCTCGATACTGAGGTCGAAGGCGACAAGGTCGAAGCCGAATTCAAGAAAGGCGTGCTCACCGTCACCCTGCCGAAACCGGCCGCTGCCGTCAAAGCCGCCAAAAAGATCAATATCAAAGCCAGCTAATTTATTCCCTCGTTAAGGGAAGTTCCGGGCAGTGTGAGCCTATCTTGAACGCCTCACTGCCCGTTTTTTATTTAAATGTTCGCTGGCCGGGTTTTACCAGCTTAGATTCGTCCAGTGTACGGCGTGATCGGTGGCCGATTCATTGGTCAGGATGAACACCGGGTCAATGGGGGTCAGATTGGGGCTGATGAAAATGTGGTCAATGCGGTTCTCGCCCGACATGTCCACCCCATCGGCGCCGATCTTATCGGGGAACACACTTGTCCATACATTGACGTAAACACTGTCGATCAGCTTATAGGCCTCTTCATAATCGCGCAGATTATAGTCGCCCAGTGCGATCACGTAAGGCCGGTCTTGAGATATGGCGATCAAACTGCGGGCAAAAGACATGTCCACGGTCGGAGAGCCGTCGGGGTGCACGTCGAAAAAGCTGAAGGTCTTGCCGCCCACGTTGATGTTGGCCACTGCGATGGCGTTCTCGTCTTTATCGCTGTAAATATATACGGTCTGCGGGTCTTCGAGCGGATACTTCGAGAGCAGCGAGGTGCCGTAGGTGCCGTTCACCGTGGTTGGGCCAAAGTAGGAGTAGTAGCCCAGGCTGTCGGCGTAAAATCGCACATAATCGTTGTTGTTGAGCGAAATACGCGTTGAATCGGTTTCCTGCATCGAAAGCACATCGGGCGACACTTTTGCGATCAGGGCCAGTTGGCCCTCAAAAGATTTTTCGCCGTCAACGTCGTTGGCCTGCTGGATGTTGTAGGTCATCACTTTGATGGACGTGCGCCCCGCGGCGTCAGCGGCGGCTTTCTGCACCGGCAGAGCGAAGAGGATCGTTGCCGCGCACAGGGCGACCAGACCGCCTGCCCAGATCCAGCGCGCCTCGGCAGCGCTTTCACTTGCAGATTCGTGTCGTCCACGTCCTACTCCCCAGGCCAGCAGGGCAGTCAGCCCGCCCAGCACCAAATAACTGAGCCAGAACTTGCCGCGGAAGAAATCACCGAGCGGCACATATCCCCACACGTTGGTAAAGATGTTGGCAAACACCAGCAAGATCAGCAAAAAGCTGCCCAGCAGAATACCGGGCACAAGGGCACGCGGCCTGGGCAGGCTGCGGTTGAACGGTTCCAGAAAGACCTGCATATCCAAAAAGATCACCGGGAAGAGCAGTAGCGTCACCCCCAGCGCCAGCAGTTGTCCGAAGGTCGGCCCCGCCACCACAAATATCTCGTCAGGCAGGGTGGGCAGTGCAGCTTCTTGCAGGGCGAGGGTGACCGTCAGGCTCAGTGTGAAGAGCAGATTCCAGATCAGCAGCAGTGTTCGGCTGATCTGGCCCGTCCAGCTCGGCCGGAGCAGTGTCAGCAGCACCCAGCCGCCCGAAAACAAGCTGACGGCGGCCACGATCAGGGTGTAATTTCCTTGCGTCCAGCGTGCGATCACCGCTGGCGCCGAGAAGGCGAACCAGGCCAGGCCCAATACCATAAAGAGCCCCAGCAGCGGAGCGGTGAACCCTTTCGCCTTTTCTTCGAGCACGGCCGCAGCCGCCTGTGGTTTTAATTGCCACAGCGCCAGCCCAAGTGCGGCCATCAGCAAAATGCCCGTCCAGCCGCCGGCCGGGGCCAAAGAATACTCCACCCCGTGATAAGCCGTGCGCAGCAGCGCTGAAATTCCCACGGCCAGCGCCATCCCGGCGCCGCCCCAAACGTTCAGGCGCTGCCGGCTCTCATCCGCCGACAGGGTGCGCATCAGCAGCAGGAACAAACTCACCACCGCACCCACCGCCAGACCTGAAGCGATCATTCTCGGAAAGACCATCAGGTAGGGCAGCGCCCCGCGCGTCAGAGCCAGCAGGGCGAAGCTGCCCCACAGCAGCCCGCGCCCCCATTTCTTATAGAAGGGCAGCATCAGCAGCGGGGTGAAGAAGAACAATACCCCCACCACTTTGGCGTCCAGCCTGGAATGCAGCAGGTCCAACAGGTAGATCGATTCCACCAACGTCCCTGCCATTTGAATGAAAGAAAGAAAGATCAATGCAAAGGTTAGAAGCAGAAAGCTGTTCTTTTTCATAGTGATATATTCTCCTCAATCTACTTTAACATGGATTTTCACAAGCAGATACGCAGTGAAGGATATAAAGATACAAACGTCAAAAACAGCTTGTGCCCGCATGTAAATGTTTCCATGCCCCGAACCCCCTACCAGACAGATCGCCTCGAAATCCATCCCCGAACGAAATCATCCGATCACCATTGCCCCAACCCGTTTTTGTGGATAAATTCAAGATACATATTTGAAGAAAAAGCGAAAACCCCGTAGGGCGCATCGCGATGCGCCCCGATCTCCAAAAACATTAATCAATTTCTGATACAACGTTAGTGAATCTCCAAGATTAGGCGGCTATGATTATCTCAATAAACAAATTAGAACTGAGATTTAACCCGACTTCCTGACCGCACCCGTGACTTCGTCAACACACGCGGACAAAGTCTCCAAAATACAATCCAAGACATCTGATCCCTTCGGGGAGTTTCCGGGTAGTGAGTGCCCAAATCCGCCTCACTATCCGTTTTTTATTTTAAACAACGCATTTCCCCAAACTGCTTATTCTGGATAAAATAAGATACATATTTGGAGATAATATGAAACTCTCGTTGGAAACGGCGTTCTACGCCTATTAATACTTGAACAGATAAGTTACCCTTGAGAGGAAATAAGATGGTAACAGCAGATGAAATACGGGAATTCGTTTTTGTAGCTATCATCAAACCTGCCAGGCGCCGTGGAGAAAAGTCCATTACTATTCGGGCTGGGGACATTCATAAAGCTATGGGGTTGACAGATCGCATGCCACAAGTCGTCAGCTCTATTGAAGCGGATAAGTTTCAAAAGTTTGCAAATGTGACCCTGGTCAGTCGCCATGGTCCGCATGCAAGCTCAACAGTTACTTTTTGTTTTAATATTTAATCAAATTGTTTTGTAATTCATATAAGAGAAAAAATGAAATTTAGCCAGCGTAAAGGTCTTACGCCTATTTTAGACGAACTTCAAATTAACTCAGTAAATGAAACATTGCGAAATCAATTATGGAACGTGATTTATCTGGCCTTTTTTTCTGATGGAAAACAAAAATCATTGATTAAATTGGAAGGTACTAATGCAGTACATGAATTAGGAATTTTTATTTACATAAATTACTTCAAAAAGCCGATTGATAAACTGCCTAACGAATTCAAAAAAATTATTTTAGAGTTACGGGATTATTTTTTTGCATGTAAATGGTTTGAAGTATATGATTTCTTGGAACAGCTAATAGATTATACAAAGCAGAAAGATTATTTAAGAAGATTTGAAGGTATGTTAAACATCGTGTTGGAGCAGGAATTATCAACCTATCGGTTTATTGATGGTGTTTGTACAAATATCACATCCCAAAATGAGATTGACGAAATTAGAGAAGTTATTGAAAATGGAAACTTTGAAGGTGCCCAAAATCATATCAAAAGAGCACTTGAGCTCCTTTATGATAGAGAAAAACCAGATTATCGAAATTCCATTAAAGAATCGATTTCAGCAGTTGAAAGCGCTGCCAGAAGTATTACCCATAAGCCTAAGGCAACTTTAGGCGATCTCCTTCCTTATCTGGAAAAACAAAACAATCTTCATCCTGCCCTAAAAGAGGCTTTTTCAAAATTATATGGATACACAAGCGATGAAGGGGGGATCAGGCACGCCATGATGGATTCACCGGCTCTAAAATCTTCAGATGCTAAATTCTTCATAATCTCGTGTTCAGCATTCATTAATTATTTAAAGGCCGCATTGTAATTCTTATTTTTTAAAGTTTTAAGCTTGAAATCCTTGTAGTAACTAGAAAATTTGTCCAAAACATGATATATCTTTATTGATGGATCTTTATACAACCTCTATTTATGGAAGGCAATTAGGTTAATGCCAACAACTCGGAACACTGTTTACGCATTTATAGATGGGCAAAATTTGAATCTGGGCATCGAGAAAGATTTGTATAAAAGCGAGATAAAGGTCTATTCTGGATGGAAATTTAATTACAAGAGCTTTAGAAAATACTTAACTGATAAATTTCACGTTAGCAAAGCGTTTTATTTTATTGGGTACATTAAGCAAAACGAACGCCTGTATGAATCATTGCGATCTTATGGTTACGAACTCGTTTTTAAGCCAACAGTTACAGATGGGCACGGAAAACCGAAAGGAAATATCGATGCAGAACTTGTTTTATATTCCTCTGCGATTGAGTATAAAAATTTTGACCAGGCGGTTTTTGTTGCGGGAGATGGAGATTACTATTGCTTGTATAAATACTTAATTGAAAAGGGAAAGCTTTTAAAAATATTGATTCCGAATGAAAAATCTGAATCTTCATTGCTAAAAGAATTTCAAAAGTATAAAGTCTTTTTGCAATTTGATAGAAATAAACTTGAATATAGAGTGCAAAAAAACGACAACAAAAATGGGAGGCGTAGCACATAGACACGCAGTCTAAGGTTCGTTTTCTCCCTCATGATATCACTATGGTATCATTCCGAGGGGGAAAAGTCAATAAAATATAAGGGATCACTTGACTTCTCAATTTGAAATTTATCCCCTTTCTCTTTGTCTAATAACCAACTCCAATTCCCCCTTTGACTTAATAGAACATCTATTCTGTAATATCCTCCCCGCAGCGTCTTTTCACAAGGAGGATATATGTCTGAACAACCCACGATTCCGGCCGGGGAGCCGATTCCCCTGCTCTCCTCCAACGAACCCCCTGAGGTCACCCAAAAGCGCCTTCGCGGCGGCCAGCCCGGCAACCTGAATGCCCTCAAACACGGCCTCTATGTGACGGGCAACCTCATCTATAACAATACCCCCATCGAGCGGGCCTAGCTTTATGACCTCAACGGCACCATCACCCATTTTAAACAGTACTTCGAACATCTTTTTACCCTCGCCATTAACTCCAAAGACATCAACGAAGCCAATCTCACCCTGCGTTCACTTGCTCTGGCGGCGCTCGCCCTGACCCGTCTCATCCACATCCAGGAAAAGAACACCAAAATTTTTGTCCCTGACAATTACCGCATCCCAGGCTCCAGTCAGGCCACCTTTCCCTCTATTTACCGCGGCCTGCTCAAAGACCTCTCCTCCATTATGGATGTCAGTGACCTCGAGGCCGATCTGGATCGTCTCCAGCCCGAATGAGCTCCCGATTCGTTTTATTCGTTTTCCATTTTTTTAAAAACGAATCCCGATTCGCTCGCCTTCACACGTCCCTGGGGATGAATAAACCTTATTTGCTGTCATCGCCAGATTGCCTTTATCCAATCCTGTAGGGGCGCAACGTCGCTGAGCCCCTACCTAAATCATCCGACCAACGAATCCCAATCCCGCTGCCTAAACCCTGTGGATGAATCTCCCAAAATGCCCCTATAATGGATCCATGACCGATTACCTTTCCATCAACAAAGCCCTCTGGCAAAAATACGTCGAGATCAACTCCCGCTCCGATTCCTACCGCCTCAAACAGTTCATGGACGGCGAAAACGCCCTCCATGCCATCGAGCGCGGCGAGCTCGGCTCCGTCGAAGGCAAAAGCCTGCTCCACCTGCAGTGTCACTTTGGCATGGATACCCTCTCCTGGGCGCGCCTCGGTGCCGCCGTCACCGGTGTCGATTTCTCTGACGCGGCCATCGATCTGGCCACCTCGCTGGCCCGTGAGCTCGGCCTGCCCGCCCGCTTCCTCTGCTCGGATGTTTACGACCTGCCCAACCGCCTGTACGAGCAGTTCGACATCGTCTTCACCTCCTACGGCGTGCTCACCTGGCTGCCCGATATCCGGCGCTGGGCGCAGGTGGCAGCCGCTTTCGTCAAGCCCGGCGGCACCCTCTACCTGGCCGAGTTTCACCCCTTTGCCCAGATCTTCGATGAGGGCCGGCCCAGCTTTACCATCGCCTACCCCTATTTCGATCAAGAGATGCAGACCAGCACCGTGGACGGGTCTTACGCCGATGACGAGACCAAATTTGCGCCCATCCCCGTCTGTGAGTGGAGCCACCCGCTCGGCGAGGTGATCACCGCCCTCATTCAGGCCGGCCTGCGCATCGAATTCGTGCACGAGTTCCCTTACTCGTTCTATCAGCAGCTTGTCGATTTGAAGGAAGAAGTGGTGGAGGGCGAACATCGTTACGTGTTCCCGCAGCCGGTGGCGCCTTTCCCGCTCATGTACTCCATTCGCGCCGTCAAGCCGGGCTGACCTGCCAGTTTCCCCGCGGCATGTCACTTCTGCCCGCCTTTTGCATCCATAATACAAACAAAAATTCGCACGACCGAAGGTGAAAAATGGCCAACAAGAAATCACAAAAATCCAAGAAACAACCCCTTCCCGTCTGGCTCTGGGTCGGCGCGGCGCTGGTCGTTGTGGCCGTGCTCGTGCTCATATTCACCAATGGCCAGTCCGGCGCGGCTGGGCTGCCCAAAGAGGTCAGCGTTGCCAAAGCGGCCGAGATGCGCGATTCCGGCGCCTTCGTTCTCGATGTACGTGAACTGAGCGAATGGCAGCAGGTGCACATCCCCGGCGCCACCCTCATCCCCCTGGGCGAGCTTTCCAGTCGCCTCGATGAACTTCCCAAAGACCAAAACATCGTGGTGGTCTGCCGTTCGGGCAACCGCAGCGCGCAGGGCCGCGATATTCTCCTCAATGCCGGTTTTACCAACGTTACCAGCATGGCCGGTGGCATGAACCAGTGGCAATCAACCGGTTACGTGACAACCAGCGGCGACTGATCCGTTTTCATCCATTTCTCTGACCACTGCATGTGAAAAACCCTCCATCTCGGAGGGTTTTTCACATGCATAGGAAGGATTGAATCAGCTAAATAACTTGAGAGGTCTGTTGCCATTTGCGCTGTAGTTTGCGGCTTTTCTTGGCGCTCCACCTCACCTGTGAAAGCGGTGTGTGGATGAGATGCCGCAGCACTTCAGCGATGCGCTCATTTGATTTTCCCCCGTTCTGGATTGGCGTGAGCCGTCTCAAGGAATTTGTGTCGAGGTACGAGTAGACCGGTTTGCCCAGCGCCAGCGCCACATAGAGGGCGGAAGTGTTCTGGGCGATCATCATGCTGCTGTTGGCGATGAGATGGTTGATGTTCTCGTTCAGGCAGATGGTCTCTGTAGGAAAGTAGCGCCGGATCTCTCGCGTGGCCCGGGCATGATCTTCGTTGGGATGCAGCTTGAAGATCACTTCTCGCCCGCCTGCCAGCTCTTTGACGCGGCGCAGAAAGCCGTCACGATCATCAAACTTACCGGTCTCTCGAATGCTTGAAGTCGCCACCAGCACGTAGTTGTGGCGTGGATACGGGTTGTTCAGATAGGCCGCCGCATTGTCAAAGTTGGGGATGCCCGTCACCACGATCTTGGCCGGGTCGATCCCTTTGTGGATGAAAAGCTGCCGGTACCCCTGCGAGGCCACGCAGAACACATCGTAGGCGTCTGAGAGCCCGGTGGCGGCGGTGTTGGCCAGGTAGCGCGGCAGGTTGAACTTGCGCACCAGCGTATAGGCAAAATCTTCTTCTTCGGTCATGCCCTCCTGGATCAGGGCCATGCGCGTTTTGCGAATGTTCTCTGGCACGAGCAGATCGGTGCCCGTCACCACCAGGTCATACTTGCGTTTGCTGCCCCGTTCATCGATCGGCAGTCCCTCCCGTTTCAGGTAGGCGAGGGTGGATCGGTGATGCTGCCCGGCTAAAATGGAATGTTCGAGCAGCCCGGCCCGGGCGGCCCAGTCGATGAACCCATCGGCGTAAAAAGGCGCGAAATAACACTTGAAATCCGTCATTTGCGCGGAGATCTTGTGCATCATGGTTGTCTGGTTCAATGAGCCGCCGATGAAGAGTATGTTTTGGGTCATGCACTACCTGTATGAGAGCACGTTGAGAGATTGGTTGTAGTTGTGTTCCAGTGCTTCAGCCAGCGGAGCATAAACAAAGGGCGCCCCGGGATGGACGTTGTCGATCACCCAGCCGAATTTGCGCAGATAGAATCGCGGCAGGTAGCGGGTGACCACGGCATGGGCCGGCACGCTCACGTTCTTGCGCACCTTTGTGCTGCGAGCGAGCAGCGCCTGGCGCAGGTCGGCAGCGCTGCTGCCTTCAAATTCGGTCGCGCCCTGTCCGATGGTGTCTAAAATGTGAGAATCACTGTTGCCCGTTTGGGCCAGCGGCAGCAGGGCAGCCTGCCGTTCAACGTCGGGGTTGCGGCGCGTCATGATCAGGCCACCGTTGAAGGCTTCCACCCCCAACAGGGCTTTTTCAACACCGGGCACTTCCAGCGTTTTGCGGATGCAGTTAAAACTGGCCCCGTTTACGCCCATCGCCGCCGGATGCGCCACGATGCACAGCCCGCCCTGATCGCCCACCCGTAACGCCGTCTCGGCCAGCGAAAGCCCGGCCGGGATGAGCTTGTGGATGAAGAGGGCCAGCAAATGGCCGTCGGCCGTAGAGATCTCGCAGCCCGGAATGACTTCGATGCCGTATTCCGGCCCCAACCGCATGGCCTGGTCAACGCCCGAAAGGGTATCATGGTCGGTGAGCGCGATCACGTTCAGATCGGTGTTCACGGCCGCATATTTCAAGATGGCCGCGATCGAAGCGGTGCCATCGTAACTGTGAATACTGTGAATGTGCAGATCAGCTAAACCCATAAAATTTCACCTGTGAATCCTTCCAACTCTTCTCCCTCTACTCTAACAGGCGAAATTTAAGAAATGGTATACAAAAGGTTAACCTTTGATTATCAAGGCTTTAACTCATATCCAATTGCCGAAAACAGGGTTATACAATTACAAAAAATGATTGCTCCCTGCATATTCGATTTTGGTATACTGAAAGCGAAAGTGAAAAGCACATTAAAAACCTCATCGCAGACGCGGGTATAATAGTTCTCTTTAGTGGTTGAGATTCAAACAGAAAGGCTGAGAAAGATGACCAGACTCACTCGGAAACAAATTGATGATGACCTGTATTTGCTCTTGCGGACGATCTATCATTACGAAAAATTATTGGAAAGCAAATGTGGTCTGGATTACCAAAAGTTGTATCTGCTGCTTCACCTGGCCAACGAATCGCCGCTGCGCCTCACCGAAGTGGCCAAAGAACTGAACATCCCCATGTTCAGCGCCAGTCGCCTGGTAGATCGCATGGTTTCGCTCAAGCTGATCGGCAAGGTGCAGGATGAGAGCGATAAGCGCAGCATCAGCATCTCGCTCGAACCCGCCGGGAAAGCGCTGATCGATGACCTCGAAGATCGTGCCAACGCACGCATCGAGAAAAACTTTACCGACCTGAGCGATGATGATTTCAACAAGCTGATGCGCGTTACCGAAAGGCTGCATCACGTCTTGGATGTAAGCGAACAGGTAACCCCGAAATAGTTCTTGAAGCAAAAAATTAGGCGGCCTTTTTCAGTAAAGGCCGTCTGGTTTTTAATGCACCCCTTGAGAGATAAGGGGCGAATGACCTGATGTGGTTTTTTAGCTGTCGTTGGCGTTTTAGTTTGGCCGGTCTTCTTTGCTGGAATGCAGGTAAACTGAATACGAGATGGAGGCCAGCGCAAAGAAAAAAGCTGCATAGTCGATCTGGCTGACCCAGAGCCACCTGTATAACCCAAAAAAGAACAGCACCACCGCACCGATCATGAACAGCCATTTGATGTTCTTCATTGCAGCCCTCCGAAATTAGGTGTACTTACTAATGTTGATTATAGGGGTAGAGACTGCGCTCACGCCATAAGAAGAGCCTAAAAAATCAGGCTGAATAGGAGAGGTTTTATAAAGCATGGGGCTTAAACTTCATTTTATATTGATTCAACCTCTGATAAGTGCTCTTGACAGAACCGTGATTGTAGTTATAATAAATTCGTTATTTTCGGAAAAATTATGAAAAAGAATTTAACACACCGGCAGCAAGAATTCTTAAAACAGTTTCTGGATATTTATCAGAGCCTGGATCAACCGATTCACTACGTTACTGTTGCTGAAAACTTAGGGATTGGCAATGTAACCGCATATGAAATGTTGCGTCTCCTAGAGGATCGTGGGTTGGTAAGATCAGAGTACCAGACAAAAATTGAGCAACACGGACCTGGTCGTTCTGCTGTTCTCTTTTTTCCAACAAAAGAGGCGAATAAACAGCTAACGAATCTGCTAAGAGAAAATCCTGATATTGGAGATTGGCAGGAAGTGAAAGAGCGAATTTTACGCCAGTTGCGGGATGGAAAAGAGGGAGCTGATTACGACTCTCTGCTTGTAAATTTGATCGCTCGACTTCCTGAAAATCGTTCACCGATCATATTCATGACCGAAATGATAACAGCGGTTGTTTTAATGTTGAGGGAGGTGAAGGATTCTCCAGAAATTCACAGCATCTTGAATGGTTTGGTGAGGGTGGGCCTGCCTGAAGAAGTAGGCTTGGGAGTGTTAAGCGGAATTGCACTGTTGCTCTCGGTTTTGGAAAGAACGAATCGCAACTGCACCTCAACTCTGCTTAAGCAGATCAGCCGCTATGAAGACTCGCTCGCACACCTGAATGAAGAAAATCGACAATTGTTGGCAGAATTTACACGTGAAGCAAGCCAAATAATGACAAGTTAATTTTTTATCAAATATTTTCGTTAATTTCGGAAAATAAAATGTCAGATATTAAGAGTGTAAAGATCAGTACTGCTAATTCATCCAGAAATAAAATGCAAAGGATGTGGTTAAGTTTCTCTCGCTCCTGCGGGTGGAAATGTGTCCTATACAAAAGTCACAGCGACGTTTTTATAAGTTTTTTTAAACAATATTTTCGTTAATTTCGGAATAATATGCCAAAAATAGCAGTAGTAACTGATAGTTCCAGCAACCTTTCAAAAGAATGGAAAAAGCGGCATCACATCTATGTTGTTCCATTCACCATTCATTGGGGATCAGAGCAATACGCAGACACAACAGAACAAGCAGTTGAAAAGCTTAGTTCATGGTTTCCTGAAAGGGAAGAAACTGTTTTTGCCTCTGCCCCATCAGTATTTGACTTTCTGTATGTGTTTAACCAGCTTGCCGGCAATGTGGATGGAATAGTTGTTCCCTTGATTTCTTCGGGTATTAGTCAAACTGTGACCACGGTGCAGTTGGCAGCTCACTTATTTAAACGAGTGCCTGTAGAAGTGATCGATACCCACACAGCATCTGTGGGTCAGTCTTTAGTGATCAAGGCAATCGTTCAAGCGATAGAGCAAGGCAAGAGCTTGAGAGAAATACGGGAAATCGGAGAAAGAGTCGTTCGGGGAATATCTACGTATTTTACTGTTGAAAATACAGATTGCCTGTACCGGAATGGAAAAGCCAGAAACTTGGCGAGTCGCTTAAATTCTCTGTTGCAGCGCAAACCAATTCTTTGTTTAGACAACTTGGGCAAAATAAGAACCATCACTTACGCACGTAAAAAACAAAGTGCCCTCAAATATTTTCTCGCCACAATGGATAGGCAAGGGGATGAGGCCCTTCTGCACGTTGGCATTGCACATTCATGCCGCATGCCCGAAGCAGCGATGTTCAGAAATATTGTTGAAGAAAAATTTTTTTGTAAAGAAATCCTTGTTGAGCCGTTTTCCCCTGCCCTACATTCCTGCTTAGGGCCAGACGCTATCGGAATCGCTTTTTATTCAGAATAGGATAGTTACGGTATTTATTTTGCTGGTTAAGGGAATTGGAGCTTTGAAACATTACAAAAACAAACAGAAGACTGTAGGAAAGAGCAGCAAACGATACGCAAGGAAAAAGAATGGCCTCTTCACTGGGTGATTCAGTTTCTTATGCTTATTTACTCCTATTCTGTGGATGTGTACTTGTCATGTTTTGGTACCTGGATTGGTGGAAGAAAAACCGCAAGTAATTATGGTTTACGAGAAGAAAGGATACAGTGAATTTTATATTTTTGATTCTAAATACGCTTGCTCAAAGGCATTCCCCAGAAAAGTTACTGGAATTGGAGATGAAAATATGGACAAAGAAATGGCGATGCATGCCTGAAGAAAAAAGAGTTCCCTTCTTAAAAAAGGCTGTTGAGCGGTACATGGGCACAATTTTGTTGGGGATGACGCATGATGACAAAGTGGAATTGATGAATTCGCTTTTTCCGCTATTTGTCAAAGAATTTCCATTGGCTGAACTGGATGTAGTTTCAGCTTTTTCCTCATCTTCCTACGCCCCCAGGGAAGAATTTTCAATAGATGCAACCTGATTTTGAATAATTTTTCTTATGGAAGATTTTTACAAAATTTCATTTTGAAAACCCAGTAGATCAAAAAATTTTAAAAACAAAAAGCAGGAGGTAGTAAATGTCTTTCAAATCATATACAGAAGAAGTTGCCGGCAAAGTTGGGATCGAAACATTGGTAACTGCCGCTCCCATCCTTTCTCATTCTAAGCTGCTGCGCCATGCCTTTTTGAATGCAGGACAGAACTATATTCAAAATATCCGCCCAAAACGCCCGAGGCTGCCTCGCCCGGTGGGAGTGGAAGAAGATCTAGCGGAATACTCCAAAGTAATTTGGGAAACCGCCGACCGTATTTTGGATCACAATCTGGCAAAACCGGTTCTGCGCAGTGCCTTGAACAACCTGGTTAACGGAATCATGATCGATGGAGGAACCCAATCGGCCATGTTGCAGTTCAACAAAAAATACGGCATCAATCCGCCTGGTTTTTTGACGCTAAGCCCAGGCAAAGCCTGTAATTTGCAGTGTACTGGATGTTATGCCAATGCAGGGGCAGACGCAGAAAAACTGGACTGGGGTACTTTTGATCGCATTATCACAGAAGCAAAAACCCTGTGGGGCGTTCGTTTTCTGGTCATCAGCGGCGGTGAGCCTCTCGCCTACCGTTCAGAAGGAAAGGGGATTTTGGAAGCCGCAGAAAAGCACCCGGATGTTTTCTTCCTGATGTACACAAATGGCACGCTGATCACCGACTCGGTAGCAAAGCGGATGGCAGAGCTAGGCAATATTACACCGGCCATTTCCGTAGAGGGTTGGCGGGAACGTACGGATGAAAGGCGAGGTACTGGAATCTACGATAAAGTCCTTGAGGCAATGGCCCGATTGCGCAAAGCCGGAGTTCCCTATGGTATTTCGCTCACAGCCACCCGCTACAATGCCGAGGAGTTGTTCTCAGACGAATTCATGGATTATTTTTTCGAAGAGCAGGGCGCTCTCTATGCGTGGATCTTCCACTATATGCCCATCGGGCGTTCTTTTACGCTCGATCTAATGCCTACTCCGGATCAGCGATTGTGGATGTATAAACGTCTGTGGCAATTGATCCATGAAAAACATTACTTTTTGGCCGATTTTTGGAATCACGCCACCCTGTCAGAAGGGTGCCTGGCAGCAGGACGTTTCGATGGTGGAGGCTATATTTATATTGACTGGAATGGTGCTGTTTCGCCATGTGTATTTGTTCCTTATGCCTCTGCGGATATTCGTTCCATTTACGCCAATGGTGGAACCTTGAATGATGTCTGGTCGACCCCATTTTTTGCCGGGATACGGAACTGGCAGGGAAAGTACCGGGACAGCGAAGGAAACTGGCTGGCGCCTTGTATCATCAGGGATCATCATGCAGAATTACGTCACTTGATAGCCCAAAACGAGCCGGAACCAACCGACGAAAATGCCCAAAAAGCCTTATTGGATCCGGACTACGCTACAGGACTTGAAGCATATGATGAAGCATACGCTTCACTCACAGATCCCATCTGGCAGAAGTATTATCTTAACTCCCAAAACAAAGGAAAAATACACGACCGACCTTCTCCAGAGAGGCGAGTTAATCAGTGAGCGAGAACGTTAATTCAAATCAAAAAAATTTTCTCATCCCAAATCATCTCGGCATTATTATGGATGGAAATGGCCGTTGGGCACAGGAGCGTGGTCTTCCACGCTCCGCTGGTCATCAGGCCGGGATGCAAAAAGTACGGCAGGTCATTGAAGACTGTGCCAATATGGGAATACAGATTCTTACCCTGTACACGTTTTCAACCGAGAATTGGAATCGCCCCGAGAAAGAAGTGAGTTACCTCATGTTCCTGGCAGAAAACTATGCGACTCGCGAGTTACAGGAACTGCAGCGCAATGGAATTCGCCTTCAATTGATGGGTAAACGCGAAGGTCTTCCAAGTTCTGTTTTGGATGCGCTCGATAATACCGTCAAACAAACTCGGCAAAATTCGCGTATGATCTTGAATCTGGCTTTGAATTATGGAGGAAGAGCAGAAATTATCGATGCGACCAAAGCAATTCTTTCAGACTACCAAAAGGGTCAATTGAAAGAAACCGGTATTGACGAGACAACAATTACAAATTATCTGTATTGCTCAAAGTGCCCGGATGTTGACTTAATTATTCGCACGGGGGGCGAGTGGCGATTAAGCAACTTCATGCTTTGGCGCGCCTACGAAGCGGTTTTTGTAGGGTTGCCGGTTTTGTGGCCTGATTTTCAGGTAAAAGACTTGCGGGCCGCCATCGAAATTTATCAACGGCAAATACAAAAAAGGAATGAAGATGCATAAACCAGCTGTTGGGTTAGTTTTAAGTGGGGGAGGCGCGCGCGGAATTGCTCATATTGGTGTGTTAAGAGTACTAGAGCGTGAGGGAATCCCAATCGATTATTTGGCTGGAACGAGTATGGGGGGAGTGATTGCTGCCGGTTTTGCTGCGGGAATGTCCTCTAAAGAGCTTGAACAAATTGCCACTTCAACCACTCAAAGAAATGGCATGTTGCGGTTGGCTGATCCTGGTTTACCTAACGGAGGGGTGATTCGCGGTGAGCGCCTTTTGGCTTTCTTTAAACATGAATTTGGCGAAAAAACTTTCTCTGAACTTTGTCATCCTCTGGCACTTGTGGCTGTTGATCTGAATTCCCACAAAGAGATCGTTTTTCGTGAAGGGTCGGTGGCACTGGCGTTAAGGGCAACGACTTCCATTCCGGGAGTGTTCATGCCATTGGAACTGAATGGATGGCGGCTGGTAGATGGAGGGGTTCTCAATAATTTACCTGTGGACGTTGCGATTGAAATGGGATCTGAGAAAGTGATCGCTGTGGATATCGGGCTGTCAAGCCAGGTAAAACTCGGTGATTGGCTGGACAATAAACGTTGGGTTCCTGCGTCCCTTTCAAACACATTCAGCACATTTGAAGAAACAATTTATGCGCTAAGAATTGTTGAGCAGGAGAACAAATTACGCCAATACCCACCTGATTTACTGATCAAACCGGAACTCCCACGTGAGATCAATTCTTTTGCGGGATACAGCCGCATTGAAGAATTGATCTTAGCAGGTGAAAAGGCTACCGAAGCACAACTGGAAAAAATTGCTGAACGATTGAAATTTTAGCCAGATGCCAATTTTTGGTTGATTTTGCAAGACGATTGTTTGTTATCGTTTACAGTGTGTTTTCTCTTCATAAACAAGGATAAGAAAATCAGCGATTATAAAAACAGACGTCGGTAAAATAATCAGGCAAACAATCTTCTTTTCATAATATTCCCGCAAAAATGTGTTATGCTAGCCGCATGAACCGACTTTTCAAACGACCAATCCTCGTTTTTCTCTTATCAACGTTACTTCTCGTTCTGGCAGCCTGCACCGACACCATCGCCACCCCCACCGAAACGGACGCAGATGTACTGCTCACCGCCCAGGCGGCCAACCCATTGCCTACCGAGATGGTGGCACAAGGCGCCCGCGTGGCGGCCTCGCCCGTCTGTCTGGTGCAGACCTTTGTCACCGTGGGCGTCAACTCCGATTACGTGGATACAAAACAGGGCGACATGCTTGCCTGGCACCCCACCCGCGACGAGCTGGCCTATATCAACCCCGCCAACGGACGCTGGGGCTGGTTTGTGGGCAATCTCACCGTCTATGATTTTGAACTGCAAAAAGAAGTGTTGGCCACTTCAGACCTTGAGGTGATGGGCGATATCACCTGGTCGCCCGATGGCAGCAACCTGGCTTATGTGGTGCTTGACCCGCAGGAAAAGACCTACACCGTCTACGTGGGCGGGCTGGCCAGCGGTCTCAGTGTGGATATTTTTGGCAGTTCGGCCAAGACCGACGATTACTCCAGCACCAAGGGCATTCTTGAGTGGGTCAGTGATCGTAATGTGGTGGTCACATCCAGTTGCGGGCTCGATTGCTCGCGTAAGTATAACTACAACACCGAGACCTCGGTCATGACAAGTGAGGAAGAGACGCGCAAGAATGAAGACCCCTCGCTTGACCTGGTGAACCAGACCACCTCGCCCGATGGCGTTTGGACCGTGGCCGTGGATCAGAACGACAACGTCTGGCTTTCCAACGCCAAAACCCGAGTCGCCTCGGTCATCTCCACAGACGCTGTTGTCGAAGAGATCAAATGGTCCACCGATTCGCGATACCTGGCCCTGCGCTTCAGTGGTTCCATCAAGGTGTTCGATACCACCTGCACAAAATAACCCTCACCTCCCTTCAATTTGAAGGGAGGTCGTTTTCTTCATCGGTTAGCCAGTTAAAGGGGTTGTTGAGGATATACTCCTCAATTTTTTGGTATTCCTTTTCTGACCCAATGATATGTTCATAGTAATTACGTTGCCAAACCGGTTTGCCGCGTGAGTTTTTTGTCAGATGGATGGCATAGGTTACTGCAGATTTGTATCCTCGAATGATCGCGCCCAATGAATGGGGAGATACATTTATTTTGTGTGGTTCGTTGGTAGGGGCGCAGCGTCGCTGCGCCCCTACGGGTGTCTGATCAACAATGTGAATGATGCCGTGGATGTGGTTGGGCATCACCACAAATTCTCCTTCGTAAACTTCAACGTATTCTCTTAACCTCGCAGTTTTGAACCATTCTGCTTGAGCGATCTTTCCCAAATCATTTAATAACACCTCTTCTTTAAGCACTTCGCCAAAAATCGGCAAACGCTGGTATGTTACTATGGTGACAAAGTAATCGCCTGGGTTTGTGTAATCATAGCCGGGCACACGAATTGATTTGCGTTTTCTCTTAGTCATTTCTTCCATATCGAAATTCTATATCAAAACCAAAAAGCTCCTTTCCTCATTCTCCTGCCTTGCTCTGCGCTTTTGGGCACGTTATAATTTGAGTTCATCCAATTCCAGAGGTGTCTCATGCAAAAATTCCGATCAACCTTTCTCCTCGCTCTGGCAGTGGGGATTCTCTTTACCTTGAGTGCCTGCGCCAAAAGCGCCGATGATCCTGCTGCGGCTGCTGCCGCCTATTGGCAGGCCCTGGCCGGCAAAGATTCGGCCCAGCTTAGCAGCCTCTCTTGCGCCGATTTTGAGGCCGAAGCCCAGAATACCTTCGACTCCTTTCAGTCGGTGGAAGTGAAACTAAACGATCTTTCCTGCCAGGTATCCAGCCAGCAGGGCGACAACGCCGTGGTAGATTGCAGCGGTACCTTCGTTGCCTCTTACGGTGCCGAAGACCTCACCATCAACCTGGCCGATCACAGCTACAACATCGTCAAAGAGAATGGTGATTGGCGCATGTGCGGGGCCAAATAACTCGTGAAGAAGCTCTTCTCGCGCGAAAATCTCTGGGCGCTGGCAATGGCCGTGATTCTGGCCCTGTTGGTGATCTTCACTGCATCTTCGGCCCCGCTTTGGATCTATCAGGGGTTCTAGATGACGCTGAGCGCCGTTCTGATCTTCGCTGCTTTTTCGCTGTTGCTGGCTTTGCTGGCACCGCGAACCTTTATCGGTAAAATTCGTAATCCCATCCTGCTCGTTGTCAGTGTACTGGCCATTTACTGGCTGCAGCCGGCCCTGCCCATTCGCGGCATGGATTTTTGGCTGCCCACCGCCACTCTGCTCATTGCCGTGCTGGGTTGGCTCATCACCTCCGAGCGTGAGCAGCGCAGCCTGAATGCCAACTGGCTTACATTGGTACTGCTGGCGGGTACGGTGCTGCTCCTTGCTGGTACACGTTATTTTCTCAAAGCCGGCCTTCTCACCCCCTCCCGACCGCCGCAGTTGCAGTGGGTGGCCCTGGCGCTGATCGTGGCTGCCGGGCTCTTTTTGCTGCTGGCACGAGCCCAAAATCGCCGGCCCTGGGCCTATCTACTGATGATCGTGGGGCTGCTTGCCCTCTTTGTCATGCTCAAGCTGCCGCAATTGACCTTGTGGGTCAGCCAGGGTCTGCGAACATTGGCGGGACAAAAACCCGAGTTGGCTACCACCATTGATCTGCGCTGGCTGGGGTTCTCCTACATCGCTTTTCGTCTCATCCATACCCTGCGCGACCGTCAGTTGGGTCGTCTCAGCAGTGCCGGGCTGGATGAGTACCTCATCTACTTGCTCTTCTTCCCGGCCTTCACCGCCGGCCCCATTGACCGCGTGGAACGCTTTCTCAAAGATCTGCGCGCGCCTTATGCTCCGCAAGCCGCCGACCTGGGGGAGGGGGGCAGACGCCTGCTGCTGGGCCTCTTCAAAAAGTTCGTGCTGGCTGATGCACTTTCGATGCTGGCCCTTTCGGCACAAACAGCCGCTCAGGTGCGCTCCACTGCCTATCTGTGGATTCTGGTCTATGCCTACGCTTTTGAGATCTTCTTCGATTTCAGCGGATACACCGATATTGCCATAGGGCTGGGTCGCTGGCTGGGCATTCGCCTGCCGGAGAACTTCAATCACCCCTACCTGAAACCCAACCTGACCCAGTTTTGGAATAACTGGCACATGACATTGACCACCTGGTTCAGGTCTTACTTCTTCAACCCTTTCACCCGTTCACTGCGCAGCGGCAAAAAACCTCTGCCCGTGCCGCTGGTGATCTTGCTGGCGCAGTTTTCCACCATGATCCTCATTGGCCTCTGGCATGGCATGACCCTTAATTTCGTGCTTTGGGGGGCCTGGCATGGACTGGGTATGTTCGTGCATAATCGCTGGGCCGAGTTGATGAAACCGCGTGCCTCTGCCCTTGAAGCGCGTCCCGCTCTGCAAAAAACACTGACCGTGCTTTCTACTTTCTTTACCTTCAACTTTGTCGCCCTTGGCTGGGTCTGGTTTGCCCTGCCTTCCCTTGAGCTATCGGTGCGTGTCTTCAGCGGTCTCTTCGGAGGCGCTCTATGATGAACGGTCGCTTTGTCCGTAATGTTTTGCTCAAGGGGGTAGGGCTGTTCTTGATCTTCAACTTCATTTGGGCACTGCTGCCGGTTCATCCGGGCCGGGTTTCGCTCTACAACGTGCTCTGGCGCGGACGTGAGCGCTTCCCGTTTAGCGAAAACCCTGCCGAGTCGTACAACCTCAGCCTCTATGATGTAGACGCCATGTTTGCCTCGCTACGCCTGGATGGCACGCCCAAAGCCGCCGATGAATTCCGTGTTTTCGTCATCGGCGATTCTTCTGTCTGGGGCACCCTGCTTAAACCAGAAGAGACGCTGGCCGGTCAACTCGACGCGCTGGGCCTGAATCTATGTGGCAAGCAGGTGCGCGTTTATAATCTGGGCTATCCGACCCTGTCGCTCAGCAAAGATGTGATGCTCTTGCAGCAGGCCATGCGCTATGAGCCAGATCTCATCATTTGGCCGCTGACGCTTGAATCTTTCCCGCGTGAACGTCAATTGGACTCGCCCATCGTGGCGAACAACCTCGACCGTGTGCGCAGTCTGGCCGCCGAATACGATCTCGCACTGGATATTCCGGCTGATACAACCTCTTTCTGGGATCGTACCTTCATCGGCCAGCGCCGTGCTCTGGCTGACCTGACCCGCTTGCAGTTTTATGCTGTGCCCTGGTCGGCTACCGGTATTGACCAGACCTACCCGCAGGATTACACCCGCGCCGCCCACGATCTGGCAGCCGATGATAGCTTCCTCGATTGGCAGGGTCAGATTCCCGCCGATGCCCTCGCCTTCGATGTGATCGAGGCCGGTTTCAAGATCGCCGGGTCAACTCCCATCCTGCTGGTAAACGAACCCATTATGATTTCGAGCGGCGCAAACAGCGATATTCGTTATAATTTCTACTACCCGCGCTGGGTTTACGATCAGTATCGCCAGGCGCTGGCAGATCAGGTTGAGCTCCATCATTGGAATTATCTGGATCTTTGGGATCTGGTGCCCGAAGATCAATTTACCAACAGTGCCATCCATCTTTCGGCAGCAGGGGAGGCTTTGCTGACCCACCAGGTAGCGGCAGCGCTGCCAGAAACTGCCTGTTCGACCGTAAAATAAGCGGGGCAGGGGAACCCGCATTAATCTCTGTGGAGGGAAGAATGAGTTTGCATTCCGAAATTCTCGAACAACCGCAGCGCCTTGCGGATCTTTTGAAGAACCAGCGCAAGGCCGTGGAAGAAGTTGCCCGTGCCGTCAAAGAACGTCAGGTAAACTATGTGATGTTGGCCGCCCGCGGTACCTCTGATAACGCCGGCCGTTACGCCAACTATTTGCTGGGCAGTTTCAACCAGTTGGCGGTTGCACTCGCTACCCCTTCATTATTTACCTATTATCAAACACCGCCTCAATTCAATAACGCGCTGGTCATCGGCATCAGCCAGTCGGGTCAGAGCCCCGATATCGTCAGCGTGCTCGAAGAGGGCAAAAAGCAAGGTTGCCTGACCCTTGCCATCACCAACATGCCCGATTCGCCGCTTACCCAGGCGGCCGATTTCGTCATCGCCATCGAAGCCGGCCCCGAGCTGGCCACCGCTGCTACCAAGACCTACTCGGCCGAACTGATGGTGCTGGCGATGCTCTCTGCTGCCCTCAGCGAGGATGAGAAACGCTGGCAGGAGTTGGAGCACGTCTCTGCCTGGGTCAGTGAGGTCATTCACCTCGAAGATTCACTGGCACAAGCTGCCCAGCGTTATCGTTACATGAATCACTGCGTGGTGCTTGGCCGCGGCTTCAATTACTCTACCGCCTTTGAATGGGCCCTCAAAATGAAAGAGCTGACCTATGTTGAAGCAGAGCCTTATTCTTCGGCTGATTTTCTGCACGGCCCAATTGCTATGGTGCAGGTGGGCTTCCCGGTGCTGGCCGTGGCCCCCAGAGGGATGGTCTACGGCTCCATGCTTGAAACCCTGCAAAAATTAAAGAACGACCTGGACGCCGAACTGGTGGTGATCTCGAATGAAGATAGTGCCCTTTCGCTGGCCCAGGTACCGGTGCGCATCCCTGCCGATGTGCCTGAGTGGCTCACGCCATTGGTGAGCATCCTTCCCGCGCAGCTTTTTGCCTACCACTTGACCCGCGTGAAGGGTTACGACACCGAAGCGCCGCGTGTAATTCATAAGGTAACCGAAACGCGCTAAGTGTGTATAATTATCAATGGCCGTGAACGCTTGATCGGCTCGCGGTCATTGATCTTTTTATAAATAAAAATTTAAAAGCACACAGGATGGGGAACTTTTTGGGCTTGAATTTCGTATAGAAGTAGAAGAAAATTCATTGTACTAAAATGCAAATATTCTCATATAATGAGAATGAGGTTCTATTTACCAGGAGGGTTTATGCCCAAACGATTGATTTTCTCGATAATTATTGCCGGCTTTGTTCTGGCAGGTTGCAACTTGCTTCCCGCGGCGCCTACTGCCGCACCTGCAACCGATAACGTGCCCCCGGCGGCGACACAGACTCCGATCATCATCGTCGTGACCGCCACTCCTGAGTCAGGTGAGGTTGTTCCCACCGAGGCTCCTGTTGTGGTCGAAACGGAAGCTCCTTCCGAATCGATCACCATTACCAAAGCCGAAGATCTTGGCAATGGCAAAGCCAATATTACCTGGGATGTGAACGGCAGTTTCCCGGCTGGCTTTGAGGTGGTATGGTCTGAAACGAACACCACTCCCTCTTACCCCAATGATTCGTCCAACTTCATCAGCGATTCTGGCACCCGCATGGTGCAGATCGTGGGTCAGCCCGGGCACACTTATTATCTGCGTGTCTGCCGCTATGTGAACAACAGTTGTGACCTTTACAGTAACACGGCTCAGATCACACTCGCAGGGAATGCAGTTCCTACCGTGCCGGTGATCTATTACCCGCCGGTTGTTTATCCCACCGCGACCAAGGCACTGATAGCCTACAACTATTTGGGCACGCCCATTTCGGCTGATGCAAGCCTTAAGATTACCAAGGTGGTCAAGACTGCCTCTGGCAAGGCCACGCTCTACTTCCAGGCTTCTGGTAGCTTCCCCCATGATATCCGCCTCATCTACACCACAGCCAATCGCATGCCCACTTTTGGCATGTATCCCGACAAGATTGTGTCGGCTTACACTAACACAGTCGAGGTGACCGGAGAGGTGGGCCAGACGTATTTCTTCCGCCTCTGCCGCTACACCGGCAGCAGTAGCTGTGATGTTTACTCGCCGACCTTTGAGTTTGTCTTCACCGCGCTAGACCCAACAAAGACGCCCACGCTCAATTCAGGCTACCTCTACATCAATACCATCAGCAATACGACCCCCGGTCAGGCGAAGATCACCTGGACGGCTACGGGGAATTACCCCTACGGGTTTAAGCTCGTTTACTCCAAGACCAATTCCACCCCCACCTTTGGTGTGGATCCCTACTTTGCTATTGGAGACGGCACGATCAGATCGGCTTATATCACCGGCGATGTAGGGTACACCTACTACTATCGCATTTGCCGTTACACCGGCAGCACCTGCGATATCTATTCGCCGGTCTACACCTTCACCTTTGCGGGCACGGCTGCCACGGCAACAATTACGCCAACGCGTACCTCGACCACTGCTCCTTCTAGCACCACGGCTCCTTCGAGTACGCCTACGCCGACCTTCACGCCAACTGCGACTTCAACAAACACGCCCACTGATACGCCGACCGCGACCCCGACGGATACCGAAACGCCAACGGCCACTTCTACCTAGAAGTGCAGACAGTTTTCCAGTGAGTTACTTATGACATTCCCTCAGAAATGAGGGGATGTCTTTTTATCATTTTGGCAATAATCTTGCAATGAAATTGCTGTGCTTTTTCTTCTGTAAGAGAAGGAGCGAATATTCCCGTATAATTGTTGTGGGAATATGATTGGAGGAAGTAACATGCGAAAAATCTCGATTCTTCTGATAGGGTTGCTGGCATTTGCCCTGGCCGGGTGTGCGCTTATTTCAGCGCCACCGCCACAGAATTTACCTACCAATACGCCGGCTTTTGAGTTCCCTACCCTGGTTGTGATCACTGAGACCCCGGCGGTTAGCGAACCGACAGAGGCAGTGGAACCGACCGCCGCAACTCTGCCAGAAGGAACGATCACCCTGACCCATATTGTTGATCTGGGCGGCGGAAATGCAGAGGTCCAGTGGGCCGCAGAAGGCAGCTTCCCCTCCGGGTTCCGTCTGGTCTGGTCTGACACAAACACAACCCCGGCCTACCCGACAGACACCTCGCTCGATATAGCCGAACCAATCGCCAGCAGTGCGACCTTTAACGGAGAGATCAGAAAGATCTACTATGTGCGTGTTTGCCGCATAGTAGCTGAAGGCTGCGATTCATACAGCAATCTGGGTATTTTCGCCTTGCTCAATCCGGCTCCGACGGCTGTTGTGCCGACCGAAGCTGTGCTGCCTACCGCCACTTCACAGGTGCTGCCGACTGCTACCACTGCCTCCACACTTGTGACGACACCAACGATCAAGATTACGAGTATGAGCGATGCCGGCACCGGCAAGGCCAAGATCAACTGGGAGGCGAGCGGTACGTTTGCCTATGGGTTTAAGATCGTTTATTCAAGCGTTCATAACCCACCCGTCTATGGCACCGATTCAAATTATTCGATCAGCAGCGGCGTTTACCGTTCAGCCTACGTAGATGGCACCCCAGGCACTACTTACTACTATCGCCTTTGCCGCTCTACGGGTTCTTCCTGTGACGTTTATTCCAATGTCTATACCTTTACCTTCCCCGGTGGCAGTGCTACCTCTACAACGGCTCCTACAAGTGCACCGACCCAGACGCCCACAAAGACGCCGACGACAGTCGCCACGGTGCAGCCCACAGCCACTTTTACCGCTACCCCATCGACGGCAACCATTGAGATCAGCAGCATCTCCAACGTTAATCCCGGCCAGGCTACTGTTTATTGGGCTGCCAGTGGAAGCTTTAATCAGGGGTTCAGAATTCTTTACTCAAGCACCAATAATCCGCCTACTCTGGCAGATGGATCGGTGGCTGAGACCAGTTGGAATGCCTCCAGCGGCATTGGCTATGGCACCTTCACAGGCACTCTGGGAGGCACCTATTACATCCGTGTTTGTCGCTACACTTCAGATTCTGTGGATGCCTGCTCCTCGGTGGTGCCCTTCACACTGGCCCCCTAAAGCATTTTTCAACGGCAATTTGCATAGCATAAATACTCCACTGCCAAAATCTGAACTGCGCCCCAAAAGTTGGACAGAACCAACAGAAAGGGTGCAGTTTTTATATGGCCAAATACTGCAAGGAAGAAAAGATAGCAGCGATAAAAGCAGCGGAAGTGGGAGAGTATAGCGGCAGAAATATCCATTGAAGAAGCTCCATTGCAGCCATTTCAATCCACGCTCTCTGCACAGGGAGCGACCGGCATCTGTGCATGGATCCACTTTTGCGCCCACGCATTTCAATCCACGCTTCCTATGCGGGGAGCGACGCCTCGCGATGTAAGTAATGAAAACAGTAGTAGAATTTCAATCCACGCTCCCTATGCGGGGAGCGACATCTTCGGGCTTGTTGGGGTCATAAGTAAGCGCGGATTTCAATCCACGCTCCCTATGCGGGGAGCGACACTGGAAGAGCGGGTAATTTTCTCACGCGTCCCTTATTTCAATCCACGCTCCCTATGCGGGGAGTGACCAGAATCCGATTATTACACCAACTAGTAGTGATATTTCAATCCACGCTCCCTATGCGGGGAGCGACTGGTATCTACAAGCACGATCACTTCAGCGCTCATATTTCAATCCACGCTCCCTATGCGGGGAGCGACTCAAACCGACCCGACGCTGTTTGACGCTTTAGGATTTCAATCCACGCTCCCTATGCGGGGAGCGACAATCTGAAGTGGGGGTGATCATCAATGAGTTTTTATTTCAATCCACGCTCCCTATGCGGGGAGCGACAATGCAGCCCGCCAGCATCATATCCACGTTTTTATTTCAATCCACGCTCCCTATGCGGGGAGCGACAAAGAGGCTTTCAGGCGGCGATTGTGTTTCTCTTATTTCAATCCACGCTCCCTATGCGGGGAGCGACGACACGTGTTTTCGTTTGTCATTGATCCCGCGCTATTTCAATCCACGCTCCCTATGCGGGGAGCGACTTTCCGCTTATGTCCAGGTAGACCAAAACAGTCATTTCAATCCACGCTCCCTATGCGGGGAGCGACACGGCGCCATACGAACTTGAGATCAAGCTTTGATTTCAATCCACGCTCCCTATGCGGGGAGCGACATGTCGAAAAAAACGATCTTGCTGTTATCCCCGTATTTCAATCCACGCTCCCTATGCGGGGAGCGACTTTTGCCAACTCCGCGCAGCCAGAGATCAATGCAATTTCAATCCACGCTCCCTATGCGGGGAGCGACCTTGAGGCAGGATATACGATTCAAGCAAAAAATCTATTTCAATCCACGCTCCCTATGCGGGGAGCGACCGCGGGAAACTCAAAAAGACCCAGAAAGTTACCGGAATTTCAATCCACGCTCCCTATGCGGGGAGCGACTCAGGGCACAAATACGCCTCGAAGAGGACGATATTATTTCAATCCACGCTCCCTATGCGGGGAGCGACCTCGGCCCCGCCGAAAATGCCGCCCTCTTTCAGATATTTCAATCCACGCTCCCTATGCGGGGAGCGACGTGATCCCAAAAGGCGCCACCGACTGCGCCGATATTTCAATCCACGCTCCCTATGCGGGGAGCGACGTGAGGATACTCCGAACGATTGGCAAAGTGCAATTATTTCAATCCACGCTCCCTATGCGGGGAGCGACCTGTTCGCTGTCACGAGTTTTTTCAAGATCAGGGATTTCAATCCACGCTCCCTATGCGGGGAGCGACATTCTTAACGGTAATTGTAACACCACCGGATATTTCAATCCACGCTCCCTATGCGGGGAGCGACCCGTTGCATTGCATACATATTGACTATGGAGGGATTTCAATCCACGCTCCCTATGCGGGGAGCGACAAAAAGAAGAAGTTAGGCTTTCTAGCAAAATACAATTTCAATCCACGCTCCCTATGCGGGGAGCGACATAACGGCTCAGGTTTTGTGTCAGCGATTGCATCATTTCAATCCACGCTCCCTATGCGGGGAGCGACCATACGGCATCACTTACCTTTCGAGCTCTTAAAGGATTTCAATCCACGCTCCCTATGCGGGGAGCGACGTTGTACCGCACACGTAAGGGCGAGATCGTTGAAATTTCAATCCACGCTCCCTATGCGGGGAGCGACTTCAGCATCCGTGTCTCTGGCGCTTCGCTGAGTATTTCAATCCACGCTCCCTATGCGGGGAGCGACTCTGGTGGATCCGAACGCAGCCAGCGATGATGTATTTCAATCCACGCTCCCTATGCGGGGAGCGACTGATGTTCTTCGAGAACCTAAAACACACCAAGGATTTCAATCCACGCTCCCTATGCGGGGAGCGACATAATTTCAACCGTTAATTATATAGAACATTTTATATTTCAATCCACGCTCCCTATGCGGGGAGCGACTGCTGCGCCGATGAAACATCAGCTCAATATAAGTATTTCAATCCACGCTCCCTATGCGGGGAGCGACTGCCAAGATACCCATTCAGACTTTTATCAATCGATTTCAATCCACGCTCCCTATGCGGGGAGCGACGCAAAGGCTTTTTGCGATTGAGGCTCACCCATATTTCAATCCACGCTCCCTATGCGGGGAGCGACAAAGCGATGTGACCAGCACCGGCACCATCAAAGTGATTTCAATCCACGCTCCCTATGCGGGGAGCGACGATACCCGATCACAAAACAAATTAATACCTCTGGATTTCAATCCACGCTCCCTATGCGGGGAGCGACAAAAAAACTATCACTTGATTTTGTGATTGATGATATTTCAATCCACGCTCCCTATGCGGGGAGCGACTCAAGGCGGCCAAAGTGAGGCTGGTTACATCTGAATTTCAATCCACGCTCCCTATGCGGGGAGCGACCCTGTGCGGGTATCAGTAATGTAAACAGTAGTAGAATTTCAATCCACGCTCCCTATGCGGGGAGCGACATGAGTAATGTATTGGCCGAAACGATATACATTGATTTCAATCCACGCTCCCTATGCGGGGAGCGACAAATGAGACAGCAGCAAAAGCCTCAAGAGCAAAGATTTCAATCCACGCTCCCTATGCGGGGAGCGACGAGAAAGGCTTACCATGCACCCAAATAAAGAGATATTTCAATCCACGCTCCCTATGCGGGGAGCGACAATCAGGATCTGAAAGCACAAGACCCGACGACCAATTTCAATCCACGCTCCCTATGCGGGGAGCGACACGCGGAACGCTGGTAGATACGCTCAGTTCTCTGGTGATTTCAATCCACGCTCCCTATGCGGGGAGCGACATGACTATAACATTGTTATGGATGAAGTCAAAATTTCAATCCACGCTCCCTATGCGGGGAGCGACCGGGCGATTATGGCTTCGTGGATCGAACGTTTAAGATTTCAATCCACGCTCCCTATGCGGGGAGCGACGATTTTGATTGTGCAACCAATTTCTGTTTCTCAAATTTCAATCCACGCTCCCTATGCGGGGAGCGACTCCGGGTAAAGGCCCGACACCTGGTATTGCTGGTTGGAATTTCAATCCACGCTCCCTATGCGGGGAGCGACGTTATCATCTTCTGATTCTCGCACCTTGTCGAACATATTTCAATCCACGCTCCCTATGCGGGGAGCGACCAAGCAATCTAGGAGGCAATACCATGACCAACTCAATTTCAATCCACGCTCCCTATGCGGGGAGCGACGCCTGGAAGCGGCACGGGCCAACGCACTCGTATGATTTCAATCCACGCTCCCTATGCGGGGAGCGACTCCCGAAGATCGTGGAAATGCTTTTGATGATCTTATTTCAATCCACGCTCCCTATGCGGGGAGCGACAATTCGCTCAGCGTCACCCGGCCGGCCGGGCGAAAAATTTCAATCCACGCTCCCTATGCGGGGAGCGACAAGCAATTACTACGGATGGACTCCTGCGCTCGAAATTTCAATCCACGCTCCCTATGCGGGGAGCGACACGTCACTTCTCTGGCAAAATTCGACCCCTATTCAATTTCAATCCACGCTCCCTATGCGGGGAGCGACGCCGCTCATGGGAACGGCCACCGCAAAGAAAGATTTCAATCCACGCTCCCTATGCGGGGAGCGACGGAAGCAAATGCGCATCTTCAACGAAACTTTTCCTATTTCAATCCACGCTCCCTATGCGGGGAGCGACGGCGTCGTTCAACAACCTGGACCCGACCGACGTGCTATTTCAATCCACGCTCCCTATGCGGGGAGCGACGCGCTGCCACCACGCACGGATACCAGCCAGGTAATTTCAATCCACGCTCCCTATGCGGGGAGCGACCGGTTTGATCTTTGTCGGCTATCACCAACATTTATTTCAATCCACGCTCCCTATGCGGGGAGCGACCAGCAGAGATTTTCCCGGTGGGACGGTTACCTTATTTCAATCCACGCTCCCTATGCGGGGAGCGACTGCAACATCTGGCGGTGATTCAGCGAGGATACGCCAAATATAGGCATATCCAGCCGAAAACCGCAAAAATCTTAACCCCAGATGCTGTATTTACAACAAAAAATTTGCTATTTTCCTGCGAACCGATTCGTAAATCAATGTGAACATCTGGTTCGCATTAAACGATCAAGGCCCCTTCGATATCTAAACTGGTTTTTGCGCCAACATGGATCACCTTGCTTTTCCACTCGTCGCCTAAAAAGTAGTAGCGAATGCTGTCTTTTTGCGGGTCCATGATGCCTTCCAGATTAATTTGCAACTGTTTGAACAGTGCGGGGTCTACCAGGCATTCAAATACCGAGTTCTGCACCCGCTGGCCATAATTCTGGCACTGTTTTGCGACCTGCCGCAAGCGTTTTTTGCCCGCTTTTGTCTCGGTGTTGACGTCGTAGGTGATCAAAACCATCATGTGAATCCTCCTAATTATAAAAGTAGGGAGGGTAAGCATCCAGGTCTCCACGCAGGTATCTGGCCAGCAGCATGGCCTGAACGTAAGGGAGCAATCCGATTTCTATCTTTTCGTTCAAGAAAGGGTGGAGGATGACTTCTTTTTTGCGTTCTTGCCAGGCGGTTAACACCTTTTTTCTTGTGTCATCATCCATGAGGATTCCGCCGCTCTCTTTTTCTGTAAAGCCTTTTCCGCTTATCTGTTTGCGGTTGACCAGGGTCAGTGCCAGGCGGTCTGCGAGCACCGGGCGAAGTTCTTCCATGAGATCGAGGGCAAGAGAGGGTCTGCCGGGGCGATCTTGATGCAAGAAACCGACATAAGGATCCAGCCCAACTGTTTCGAGCGCCGAGACGGATTCATGGGTGAGCAGCGTGTACAGAAATGAGATCAAGGCATTGAAGTTATCCAGAGGTGGCCTTCTGGAACGTTCCAAAAAGAAGAAATCTTCTTTTTGCTGCAAGATCAGATCGTTCATAACGCCGAAATAGATCTTGGCGGAACTGCCTTCAATGCCCATCAGATCGGCAATATGTTCGCAGCAAGGCAAGGTTTTGATGGCTTCTCTGATTGACTCAGACGCTTCTTCCAGTTTGGGTACCTCTACCAGCACGGCGTGATCGCGCAAAGCACGTTCGATCACTTTGCGTGAATTCGACAGCTTTCCGATCAGAAATGAAGCGGCGATCTTCACACTTTCTGATTCAACCTCTGAAACGGCATATTGTTTTTTGCGAAGCAGTACATTGCCCTGCGTTTTGCCGTTCACCCTGGCCAAAAACCTGCCATGAGGGGTCAGGAAGCTTAACCCGATGTTGCGCTCCGCACAGGCTCCCATCAATGCGGGGCTGATTCCCAGGTAGTTGAAGCAGACAACGTTTTCGAGGTTGTGCAGTGGAAGGCGCAGTGAAGTAGTATCGTCCTTTTTTATGACGATATTTTCTCCATCGAGAGAGCAATAAGCCTCTGGCAGGGTCACGTAAAGAGAGTTCAACAATTTTCTCATGTGTCTTCTCCGGCGATATGCTGCTGAATATAACTCGAAGCAGAAAGGTTATTTTTGAGCAGCGATGGAATGCAGATTTCAGATAACGAGCAGCTGCGACAGGCTTTGGAGGGTTTTACTCTTGGGGTGTAGCCACGATCAAAGTAGTTGTGCATCTCTGCGGTGATTTTTTGAACGGAGTCTCTTAATTCTTCTGAAAAAATCACCTCGTGCCGATGCCGTGTCGCGCCATAAAAGAGGGCCCCGGCGGGTATCGTTACGCTGAGCATTTCTTCGAGGCACATCGCCTGTGCACAAAGCTGCGATTCATCGCTGCGGTCCCACTTTTCTTTGCCGCGTTTGTATTCGATGGGGGCAGGCAGGAACTTGCCCTGCCTGCCTTTGAGGTTGATCCCTTCTGGTGAAGGAGAAAACTCGATCACGTCACAGACACCAATGAGTCCCAGTTGATAAGATGCGACCGGCATGGATCGGGTGATGAGAATGCCTTTGCGCACTTCTTCAAAATAGGGGTCATCGGCCCGTTCGTGCAGGTTTTTTCCTTCTACCGTGAGCACATTTTCCTTCCACTGGCGTTCAACGTGGATGAGCGCCCACTGACGCCGGCAAAAGCAAAAATGCTGGATGCCCGAGAGGGGCAGTAACTCATCAGAAGAGAACTCGGTCTTTTTCATTTTTCGGTGATCGTTACACCGACCGGAACAGCACTTTTATCTACCGATACTTCGTAGTCACTATAAGCGCGCGCCGGTTTTTGGGGATCTTTACAGGCTACATGAACTAAATCAAAAAGCGTTTGCGCCGGAGCATTGCCAAGCTCGCTGTCATGCTTGAAGATTACCAGCTTTCGAGTTGCCATCTTGCCGCGTGCTGCAGAACGGTCATGCTCGAACATGTTTAATAGCGCTTCCCAAAGCAATGCCAGGTCGTCTTCTGAAAACCCTGTCCCTTTGCCAGATTGATTTGCCAGTTTGGCTGAGATGTAGCCTTCAACGCGGTAAAGCCCATAGGGGATAATATGTTTTCGCCCCATAGTTCGTTCTTTTTCAGCATCTTCGATGCGTGTTACTGCCTGCCGCGTAATGGTAATTTCTTGTTGGACCACTGGGTCAATGCTGCGTGAAAAATTCAGTTGGACGGGGCCACGAACTTGCCCGCAATTATCGCCGGTACTCATTACTGCACCAAAGGTGCGTACATCGAAGAAATTGGCACATATCCAATCTCTCGCCTCGCTCACTTTTTTGGCATCGGCCTTTTCTCCAGGCTTCGCACTTACTGCCACATAAGCTTCGACATGATTTTGATTAAGCGGAATGCCTTCTTTAACGTAAATTCTGTATCCGGCTGAATCGCCTTTGCGCATTTCAACATAGTTGCGAATTTTGCGTTTCAGGCAAACATCGGTAACGATGCCGTAACCGGTCTCCGGGTCAATGCGGGGCATATTCCCTGCGTCAGGGTCACCATTGGGGTTACCATTTTCGACATCATAGAGCAGAACGAACTCGTATCGGTTTGAAATTGAAGTAGTCATTTTATCCTCTCTCATCAGGTGAGCGAATCTATGCAATCGGAGTTGAATTTTCTTCCACTTTGCGCGGTTTATACAAATTGGCACGTTGGTGATAATATCCCAGGACAAATAATCCCTGCTCATCGAGAGTGAGATGTGACGGGATTGCTCCCAATCCACCCTCTAACATGTTCAAGAGGTCCTGCACTTTGAGCTCGAGATAATGGCCAGTTTTGGAAAAGTGATGTTGGGCCAGACGAAGCAATATCGGGAACACACTCGCCGGTGTGGCACAAGCTGAAGTGAAATAACGGTCTTTAATGCTGGCGTTGGTTTCCCCAATGGCATCTTGCTGTGCTTTCTCCAGCACGGCAAACAACCTTCCCAGCACGTATGCTGGGAGCTTACATTCTTCATTCAAAGACATCTTTAACCCCTCCTTTATGGGATGTTCTGGTTGATTGCGATATTTTCGTATCAGGCAAGCTTTTAGTATTGCCGAGCGGGTATACCCTGTATCGCTATCTGAGCGTATGCGCAACAAAATAGCATTAAACAATGCAGCGGGTAAGGTAAAATTGCCCAGGATGGCACGGATTACAGCCCCAGCCAAAAGAGGGGCAGGTTCCTTGTCTTTTGATTTTTTGGACACCGTTTCGCGAATCACTTGCCAAACCGGCAGGTAACGTGGTTGGTCGCTAAATTCACGTTCAATTTCGAGATCCTCGTAATACTGCATGATACGCCGCAAAAACACATTGAACGGATCTGAAAAGAAAAAACGTACCGAAAGACGGGCAGCATTGGGTGCCAGACCTAAAACGTAGAACTGGGGGTTGCTTTCTAATCCGCGAGTCAATTCATTCAGATCTACCGGCTGAATTTCCCTTACTTTTTTTGCTGCACTCTTGAGGTGTTCTTCGGCTTCTACTTGGCCACTTTGACTTGCCTCATTTTTGTCTTCGGGTGCGAACAAGCCGGCAAAAGCATTGGCATAGCGATTGTCATTACTCTCGGCCCAATAGATCACTGTTGTATCACCCAAAATGAACTTTCGATTGGGGTTCTCTGAAGAGAGCAAGTAGTTTAAGGCTTGAGTATAACCAAATGCAACTCGCTCACTTACCGGGGCGTTCAAGCCTTGAGCTCCGCCTTTGTTGTAGGATTCATAGGCGGGAGCGTTAAAACTAACCAAAGCTGCACCGCTTGACTGTGCATCTTTAACCCCCTTTATGTTGCTGTGAAGACGGGCGATGGGTTCCTTTTTGCCGGTGACCGAACATTGACCCCATATGGCGTCGCGCCCGACACGAGCTTCTTCCCAAACGCGCCGAATTAAATCGTCTTCGTGCACATAATGGCTTTGATACCGAAAAACCAGGTTTGCGCCTTTGAGTAGTGCTTCTAAATGATCTATCAGTGGCGACAGGCTTGTGGCAGTGGAGGAATCGTGGCCTTCTAGATAAGCGATCACTGCCCTTGCGGGGGCACAATCTGCTTTTTCCAGCAGGCGGATGTTATATTCTGCAAAACTTTCAAATCTTTTGACGGCAAAATCGCTGCTTTTGGATTCTTTACCTGAAATCCCCAATATATAGGTAGCGTTGTCGCATAAAAAATTAGGGGCAATATTGACGGAGCGTTTGACCTGTTCTGGCACGGTTAAACGCAGCGGCAGTTCACGTTTACCATCTGCTGAAGGTACAAAGAGTGGTATCAAGTTTAGAATTTTGCCATCTTCGCCAAGATCAATCGCAAAACTCACACCAACCCGGCTATACCCTAGCGGGGCGACGGGGCTTGCAGGGTCTTCGGCCAAGATCTCATAATAACGGTTGAGGGCTTGTAGAATCATGATCGTACCTCAACGTTTCTCAGATCGAGGACGCCGTTGTTCATTTCGGCATAAAAAAACAGAGGTTGTATATCGGCCGGGTTGGAAAAATCGAGGTCATAAAGCATCCATCCCAACGATTTTTGGCCAGTCAATGGACTGACCGGGATCAAGTTTTTGTTTTCGATCACCTCCACTTGCGCAGGAAACTCTCTTGTGCCCAGACAGGGAGCACTGTAATATTGGCCATTGCGTAATCGGCGCAAGACCATGTTGTAGTGTTTTTCTACACTATCCTCTTGCCCGGCGCGGTCGGTCAGTTCAAAATGGGCTTCGACGACATAATCTACATTTCGCAGCACCATTGCGGCGCGTTGTTGTCGAGAATCGGTACTATTTAGATAGAATGGTTCGGTTCCTCCATTCATGCGTTGCAATACTTCACTTTCTGGCACCTTCATGCTCACTTCATTGCGACGCACATTGGTAAATGTAATTTCACTCATAACGTGGATTTGATCGATCACCCAACGAATGGCAGGTTTCCAATACACCGCTTCAATGATTCCACGCGCAGCAGAAGGAGTGATCACCTCATAGCTCACCCGCTCAACTTTCATTTCTGGGCGGGTGAAAAGCGCGTATGGTCCGCGTATGCGCACGATAATTCCATATCCCATTCTTTTTCCTCCTTTCACAAAATCATTGCCAGCGCCCCAGTTTTTTCTGGAATGTTTATACCGGTGAGGGGGTCATAACAACTCGGATCGTTTAATATGGCGATTTGGTCCATTATGTAATCAATTTTTCCTCCTTCGTTTAACAAATTAAACTGGTTCGGATAAAGGTTCACACTATAAAGCTGCAACTTTCGCAACAGCCTCTGGTCTATTTTTTCGGTTCGCAGTTGGCTGATCCATTCGTTCGCCTCATCATTAAATGGTATGAGCAGCGTTTGCTTTTCGTCCCCGATTACCTTGAACCGTTCAGATGCACTGGCAAAATTAAAAGATGCACTGCGAAAACAGTTCAGAATCTCGGCGGAATCAAATCCATGCTGCGGGTCTTGCAAATCATACAAGAGCTCAAAATACTTTTTTATGCTGGCCGGATTAAGCAGATCTTTTTCTTCTTGTAGAATTTCGCGAGTAACTGCGGCCCCTTGTTCAATGTATTTTGGTAAATGAGCGCAAAGATCTGAACTGGGTTCAAACAGGAACAAATTAGCGGTGGGCAGTTTCCCTTCGCGATTTACGCGCCCTGCGGCTTGCATGATCGAATCCAGACCGGCCAGAGCCCTATATCCATTTGGAAAATCAATATCAATCCCAGCCTCTAATACCTGGGTAGAAATCACACGACAAGGATCACCGCTCTTCAACCGTCCGCGAACTTTTTCAAGAGTCTGTTGCCTATGTGCCGGGCACATGAGTGTGGAAAGGTGATAGTTACCTTCTTTACCTTCTAAACCGCTGAGGAGCGACTTGGCGTGGCGTCGAGTGTTCACAATGCACAGCGTTTGGCTTTCTTTGTTTAGGTGCTGCAGGATTTCATCGTCACTCAACCTGCCAAGATTGGTTACGTTTGTCCGTCGATAGAAAGTGAATAACGCTTCTGTTGAGGGTACTAATTCGGTAAATGTGGTTTCTAACGGGAAAAAACGCTGTAAAACAGGCTGGGTAGCCGTACAAAAAACCACGCTGGAATGATAGTTTGTCACCAATTCCCAAAGAGCAGCCATAGAGGGTGTGAGCATCTCTCGCGGCAGCATTTGAGCTTCGTCGAAGATCATTATGCTTTTGGCTAAGTTATGAATCTTTCTGCAGCGAGAAGAACGATTCGAGAAGAGTGATTCGAAAAACTGTACGTTTGTGGTGACCACAACAGGAATATCCCAGTTTTCTGTTGCCAGCCTGAGTTTCTCAGAAAGCAGATCATTTTCTTCATCTTCAAGCGCCTCAAAGGAAAGTTGCTTTCTCCAATCAAAATTAGCATGATGTTCCAACACATTCTCTGCGCCAAGACAGGCACGAAATACTCCGGCATTTTGCTCAATGATACTTGTGAAAGGAATTACATAGATGATCTTCTTTAATCCATGGATTTTGGCGTGGCGTAACGCAAAAGCAAGTGAGGCCAGTGTCTTTCCACCACCCGTGGGTAGCGTAAGGGTGAAAAAACCAGGCAGATTTTCGGATTTATCTATGCAAGTTTGCAGGGTTTGATTTCGTTTCTGGTTAATGGGAGAGTCGTTATTCTTGAAATTTTGTAAGTATTTGTCTAAACGAGCGTTCAGGGTTTCTAAATCGGCGAATTCTCCTCGCTGTTTTTTTCCCTGCATAAAATTGGACGTATCTTGAAAATCTGCATCTACGAGAGCTGAATAGATCATCCTCACTAAAAAAGAAAGTGAAAAGTTCTCTTTCCCTTTTTGAGGGTGGATAGTAAAACTCTGCGGTAGTTCAATTTCTATTGGGTTAATTTCATCTCGATAACCGCTGAATTCATCAATTTCTTTCTTCAGCCTTGAGTGCAAAGTGCCACTGTCTTCAACGTCCAGCCGAGTTCCTCCATCCGGCAGGCCGCTATGATGCCCGGCAATTGCATATGCAAGCAGTAAAGCTATATCTTTTTGAGGGCTGTTGGGGAAAAGAGAGATAATTTCTTGCGCACCAGCGCTGGCGTGGTCTACCCGTTTTGGGTTACCAGCCAATCTAGCCTGAAATGCTTGAGAATATTTTCCTATGTCATGTAATCGGCCGGCTATCTTAGCCAGGTTTTCTACCCCAGCATCCAGACCAAATTTGTAGGCCAATTCAGCCGTTTGACGAAGGTGGTCAGCCAGTGGTTGCCAATTTTCTTTTGTTCCTTCCTTGCTATGCGCGTAATACATCACAGACCCCTCTGCGTAATGCCCTTTATGTTTTTGTTGCCAGTTATAGCCAATTACGAACAAAAGAACTATTCCACAAAATTAATTATCTCATAATTGTTCTAATGGGCAATCAGTTTTTTGATTAATAAAGGATCCCCCTTCTCTTGAAAACCTAAACAATTTCTCGACAATTCCGCGATATATTTAATTGCTGAGAAACAAAAAGAATAGAACGATTGGGAGATCAAAATCAGGTGTGAATATGAATGAAGAGATGAAAGGCTTTTGGAGCTATTTTACTATCTTGGTCGCCGGTGCCGGGATGAACCTGGTTGGCGGCATTTTGGGAAAGACCGCGTTGGGCTATATCCTGTTCTTCGTGGGGCTGGCGCTGGTGATCGCCGGATTTATTTATCTTTTTATGAAGAAGGACTACTTCAAAGACGGCCGCCTCAAGGTCTTAATTTTGGGACTGGTGCTCAGTTTATTGCTGGGGGCTTCGATCACCTTACTTTTGAATAACACTTTTGTGCGGCCAACCGCCAATGCTTCGATGTTTGGCGGGCTGAGCGGCAGCACGCGCGGCGCTTACAGCTTTGGCAGCAACAGTGGTACGGCGCGTACCTTTAGCGGCAACTCAGGGCAGGGCTTCAGCGGCACCTTCTCGGGCAGAAACAGTACGAGCGGAACCACCACCAGCCAAAGCGGCACAACGAGCAATAATTTTGCCGCGGCACGCAGCGGCAGCCTGGCGGCTGTGTTGTTGGGATGGCTCTTCTTGGCAGCCGGGGCAGTGCTTCTGGTTGTCACGGTCATCCGCTTGTTGACCAAGAAGGTCAGTTACGCCGGGACGCGCTGGAAGGTGCTCTTGCTGGGTCTACTGGTGGGCGCCATGCTTTCGACCTCCACCGCGATGCTGCTCACACACCGCACGCGGCGCACTTTCACGCCGGGGCAGTTCAGCGGTCAGCAGATGCCCAATGCGAACGGCACGATGATGCCCCCGACAGATGGCACCCTGATACCGTCGGATGCGCAGCAGGCGCAAGCCACGGCCACCCCAGAGGCCACCGTGACGGCGACACCGACGCCGGCCCCCACGGCTACACCGCTGCCGACGGCCACTGCGACCACGCAGGTCTATGCCAGCCTGGTCGTCTGCCTCGATTACAATATTCAGAACGGCGAAAATATTCGCACTTCCCCGTCTGAATCGGGCACAATTGTAGGCACTATCCCGGCGGCGGGCTGCTTCACCATTGACGGCAAAGACTCGCAGGCCCCTGGCTGGTATCATTTCGCCAGCGGGCAAAACGGCATGGGCGGTATTCAGATCAGTTCTTATGCCGACGATAATAACCTGTGGGTCTACAACCACTACTTCGACAAGGACGAAAGTCTTTTGAACATGCTGGTCGAAGTCGCCGTACCCACAAGCAAGTAAAGCAATTTTGCCTGTTTTGAAAAGCCGGAGGAACTTCCCCCGGCTTTTTTGTCATCTCTTTTCGATCTTGTGGTTGAACTGCTCTTCTGGCAGCCCGGTAAAGAAGGTGACCGTGCGCTTCCAGGCCAGCCACTCTTCCTCGCTCAGTTTTTCATCCTTATAATGCCAGTCATGCTTACGGATGTATTCGCGCATGTTGACTGATCTTTGTTCGAGCCGCTGGCGCGTGAGCTGAACCAGAAAACGGGCGGCGGTCGGATAATCGGTGCCATAGTCTTGCAGCCCGGCCGATAAATGGGTATAGCACAGTCCATCGCTTTGCGTGTAGAGATCGCGAAATGCAGGTTTTTCTGAATTCAACTCTTCGAACAGGCCGGAGAGCAGGTTGGTATCGCTCTGGGCCTGAAATTCGCACAGGGGGCAGACGGGTGCGTTTTCTTTTTTACCCGGCCACCAGGCGGCGATTTTTTGCCTGAGCCCTTTGAGTCCGGGTTCAAAGGCGGCCAACTCATCCGCCACCTGACGGGCCAATTGTTCGTAAATGTAATTGATGCCCAGCACCGGCCCGCTGCTCGACATCTCGACGGCAACCATCAATTTGGTGTGGGTGGGGCAGAAGCCATGCGCTTCCATGATGGGCTTGCGCCAGTCGGGGTTCATGGTGTTCTCATAGAGAAAGCCATCGGCGCTTTTCTGCACCGCTTCTTCTGAGAGGCGGCAGATGGGGCAGCCGGGTTCTTTGAGAGCGGCTTCCAGTTGGACGGAGGTTAAAGCAAACGGCATTGGAACTCCTTTGGGAGGGTTTCGCAGACGGCCTCAGTTTTTGAGGAATTTCCACATATAGTGGTTGCCCGAGTGTACCTTGAGCAGGGTGGTCAACACAAGCGGCAATGAGGAGGAACCCGGGTAGACCAGATAGCGCGGCTCCCAGTTGGGATGGAATTTCTCTTTGAATTCGTGCAGCCCTTTGAAGTTGTAAAAGCGCGCCACGTATTCAGAGAGGGTGTGCAAGGCCTGTTCGACACGCGGGTCTTCGGGTTTTTCGCCCACCCCCACGATGGCGCTCAGCCCCAGGCTGAAGGTAGCGATACCCTGATCTTTCGACCACTGCAGCATGCGGCTGAACAGATACTCCATCGTACCATGTTCCACCTGGCGGTAGCGGCGCATCAGATCAATGGTCAGTTCGTTCTTCTGGTATTCCGAGACCAGATTGGCGAAAGCAGTGGGGGTGCCATCAGGGGCATGCACCACCGCGACCGGGCCACTGCGGATGTATTCATCGTCAAACCAGCCGTCTGAAAAATGCATCTCCCCGCCGTGACGCATGGTAAGCCAGGCTTCGCTGACCTGACGAAGCTGCCAGAGCAGGTCAGCACTGAGGGGAGGGGTATGCACTTCGGCATGGTAGCCCAGCTTTTCCATGTGATTGACCTCGTAACGCACTCCTTTATTCTGGCTGCCTTCGAGGCTGAACTGGGAGAGGTCAATGATGGCTTCGTAACCGATGCAGATCGTGTCATAGCCGGCAGCCTGATACTCTTTGAGGTGATCGGGCAGCACTGAAGCATAGGACGCCGACCAATCATTGCGCTGGCAGTGCTGCTGAAAGGCGGCCAACGCGGCGGCGAATTCCTCTGGGGGGCCGATAGGGTCACCCAAGACGATGGCGCCGCGTCCGCTGGCACCAAAGGCGGTGACGGTGTTGGCGGGGCCGAAGAAATAGGATTTATCATCGAACAGGGTGGCTCTGGCCAACGCGGTATGACCGTAGCGATTGACGACCTCGGCAGCGCGCAGACGCTCGTCTTCAGTGGCGGGCAGGCGCACCAAGACCGGCCGGATGAGCATGAGCAGGGCGAATCCGAGCGTGCCCGCGCCAATGAAGTAGATCGAATCAGAAAAATACTTGCCGTAAGGTGTGAGCGGCTGCAGGTTGGTGCCAGAAAATGAAGTAAACATCGCCACTGTTTGTTGAATGGCTGGCCAAAGGGCATAGGTCATCTTAAAATGGCGGTCGAGGGCATAGAAACCGATGGCCCCATAGACAGGGTGAACAAAAAAGCCGCGGCCAGCACGATCAGCCCCTGACGCACGGAGGGGCGATCGCTGGCGGCGTGAAAGCTGGCGCGCAAGACGATCAGCAGGGCGATCAACCCCAGCCCAAGGCTGGCCTCTTCAAAGTCGAGGCCTTTCAACATGTGGGTAAGGGACGAAACGGCCAGCAGCCCCAGAGTGAGCACCCAGGCGGTGCGTTTGCGGCGCCAGAGTGCACCCGCCAGCAAGATCAGTGCAAAGCCGGCCAGAGCCGCGGTGATGCGGCTGCCGTGGCGTACTTCAAGGGGCAGAAAGGCTTCGATGAGCTGCAAGCGCTGCAAAAGCGCCGGGTGCACGGCTGAGGTGAGGTTGACAATGCCCATTACCAGGGTCAGCAGTGAAGCAAGGCGAACCCCCCACTCTTCCCAATGAAAGTAATGCGGGGCAGGGCTTAAATTTTCGTTTGCTTCCATTCTTTACTCCGATCATCAGGTCAGACGGAATTGGCAACAGCACGGTAATTTGATTATAGCCAGAATCGTTCGCAGGGGTGAAACGGTCTCATCGCGAAAGCGATGAGATTCGGCAACCTTGAGCCTGCTGGTTGCCGAATTTTTATTGCTCCGGCATTTGTGCAGCCAGCCAGAAACTTTCATCCTCTTTGCCGAGCGCCCACATGGAAAGCCCGCCGAGGCCGTAACGCTCGACCAGAGCCGTTTTGGCGCGGATGCTGACCTCGTTTTCGTACCAAACTTGATGAGTCTGGCCATTTTCGGTGTAGGTCAACCAGGGAGATTGGGAGGGTTCATCGAAATGACTCTCAACATCCGTTTTGTCTGACAGCGAGGGGAAATCGACCCACGAAACATCCACGGTGCGGCCGTTTGGCCCCCAATCATAACCGTAGGCGGGCAGGCCGATCAACAGCCTGGCCGGAGGAACCTGATTGGAAGAGAAGGCCAGCACCTGTTCCACCCAGTCCGCGCCTGAAACCGGCCCGGGCGCGCTCCACGAACCGTGCTGATCGTAGGTCATTAGCTGCAAATAATCGGCTTCCTGCCCCAATAAGGCCAGGTCAAAGGGGTAGGACCACGAATTGGCCGGGTCATCGGCACTTTTGGCCGGCAGGCTGAGGATGAGCTTGAGCCCCTTTTCGTGCAAAGCGCCGGCCAGATCCTGTACAAAGGTCGAATACTGAGCCCGGACGGCAGCGAGATCTTCTGAATAGGCGATGCCCTCCAAATCAATGTTGATGCCGTCATACGATCCGTTTTCGGCCAACGCCACCAGAGCGGGGATGAGGGTATCTTTATAGGTGAGCAGGGCGGCCTTTGCCAGTTGTGGGTCGAAATCATACACGCCCGGGGCGTCGTTGTAGTTGTTGATGCAGGCATAGGCTTGAATGTTGTGTGAGCGGGCGAAGGCGGCGGCCCCAAACGGATCGCTGCCTTCGATCTCACCCTGAGCGTTCACCGTGTACACATCCACCGAGACGATATTGATATATTGAGCATATTTTTGCAGCGCTTCGAAAGAAGCCTGGCTGCCGGTATAGTAGCCCATCGAGATTGGTTTATTTGTGGGAGCCGTCTGAGCAGGGGTTGGGGAAGAGGGGGTGTTTTGCGTGGGTTGAGCAGGCACGGGTGCAGAAGCACAGGCGGGAGCGAGCAGTGCCAGGGTCGCGTACATAAAGGACAGAAAGGCCGTTCTTTTTCGCATCATATTCATCCTCAAGGTTATCGGTGATTAAGCAAAAAGCACATCACAATTGATTTTAGCATCTGGAGCAAGTCAAAGGCCAGCGTTTGTCAGCTATTTTCGGCGGTCGAATTTGATACATATTGGTGGAATACAGCCAGTTGCAGTATATAATAGTTATCATTGAAATTCACATCGGTGCATATCGCCGGCAGGCTTTTCGAAAAGCAGGGTGTGTCTTGCAAAAGCGGACGTTTCTTCACCCTCTACCCACAGGATGGCCTGTTCAATAAGTTTCACTTTGACAACAATTGAGTGGACATGGGCTTGGTGATTGAGAAAGGACCAGGTCAGCATGAAGATTCCAAAGGTATCCCGCACGATTCGTATTCCATTGATCTATGGGGTGTTTTCGATTGCCTGGATCGTGATCACCGACCAGTTGAACTATCTCGCGGCTCCAGACGTGAAATACGCCACGCTGATTGCCATCATCAAAGGACTGGTGTTTGTGCTGGCCTCCACGTTTCTCATTTACGTGCTGCTGAAGGTGGATGAGAGGCAAGAAAAGTCGCTGCGCGGCGAACTATATTTGCTGCAAGACAGTTTCGCGCAGATGTTTGCTAACAATCCGATACCCATGTGGGTAAATGAACTGGGGGAGTTTAAGTTTCTTGCCGTCAATGATTCGACCTGTCAGCTTTTCGGTTACTCTCCTGAGGTGTTTTTGAACGAAACACTGGGGGTGATCTGTGCCGAAGAAGACCGTGAGCGGGTTTTGAAGGCAGCCGGGAAGCAATTTGATGGCATCTACAATACCGGCCCCCGGAAGCTGATCGATCATGACGGTGCGATCATCCACGTAGACCTGGTTTTTGTGCGTTTTGACTATAGCGGAAGGCAGGCGCTGCTGGTGACTTGCCTGGATCTAAGCAAACAGCAGGAAATAGAAGAATCGCTCAGACGTACCGCCGATGAACGCGATGCCTTCGAATCGTTCAGCTACTCGATCTCGCACGACCTGCGCGCCAACATTCGTGCTGTCACCGGATATAGCGAACTGCTGCTTGAAGATTGCGGCGATCAATTGACCGGGCAGGCGAAGGCCTATTTGAACAACCTGAAAACAGCCGGCGCACAGATGAACCAGACCATCGAGCGGATGCTCATGCTCTCTCAGTTGTCGCACAGCAAATTAAGCGAGAACTGGATCAATCTTTCTGCTCTGGTCGAAAGCGCCGCAGCCGAAATTCAGGCCAGGGAACAGGTTAATCAGCCTGAGCGTTCTGTCCAGTTCAAGATCCAGCCCGATCTTTCTGTTATGGCAGATGCAGAACTGATGAAGGCTGCCATCAACAACCTGATCGAAAATGCCTGGAAGTATACTTCGCCCCGCGCACAGGCCGTGGTGGAGTTTGGCTGTCTGGATATCGATGCCGAAAATCAAATCTTTTTCGTTCGCGATAACGGGGTGGGCTTTGATGCCCAAAAGGCCCTCGACCTGTTCAAGCCCTTCCAGCGCTTTCACCCGGTGGCCGAGTTCCCGGGCAGCGGCATGGGCTTGAGCATCGTGGCCAAGATCGTACAGCTTCACGGCGGTCGCATCTGGGCAGAAAGCGAACCCGATCGGGGGGCAGCGTTCTACTTTACCCTGCGGCCTGAAGCCTGACAGAAGTTGGCCCAAACCTTGCACCCTACATGGGTGTATTTTTGTTTAAATCTCCGTTCGGCTATTCACCGGGCGAGGGCATTTCTTGATAAGGACTGCGGCATGAACTCTATAAAAACCTCGCGCATCGCTTCCATTTTGGTATTGCTTTTAGCGGCGGCCTTTGCGCTTTCGGCTTGCAAAGTCATCCCCGAAGGGACGACCGCCGGCGAGACGATCAAACTTCCTCAGGCCAAAACCCTTTCTGACCCCAAATGGATCGAGATTGATCAGGCCATGCAAACGGCCATTCGAGCGCATGACGAAATCCCGGCTTATACGATCTTTCGCGTTGCCATTGATGAGGTGAAGTTCTCGAGCGACGGCAATCTGGCCGTGGTGTGGACGTCACTGGTCGATAAAAACAGCGGCGAAGTGCAATCCTCCGAGCCGGGTCTGGTGATCGCCCACAAGGCAGCCGATGGCAGTTGGAGCGTGGTGCTGCAATCTGACCAGAATTTTGCTGAAGAATTGAATGCCCTGCCAGCCGATTTGATGGCAGAAGACGAAAAGGCCCAGTTCGCTCCCGCCGTGCAGCAGAGCGAGAAATCGGGCACGGTTTATCGGGGCTACAAACTACCCTGGCCGGCCGGGTTGAGCAAACGGCTCTCCGGCAGCATCGGGCACGTGCTCACCTATAAATCTTGCCCTTCCACCTGCTTATATGCCTTCGATTTTGCCGATGGCACCATGTTCCCGATCTCGGCTTCGAAGGCCGGCACTGTGAAGTATGCGGAATGGCGCTATGAGAACGGCAATACCACCAACACCAACTACATTGTGCTCGAAGATACCACCACCACCCCGACCACCTATCAGGTCTATTACCATCTGGCCAAAGACAGCATCCCTACCGCGCTGCGTACGCCGGGGGCGAAGGTTTACCAGGGCCAATTTATTGGCAACGCCGATGATACCGGCGCCAGCACGGGTAACCATCTGCACTTCATGGTGCACACCAGCACCAATTCGGTGTGGGGCACTTCGGTGGACATCGTGTTCGATGAAGTGACCGTAAACGGCGGCCGCCCGCGCACCTGTGCCGAAGCGGAGGCCTACCCGGAGTACGGCAGCCAGTGCACGTCGGGCAACCTCTATACTTCTGAAAACGGCGATAACGCCATCCCGACCGGCGCCATCACCGCCCCGGCCAACAATTCAACCGTCAGCAGCGCGGCCATCAATGTGCAGGGCTGGATGAAAGATGACTATGGTGTAGATCATGGCCAGTTGATGTATACCACCGACGGCACCTGGCACGCCATCGGCCCCGTGTTGAGCGGCAGCACCTTTTCGACCTCGGTGGATCTATGTGATGCCAAGATCCCCAACGGTACGCTTTATCTGTCACTGGTGGTGACCGACAAGGCTGGCAAGACCTCGGCCAACAACACCGGCCTAACCCAATTAACAAAAAACTTCAAATGCCCGGTGGACCCACCCACCTGTGTGCCGGCCGACAATCAGGCGGCACTTTACCTGACAGATGATTTTCAGGGGAACTGCCAACTGCTGGATATTGGCCAGTACGCCGATCTGGATCAAATGACGGTGGTCAAATCGGATCAGGCCCGCTCCATCAAACTGGGCAGCGGTGTTTCGGTCTCCCTTTACCCGGACAAAAACTTTGGCGGCGTGCTTGAATTCTTTCAGGCCAGCGACGACACGCTGAGCAATAATCAGATCGGCGCCGCCAGCGCCAGCTCGGTGATCGTTTATCCGCATATTCAGCCTCCCTCTGCCCCAGAACTGACACTGCCCACAGAAGCCGCCAGCGATGACGAGCTGACGCTGGCCTGGTCGGTGCAGGAAGGCGTGGAAACCAGCGCCGACCTGAGCGGCCCGAATGGGTATGCCAATTATTTCGACTGGCAAACGGGCGGTACCTGGCAGGTGGGTCAACTGCCTGCCGGCGATTACACACTGGCCGTCCATGCCCGCAACCTGGCCGGCACGGCCAATATTTCGCAGGGCTTTACGGTCTCTGAGGCTTTGCAACTGCCCGCTGCCACGCTCGAAGAACTGCCCCTGCTGACGAACAGCACGGCGGTGCGCCTGAATTGGAAAGTGGACAGCGGTGCTTCAAATTTGGATCATTTTGAGATTCAGGTGCGCAGTGATGAAGGCGATTGGGCGCTTTGGTCGTACCAACCCGGCGCCGATGTGCGCACGGCCATCTATACGGGCGCTGCCGGCAGCACCGTGCACTTCCGTCTGCACGGGGTCACCCCCGGCGGGCGGGCACCGGACTTTGCCACGCTGCCGGAAGTATCGACCCAGTTGAATGCCTACTGCAGCAACGATGGTTTTGAAGGCAGCGATCCCGGCGATGACCAGCGCGATTCTGCGGCACCGATCAGCATCGGTGATGAACAGCAGCACACCTGGTGCCCGGTGGGCGATGTGGATTGGGTGGCTTTTCAGGCCAGTGCTGGGCAAACCCTGAGCCTGACCACCTCGGCAATGGGGTTGAACTCTGCGGCGGCCATGCAGCTTTACAACACCGACGGTAGCACGATCCTCAGCGAAGTACACCCCGCCGACGCGAACGCCAGCGCCTCCCTGCAGTGGACGGTACCGGCCGATGGCGTCTATTATGTGCGCCTCAGCCCTGAAGACGCTCAAGTAGGCGGGGAGGACACCGCCTACAAGTTCTCTGTCAAAGTGAACAGTGACGTCAACCCGCTGGCACTTATCTGTGGCTCGCTTGGCATCCCGGCGGTGCTGGGCGGCGGTTTTGCCGTGGCAAAAAAGCGCTACGACAAGAAGAAGATGTCGAAACGCGCGGGTTGGAAGTAAAAGAGCCGTTCTTTGGGATATAATTCAAAAAATCTTATCCTGGGAGACTTTCATGTCGGATGACATTCAAACAAAACTGGCGACTTATATCTGCGAAACCGTTCTGCGCCAACCGAACCGGGTGATCGAACCCGACCAACCCCTGCTTTCGAGTGGGCTGGTGAACTCGTTCAGCCTGATCGAAATGGCCATGTTCATCGAAGAAACCTTCAACGTGCGCATTGAAGATTTTGAGCTCAACAAAGAAACCTTTGACACGCTGGCCCAGCTTGCCGATCTGATCCGCGCGCGGATGGCATAACTTACATCACAGATCAACAATCCCGGCTGTTCTTTCACCGGGGTTGTTCGTTTTAAAGGCCCATCTTCACAATTTCTTCATAAGTTGGTCTTATAGTATGTATGAATAAGACAAAATAAGTCTTTTATAGGAGCATCTATGAAGAAATGGATGATCGGTATTTTAGCCGGAGTGGTCGCGATTGGATTGGGGGTAGGGGGTGCATTTTTGTTCAACCATCTAAACCCATTGACCACCGCCAATCTGGCAGTGGATGATTTTGGCCCCTATGGAACCTTTGGCCGTCAAAACCGCATTAACCCGAACAATAATGAGCCTTTTTATGGCCGCATGGGGCGCTCTGGCGCCTGGATGAACCCGCAAACCCAGACAAACAACAGCCAGGAACGCATCAGCACAGACGATGCCGTCAGCAAAGCCGAAGCCTACCTGGCTAATTACTCACAGAACTTGCAGGTTGCCGAAGTGATGGAATTTCAGAGCAACTTTTATGTGCTGGTCAAAGAATCTGACAGCGGACGCGGCGCTATGGAACTGTTGGTAGATCCCAATAGCGGTTACGTGACCCCTGAGATCGGGCCGAACATGATGTGGAATCTGAAATACGGCCGCATGGCACAAAGAATGGGGCTCTCAACCAGCACGGATAACACGCTGAGCCTGTCAGAAGCCCTGACCAAAGCACAGACGGCTCTCAGCCAGCAGTATCCGACGGCAACCATCAATGAAGACGGCATCAGTTTCTATGGCTATTACACTTTTGATTACTCGATCGACGGCCAGGTGGCCGGCATGTTGAGCGTCAATGGCCTCGACGGTCAGGTCTGGTTACATACCTGGCACGGCGAGTTTATCAGTGAAAAGGAGATCAACTAAATGAAAGGTTTTTGGAAATGGTTTTTTATCGTCCTGGGCGTGCTGGTTCTGGCCGGGATTGCATTTACTGTGACTCTGTTCTTCCTGCACGGTGGGGCGGGCATGGGTGTGCGCGGTAGCTATACGCGCGGCATCACCCCTCGCATCGGCGCTGTAGGGATGATGGGCGGACTGGGGCTGCTGGGTATGCTCTTCCGCGGTTTGATCCCGCTGGGCGTGCTCGTGCTGGCCGGATTTGGTGTGGCTTACCTGGTTAAATCGGGCAAACATACGACCCCGCCTGCGCCCGTTCAGACTGTACCGGTTTGTGCAAGCTGCGGCAAGCCACTGGCTTCTGACTGGAACACCTGTCCTTACTGCGGTAAAGCGGTTGAGAAACCCGAACCGCCGCAAACACCAGAAAAATAGGCCCTTCTCAGACATGAAAATCCGGCACAATCTGTGCCGGATTTTTTTGTTTCCTTTAGCTTTTGTGCGTCAGTACAGCCATAGAGACGTATTTCAATACGCCCCACTTGGGTTTAACTTTGCCAGGATTTGCATTTCGCGTGGTTCAAACGTATAATCTCTCTTGCTGGGGGAACCCCTATTTCATAATTGGAGAGCGTATGGCTGACATTCGTTTGCAAAAGTGGGCAGAACTACTTGTAAATTACTCGATTGCTGTCAAACCCGGAGAGACCGTTCTGATCTACGCAGATGCGCTGGGTGAACCGCTGGTAAAGGCTGTTTACGATCAGGTGCTGAAAGTGGGTGCCTTCCCGTTTTACCAGATCGACTTTCCTGCGACCAAGGAGTCACTGTTGCGGATGGGGTCAAAGGAGCAGCTCAATTTCGTTGCCAAACCGGTCATGGAAGCGATCTCTACCACCGACTGTATGGTGCGCATCATCGCCGACGAGAACACGCATGCGTTGAGCAGTGTTCCATCTGAAAAAGTGGCCATGTTCGCTCAAGGTCGCCGTCCCTGGATGGAAAAGTACATGGAACGTGCCGGTAAAGGCGAGCTGCGCTGGACGCTGACCGCCTATCCGACCCAGGCTTACGCGCAGGATGCTGAAATGAGCCTAAGCGAATACACCGAGTTCATCTATAACGCCGTCATGCCCGATGAGAACGACCCGATCGGCTACTGGAAGGGCATTGCCAGGAAACAGGATCGCATCGTGGACTGGCTTAAAGGCAAGAAGAACGTCCATCTGATCGGTAAAGGCACCGACCTGAAGCTGAGCATTGCCGGGCGTAATTTTGTCAACTGCTGCTGCCATGAGAATGTGCCCGACGGCGAGGTCTTCACCGGCCCGGTGGAAGACAGCATCGAGGGCCATGTCACCTTCTCGTACCCCACCATCTATCAGGGCAAAGAAGTGACCGGTGTGCACCTTGAATTTGAAAAGGGCCAGGTGGTCAAAGCCTCTGCCCAGAAGAACGAAGCCTTTTTGTTGAGCACGCTCGACACCGATTCAGGCAGCCGCGGCGTGGGCGAATTTGCCATTGGCACCAACGAAGGCATTCAAAAGTTCACCCGTGAGATCCTCTTTGATGAGAAGATCGGCGGCAGTTTTCACATGGCGTTAGGCGCTGGTTACCCCGAGACGGGCAGCGTGGCCAAATCGGCCATCCATTGGGACATGATCTGCGATCTGCGCGATGGCGGTCAGATCTGGGTGGACGATGTGCTGTTGTATGAGAACGGCAAGTTCGTCATTTAGTTTTCTGTTGCTGGCATATTGTTGAAATAGAACATCCCCCTCGATTTTGAGGGGGATGTTTGCTGTCTAGGTTCTTTGGATATCGTTATTTCATCAAGAGTTTGCGCAGGGCAGAAAGGATCAGGCCGAGGCCGGCAAAAGAGAAGCTGGCAAAGAAGAGTGTGTCGCCCAGCGTTTCAGTATTATCGGCACCGGTGACCGGAATGAGGAGCGCATTGCCCGTTACAGGGATCGTCAACTGGCAGACATCAATCGTGTAGGTCAGTGAAACGGATTGCGATTCACCGTAGAAGAGCACAACTTTGTGGGTGCCGAGCGGAGTGGTGGTCAGATTGTGTTCACCCGTGGCAGCAGTGAAACCACCTCTCGGGTTACCATCTACTGTGTAGTATTCAATGGGGAATCCCTGGGAGTTCGGATTGATCACTGTCCACTGCATGAGGCCACCAGCGGTGCAGAAGGGATCCACTTGCAGGGTGGGGGCGTCGAGCACATGTACGACCGGCGGGTAATTGCAGGAGCCGTCATCTTCTGTGGCATTCGGGTTGTAGTTGCTGGCGTTTGGATCGGTGCAGCCGCCTACAATATCAGGAGGATACTGGCAAGAGCCATCATCCACTGTGGCATCGGCATTGTAATTTGTGGCACTGGGGTCAGTGCAGCCCTCAACATCTTCAGGCGGGTACTGGCAAGAACCGTCATCCTGAGTGGCGGTTTCGTCATAGTTGGTGGCATCCGGGTCGGTACAGCCGAGTACAGGCGGATACTGGCAAGAGCCATCGTCCACTGTGGCATCGGCATTGTAGTTTGTGGCGTCCGGGTCGGTACAGCCGAGCACCGGCGGGTACTGGCAAGAACCGTCATCCACGGTGGCGGTTTCGTCATAGTTGGTGGCATCCGGGTCGGTACAGCCGAGTACAGGTGGATACTGGCAGGAGCCATCGTCCACCGTGGCTGCTTGATTGTAGTTAGTGGCGTCTGGGTCAGTACAGCCACTGAACTGGCAAGAGCCATCATCGTAAGTGGCCGATGCATCATAATTGTCCGCGCCCGAATTGGTGCAGCCTCCAACTATGCACGAGCCATCGTCAGTTGTGGCGGCCGGGTTGTAGTTATCGGCGGCTGGGTTTGTACAACCGCTGATCACACAGGAGCCATCATCTACGTCAGCATCAGGATCGTAGTTGTCAGCTTGCGGATTGGTGCAGCCTGCGAACTGACAGGAACCATCATCCACAGCGGCGTTTGAGTTGTAATTGACCGCGCTGGGATCGGTGCAGCCACTGAACTGGCAAGAGCCGTCATCATAGGTGGCCGAAGCATCAAAATTGACCGCGCTGGGATTGGTGCAGCCTCCCACTCTACAAGAGCCATCGTCCATATTGGCGCTTGAATCGTAGTTATCGGCAGCCGGGTTGGTGCATCCGTAGATCATGCACGATCCATCGTCTGAATTGGCGTTTGCATCGTAGTTGACCGCGGCCGGATTGGTACAACCGCTGATCACACAAGAACCATCATCCGAATTGGCGTTTGAGTCATAGTTATCGGCCAGCGGATTGGTACAACCACTGATTACGCAGGAGCCATCCTCTGTGTTGGCATTGGAGTTATAGTTGTCAGCCAAGGGGTTTGTACAGCCTAGAATGATGCACGATCCATCATCCGAATTGGCGCTTGAGTCATAATTGACTGCAAGAGGATTTGTACAACCACTGACCACACAAGATCCATCATCCACGGTAGCGCTGGGGTTGTAATTATCGGCCAGCGGGTTGGTGCAGCCGCTGAACTGGCAGGAACCATCATCCACGGTGGCGCTGGGATTGTAATTGATGGCGGCCGGATTCGTACAACCGGATACTGGGGGCGTGGTACAGCTCATTGTCTGTTTGCCGGGATCATTGAAGGTAAGAGTGGTAACGTAGCCGCCACTACTGATGTAGTAGAAGGGAACAGTTACTTTCTTGATATCGTACTTTGCGTTTTCAACCACACTGTTTGTCCAGGTATAAATCCACTGGCCACCCACATGTGTGGGATTACTGACCGTGTAATCTTGGGCTGAACCGCTGCCTATCTGCAATCTCATTGTTATGCTGTTTCCTGGTTTTTCACCGCTCGATACGTTTGAAACGGTAAGAGTAATTTTCACCTTACCATCCACGGTGCAGGCAAAGGAAACGGCCAGATTTCCTGAGCAGGCCTGGGCGGGTTTAACAGCTACGGTTAAGATCATGGCCGCTATCATGAGAGCTGCACTGGCCAGGTAGAAAAAGTGGTTCAATTTCTTTAGAATGCTGAGTCTTCTTCCGTTCATTTTTCCTCCTCCAAATAACAAAAAGTTCAGATGATTAGATGATGGCCAAAGAAAATAAAAACCGGCCAATATAACGGGCCGGTTTCGCAATTTACTCCCCTGCAAGCGTGCCTGAAGACAGGCGTAGCGACCAGATAAGCTTGCAGGATCAACGCATCCTGAGGCAAAGAACAAGTGCCTTTTTATTTAAATTTTCACTAAGGTGTTTTCGCTGCTTATTACCGATAAGGGATACATAATAATATAGCATATAGTTGCAGAATTTACATTAATTTTAATATTAAATTTATTCCAGTTTTACGCTTATTTAACGAACAAACACCCCGCAACTTGCGGGGTGTTTGTGATCAGTTACTTTTGGATCAGAATTTACAGTTTCAAGAACTTGCGCAGGGCAGAGAGCACCAGTGCCAGGCCGGCCAGAGAAGAGCCGCCGAAGAACAGGCCACTGGTCAAAGCGCCACTGTTATCCGCGCCGGTGACCGGGATGAGAATGGCATTCCCAGTTACAGGTACGGGTAAGGGGCAAACATTAATGGTGTAGCTCAGTGAAACGGTCTGGGCATCATTGTAGAACAGGGTAACGGAGTGGGTGCCCAGTGGGGTTTGGGTGAGATCGTGTTCGCCGGGTGCAGCCGAGAAACCGCTTCTATCCGAACCATCTACAGTGTAGTGCTCGATGTAGACATTATCAGCATTCGGGTTGACGACTGTCCACTGCATCTGACCATCCACGGTACAGAAGGGGTCCACCTCAAGCAATGGGGCAGAGATCAGCACGACAGGAGGATTGGTGGAAGTAGGCACCGGGGTCTCAGGGGTGCTGGTAGGTTCATCCGGGGTGGTCTCGGTGGGCGGGATTGGAGTTTCAGTAGGAGATTCCTCAGTGTTGGTTGGGGTGGGCACTATATCAGTGCTGGTAGGAGTGGGCTGCGGCACTTCAGTATCAGTTGGAGTGGGCTGCGGCTCATCAGTACTGGTAGGAGTGAAGGTGGCGGTGAAGGTAGGCGGCACCTCAGTACTGGTAGGAGTGAAGGTTGGGGTGAAGGTAGGCGGAACACTCGTGTTGGTCGGGGTGAAGGTCGCCGTAGGAGGAACATTGGTTTTGGTCGGGGTCGGGGGTACCGAGGTCTTCGTAGCAGTAGGCGGCACCGAAGTCTTGGTGGGGGTGGAGGCTACGCACTGGTTATTCTGATAATTGTAAGCTCCGGGGTTTTTCAAATCTATCCAACCGTGGTAACTAGTGTAGACCTGGGCTTCGGTGACATTGTAGTAACCATTCACAGTACCATACCAATTATACTGATAGGTACCATTATTGTGGGAGGAAGAGCTAATGGTGATGACTTGCTCAGTACCGTTGTTTATCTTCAGCTTAAAGGTGAGATTGCCGGCACTTTCATAATTTCCCAGATTGTTTACCACAAAGTGGACTTCCACTTTATTATTCACACAGGCAATGTGTGAAAGCTCCAGTCTAGGTGACTGGCCGCCGCCACCGGTCAGTGTGGCTGCCTGTGCGGGCTGCACGGCCACTGACAGGAAGAGCGCGGTAATTAATAGGACGGCGCTGCCAATATATAGCGCCCGGTTGAATAATTTTAAGAAATGCTGTGTTTTCATTTTTCTGCTCCTTGTTTCAGAATCTTTGATCGCTGTTAACAAAAAAACCGACCTGATAAAAAGGCCGGTTTCGCAATTTGCTCCCCGAAAAGTTTGCCGTAACAGCGGCGCAGCGACCAAAGGTCTTTTCGGATCAACGCTTCCTAAAGAAATGAAATCAGTTGTTAATGGACAAAAACTATTTATACAAAATACTGTATTTGTTTAATAACTTGCAATTATTATATGACAAAACTAGTCCAATTTATCTTAAATTAATCTAAAAAAGACCTAAATTCTCCGTAAATATTAAAAAAATGCCAGACCGGTTGAAAAAACATTAATTGGATGTGGCTCTTGTAATACCTACCCAGAAAAAGGGCAACAGCAGATATGAAAAAACCTCCCTGTGAAAGTGGGGAGGCTAGCTTGAATCGCTGAAATTTGTTTTGATTCTCAAATGGGGCAGCAGAAGCCTTGACTTGCGCCTGCGTGAGCCGTCAGCGCAGACCGCTTTCCTGGATCAGGCGCGGCACGATGGATTCCCAGCCTACGGCCATGAAGTGAATGCCGCTTACACCGGGTAAGGCACGCACCTTTTCGATCATCTCGAGGGTCATTTGCACCGATTCTTCTTTGGGGTCGGGGGCGTTTTCGAGGCGTTTGAAGGTGGCGGCCGGAATGCGAATGCCCGGCACTTTCGACATGGCATGCAAGGCGTTGAGGCTGCGCACTGGGGTGATGCCTGCCATCAGGCTGACGCGCTGTGCCACTTCACGGCGCTCGAGAGCTTCCAGATAGCGCTCAAAGCCTTCCAGATCGAACACGCACTGGGTCTGCATGAACTGGGCGCCGGCGTTGACCTTTTTCTCTTCGCGCATGGATTGGATCAGCGGGGTCGAAGCGTAGGGAGAACCAGCGGTGCCGATGAAGGCACTGGGGGCGCATTTTACCTCACGGCAGTCGAGAAAATGCCCTTCGTCACGCATGCGGCGCAGCAGCCAGACCATCTGAATCGAATCGAGATCCCAGATGTCTTTGCGGCCCTGTGGGGCGGGGCCCAGGCGCGGATGGTCGCCGGTGAGGCAGAGGATGTTGCGAATGCCCAGAGCGGTGGCCCCCAGTATCTCGGCCTGAAAACCGGTGCGGGTGCGGTCGCGGCCGGCGATCTGCATCACCGGTTCGAGGCCATTTTGCAGGGCGATCACCGAGCAGGCCAGGGAAGACATGCGTGCGGTGGCGGAGGGGGCATCGGTGAAGTTGGCGGCGTCCACCCAGTCTTTGAGCAAAGCTACCTTTTTGATCACTTCTTCGGGGTTGCTCGAAAGGGGCGGGGCGATCTCAGCCGTAAGGGCGAATTTGCCCTGGCTGAAAACTTCTTCAAGGTGTGAGACCGGTTCGTGAGCCGGGGCCGGGTGCGGCAGCGCGTCGCCGCCCCACCAATCGGGCTGGCGAATTTCGTAAAAAAAGCGATCCCAGGCCTGGCGGCGCTGCTCGGCGGGCTGATTCCAACCGCGCCACAGGGCTTTGAGGCCGCCGCGCTCCTGATAGTGGATGCGCACGTCCTTCATCGCAGAGGTGCCGGTTTTGTCCCAATCGAGCGGGGGCAGCACTTCCATCAATTTATCGAGGCGGCCCATCTTTTCGGCCCGGTCGTAGATGCGATACCAGATGCAGGGACGCGTTTCATCTACATAACAATGTTCGGGGGTTGAACCGCCGCAGGGACCGTTGCGCAGTCCTTTGGGGCATTCCATCGGGCAGATGAAGGCTGTTTCTTGCAGCAGACAATTCCCGCACATGCGGCAGCCAAAAACCAGGCCTTTGCCGGTGCGTTCGAGCGTTACCAGAATGCTTTCACCGATAGAGAGTTTTTTGAAGGGATAATAAGCTTGCTGCCAGCGACGGCCAGGGGTAAAACCGGGCATGTTTTTCTCCGGGGGGTAGAATGGCCTAATTATACTTCGTGAAATCCTTTCTTCTGTCAAAAGCTCGGATTCTCATTTTTATCTGCCCAGAAGATGATAAAATAAAGAAGTTCAAAGTTGATCTTCGAAAACTCATTGCGACCACGGAACGGAGACAGCCGGGCAGGAAGGTTGTCTCAAATTTTCTTTGCGAATGAGGCCTTATGGGGGAGAAATCCAAAAGGAAAAAGCAGGTACAGATCAGCGACTCGATCATCTTGCGCGCATTGCTGGAAAACGATTCTCTCAGCCTTTATGTGAAAGACAGAGAGGGTTGTATGCTGCATGCCAGCCAGAAAATGATCGAGGCGCTGGGGTTCACCTGCGAAGAACAGGTGCTTGGCAAAACCGATAGGGAACTGTTCGGCGCAGAATACGGCACACGCACGATGGAGGACGATCGTAAAGTGATCGAAAACGGACACTCGATCAACGGCCAGGTCGAATGTTTCATTACCCCAGCCGGTAAAGAAAACTGGGTCTCCACGGCGAAATTCCCGATAAAAGATGAAAGCGGCGAGATCATTGGCCTAGTGGGAATTTCTGAAGAGATCAACGAACTGCGCCGGGCCGAGCAAGAGTTGGTGCGCATGGCCACCCATGACCCACTCACCGGTCTTTCCAACCGGTCGCTGCTGCAAAACCGAATTAATAATGCCATTGAATCGGCACAGATCACCAATCGACAGTTTGCCATTCTGTTCATTGATCTGGATGATTTCAAGGCAGTGAACGATCGTTTTGGTCATTCGATCGGGGATCAGATACTGATCGATATCGCGCGGGTATTTGAGTTTAGCGTGCGCAGTTCAGACATCGTGGCCCGATATGGGGGAGACGAATTTGTGATCCTGCTGGAAGGGATTTCGGACGGCCAAAATGTGCGCGACGTCGCCGCGACCATTTCAGACAACGCGGTGGAATATTTTATCGGTCTGCATATTGTGGCCGGGGTCTCCATTGGGGCCAGCCTTTACCCGCAGCATGGCACGAACGGGGAGGATTTGATCAAAGCGGCAGATAAGGCCATGTATAAGGCAAAGGCCGCCAGGCAGATCTTTAAATTCGCCGAGGTGGAAGAGAAGGGACAGACGTAAAGGAATATTACATGTCATTGTCTGACCTCTTACATTTATTACTTCTATTTTGATGTTCGCCCCCCCTATAATTTATGTATCCTCAGATCGAATCAAGTATATAAAGGACTAAAAATGGAAGAGCCCAAGTTGAAACCCACTGAAACTCCCGAATTCAAAAGTGCGTTAAAAACCGGTCTGATCGTGTTGGCAGTTGCTGCCGTCGTGGTTATCTTAACCATCCTTTTAAGCTAAGATCCCTCCAAATGAAAAACCACCCCGAATGCTTTTGGGGTGGCTTTGCTTTCTCTAGAGTTCTAGCGGCTGAACGGTTGGTTCGGGTTCACCCGCAGATCTGGGTACAAAACGATTCAAGAACAAGAAGCCAAAGATGGCGATCAGGGTGATAACACCGCCGATATACCAAACCCAGTTGGGGTTGTAGTTATCCATGATCAGACCGGCGGCGGAGGGGCCGATGGCCTGCGGAATGGTCCAGGCCAGTCCGTAGGTGGCCATGTAGCGGCCGCGCATATCCTCCGGGGCAAAGCGAGCCACCAAGGCTTGCCCGGTAGGTACGACGATCATCTCGCCCATGGTGATGATGAGGATCGCCACCATAAAGAGCCAGAGCGGCTTGATGAAGCCGAACATGGTGAACCCGATCATGTAAAAGAAAGTGCCAAAGGCCATCATGGTCATGGGCGGATGTTTTTCGGTCTGGCGGGTGGTCCAGAACTGGGCCACGATCACCAGCACAGCGCTGACGCTGAGCAGCATGCCGTAACCCTGCGGGTCGATGCCGCGTTGATCGCGCATGAACACCGAGAGGGTGCTGTACATTTGGGTGTAGACCACCAGCATGAGCATTGAAACCAGGATGAAGGCCAGGTAAAGCTTGTTCTTGAGCACCTTGAAATAGCCGCTGAGGGTCACCAGCAGCGATTCGGGCTTTTCATCACTGGAGGTTTCGGGTTTGGTCTCGGCCACAAAGCGGTAAACGAGGGCAGCGGTGATGAGGCTGAAAACAGTGTCGATGATGAACAGGGCCAGATAAGACCGGTTCGCCAGAAAACCACCGATGGTGGGGCCGACGATCCAGGTCATGTTGCCGACCACGCGCATCACCCCAAAACCGGTGGCGCGTTTGTTTTCGGGCAGAATATCGGCGATCATGGCCTGATTGGCCGGGCCCCCCACATTGGAAAGCAGGCCCACAATGACGGCCAGACCGTAGAAAAAGCCCAGGTTATTGACGAGCCCCATACTGAGCGCACTCAGGGCGCTGAAGACCAGCCCGAAAACCATGATGGATTTACGCCCAAATTTATCGGTGAGCGCGCCGCCGATCATGCTGCCGATCAACCCGGTCACCGAGAAGATCGCCAGCAGCAGACCCGCCTCGGTCATGCCCACGTTGAATTTATGGGTGATGTAAAGCGAAAAATAGGGGAACAGCAGTGTTCCACCGATGCCATCGACAAAACCGACACCCACCAAGATCCAAAATTTGCGCGGGTATTCATTGTAAATCGTGCGAATTCTCTCGATCATTTAAAGTCCTAAAATAGAGTGAAAATAGAATATGTGTTTCATTTTAATGGAATTGGATTAGAAGAGAATGAGTATTTCGACAAAAAACCGGCCTCGTGCACAGAGACCGGTTTGGAAAGGGCATTTTGAGCGGTCAGAGGCTCTTCTCTTCACTGCGACGGGCGGCTTCCAGCAGAACTTCGGCCAGCGCACGGGCCTGGCGCCGGGTGAGATAAAGGTGGCTCTCGTCGTGTTTGAAGATCTTTTCATCCTCGGGGCAAGATTCAGCCACTTTCAGGCAAATATTGTCTTCAAGATCGCAGTCTTCTAAAGAGAAGAACACCTCGATCTCAAGGCTGTCATCCAGCAGATAAACCGGCTGCATCGGCAACTCCTTCTTCACTGACATTCACAGTATAGACGATTTACTGCCGGGTTTCAATCAATTTTGCAGGGGCGGCAGCTTGAAGGCCGGGCGGATCTCTCCGACTTCGGTAAGGCGCCAATTGTACTGCGGGCGGCGGTCGAAATCGGCCAGTTGATGGAGCTGCTCGGCAGAAAGGGCGCCCAACTGGCGCAGGACTTCCACAGCGATGGTGGCGCGGGCGCGCTGTTCGTGCATGTCGCCGTCGGAAACCTTGATCGTGATGCCGTAAGCCGGGCTGTTGGGCCCGCAGGCGCCGGGCAGCAGCGCCATGCCCAGATAGCCTTCGGCCCCGATCTTGGCGAGCAGCTTGCCCGAAGCAACCCGCATCAGCTCAGTATCCAGCGCACCGGGGGCGGCGATCATGTCAGGGTTGGCGGTGACTGCTGTGAAGATATGACGCAGGGCAGCCGCGCGCGGTTCAGCCAGTGCCGAGGGGTCGGCCAGCCGGGCGAAGGCCCAGGCAGCGGCCCGCATGGGCGCGGCGAAGACCGGTGCCGAGCAGCCATCCACGCCGAGCTTCAGTTCCTGCATGGAGACCCCACTCATCTCGCAAAAGGTCTGAAAGATGGTTTGCTGCAAGGGGTGCGTGGGGTGGATGTACTCTTCGGTGGGCCAGCCGCGCAGCTTGCAGTGGGCCAGCATGCCGGTGTGTTTGCCAGAACAGTTGTGACGCAACTGCGAATTGGGCTCATTGTTGGCGATCATGCGACGGGCGGTGGCTTTATCTTCGGGGGGATGGATGCCGCAGAGCAGGTCGGCTTCGCTGACGCCGATCTTGGTCTGAATGCCCTGGATGACTCTGACGTGCTCATCGGTGCCGTGGTGGCTGGCGCACATCACAGCCAGTTCGCGGTCGGTGAGGCCAAAGTGTTCGACCCCGCCGCGTTCTACGAAGGGCAGCACCTGAAAAGGCTTGGCCGAGGAACGCAAAAAAGTGACCGTTTCGGGGTTGCCCAGTGAGGTAACTACCCGGCCGGATGGATCTGTAACGACGATGACACCCAAATGAATCGACTCTACGACAGGTCCGCGGGTGACTTCGACCAGCGGTTGCACATCAGATGAATTCATAAAATGTCCTCTTGGGGGAATAGGTTAAGGCAATTTTACCACTGCCGCAGCAGCGAAGCAGCGGGGGTACCGAATGGGGAAAAAGAGCGTCTGAGAAGGGGAAGAAAAGCATCCCGGCCGTTTTGAGCGAAAAACCTCCAAAACACACCCGTTTTTTTGGATTTCGACTAAAAACACCGAATTGGCTGCGAATCTTTATAAAATCTTCACAAGTTTTCGATATCTTAAGCATTGTAACAACCTGACTGTAAAAAATATTTGGAGATAAGATGAAAACTTTAAAAATTGTTGTAACAACCCTTGTTTTGGCTGGTGTCATGCTGGCCGGTGTCAATAGTCTGGCTTATGCCAGTGCTTCGCAAAGCAACGTCGTTGCGGGCCGCGGTGTCGGTGGTTTCGGCAACGGTGGTTATGGTACCGGCGACCCTGTGACGGGCTGCGATGGCACCTGCACCTATGCCACTACCGTAGATGCCACCCTGCTCTCTCAATCTGAGCAGGATGCCTTGATCTACATGGTAGAAGAAGAAAAACTGGCCCGCGATGTGTATAACTTCCTGGCCACCCAATGGAGCCTGCCCCTCTTTGGCAATATTGCCCAGAGTGAACAGACCCACATGGATTCTGTGCTGGTGCTGCTTGACCGCTATGGTCTGACCAGCCCCGTTTCTGCCAGCGCCGGTGTGTTCAACAACAGCAACTTGCAGGCACTCTACACCAGCCTGACCCAACAGGGCAGCCAGTCTCTGGCCGATGCTTTACTGGTGGGCGGCGCGATCGAAGAATTGGATATCGCTGATTTGCAGGTTCGTTTAGCCAGCGTGACCCATCTGGATGTGCAGCAGGTCTTCAATAATCTGATGCTGGGTTCCTACAATCACTTGCAGGCTTTCGCCAACACTTATCAGGCCGAGACCGGCAGCGTGTACACCCCGCAGACCTTGAGCCCTGAAGCCTTCCAGACTGCCATCGAGACCACCAGCGGCATGTACGGCTCCGCGGCCCGCGGCGGCATGGGGCGCGGCGGATACGGCCTGCGCTAAGTCAATCAAAATTGTTAGACCAATCAGTGCAAGGTGAAATAAAGCCTTGCACTGATTTTTTTATGAATAACCGCGTTGGCCTGCCGCGGCTGCCCGCAACTGGTTGTAAAATTAGGCATACACCCCTTGCCCCATTGCGGGCAACTGCCAGGAGTTCACCATGCCGATCCCTGAAAGCTGGCTGCCTGTTTTAGCCGACCAAACCACCCAGCCTTATTATCAGCAGCTTTACAAGTTTGTAGGCGACGAGCGCCATAAGTACCGTGTCTACCCGCCCGGCGATGACGTGTTCAATGCCCTGCGCTACACGCCCTACGAACGTGTGCGGGTGGTCATCATCGGGCAGGACCCTTATCACGAAGAGAATCAGGCCCACGGTCTGGCCTTTTCGGTACGCCCCGGGGTGGCAGCGCCGCCTTCGCTTTTGAATATCTTCAAAGAACTGCACGCCGATGTGCAGTTTCGTGTGCCCAACAACGGCTGTCTCATCCCCTGGGCCGAGCAGGGCGTGCTGCTGCTCAATGCCGTGCTCACGGTGCGCGAGCATCAGGCCAACTCACATCAGGGCAAGGGCTGGGAAAATTTCACCGACGCCGTGCTGCGCGCGGTCAATGCCAGCCATCAGCGCGTGGTCTTTTTGCTGTGGGGCAGTTACGCCCAGCGCAAAGCCGAATGGATCGATATCGACCGCCATACCGTGTTCAAGGCCCCGCATCCTTCACCGCTTTCGGCCGAGCGCGGTTTTTTTGGCTGCCGTCATTTTTCAAAGACCAACGCTGTGCTGCAGGAAGCCGGCACACCCCCCATTGACTGGCAACTGCCCGATCTTTAAAAAGAATACGCCCTCCACTGGAGGGCGTAATTGTTAGAAAGTCAATCACGGAACCCGAGTGAGGATCAACGGAGCCAGATCAGCGTCAACAGCAATGACCTTAAGCGAGAGGGTGTTGGCATCTACACAGGAGTATTGATAGACCTTGATGGTGCCAGGGTCGCCCAACAAATTATTTTCGAGATTGGTGGTGCTGCCCATCATAGTCAATTGGATGGTGGTATCACCGTACGCTTGATCACTGAAGGTAATCTCGTCGCCTTCGACAGTGTATTTCATGGTTGCTGTGCCGTTAACCACTAGCGAGGTAGGAATTTCCATTGGGTTGCCACCAGCATCAATATTCACCGTGTAGTTCTGTGAGAAGTTATCGGCAATAAATGAGCCATTGCCGTCAGCACCAAAATCAAAAATAGCGCTGCCGGTATAATCACCCCCGGTGACGCTCACCCCTGCATTAGCGGGTAGAAGGTTGTTGATTGAGTTAAAGTAAGACGAAAAATCGGAAAGGGTCCAGCGACCCACCAGGCAAGAACCGCCCCCGCCACTGCCCATATCGCTGCTCATTGTGGCAGCTTCGGTGGGCGCAGCAGGCATATCCCCGGAGGGGGACTCAGGGGTAGCCGTAGAGCCCATATTGAAGAGAGGGAAATTACAGGCGCTGAGAAGCAAGACTGCCATCAGGCTGAGAGAGATCAATGTGAACACGCGAAGCGATTTTTTTGTTTTCATATATTCTCCTAAAGAACGAAAAACTAAATATGACAAATTTTATCATATTTACACCCAGATCGTTTCGGTGACTTTTGGGAGCTGCAGAAAAAGCAAAGCAATTAACCAGCCGGTTAAAACAAAACACCCGCCGGATTAATTTCCCCACAAACCGGCGAGTGGAATTGAAAAGAATAGGCGACTAGCGGATGCGAGTAAGTGTAATGGGAGCCAGATCCAGATCAACTGAAATAAGCTTTAGCCACAACGAGTCATTTTCACAGGTATAAGTGTAAAGATCGGTTTCTCCCTCGGTGTTGAGCGGGGTGTCTTCAATGCGGGTGCTGCTGCCCATCACTGAAATGTCGATGGTGGTATTGTCGTATTCGACATCATGGAAGCTGACCCGATCGCCCGTCAGGCTGTAATGCCCTTTGGAAGGGCCATCTACCAGAATGGAAACCGGGATCTCCAATGGCAGACCGCTGACAGTGGAAGAAACCGTAAAGGATTGATTGAATTGTTCGCCGCTAAATGTGGTCACGCCGTCGGCGTCAAACTCAAAGATAGCTGTGCCACTGTTCACCGAATTGGTGATGGTGAGGTCGGAATCGGCTGGCAGAGAAGATTTGATCGAGTCAAAATAGGCAGAGAAATCGGTCACCTGCCAACGCCCGATGAGACAGTTATCGTTGGTACTGCCGGCAGGACCGTCGTTTTGGTCGGTTGGCTGTGAAGAGCTTTCGGTTGAACTCAGATCATCTGTGGAGACATCAGAAGTGGGTGAGAAAAGTGGAAAATTGCAAGCGCTGAGCAGCAAAGCAGTAAGGATGAAGAGGGACAGCATTCTCAACAGGGTGGATACTCTTTTGGGCATGGCGAATTCTCCTTTGGGTGAGTGAACTTGACGCAAATTCAACTAAATCCAACTAAATGGCGGCTTGTATACCTTTCCCATTCTAGAATAACGCTTCCAGGTTAAGGAACAGATAAAGACGGTTAAACATCTTGTTAATAGAAAGATCGCCCAATAAAGGGCGGTCTGGACTCAACTCTTTTATTGCTTATTAAGGAGGGGTACCGGGTTATTTGAACTGGTTCTCTTCAAGAGCAGCCAAAAACGTCTCGACAATGTGAGGGTCAAAAGAGTTGCCGGATTCAGTTTGCATGATCTGAATGGCTTCTTGCTGGCTCATGGCCTTGCGATAGGGGCGATCGGTTGTGAGCGCATCCCAGGTGTTGACCACAGAAAAGATGCGTGCAGAGAGGGGAATCTCTTCACCCTTCAAGCCGCGTGGATACCCTTTGCCGTTCCATTTTTCATGGTGGCAATAGGGAATATCGATGGCATATTTGAGATAACTGATGGAGCGCAGCATGTCGTAGGCCAGGCGGGGATGCTCTTCCAACACTTTGTGTTCCTCAGGGGTAAGCTTTTCGGGCTTGAGCAGAATCCTGTCAGGAATGCTGATCTTGCCAATATCGTGGAGCAAAGCGCCGCGTCGGATGTTGACGATCTCATTGCCGCTGAGCCCCATTTGTTGTGCCAGACGAACAGCCGCTGCGACCACGCGCTCGGTATGATCCTGTGAAAAGCGGTCGCGCCGATCCATTGCCATTGACCAGCCTTTGATGGTGGCATCATAAGCATAAGAAAGCTCGGCGTTCTTTTGCTGTAATTCAGAAAACAGGCCGGTATTGGTGACTGCGATCGCTGCCTGGGTGGCCAAAAGCTCAAAGAGCTCGATCCACTCTTCGGTAGGCACGAGCTTGTGACGGGTAAACACTTCGATCACACCTTTCACCTGGCCTTTTTCGATGAGCGGAGCTACGTGATGAGAGGCAAAATCTTCTTCATCCAACAAGCTGGCGCGGATAAAGGAATCTCTGGCCTGCAAAAGATTGGGGACGGTGACCGTTTTTCGTTCTGAAGCAGCCCGGCCGGCCTGCCCCTGCCCGTAGATCGCTTTTAGTTTTTCAACTTTCTCGGTTCTAAAGCCAACCCCGGCGGCAAAGGTAAGCTCACTTGTAGAAGGGGAAAGCAACAATATGCTGGCGGCATCCACACCCAGTAAAGTAACGGCGTTCTTGAGCAATAGATCCAAAATGATTTTTAGATCCAGTATGGAGCTGATCGCCTGATCGACCATGTGAATCGAAGCCATCTGCTTTAAATGGTGTTGGGTTTTCTCAAACAGCGTCACCCTTTGAATGGCATCGGCTGCCATGTTGGCGAGGGTGATGAGCAAAATTTCATCTTCGCTGGTGATCGTTTCACGGCGTTTCAACCAGACAGCGCCAATCACCTGCTCTTGAGCGATCAGCGGAACGCAGGCGGCAGAATTGGTTTCGCCCAAAAAATCGGGCCGCAAGAATTCGGGGTCAGAAGCAACTGCATTGCTGAGATAAGGTTTGCCCTCCCGAAGTACCCGGTTGCTCACCCCCTGATCTTTGGGTATGAGGCGACCGCTTACCTTTTCGCCGATCGGGCCGCAGCCCATCTCGATGTGCGTTTCTTCGCTGGCCGGGTCATACGAGACAAACAGGGCCCCCTCCCCGTTGAAGGTATTCAAAATCTGGTGAAGAAACACATCGAGCAATTCCGAGCGGGTGGTGCATGAACGCAGTCCGTTGGAAACGGAGAGAAGGGCTTCTCTTTCACGGTCGTGTTCTCTGCGTTCACTGACATCCTGTTTAATGGCGATAAAATGGCCGACCTCACCCGATTTTTGAAACACCGGAGAAATGGTCATTTCTTCTGTGTACAGGCTGCCATCGGCCCGCCTGTTGATCAGTTCATTGTGCCATTTTTCGCCTGCGGCAATCGTGTCCCAAAGGTCTTTATAAAAACCGGCGTTTTGCTTGCCCGATCGCAAAATGCGGGGGTTTTTGCCGAGCACATCAGTGATTGGGTAACCGGTCAATTCAGTAAATGCCGGGTTGACCCAGGTGATGCTGCCCTCGCGGTCGGTGATGACAATGCCATTGGCGGCTGCCTCTGCGGCTGCCTTAAGCAGGCGGAGATCTTCTTCGCTTTTTACACGGTCCGTTACGTCAATGATCACCCCCGTCACTTTTTCTGGCTTGCCATGAGAGTCACGCTGCAATTCTGCAATTGAAGTGATGAAACGGGCAGGAGAGCCATCCTGAGGGTGAACTTCAAACTCGAGGTTGTAAGGCAGGCCTTTCTCGATCAGATCGATCAAAGCCTGATGCACCTGTTTGCGCTCAACAATGCAGCTTTCTACTTCTTCAGTTGTGAAATTCTCTGTATCGGCCGCAAACCCGTAAATCCTTTTTGCTTCGTCTGAGCCCCAAAAATTGGCGGTTTCAATGTCGTATTCCCAATTGCCAACCTTGCCAATGACCTGGGCCATGCGATACCGCTCATTTTGCACGCGCAGTTCGTTTTCGATATGTACTCGCTCAGAAATATCATGCGCTGAGGCAAAGACACCGGCCACCTTGCCGGTATTGTCGGGATAAACAATCGCATTTACGAGCACCGGAAACACACTTCCGTTTTTGTTCTTAAATTCCAGTGCGCAACTTTGCACAAAACCCTTCTCAAATGCCTGACGGAAACACGAACCGGCCTTTTTGGAGTTGGTGAAGCAGGCCGAAAAATCACTGCCGATCAATTCATCACGAGAGTAACCGGAGATCTTTTCCGTTGCCTGGTTGACGTCAATTAATTTGCCGTCTTTATCGATTGAAACCAGAGGGTCGAGAGTGTTCTCAAACAAGCTGCGATTGTACTGGCTGGAAGCGGAGAGTTTTTCGATCAATTTTGTGTGTTCAGAAATATCCCGCACAAAGGCGAAGCCATAACCTTCTCCGTCCTGGGTGAAAAAATTGGTGACGATCTCAATGGGAACTTTTTGATTCGATTTGGTGAGAATGGAACTGGCGAAGCGCAGTGTGCCGGCGCGTTCCAGGTCAGCCCAGTGGCTTTTCCAGACACCCTGACTGAAATTGGGGTTTATTTCGGGGATCGTTTTGTGCTTGAGTTCATCCTGGCTGTATTCGGTCAATCGTCGGGCTTCTTTGTTGGCATAAAGGATCGTCCCGTTTGGATCAACCAGAAATACAGCTTCATTAATATTTTCAAGTGCAAAACTCAGAAACGAAAAATTTAAATCAAAGCTATTCTGCATATTAAAAGTCCCTCCCCTTCAAAGCTTGTTAATCAGTAAGTTGTGTTGTAAAAAGTCGTGCCTGGCAGCGAACCGCTGCTGAAGAGAAGAGATTTTCTTACACAAAACTAACCGTAATTAAGGGTAGCCTGAAATGCTCTCAAATTCAAGTATTTGTAAGGATTTTCTTAAAAATGTTAAGATTTCCGCTAAAATAGTTGAATGATCTCATTCCAGCTAAACAATGTCATTCTGGTTTTAGGCGCTCGCACTCTTTTTGATGGGCTGAACTTCGAGGTGCAGCACGACGCGCGTATTGGCCTGATCGGGCCCAACGGGGCTGGAAAATCCTCCTTGTTCAAGCTCATTATGGGCGAGTTTGCTCCCGAAGCCGGCGGCAGTGTGACGAAAGCGCGCGGCGTGCGCGTTGGCTATCTGGCACAGGAACCCATTCTCGATCTGGAGCAAAGCGCACGCGCACTGGCGCTGGCCGGCAGTGAACGCATGGCAGTGGTGCAGGCGGAACTGGAGCGCGTTGAAGCCAGCATGGGCGATGAAACCGTTTATGGCAATGAAAAACGCCTCTCTCAGGCGCTCGAAAGCCAGCAGAAATTGTTGGAAGAATACCAGGCTCTGGGGGGCGATCAGTATCCACAGCGGGTGCACGACCTGCTCGTCGGCCTGGGCCTGCCCGAAAGCGACCTCGACAAGCCCATGCGGCTGCTCAGTGGCGGGCAAAAAAAGCTGGTTGGCCTGGCCCGGCTGTTGCTCTCAAAACCTGAAGTGCTGCTGCTCGATGAGCCTGACAACCATCTGGATCTGAAGGCCAAAGAGTTTCTCGAATCGCTGATCCGCGCTTATGCCGGGGCGGTGGTGATCATCTCGCACGACCGCTACCTGCTGGATGCCGTGGTGACGCAGATCGCCGAGCTGGAAGACGGACACCTGAGCGTTTTTAATGGCGATTATTCGGGCTATATCCTCGACAAGCAGGAGAGGCTGGCACGCCAGAATGAGCTTTATCAGGTGCAGCAGCATCAGATCAGCCGTATTGAGGCGGCCATCAAACGCTATTCCATCTGGGCCAAGACCTATGACAACGAGAAATTTGCCAAACGTGCCCGATCCATCCAAAACCGGCTGGATAAGATGGATCGCATCGAGCGACCGCTGCTGGAACGCAAACGTATGGAACTGCGCCTGCACGGCTGGCGTGGTTCGAATAAAGTGCTGGAGTTTCGCCAGGTGAGCAAGGCCTTTGGGCCGCGCGTGCTGCTTAAAGAAGCTGGCCTGCTGCTGCATCACGGCGAACGGGTGGGGGTGATCGGGCCGAACGGATTGGGAAAATCGGTACTGCTCAAGCTGGCACTGGGCAGCCAGGCGCCCGACAGCGGCGAGGTGAGGGTGGGGCCAAGCATCGTCAGTGCATATTACGCTCAGGAACACGAAACGCTTGACCCAGCGGTCACGGTGCTGCAAACAGTGCAGCAGGCCGGCAACCTGGGCGAGAGCGCGGCGGTATCCTTTTTGGGGCGCTTTCTATTCAGTTATCGTCAATGCAGTCAGCGGGTGGGGGAACTTTCGGGCGGGGAGCGCAGCCGCTTGCAGTTGGCGCTGGTGGTGCTCTCGAAGGCGAACTTTTTGCTGCTGGATGAGCCGACCAACAATCTGGACATCGCCTCGGCCGAGGTGCTCGAAGACAGCCTGGCCGAGTTTGAAGGCACTGCCCTGATCATCTCGCATGATCGTTACTTTCTGGATCAGGTGGTGGATCGCATCCTCACCATTGAAGAGGGCCGCCTGGTCAGTCACGCCGGCGGGTACAGCGATTATTTGCTGGGGGGTTCCTCTTGAGGCGGGTCAATTTGTGAGCCGGCCTGGCGGGTTTGGTCGCGCTTGCTCTTGGCCATCCAGAGAAGAACGGGTGCGATCACCAAACCGAGAATCCAACCATATTGTGCCTGAATCAGCCAGCCGATAAACACGAGCAAAGCAGTGAAGGCCGCGGCCAGAAGCCAATCGAGCCAGTCCATGTGAGAAAAGAGTGAACGGAAGTTCATCAGCGCATCCTTGTCAGTTGATGGGTTGATTATACCTTGAGCATTCTCTTGTGCTCTATTTACTATTCGAGACCACCTGATAGTGGTGAGCCAGCTCCGCCTGCTTTTGTGCGATCTGCTGGCTGCGCTGCTGGTTTTTCTTGTTGACCCCGGCCGTTTGGGCGATGGCGGCCACGATCAGCATCACCGTGAAAAAGATAAAAATGCCGCCGACGATAAAAGCGATGTGCTGAATATCGCTATCGACCCCTTCTTCTGCGAAACCGATGATGATGCCAGAAACCGCCGGCCAGGCAAAGAAGAGAGCCGTCAGCCAAATGTTACGTTTGCTGTCATCGGCCTTGCCCGAGGCTTTGATCAACTCGTCGATCTCTTCCTTGAGACGCACGATGGCTGCTTCTGAAGCCTGGCGTTCGGCGTGCCCCGAGATGCGATTGATGTTGGAATCCACCCGGTCAATATTCGTGTTGAGCTGTCCCATCATCTGCATGACGGGCTCCAGTGAGACGATGCCGCCGCTGCGGCGCACAATATGTTCATATCCACAGTATTGGCAAGCGAAACGCTCGATATCCGGGGTGATCTGCAGTTTGCCGCCGCAGTTGGGGCAAGCCAGCGTGATAAAATCGCGCCCTGAAGCCGGCATGGGCGGCGGTGTGACCGTCACTGATGGGATGGGTGCTGCAGCGACAGGTGGGGGGGTGGGGGCAAAATCAGCAAAGCGGGCACCGCAGCTTATGCAAAAATTGGAACTTGCCTCATTGGATGCCCCGCAAGAGGGACAAAATTTTTGATTTCCGTCCATATAGACTCCTGATGCTTTCGCGTTAATGTTCAAATGGATTGGGTTGTGAGACCAACTGCTGGTGGCGCTTTAATTCTTCTTCCTTTTGGCGCAAGGTTTCGTGCAGTCCGTTGATCACTTTTTTCTGTTCGATCGAGCCGATGACCACAATGAGGATAAAGAGCAGGGTGAGGAAGAAAAAGAACCCGCTAATATAATCGAAGAGCTTGCCGCCTATCGCTGCACCGGCAATCTTGAAACCCGCTGAGCTGAAGACCCCGAGCAAGATCAGCATCCAGCCCCACTTGTAGAAATCGCCCGTGTCGGCGATGCGTTTCTGGGTATCGGCGATCTCCTGCTTGATGCGCACGATGGCAGCCTCTGAGGCCTGGCGTTCGGCGTGCCCTGAGATGCGGTCAACATTGCTGCCCACACGGTCAAGGTTCGTGTTAAGCTGCCCCATCATCTGCATGACCGGTTCGAGCGAAACGGTGCCGCCGCTGCGGCGCACGATGTGTTCGTAGCCACAATACTGGCAGGCAAAGCGGTCAATATCTGGGGTGATCTGCAGCTTGCCACCGCAGTTGGGGCAGGAGAGGGTAATGAAATTGGATGGGGCAGGTGCGGACGGCGGAACCACCCGTTTTATGGGCTGGGTATCATCGGGTTCTACTGGCTTGGGATCTGCCTGCGCAAAGGTGGGCGGATGAACTTCTGTGGATGGAGGAGTGAAGTCGGGGAACTTTGTTCCACAGGAAGTGCAAAAGCGGCTGTCAAAAGAATTGGCCGTGCCGCAGGCTGGACAGAATTTTCGTTCACCGATCACGTTTCCCTCCAAAAAGAAGTTCTGGACTGCTAAGATTGTTTCAGGTTGTTCAAAGCTGCCTGCTGCTTGGCAATCTCTCTGTGAATAGCACGGCTGCGTTGAACGAATATTGCCACAATGAAAACCACAAGTGACACAGAAAAAGTGATTTGTATGTAGTGGGTGAAGACCTTGGTCAATAATACGATAAAAGCCGGCACCAGAATGAGAAGCAGCGGCCCACGCCTGGCGATCTGAGCGCGGTTATATTGAGCCGCATATTCTTTGCCTTTGTGTTCCCGGATCAATTTGTATTCGTTCGCGAAGAAGCCAACATGGCGTAAAGCGACCAAATAGGCTTCAGTCTGTTCGATCTCTTGAGAACTGACGGGGGGAATTGAGGCAGCGACGGTTTGCGCGACCTCAGAAGGGACGGCCCCCGGCAGCCTTTTGCCACAACTCATGCAAAAAACGGCGCCAGATTTGGATGGATTTCCACAGTTCGGGCAGTAAACGATGTTTTCGGGCATATTATTCCTGGGGAGTGAGGCGCGAAAAAAGCCCTCATTCAACCTAAGTTATGACAAAATTACAATTTGCAAGAACGATTGATGAATTAATTTTACACGAATGTTTAAAAAGTACCGCTCAATTTTGGAAACTTTAATCAAGAATTTACCCCAAAAAAGACGGGCACAATTTTTTTGCACCCGTCTTGATGTTCGCAGTTCATTCTATTATTTCAGTTTGACGTTTTGATTGGCGATCTTGTTGTCTTCGATATAACGGCGCGGCATGGCCAGCGAAGACCAGCCGCCGGCTTCTTGCAGCGAGAAGGGGTCGGTACCGTGACGGGCTGCCGAGGTGGCCCAGTAATGACGGCAATCGTGGGCAGAAAGGTCGAAAAGCCCCAGTTTTTTACCCAAAAAGCCCACCCGGCCGGTGATGGCGCGTTCGCTCATGCCGGCTTCGGCCAGTTCTTCGTTCTTTTTGCTGCGGCGCAGGAGCAGATCGTTTTGAACCAGCTCGCCGGCATCCAGGCAGGCTTGCAGGGCGGCATGGGTGGCTTCGCTGAGGCGGTGCACCTGTTCCTTGCTCACTTTGGGGCGGTAGAAACGCAGGGTGCTCTCTGAAAGGTCGAAATCTTTGACAGCCAGCGCGGCCAGTTCGCCCACGCGCAAGCCATGATCGAGCAGGAGGCACATCATCAAGGTGTCGCGGCGTCCCTGCGGGGTGTCGGGCTGATCCTTGAGCGCGGCGGCCTGCTCCGGGGTGATCTTGGTGGGTTCGGCTTTTTTGAGGCCGATGCGCTTTTTCTCGCGGCGCTGATCGATGCGGGCCTGCTCACGAAAGGTGTAGCCCTGCACGGCGCGGATGAGCGCGTATTCCTGTGGGGTGAGCGTGCCGACCTGCATGGCCAGACGGGCGTAGGTTTTAATGGAAGAAAGCCTCACGTTGATGCTGGGGATGGCGTATCCCTGCTGGAGCTGCCACTTGACGTAGGCCTCCACCAGCCCCCAAGTGACCACGCGCCAGGCGCCGGCATCATGGGTGAGGTCCCCGCTGTGCACACCAGCCACCTCAAGGAATTCGCGAAAAAGCAGCAGATCGGCATCCTGTCGGCGCAGGGTCTGCTCGGCGCGACGGCTGCGATAGTCGTTGAAACGCGAACGGGCAGCAGCCTGATTGGCCTGAGCGCCGATGATGTGAGCCAGTTCACCGGGCAAGAGGGGCTGCAGGGCGTTGGAATCGCGGTTAGGGGTAAGAGAATCGGGGTTGCTTTTTGCCATCCTTTTGATTGTACACGAATTTGGCAGGACACAAAGAAGCGTTGCAGCGACAACTTTTGCGAAGCACTCACGGGTCTATATTTCGCCGAAACTCACCAGTTGAATGCCACTTTCGATCAGCAAGGCGCGCGGGTGCGGGTCGGTGAGAATGCTCAATTCCAGGGCACGCTGGTCGTTATAATCGCTTGTCTGACGCAGCGCGTCATCCACCAGGGCGGGGTGGCACATCACCTCAAAGGTGGTGTGCACGGGGTCGGAATCCATTCGCTGGATCAATTCGATCAGGTGAGCGATGGTGGCGCCTTCATCGTAAAAACTGCTGAAGAAAAGCTGCGGGTGTTTGGGACTGTAGCGCTGCATCAGTTTAATAATTTGCGTATAGTTATTTACGTCATCAGCTTCCCAAAGGTAGTCAGCAGGAGTGTCGGCTGACGGGTCGGTATAGGGATTGCGAATGGGACAGTGAATCTGCATGGCCAGTTCAAGCATGCACTCAAAGAGGGCAGGGGAAGCATAAGAGACATGGTGATGTGAGTCGAGATGGTCGGGGTTCCTGCCCGTGGCCTGCCTGAAGAGATCGATCTGCGCCAGCCATTCGGCTTTCACCTCCTCCAGGTTCAATTGAGCCATGTGGGCGGTGAAGGGGTCGGGCCGGCGAAAATCGCCGCTCTCGTCCACCAGGCTGGGCACCTGTTCGGATGGCAGCAGAGGTTTGCCGCTGGTGAGCACCAGGTGCACGCCCAGCCCCAGGTGGGGGCATTCACGCACCGCTTTGGGAAGCTCGGTGACGGCATCGGGCCAGTTCATCATGGCCGTGGTGGAAGTAACAATGCCCTGCTGGGCGGCACGACGGATGCCTTCAGAAAGCAAGGCGGCATGGCCATAATCATCGGCATTGACGATCAGTTTTTTCGTTCGCATGATGACCTTCTATTCTTCTTTGAGTGGGGTGTGGGGCATGCTCTCGATGAGCCGCTCACGCAGGTCGGCGCCGGGGTTGAGACCGGCGGCTTCAAAGGCCAGCAGCACCGCGCCGAGAACGGGCGGCTGGTGGGTGCGCAAAATATTGGCCCCGGGTGCCAGGGCAAGCACCCCCTTCTTGAATTCTTCGCTGAGCAGCGGACTGCCGCCCCACATGCCGCCGATCTGCACCAGATCGAAATCAACCGCTTCGAAATGCAGTTTGCGAATCACCGCGCAGGCCAGCTCGCCCAGCTCCCGACCGGCCCAGCGTACCAGGTCGAGGGCCACCGGGTCGCCCTGACTGGCTACCTCGAACACGAGCGGTGCATCTGCAGCCGTTAAAGCAAAGTTCTGGCAGGCAACCCCTTGCAGTAGTTCTTCGAGGTTGGCTACGTTAAATTTTCGGCATAATACAGCGGTGAGGGCCGTATTGGGGCCACGACCGTTATAAGTATTGGCCAGCACGTTGTGCAGCTTGAAGATGAGTTCACTGGCACCGGCATTCTCTCCGAAGGCGTAACCGCCGCCGGTGACCATGCCGTAATGTTTGCGCTCGGGGTCCCAGCCGCGGCAGTTGCAGCCGGTGCCCGAAACCACGGCGATGCCCCAGCGGCGCAAAGAACCGGCCAACAACCCCAGATCGGTGTCGTTGACCACTTCGCTGGCGCCGCTGAGTTGCAGGGTATTGATCACGCGCAGGGTGGGCTCTCGCTCGATGGGCCAGTCATAGCCGGCCACGCCAAAACCGGAGCCGCTGATCTGATCCTTGCTGAGCCCGGCCAGTTTGAGGGCACTGTTCACGGCCTGATGCAGATTGGCCTGAAAGCCTTCATAACCGACGGATTCATGGTTGCCGGGGCCGCTCTGGCTGAACCCGATCACTTTGCCGCTCTCGTCGGCGATCATGCAGTGGGTTTTGGTGCCGCCCAGGTCTGCGCCTAAAAAGTATGCGGTCATAGGCCCTCTCAAGCCTGGAAGAAATGGGGCAGGTATTTTTTATTGGTATTGAGCAGGTCTTCCATCACGGCTGCCACATTTTCGGCATCGGGGCCGAGCGGATTGGCCAGCAGGGCCTGGTAGAGCAGGCCGCGGTCGCCGCTGACGGCAGCACGGGCAGTGAGCAGCTCATAAGATTTCACCTGAGCGATCAGTCCAAAACAGGCATCAGGCAGGGGTTCGGCCGGCAGGGGATGCACACCCTGGCGGTCGATCTTGCAGGGCATTTCGAGTACCCACTCTTTGGGCCAGCCGCTGACCGCGCCGTTGTGCACGGTGTTGACCACGTGGGTCTCGCCCAGGTCGTTATAGTGGGCGTTGATAAACTGGGTGGCCACGGTGGAATAGTAAGCGCCGCCGCGTTTCATCAGGTCATCGGGGGGAGCGGTCAGGGCCGGGTCGGAATACTCGCGCAGCAGGTCCTTTTCCACTTCCATCACCTCTTCAGCACGTGAAGGCGGCCATTTCTTTTGCAGCTCCAGCTTGTGGGTGGTGCTGTAAAAATACTGCAAATAGTAATTGGGGATCATTTGCAGGGTTTCCACTAATTCGGGCGGGAACTCGGGCTCGTCCTCCTGGCGCAGTTCGGCCACATAGCCCTGCAAAATGGGCCCCCACATCTCTTCGCCGTCCACTTTGAAGCCGCGATGCCAGGTGAGGTGGTTCAGGCCGAGCGTGTTCAGTTCACAGCGGGCCGGATCCACTTTGCCGCCCAACTGTTTTTCGATGGCTTCGATCATGGTCATTTTGGTGTTGTAGGCCACATTGCAGACACCCACGGCGGGCACGTCGGGAGCGAACAGGCTGAGGGCCTGGGTGTTCAGCCCGGCTGGGTTGGTGAAGTTGACCAGCATGGCGCCGGGTGCCAGTTCGCGAATATCGGCGGCGATGCTGAGAATGACAGGAATGGTGCGCAGAGCCTTGGCCATGCCGCCAATGCCGGTGGTCTCCTGGCCAATGAGGCCGTGGCGCAGCCCCAGGTATTCATCCTCGCGGCGGGCGGGCATTTGCCCCACGCGCAGTTGGGTAATGACGTAGCTGGCGCCGCGGATGGCCTCACGCTGATCGGTGCTGAGCACCACCTTAAAGGGAGCTCCTTTGCTCTCGACCATGCGTTTGGCGAAACCGCCCACGATCTGCAATCGTTCTGGATCAATATCCATCAGGCAGAGTTCTGTAATGGGCAGACTCTGGGAACGCGTCAAAAAACCATTTACCAATTCAGGGGTGTAGGTGGAACCCCCGCCAATTACTGTGATTTTCATAAAACCTCCAAAAAACGGTTAATTTATTTTACTTTTCAACGCCGGTGATCACAATGCCTTGCATGAAGAAACGCTGGGCCAGCAGGAAAACGACCAGCGGCACTACCAGGGCCATCAAAGCCGTGGCCTGGATCAGGTTGGGATTGGTGGAGTGAATGCCGTTGAAGCGCGAGAGAGCCACCGAAATGGGCTGTGCATCGGGGTTGGTAGATAGGTAGATCATGGGGCCGTAAAAATCATTCCAGGCCCAGACGATATGAAAGACCGATACCGCCACCAGCACCGGCAGCGACTGGGGCAAAATGATCGACCAGAAGATGCGCAGCGGGGAGGCCCCATCCATCATGGCGGCTTCATCCATTTCGCGCGGGATGGTAAGGAAATACTGACGCAGCAGGAAGACGTCGTAGGCATTGGCGAAGAAGGTCGGCACAATGAGGGGCAGGTAGGTGCCCACCCAGCCGATCTTGAGGAAGAAGGTGTAGGTGGGGATGGTGGTCACTGCTGCCGGCAGGAAGATGGTGGAAATGAGCAGCGTGAAGAGGAACCCGCGGCCGGGGAAGCGAAAGCGGGCAAAGCCGAAAGCGACCAGCGTGCACGAGAGCAGCGTGCCGATCTCGGTCATAATGGCATAAAAGAGGGTGTTGCCGAACAAACGCGGAAAGTTGATCAACTGCCAGACATCTGCAAAATTCTGCAAACGAGGTGCCCACTGCCAGGGCTGCTTGAGCGTGCGCCAGGCTCCCAGCCAGGTGATCTCGCCCGCGATCTTACCGCTGGGATCGACAAAAATGCTTTCTTCGCGGCCGGGCTTGAGCATGGCCAGCGTCTGTGTGGAACCGTCGGGCATGGGCACAATATAGAGCTTCAGTTCCTGCCCGTTGTATTCATAGGTGGCCGGGGCCGCCGGCCAGATGGGTGCGTTGACCGCGCTCATCTGCTCGGGCGATTTCATGGAGGTAAAGATCATGAAAAGGAAGGGAGAGAGATAAAGCGCCAGCAGGATCAGGCTGCCGCCGGTGACCAGAATGGCATGCAGTGTATTCTTGATCTTGCGGGTGCGGCGCAAGGCCGCCAGTCTGTTTTGATCGATCGTGGAAATGGTCATGATTCTCTCCTATCGGGTGGTCTCGCCGGCGTAATAGACCCAGTATTTGGCCGTTTTGAACAGAATCAGGGTCACCAGCAAAATAATAATGAAGAGCACCCAGGCCAGCGCAGACCCGTAAGACATGTTCTGGAAGACGAAGAAGGTCTTGTAGAGATAGAGGTTGTAGAACATGGTGGCCCCGCCCGGCCGGCCCGTGCCGCTGTTGAGCACCAGAGGCACCAGGAAGAACTGGAACAGCTCCACGATGGCCAGTACCAGGGTGTAAAAGATGACCGGGGAGATCAACGGAAAGGTAACGTTGAAGAGGGTCGAAAACCAGCCCGCCCCGTCCACTTTGGCGGCGTCGTACAGCTCGGTGGGCACGTTTTGCAGGCTGGCCAAGAAGATGAGCATGCTGTTGCCAACGCCCCACAGCCCCATGATGACATAGGCCGGGTAGACCCAGGTGATCGAATCTACCCATTGGGGCGGGTTCTGCACGCCGATCCAGCGCAGGGATTCATTGATCCAGCCGGATTCAGGGTTGAGCATGCCGCCCCAGATCAAAACGGCGGCCACGAAGGGAATAATATAAGGAAGATAGAAAAGAGTGCGAAAGAGAGCCGGCGCTTTGAGATGGCGGTTATTCATCAGAAGCGCCAGTAACAGGGGCAGCAGAATGCCCACAGGCAGCGAGATCAGACCGAACTTGAGCACCACCAGCAAAGATTCTCCCACCTGCGGATCTTTGAGCAGGGTGATGTAGTTGGCAAAGTTGTTCCACTGCAGTGGCCCGTCCATCACCAGTTGCAGGTTGGTGAACGAGAAGACCAGAGACGCCCCCATTGGGATGAGAGTAAAGACAAGAAAGCCGACGATCCACGGGGCGATGAAGGCATAGCCGTGCAGGGCTTCGCGTTTTGCCAGCGGGGACAGTTTGCTCAGACGAGCCATTTTTTCGGTATTCTTTTGCCGGTTGAGTAATTCACCAATCGCCATTATCTGCCTGCCTGTTTGAGAATGCCGGGGTGAGGGGAAGCCCCTCACCCCGGGTCGAGAAAATGTTACTTATCCGGTGCTTTGGATGCGGTTTATTGCTTCTTGTCGTAAATGGTTTGCAGATCCGCTTTGAGCTTGGCAATCTCATCATCCATGTTCAGTCCGTCCGTGGTCTGGATGAGGGTGGTGAAATCGTTGACAACCCGGTCGCGGGCTTCGAGGTAATTGGGAATGTAGGCCTCGAAGGAGGGGTTATCAGCATAGGCGACCCCATCCACGGCCACCTGGAAATCAGGCTTCCAGGCGTAATTGGCCTCGATGCCAGAGAGGTAATCGGTCTGGTCGGCGATGCGTGCCGGCATGGCACCGTAGGTGTTGAGCAGCTTGAGCGAAGCGTCGCCCAGCAGATAGGTGAGCACGGTGAAAGCTTCATCGGGGTGCTTGCTGGCCTTCATAATGCGGAAGGTATCGGCATTGAAGTTGGCAGTGACCTTGCTGTTGTAGGAAGGCACGATGCCCATGTCCCAGTTTTCGAGGGTGAGCTCAGAGTAATACCAGGTGTGGGTGAGGGCCATGGCAATGCGTCCACTGCCAAAGGCATCACCGGTGTTCATGTCGGCGCTCTCGATCACCGAGAGGTTGGGGATGAAGTGATACTGGAAAGTGCCATCATAGATCCACTTCCAGGCGGCGTCCCATTCGGGCGGAATCTGGGCCGTCTTGCCATCGGCGGCCACCAGGCTGCCGGCGCCGAAGTAAGAGCCCATAGCGCGGGCATCTTGATATTGGGGTACGTAGCCATATTGCACGATGTTGCTGGGGTCAAAATCGGCCTCGGTGGCGTTCTTGCCGTTGCCATCCACGGTGAGCAGCATGCCCACCTGCCGCACGGTCTCATAATTCCATTCCGATTTCGTACCATCCGGCCAGACGTATTCATCGCCGTATTTGTGTGGCGGATAGTTCAGCCCGGCTTCGTCAAAGAGGGGTTTGTAGTAGTACATGACCGAAGGATAGATGCCGAAGGGAATGCCCAACTGGCCTTCACCGCCGGTCTTGTAGAAATTGACGGCGCCCTCGTCATACTGGGTCAGGTCGTAGTTGTTCTTGGCAATCAGATCGGTCAGATCAAGCCACTGGCCGTGGAAGGACTCGGCGCCATCCACCCCCATTGGACCCACGATATCGGGGGGGTTGCCGCTGGCAAGTTCGGTGGCCAGGGTATCAAAGGCCGATTCGTAGGTGACAATCTCGGTGGTGAGATGAATGTTGGGTTGCGAGGCGTTAAAGGCATCCACCACTTCCTGCTCGGCGCTGAGCTGGTCGGGATCGGTGCCGGTGCCCAGGCCGATGAACCAGCGAATCTCCACCGGTTTTGAGGAGGAGGCGGTGCTGGCACAAGCGCTCAACACCATGCTCAGGACGATCAATACAACGAACACTGCGGTCAGTTTCTTTCTCATGGATTCTCCTTTATTTTAATTCTGATTAATCAGAAGTTTTAAAAAGTGAACAAAAGATGATCGAGAAGTATTAAGCTGAACATCCACAGGAGTTGCGTAGCACAACCTCTGTGGGCAGAAGGGTGACGGAAACAACCGGTTCTTTGTTGATCAATTTCAAGATGTTCTCGGCGGCGATGGCGCCGACTTGTTCGGTGGGGGCGTGCACGGTGGTGAGGGGAGGGGTGAGGAAGGGGGTGATGCGCTGATCGTCGAAACCCACCAGTGAAACCTGCCCGGGCACGTCCAGGCCGGCCTCTTTGAGGGCCTGCAGGGCGCCCAGCGCCGACTCGTCATCGGCGGCGAACACGCCGTCGAACGTCTCACCGCGGGCGATGAGGGCGCGCATGGTTTCGAGCGCGACGAAACGGTCATAATCGCCGTGGGCGATCAGTGACTCGATCACGGGCAGGTCATGGTTGATCAGCGACTCGCGATAACCGGCCTCACGCCACTGGGAATCTTCGTTGTTTTCGGGACCGCACAAGAAAACGATGCGGCGGCGCTGATGCACCTCAATGAGGTGATCGATCAGCTTGCGGGCGCCGGCCTTGTTTTCGATCGACACCACCGGGATGGCCAGACCGAGGGGCGGCTCCTGATGGATGAGAACGATGGGGTGGCCTTTTTGGTGCAGTTCGCGCAGGGCAGTGGGATCCAGCGCATCAATGAAAACCAGCAGCCCATCGGTGTTGCCGGGGCCCAGGTGACTGATGCGGGTGTTGTTGGGCTGGTTGCTGGTGAAAATGAGCAGGTTCAGGTTGTTCTTCTGGGTCACGCCGACGATGCCGTCCAGCAGCGGGGTGAAGAACTCGCCGCCGATGTTATCCACCACCAGGCCGATGTTATTGGTGCGGTTGGTGGCCAGGTTGCGCGCCACCGGGTGGGGGATGAAGTTAAGCTCCTGCATGGCCATCTGCACACGGTGCTCGGTCTCAGAAGCCAGCGGCGCGCTGCTGTTGATGTAGCGGCTGACGGTAGCCACCGAAACACCGGCCAGGCGGGCCACATCACGGATCGTAGAGGAGGATTTGGAAGTTGTCATAATAATGTAACCGGTTACTGAAACCGGTTACATTATAGCAATAAGGAATGAAGAAAGTCAAGTAGGAAAAAACAAGAATTGAAAAAATAGATCTACTCAGCAGTATTGTTTGCGATTATTTCCAGCAAGTTTTGAGAAATTGTTTTGATCAGGTCTGGAAACGTCGTGTCCATTGCTTTCGCGTGGGGGAGTATTTGTAACTTGAACACCAGAATGATTCGTTAATACTGGAGGGTAATCCCGCGGTATTTCATCCAATGAGAGTGCATTTTGCTGGAAGGGTTTCTTTCGTTGGGAATTTTTCAGAATTTATGCCATTGAGAAACGAATAGCCAGATAAGGCTTACGAGATACAAACTTCTTTGGACCAACCCTTTGCCAATACTGATCATTCCATTTTCTGCGAGTCCAAAAAACAGAGAAATTCCCATAACCAGAATCAGGAACACCAGATGAAAGAGTTTTTCTTGCACAGACCCCGCGGCTATTAAATACCAGAGTATCGCCAAACTGAGACAGATGCCTGCGATCATTGCAAAAAAAGAATGAATCCTTGCTTCAGAAAGCGAATAGCTGATCGTTTCATCGATGGGTCGTTCGCAATAAAAGCCTGTCACGAGAATGGCTGTTCCATACAGCATGATCAAAATATCCGGATAATTGATACTTCGCAATTCAACGAACTTCAAAATCAATCCAATATTCAGTAAGATGCCAAAGCCGATGAACCCGGACTGCATGATCCATTTATATCTGTGGGTTTGTGAAGCTAACTCGCTTATCGTGTTTTGAGTCCATTCATAGCCGGGTTGAGTAAAAAAATGGGAAATAATAATCACTGCTACGAAGTAAACGATTGATAATGCTACGGTCTTTATATACATTTTCTCCACCATTAATTTTTAGCGTCTGGAATTTAACCTATATCGAATCACTTCTTTCTTGCATTCACAAAGGCATATCCGATTGTGGAACTACATGAGAATTCTCGGGGCGAAATCTGTAGGCAGTCAACAAAAAGAGAAGATTCAAGATCAGCCCGGCCCCTCCGATCATCAACCCGCCATAGCCGGAAGGCAATTGAAGCCCAAAGGGAGAGGCAAGTGCCTTAATGAGGATGGCAGCAAACATCATCGTTGGGAGCAGGAGAATCCACAGGTCAATCAGGCTTTTTTGTATCGACTGATTAAAGAGCCCCCAGAGCAAAAAGGGGATATAGATCATTGCCAGATGGCTGTGTGAATGCCAGGTGAACGCTCCGGTGGCTGCGAAGATGCCGAACACTGCCATGACCCAGGCGGGGCTGCCAAAGGCAGGTTTCTTATGCACAAGTAAAAGAACCAGCACCAGCGTCCCTGCCATACCAACGGCGGTGACGATCCAACCGAGGTGGGTGGAGAACAAATTGTTCAACTGCACTCCAAGCATGCGCCAATTCATCATGGTTTCGGGTGAGTTTGAGGCAATACCAGGTACGAATTTTATCCACAGATTGATCATTGAAAGGAACCCCTGCCAGCCTTGCAGCATAAAAGAAATTGCCAGAATGCCCAGACCAGAAGCCAGAAAACCCAGAATCGTTTTCCAGTTTTTCAAGAGGAACAGCGCAGGAAGAATGAGGACAAGGATTTGTGGTTTGATAAGTAAAAAACCAAGCCAGAGGCCACCCAAGAAGGGTTTTTGCTTAATAGCCGCTCTCATAAACTCTCCGGCACAGATGAGCAATAACACCTCCACTTGCCCATAATAGAAATTTTGAATAACCGCAAACGAAAGCAAAACGCCAATCATCATACGCTTTTCGCTGGACGAAAAATTATTCTGCGGGTGAATTTTGTGAACAAAAAAGATCAGATAAGCGACCATGACGAACAAATTCAGGATTGACCATATCCAGTAGCCAGTACCCGCCGCGAAAATGGCGAATAACTAAAAAGGAAGGACAAAGAAAGAAAAGAGTGCACAGGGGAACACTATGAACTGGCCAACGACACTGCCCTGGTGGGTGAGCGCATCGGCTTGAACAGCGGCAAGCGATTGAATATCATAAATGTGTGAATACCCCAGCTCATTGGCAATTTTTCCGGCACTCCAAAAGGCAAGAAAATCGCTGCCAACGCTCACCAATAAAGCGCTGCTCGTCAGTGCAAAAATGAATTGAACAGCATAGAATGCAAATATCGTCACAAAGGCCAAGCGTTTCCAGCCCTCTGTGGTGAGATTGGAGAAAGGAACATGTATTTTGCGGGGGTTGGCCTGGTCTTGGTTGGTCATTGTAAATTACCAAATTTGCCGATTTTAGCGTGAGAAGCTGACATGATTCCTCCCCAAATTGAATGAACACAGATTGTCTGGTTTCAGGCGAGCGCTTTTTGACTGGAAATTGGCTGCGCATTCCATTCTGCGTTCTATGTCCGCCCACTTGACTGATATCATTATATATTGGAAAGGCTAATTGATCTTGCCAAGATCATTGGGCTGTCTTTCCAAACCCGTATCGAATCACATCTTTATTGCAGGCATCCACGCACTCACCGCAGAGGATACACTCGTCGTTGTGCATGTGACCCGACTGCACCATCTTTTGCACGTCGAGCCCCATGGTGCATTTGCGATTGCACATCTGGCAGCTTGTGCAGGCCTCCGGCTGCGCTTGCAGGTGCAGGGCGGGCAGGTGCAGGGCGCGGTTGAGCCGGGTGCCGATGACCATAAAGGGGGCCATCCAGCAGATGCTGTGGCAGGCGGCGCGGCGGCCAAAGAGAAGTGAGATGCCCAAAAAGAGGGCGGTGATGAAGGCGTACATGATGTAACCGGGCACGTCCGCCACCGAGAGGCCGTTGGCCGTCATATAGGTGAAATCGAGGGCATGGATGCCGCCGGCCTGGACGAAAGCCAGCACGATGGTGACCAGCCAGGGTAGCCAAATGAAATACTTGAGGGCGTTGACCCATATCTTATTCGCACTGCGCTGGTTGACGCCGCCGAATTCCTGGATGGCGCCGGCCGGGCAAACCCAACCGCAAAAAGCCCTGCCCAGCACAAGCGAAAAGAGAAATTGCGCACTGAAGATCAGTGCGCTGCCGCTCAAGATGCCCGCGAAGGCGCCATTAATGATGAGGTAAGGGGAAAAGTAGTAGAGAGTAGCCGGGAAGGCCAGCATGGATACCAGTAAAAGCACCCGGCGAATTTTTTGACGTGATTTTTTCATTGCAGTTCCTTTTTCTTTTCGAAATGATCCTGAATGCGTTTGCCGGCTTCTTCGGCCCAGGCCACGTAGGCCCGGTCAACAAATTCGCCAAACAAAACGGTCAGTGAAAAATAGAGGTGATCGTCATCTTCAGCCATTACTTGCTGTAAGTTGCGTTCATAGCCTTCCAGCAAAGCCAGGTTGGCCACACTGCGTTCTTTAAACGCGGCGATCTTGGCGAGGGTTTCGGCCGGGGGCAGTTCACCGCCAAAGAAGACCTTGAGGAGGATCTCATATTTGACGTATTCCTTCTGCGCCGGCCCTTGCAGCCAGGCGGACAGCTTTGCGCGCCCGGCCGGGGTGATGCTGTACACCTTGCGCTCGGGGCCTTTCCCGGACGGCTCGCTGCGCACAGAGATGAAAGCAGCGCTTTCGAGCGAATGCAGGGTGGGGTAAAGCTGGCCGTAGCCAACTTCCCAGAACTGCGAGATCATGCGGTCGATCTTTTGCTTGAGGTCATAGCCGCTCTGGTCTTCGTGAGTGAGCAGGCCCAGCACGATATATTCAGTGGTGTTTTCTTTGCTCATAAAAGCCTCTTATATCCTCATATTATTACTATATCAAGATGATATAGTTTTGTCAAGCCTGAATGACGGCGTTTTTTGCTTATTTCACTTAAAAGTGGATTTCTCTCGGAAAATCCGCTTTTTGTCCCAAAAAAGCATTAAAACAAGAAAAGAATACTTAAAATATTTGCAAATTGTTGTATTATAGAAGGAAGGTTGCTAAAATATTTTTTTAATATATCAGGTTCATTTTAGTCGTTCCGGTCTATCACTGAACCAATCCATAACGTCATACACGGCAAAGTTTATAGGAGAACATCGCAACGGGAAGGTACGCCGCCTTTCTGTATTCATTTTTACAAGCTGTTTTTTAAGCAATCATCAGATTAATTGGGTAGACGCACCAAGTTCAGCCCAAAACCTATAAGGAGAAGAAATGAAAGCAAAACCAATTCTTGTTGTTGTGTCCATTTTTGTGCTTGCCAGCATGCTGCTCGCTGCCTGCGCAACTGCGACACCCACAGCGACCGAAGCACCGACTGAAGCCGCTGCTACCGAAGCACCCACCGAAGCCGCCACTACTGAGGCTTCCAATCCGGATGTGATCATCATCGGTACCACCGATAAGATCGCCAGCCTCGACCCGGCTGATGCTTACGCTACCCATGACTGGGAAGTGATCAAGAACATCAGCGATGGCCTCGTGACCTGGAAACCCGGCACCACCGAACTGGTTCCTGATCTGGCCACCGATATGGGCACCGTTTCAGAAGACGGCCTGACCTACACCTTCACTTTGAAGGATGGGATCAAGAACGGCGATGGCACTGACGTGACCGCCACCACTTATGTGGCTCAGTTGAACCGTCTGCTCACCATCGGCCCGAGCTGCCCGAACGATGTTGCCGATACCCTGGCCGTGCCTTACATCAGCAGCATTACCGCCCCTGATGACAAGACCGTCGTCTTCGTATTGACCACCCCGATCGCTTACTTCCGCAGCATCCTGGCGACCGCTCCGTTCGTGTATGCAGACCCCAATACTTTCGCCGCTGACGCCTGCAACCTGTTCCCGACTGCCCCTGTCTATGGCACCGGCGCCTGGTACATTTCGCAGTTCAATGCCGACGAACAGCTTGTTCTGGAACCGAACCCCTACTACACCGGCGAATATCCTGCCAAAGTAAAACAGGTCATCACCCGCTTCTACTCCGACGCCAACACCCTGGCTTTGGCTGTGCAGAGCGGTGAGGTGGACATTGCCTGGCGTATGCTCAGCACCGATCAGATCACCGAACTTGAATCAGTCGATGGCCTGACGATCGGTACTGTTCCCGGTGGTTCCATCCGCTTCTTGACCCTTAACCTGAACAAAGCCCCGACCGATGATCCGAACGTGGTCAAAGCCATTGCCGCCGCAATCGACCGCAACGAAATCGTGGACACGGTCTACGGTGGCAAAGCTGAACCGCTGTACTCAATGGTTCCTCCCGGTTTCCTGGGCGCAACTGAAGCCTTCGATACCCTGTATGCTTCCCCCGATCTCGAAGCTGCCAAAGCATTCCTGGCTGCCTCCGGCTACACCGAAGCCAGCCCGCTTGAGCTGACCCTGTGGTATCCGCCCGAACACTACGGTGCTTCCACCGCTGCCTGGATGCAGGTCATTCAGAAACAGCTTGAAGCAACCGGTGCGATGAAAGTCACCCTGCAGGCTCAGGAATGGTCTACCTATATTCCTGCCCTGACCGGCGGCGAGTCTTACAACGTGGGTGTGATGGGCTGGTTCTTCGACTATCCCGATACCTCCAACTACCTCGATCCCTTCGTGTACAACAGCGGTATGGGCAATAACCTGACCACGACCACTGAAGGCAATCCGGTGGGTGTTGGCATCAACGATAAAGCCGCGCAACTGACTGCTCTCTTGCAGCAGGCCGACATCGAGTTGGATGACACCAAACGTGTGGAAGAATACAAACAGGCTCAGGATATCTATGCTGACCTCGTTCCCAACATCCCCCTGTTCTTCCAGGCCGAACATGTTGTGTACAGAAACAACATTTCCGGTGATGCCTCTTTGGCCTCCCCCGAAACTTTGAACATCGGCCCGAACGTGTTCTTCACCTATGCTTTGTTGACCAAAGGCCAATAGCCTGTTTGTTCCAAACCAATGAAAATGGGGCGGGAGTAATCCCGCCCCATTTAGCCTATCTATTGGATATGACATGTCTCCTATTGCTTTAATTGCTTTAATCATTGGCGTTCCGGCTGTTGTGCTGCTGGCCATTGTGTTTATCAGGGGCTCCATGGGGCTGCGGCGATATATCCTTACCCGCATCGTCTTAACCATCCCCATGGTCTTCATTTTGGGGACACTTGTGTTCTTCATTTTGCGCGTTTTGCCTGGCGACCCGGTCTCTTCTGCGATGGGCCCCAAAGGCACCCCTGAGATGATCGCCAGCATTCGGCAGCAGTTGGGTCTGAATGATCCGATGATCGTTCAATATGGGCGTTACCTGTGGCAGATGGTCACGTTTAACTTTGGTAACTCTCTGGTCGGCGCTCACCGCCCCATTATTAACGAGATGAGCGAACGTTTCCCCGCGACACTGGAATTAGTCATCCCGGCGTCCATTTTGGCTTTACTTATTGGTATTTACGGCGGCACACTGGCCGCCTCTAAGCGTAAAAAAGTAACCGATTACGCATTTCGCATTTATGCGGTTGTCATTTATTCGTTGCCAATTTTCTGGCTGGGCTTGCTCTTGCAATTGTTGTTTGGGGTCAAGCTTGGCTGGCTGCCCATTTCTGGGCGTATTGACCCGGTAATTCAGACCTCTTTAACCACGCATACCAACATTTACTTTATCGATTCTTTGATCAGTGCCAACTGGCCGGCCTTCCGCTCGGTCTTGCAGCATCTGGTCTTGCCTACAATTACGCTGGGTCTGGTGCAATCGGGCTTGTTCGTGCGTATTACCCGCGCCAATGTGATCGAAACCATGCAGGCCGATTATATTGCTGCCGCGCGTGCGCGCGGCATTCGTGAGAAAGTGCTGACCTATGGGCATTCGTTAAACAATGCCTTGATTCCGGTCATTACCCTGTTCGGCTTGCAGGTGGCCATTTTGCTGGCCGGTGCCGTGCTGACCGAATCGGTGTTCTCGTGGCCGGGTATGGGCAGCTATCTGGTAGAGCGCATTTCTGCCCGCGATTACACCGCGGTGCAAAGCGTGATCACCGTTTTTGCCATGCTGGTGGCTGTCATCAGTCTGGCTGTGGATGTGATCTACTCTCTGGTGGATCCACGCGTGAGGTATTGATATGGAAGAAATTAACTCCATCCCCCAAGATACCCCTCCCGAAGGAACCTCCTGGGAGGTTGAACTCAAAAAGGTCGGTTTCGTGCGCCGTCTGCTCATGGGGCGCAGATGGTATGGCGCCGACTGGTGGTTTGTGGCCATCTCAAGTGTAATGGTATTGGGCTTCATCCTCGTGGCCATCGTGCCGGGGTTGTTTGCCCCCTATTCCCCCGATGAACTGGTGGGGCCGCGCTTTTTGGCGCCGAACCAGGAAGCTGCCCTTTCGGTCTTGATCGTGCCGGCCGACTCTGCCCTCAATGATCTCAAAGACCTGGCGGTGTCAGATGGCTCACGCCCGGTGATCGCCGTGGTGACCGGCTCCTCCACCGCCGGCGACTTGAACACCACCGCCCAGGAGATCGACAGCCAACTGACTGCCGATAAGACTGGCATGCGCCTGCGTCCGCGCATCAGCCGCTTCGACACACTTGATGAAGCTTTACAGGCAGTGGCCGACGGTAACGCCGCCGCAGCAGTGGTGGAAAGCACTGAGTTTGAAGGGCTGGCCGAGCAGTTCAGCACACTGCGCCAGGCCAATTCGCTCACCGGCGAGACGGCAGGCAGCTTTGCGATGGGCACCAATGACATTGGCCAGGATGTGCTCAGTCGTTTGATCTGGGGTACACGCATCGCGCTCATCATTGGCTTCAGTTCGGCCATTCTCTCCCTGTTGCTGGGGGTGCCGCTGGGACTGCTGGCCGGTTTCATTGGCGGCGGCTTTGACCGCATTCTCAGCCTGATCATGGACAGCTTGTACTCCTTCCCGGGGCTGATTCTGGCCATCGCCATTGCTGCTGTGCTGGGGCCGAGTATTCTCAACATCATCATCGCCATTTCGGTGCTGTATATTCCGACCTATTACCGTATCGTGCGCGGCCAAACACTGACCGTGAAGGAAGAAGTGTACGTGGAGGCGGCCCGCAGCATTGGTTCGCGGCGCTGGGAGATTCTGTGGCGTTACATCTTCCCCAATGTCATCCCCTCGGTGGCAATCATCTTTTCGGTGAACGTGGCCGATGCCATCCTCACCGGGGCGGGGCTGTCCTTCTTAGGGCTGGGCCTGCCGCCCACGATCGCGGACTGGGGCATTGATCTGGCCCGCGGCCAGCGCTTCATCCAGACCGCACCGTGGATGATCACCTTCCCGGGGTTGGCGATCTTGCTGGTCGTGCTTTCATTCACGTTGATGGGAGAAGGTCTCACCGAGATCTTTAACCCGAAATTGAGGGACCGCTAATGGCTGACGATATCCTTTATTCCGTACGAAATCTGACGGTCGATTACAAAACCCGTGCCGGTATCGTCCATGCTGTCGATAATGTTTCACTGGATATTCGTCGTGGCGAGATTCTGGGCCTGGTGGGTGAATCGGGCTGCGGAAAATCCACCTTCGGCAAAGCCTTGCTGCGCCTGCATGACGGGCCGGCCAGCATCAGCCAGGGTGAACTGATCTTCGACGGCCGCGACCTGATGCAGGTACCGCTCAAAGAAATGCCCGCTGTGCGCGGCGCCGAGATCGGCATGGTCTTTCAAGACCCGATGACCTCGCTTAACCCCGTGCAGAGCATCCTGGATCATCTGGTCGAGACGATCCAGGCACATGAACCGGGTACCAGCCGGCAGGCGGCTGAAAAGCGCGCCGAAGAACTGGCTGAGCGCCTGGGCATTCAACGTGCGCGCCTCAAAGAGTATCCGCATCAAATGTCGGGCGGCATGCGCCAGCGTGTGATGATCTCGCTGGCCTTGGCTTTGCGCGCTAAACTGGTCATTGCCGACGAACCCACCACTTCACTCGACGTGATCGTGGAAGCCAAGTTTCTCGACCTGCTCAAAGAACTGCAAAAAGAGTTCGGCCTGACCATTTTGCTCATCACCCACAACATTGGCGTGGTGGCTGAAGCCTGCGACCGCGTGGCAGTGATGTACGCGGCCAAAATGGTAGAAGTGGGCACGGCAGACGAGGTCTTTCTGGCGCCGAAGCACCCCTACACCAAAGGCCTGCTCGACTCGGTGCCCAACATCGATATCGACGGCTCTGAACTTTACAAAATGGGCGGCGAACCTCCCAGCCTGCTGCATCCGCCGCTGGGCTGCCGCTTCCATCCACGCTGCCCACGGGCAATGGATGTCTGCTCGCGCAAGGAGCCGGTGTTCAAAGTGGTGCAAGGGGGGCAGATGGCTTCTTGCTGGCTGTACCAGAAAGAAGACGCCACCAATGGAGGTCAGTCATGACCGCAGAAAATAAAAACGCCAACGCGCAGGGCCAAGACTTGGTGCGCGTGGAAAACATCAAAAAGCACTTTCCGGTGCAAAGCGGGCTGATCGCTTCACTGCTCAACAAGGGGCAAATCCCTTCGGTCAAAGCCGTGGATGGCGTCAGTTTCACTATCCGGCGTGGCGAGGTGTTCGGCCTGGCAGGCGAAAGCGGCTCGGGCAAATCGACCATTGGCCGTCTGGTACTGCGCCTTTACGAACTCACCTCGGGCAAAGTGACCTTTGACGGCATCGATCTGCAAAGCCTCAAAGAAGAAGAGATGCGCAAACTGCGCTCGCGCATGCAGCTCGTTTTTCAAGATCCGCTGGCTTCGCTGAACCCGCGCATGACGCTGGGACAGGCCATTGAACACCCGGCACAAATTCATATGTCTGAGTTGAGCGCCGATGAACGCCGGGCACGCGTGCTTGAAATGCTGCACGCTGTGGGGATGAACCCCCCTGAAGCCTACTATGATCTCTACCCGCATCAGATCTCGGGCGGTCAGCGTCAGCGTGTGGTGCTGGCCCGCGCCCTGGTAACCCACCCCGAATTGGTTGTGGCGGATGAACCGATTGCCATGGCCGATGTATCGGTGCGCTCCATCTTGCTGGATCTGATGATGAAGATGAAGCAGGAATTCAACCTGACCTATCTCTTTATCACCCATGACCTGGCCACGGCCAAATACATCTGCGATCGCATCGGGGTACTCTATCTGGGCAAGATGTGCGAGATGGGCGACCTGGCCGAGGTGTATACGCATCCGCTGCACCCGTACACGCAGGCTTTGCTGGCAGCCGTGCCGGTGCCCGACCCGCGCAAACGGCGCAAAGAGCGCATGCCTGAAGGTGAGATTCCCAACCCGATCCATCCACCCAGCGGCTGTCGCTTCCATCCGCGCTGCCCGCTGGCTCAGGAAATTTGTGCCAGCCAGGAACCTGAAATGCGTGAGCTGCGTCCGGGTCACACCGTGGCCTGTCATTTTGCCGAGAAATTTCTTTCATGAATTGCGACAAATCCCTCAAATTAATGTATACTTGGAAGCACCGGAGGTTATGACATGAAAGGGAATGAAAAGGTAATAGCTGCATTGAATTTCTTGCTTGCCGATGAGTTAACGGCCATTTCGCAGTATATGGTACACGCCGAAATGTGCGATAACTGGAAGTACAAGAAATTGGCCGACATTATTGAAAAGCGTGCCATCGTTGAAATGAAACATGCTGAAAAGCACATTGGGAAAATCCTTTTCCTTGAAGGGCAGCCGGTCGTCTCGAACTTGAACAAGATGAACATTGGTTCAAGTGTTGAGGCCATGCTGCAGAATGACCATTTGGCCGAAGAAGGCGCCATCAAGGCGTACAACGAAGCCATCGTTACCGTCTCTGAACTGGGCGATAATGGCACGGCCGATATGCTCACCGATATTCTCTGCGACGAAGAAGATCACATCGACTGGATCGAATCTCAGCTCAATCAGATCAAGCAGATGGGAATTCAGAATTATTTGGTCGAGCAGTTGTAAAATTCCAAGACGAAAGACAGCCAACCGGCTGTCTTTTTATTTAAGAGAAGTATTCAAATTTGCTCTCAGAACAGGCTAGGGGGCAAGTATAATTTGTGCATACCACCTGTGAGGAACCTTCTTGATAAACGCATCTCAGACCTTTCTTGAAAAACACAAATGGGGCTTGATCCTGCTCTTGCTGGTGATCTTCGGGGCTGCACTGGCAATAAGGGTTTACGACCTAAGCGACCTGCCGCTTGATTTTCACGCGGCGCGCCAGCTTCAATCGATGACCAAGGCGCGTGGCATGTACTACGAAAATGTCAGTGATGCACCCGAATGGAAGCGAGCCTTTGCGATTGAACAATGGAAGGCCACGCCCACACAGGAACCTGAGATCGCCGAGCATTTGGCGGCTTTTACCTATGGTTTGTTGGGCGAAGAAAACATCTGGTTCCCGCGCTTTTATTCGGTTGTTTACTGGCTGCTGGGTGGGGTGGGTCTGTTCTTATTGCTGCGTCGCTGGGTGAGCATTGAAGGGGCGTTGATCGGACTGTGCTTTTTCCTGTTTGCGCCTTGTGGCATCGAGGCCAGCCGGGCTTTCATGCCCGACCCGCTCATGCTGGCGCTGCTCATCTGGGCCTGTTGGGCGCTGCTGCGCTGGAGCGAACGTCCGGGCTGGGGCCGGGCTGTGCTGGCCGGTTTGTTGTTTGGCCTGACGGTCTATGTGAAGCTGACGGCGGTCTTCTACGCGGCCGGGGTCATTCTGGGGCTATCGCTGGGACAGTTGGGGTTCAAGAAAGCGATTAAGACACCGCAGCTTTGGCTGATCGGTCTGTTGGCGCTGATACCGGGAGGGCTGTATAACCTGCTGGGCATTTTTGTTTTCAAGTTCATCCGGCAGGACGCGGTGGAAAACCGTATCGTCCCTGCCATGCTGGCGGATCCGCTTTCGTATCTGAACTGGAACAACATGATCGGCATCGTGGTCGGGTTTGCCGCCTTCCTGCTTGCTTTGGCCGGGATCTTTCTGCTCAAAGAGCGCCGCGCCCGTTCGCTGACGATCGGTTTATGGGCCGGGTACCTGCTTTTTGGCCTCGTTTTCATTTACTACTACACCTCACATGATTACTATCACCTGGTGACCATTTTGATGGTCTCGATTGGTCTGGCGGCCATCGGGGACGCCGTGGCGGCCAAAATGCTGGCTGTGATCCAGCCGGGCTGGTTTGCACAGACGCTGCTCTTGCTGGTGATTGGTCTGGGAGTTTTTGAAGTTTGTTGGCAGGTACGCAGTGATTTCAAACGCGTTGACTACCGTCCACAGGCGGCTTTCTGGCAGATGCTGGGCGAGAAGCTCAATAACACCAGTTCTTTGGCCATGACCGAAGATTACAACGCACGCCTGGCTTATTGGGGTTGGTATGCTTCCAGCAATATGCCCGATGTGGCCGAGCTGCGCCACCGCGAACTGACCGGTCACGGCGGCGATGCGGTAAAGACCTTTAAAGCTGCTGCCGAAGGAAAAGAATACTTTCTGGTCACGCAATTGAACGATTTCGACCAACTCCCCGACCTAAAGTCCTTTATTACCCAGACCTATCCGATCTTCGATCAGGGAGACGGGTACATTATTTTTGATTTGCGTCAGTAAATTTTGTGGAGATCTTTGCAAAATCACCTTTTAAGTATTGTCATTTTTTACTTCTAATGGTAAATTTAAGGCGCAGAGCTATTGGATGCCCCCCTCATCCAATGGCTTTGCACTTTTAAAGGGTTGTATCATTTTTCGTCATCCGCCTTTGGCTGCGTATTCTCAGCGCTGTCTTCAGGCGGATTTGCGTTATATTGGCCGCGCGACTCTTCAAAATAACGGCTGATGTAGGGGGGATGATCGTAGAGAATGCTCTCATTGGGCTGCGTGGTCGGATAAATTGTAGGGGGTTGTGCAGACAGCCAGTTCTTGTGGATGAATTCGATTTCCGGTTCGCTGAGCGGCTCGTTGTGGCTTTTTGCCAGCAGCAGGTTGGCTTCTTCCAACTTTGAAATGCCTTCAAATTTGAGCAGCACGCGAATGATCCCCTTCACGATATTGCGGTCTTGATAGCGCAGCTTGGTCTTGTCGGTCTCCAGTTTATAGATCACATCCTGAGAAATTGGCGGGGTGCCCAGTACCTTGCCCAGTTCAATGCCAAAGCGGTTACGCGACAAGATACCGATCTTTTCTTTGTCGATGGTTTTCTTTCGATACATTAATAACAGACTTCCAAAGCGAACATTGCTTTTCTGCATATAACTCCACCCTAGATAACGTATTACGTCCAAACACGTCAAAGCAGACGAACTTAATCGTAACACAAAACCCTAGAATTTTAAACAATTCAAGCAATTCACTCAGTTCTTTGTCAATAACCAAATAGTTGTGGAAACGAGATTTCTTATGTGTCTGAGGAGGCCAGATTCTGGCCGGGCGCCCCTCATATGAAGCCTCTTTTACTAATAAAGGAGAATTCACATGAAGCACACCAAGATCTTTCGCTTTACACTGGCGCTGTTGCTGGTGATCGTGGCGGCCGGTGCTGCCTGGATGGCCGGGTCACGCTCTGGATTGGGTGGGGTACAACCCACTGCCGTAGAGGCGCAATCCAACATCGTGCAAGGGAAGTTTGCCTGGGATTGCCCCGGCTGCCCACCCCCCTAAACCGGTTTTTGTTTCCCTGTTTGGTATCGGCCGATACTGATGGACACGAAAAGACAAACCGCTGACATAAGATCAGCGGTTTGTTTGTTGTCGGTTGAAGAAGAAACGTTTAAATCGCTTGAGGGTGAAGTTGCCGGTAATGATATAGAAAAATGTGGCCAGGAGCAAATAAAAGTTTGCTTTGGCTTTTTTTCCTTGTGCTTTGTAGAGCTTTTCAATACGACGCGAGATGGCTGCAAACCCGGTCAGGTTGCGCACGCGGAATCTGGCCCGGGCACAGGAGAGATAGTTCTTTTCAGCCTCTATGTAATTGCCTTTAAAAAACTCGATCTCCCCGACCAGCTCCAAGACGTCAATTTTCCCGCGCTGATTTTGGTTGGAGGCGTACATGCGCTGTGCATCTTCTGCAACCGCAAGAGCCTCATCGTATTTTTGTTGCGCACTTAAGATCCAGCTTTTGAAATAAAGCATGGTGCCCTTGTTGTTGAAAGTATACGTTTGCGGCGGAGAGTTGAGGGCTTGCTCGATCTGGGTCAGAGCCACTTCTAAATTCCTTAAACGATAATTGGCCTGGCCAAGCATCATCAGGGTGTGGGTTGAGATCTCACCGAAAGCGGCTTTTTCTATTTCTGCGGCGTGGCTGTAATGTTCCAATGCCTGCTCATAAAGGTAGCGATCCAGATAAAAAGTTCCCTCTTCTACCAGTGCAGTTACCTCTCCTTTTGAGTCCTGCCATTGTATGAACAGTTTTCTGCTCTCGGCCAGTGCGGAGAGGGCGTTGTTGTAGCGGCCGCGATTGATCTGAAAGGATCCCCAGTAAAAAAGAATCCAGGCGTATTCGTGGCTGTTGTGGTCGGCGGCACTGTGCAGTGCCTCTTTGATCTCTTCGCCGGCTTCATGCCAGGCGCCAAGGGCCCAGTGTGCTCTAAATGCGATCAAGGAAGCCCAGGCCAGCTTATCCGGGTCGTTCGCCGAGAGCTCTTTGCAGATCTTGCAAAAATGCAGCGTCTCTCCCACCATAGCATTGTTGATCAGGTAGTCTGCAAAGGCAAAAAACAGCCTGGTAAAAGAGCCGGCAAGCGGCCCTTCTTTGTTTTGAGCCAGCGTTTGCATTGTTTTTAAGATGTGATTGCTGTCGTTTTTGGTTAATTCATAAAGATCGGTGTGCGTGATCCAATTGAGCTGATATTCGGCTTGAAGTTCGTTGGCATCTCTTTTTGTTTTCATAGGCGTGACCGAAAAGGTTGTTTATTTTACCTTCGCCAGAGTGGTGGCCAGTTTTACCAGCAGGCTGTGGATTTGGTAACGGTCGCTTGCTTCGACATATTCCAGCAGACCGTGCCCGATCAGTTCTTTGAGAATGGGTTCGGGTGATTCCTCTTCCCAGACATAAGCAGCGTTTTCACGGGTAAAGGTAGCCGGCGTTTCAGCAAAAACCCGTAAGCGAATAAAACAGTCTCGCGCGGTTTCTGAAAGATGGTCAACGCTGGTTCGCAATACGGATGCCACTGAAGGGGGAGTCTCTTCAAGCAATTCCGCCTGGTCACCCGGCACGGAAGATTGCAGAAGGAGGCTGCCTTCTTTGATCTCTTTAAAGAGTTTTTTGACCGGCAAACCACTGTCCTTTTCGGCTTGCAGTACATTTCCGGCCACCCTGATCGCCAGCGGCAGCCCTTCCAGATCACGAATCAATTCCTGACAATCTGGGGTGAACTCTTCATAAACAGAGGGCGCAATGGCCGCCAGCAGTTCAGAGGATTTTTCTTCGGATAAGCCTTGCAGGGGATAGACCTGATCGCGGGTGGTGATCTGGTTGGCCAGAGTGGTCTGGCGGGTGGTGACGATCATGCCGCAGTTGCGCCCGCCCACCAGTAGGGGTTTCATATCCTTGATCGACCAAACGTCATCCACGATCACAAGCATCCGCTTGTCCCGTAAAAGGCTGGTAATGAGCGCGGAGGCTTCTTCCACTCTCTGGGCGGCCATGATCTCGAAATGCCCCAGAGCACGGCCCCATTCGCTTAGTTTTGGCAGCAATACTGGGTATTGCCCCAGCGAGATCCACAGGATGCCATCACGATAATAGTCCATAAGAACAGAGTCATGGGCCAGAGCGGCGGCAGTGGTGGTTTTGCCCACCCCAGGCCAGCCACGCATGGCGGTGAGCACCTGGATTTTTCCGTCATTTGGGCGCAGGAGCAGTTTTCTCAGTTCTTCCATCTCGGTATCACGGCCGAGAAAAATGGGCGGCACTGCGGGGGCTTCCCCGATGATTTTCCCAGACGACAAATGGTTTTCGCGCAGTTCATGCTGTTCTTTGATGTGCGTTTTGGCCTTGGGGGTCAGAACGGCAAATGGATCGATTTTTTCAGCTTCAAGTTTTTTGCTCTCATCCACCCAAACTGCACTGATCCGTTCACATTCTTCGGGTGCCAGCGGCTCATATTCGATTAATTCGAGCAGTTCGTTGGCCTGTGACAGTTCGGTCAACCCGTTCAGTTTCTTCAACACACTGATCAGATCCACCACGACGAGGCGGCTTTTCAGTAGGGGTGGATTTTTGTCCGTTTCCAATTCATACAACGTATCCGCAGAGAGGTGGTAAATCCCCATGAGATTCAGTTCTCGAACGAAAACTTCGCGTGAAAAAGGCGGAGGGTACAGTTTGGTGAAACATCTTTCCCGATAAGAACGGAACTGTGCTCCGAAGGTTTTGCTGCCGGATGACCCCATTTTGTCCTCCTTGACGAAGGGTGACGAAAGTTGACGACGATATTAACGAAATAAATCGTAACACGGATTTATAAAATAATAGTAGATCGGCTGATTAACAAAGCTCTTTGAAAAGAGAATATCGTATCCGAAACGAGACTTCTTATGTGTTCATGAAGGTCAGGCAACTGGCCGGGGCCCCCACATATGAGACTCCATTTTAAACAGGAGAATCCATATGTTGAACAAAAAGATCTTCCGTTTCACACTGGCACTGTTGCTGGTGGTCGTGGCGGCCGGCGCTGCCTGGATGGCCGGTTCGCGTTCAGGATTGGCCAGGGTACAACCCACGGCGGCCGTTGAGGCGCAATCCAATATCGTGCAAGGGAGGTTTGCCTGGGATTGCCCAGGTTGCCCGCCCCCGCCCTAAACCAAGACAAATCTTGATCAGGGCGGACACGTGAAGAGTTGAGCGAAAGAGACCGCAGACGAAAGTCTGCGGTCTTGCCTATGGCCTTCCCAGACAGGCGAAGCTGACCCAGGCGACGGGGGAGCCGCCCGCGCGCGAGATTTTTCGCTGCGCATAAGCAAGAGACGCCGCCGGTGAGTGCCCCGCCAGGTAGTTTTCATAAAAGAGCATCATCAGGCGGGCAGAAGATTCATCCATGATCGGCCAAACACTGCCCACCACGGTTCGGGCACCGCTGATGAGGCAGGTGCTGGGCAAACTGATATGTTCATCGCCGTCGTAGATGCGGCTGAAAATGCCGCTGCAGCCAGAAAAGGTGATCAGTTCGGGTAGGGGGGCCAGATCACGGATCTGATCGAGCCAGAGCGTTTCATTGGAAAGGGCGATACCACTTAAATAACCACTGGCCGGGTCGCTGAAGAAATGACTGGCCACGTGCAGCCAGGCGAACTTCTTTAACCCCTCCAGCCCATTTTGATCGAACTGGCTGAGATGATCGAGAATGGCGCGGCTGGCGGTTTTGTTTTGCAAAAGCTGACCTTCTTCGCCCAGTTGAGAGCGTAGCGCTTGAACCTCTTCAGTGACATAGGGCAGGTCTGGGTGGCGTCCATTGAATTCAGAAATGCCGATCAATAATCCATTCTTCTTTTCAGGACTTTTTTCTGCTAACGGTGCGGCTTGCCCGCAGATCAGCTCAAAGGCACGCAGGGAGGGGACGACACAGGGAATGGCCCTTTCGACCAGTGGGGTCTGCCCAATGCCTGCCCAGGGAATGCTGTGAAGCTGCCGGTGCGGTGCCAGCAGCAGACGAGTTTCGGGGGTGAGCTGATCGGTGAGGGAAGTCGGCAAAAGCACCCCACCCAGCACGGCCAGATCCTCTTTTTCCAGCGAGCTAAAACCCTGTTGGCAGGCCGTCAGCGCCTGAATGAAGCGAGGCCGGATGGGTACCTGCTCAATGGTAAGCGAATCTGGCGAAAGAATCACGATCATGACAGCGTCGGCAAGCTGATGATAATCCACGGCCAGCCAGTTCTTACCATAACAGTGGTCTGCCAGCCGGCGAAATTCCTGCTGTGAGAAGAACTGCGGCACGGTTGACAGAGGCTGATCCCCCTGCTGCCGCTCAAGTTTGGAAAGCAGTGTTTCGTAACGTCTGCTTTTTGTTTGCAAGTCTTTGCGCAGACTGCGCATCTGCATGAGGGTCTGCATATTGCTGCCTGCGGTGTTGACGCGCATTTGGCTCTGAATCCAGTCAATCTCATTGCGCAAGTCGATCAATACCTGTTCCGATTTACTGATGCGCTTTGATGCAGGCAGCTTCATTTGGCTGATCAGTGTGCCGGCTTTATCCGCTTCGATGAATTGAAGCAGCTCTTCGGGCCGGTTCAAGCGGGCAGCAAGCGCGATGGCATGGTCAAACATTTCCTGTGGAACCTGGGCGTAGGTACCCGCCAGTGAGGGTTGCCAGAATCCACTGCGCAGTTGCGAAATGACCTGAGCGGCCTGTTGGTAGAGCAGTAAGGCCTTTTCAGGCTGATTTCTGACCAGTTCAAGCTCAGCTTGTAAAGACATGCAGTGCCATTCAACTTCCTGATAGTCGCCCTGGCTTAGGGCCAGCGCGGCCGCGAAACAACGCTCTGCCTCTTCCAGTTGGTAAGTAGTCAGGTGGATGCGCCCCAATGAGACCAGGCTGCTGGCTTGTTCGAGCGGCATGTTCATTCCGGCAAAGGCATCGAGGGCGTGCTGTAAATGGTCTCTGGCCTCTACATAAGCGGTTTTGTACATTAGCACTTCACCCAACAAACGGTGGGTGAAGGCCGTCTGGGCAGGGATATTGTTTTTGCTGGCAATGGCGAGCGCAGCGGTGAGAGAGTGGAAGGCCTGATCAATATCTCCCTGATCAAAAAAGATTTTGGCGCGCAGTCGGGCAATATTAACCTGTGAATCGGCCTGATTTGTGGTTTTGAGCGCCGATTCTGCTTCTATCAGATGTTCCAATGCGTTGGAATAATTTTTTAACTGCAGCCATAAACTGGCAAGATAAAGCTCGTTTAGTCCGATTCTGCTAGAAGAGTTCATCTTATGACTTTTTTCGCAAGCAACTTCCAGTGCTTGTAAGGCTTGTTGATAACGCCCGGCCTCGGCGTAAGCATTCCCCAGATTGAAGAGGTCATTATTTGTTGCTAGATCGTTATCGAATTGTTGGTGAACCAAGTAAGCTTCTTGGAATAGTGAAATACTCGTGTCTAAATGACCAAGTTTCTGCTGGATGAGTCCTTCTAAATCGAGACCATTTGCATGTAATAACGAGAGCTTGAATTTTCGAAAAGTTCTTTGTGCTAGTTTGTTGCATTGCTCGGCAGGCTTGAAATTACCTACTTGCAAGTGAAGAGCCGAGAGAAACTGTAAGACATTTGCTTTTAATAAGATTAAACCACAGGTATCTGAAAGATCCACGGCGCGCTTAAGTGTGGCTTGTGTGCTCTCAAAATCAGTTGTGCTGAACAAATAAAGCATCCCCTCAAAAAAGAAACATCTAGCTAGATCGGCAAAAGAGTTCTCTGCAATGAAAATTGAGGCTGCTTTTTCCAAGAATTCTCTGGCTTCTTTAAAGCGGCCGGTTTTTGTGCAAATCTGAGCACTGGTGCGGTAGACTCTGGCAGTTTGGAGTGCGTCGCTGTGACGCGAAAAATAATTACTACAAAGATCAAGGTTTTTTTTGGCTTCATCAAAACATCCAAGTGAATTTTCTTCCCAGGCCAAATCCAGCAGGCAGAGAAAATACTCCTTTTTCATGCCGCTTGCTTTGAGTTTGCGGGCTGCCTGCTTTAAATTTGAGATGGAACTTTTAAAATCAGAATGGGCAATTGAGATCGTCTCTGCGACCCAATCGCAGGCGGCCAGCCAGCCGGGCAGGTTGAGCTCTTCAAAGCTGGTTCTGGCAACGCGGACGGCTTGAGCCAGCTTATCGGGCCGTTCCCAGGCGGCGGCGGCTTTCGCCAGGTGCCAGGCGGCCTGCGCACAAGTAAATTGGTCACAGTTTTGAAAGCGGGCAGCCTGTTCTGCTACAGAGCAAACGGCCCAGCCCTGCGCAGGTAAGCTCAACGCGATATTTTCCGATTCTTGCCAAAGCGCTTCGAGCGTGGTCTGATCAAGCGGGGGCAAAGATTGAAACAGCGAGGTCAGCTCTTTTTGAGTGATCTCGCGCTGATAGAGTCTTTCGGCCAGCGACAGGTAAGGTGAAATACTCTGTGGAGAAGACATGCCGGGTCAAGCAGCCGTTTTAAGCGTTAATTGTAAATCTTCCGTGATCTGATCCTGTGCTTCGTTGAAGACAGAGGCGATGGGCAGGTCTTCTATCTGGGTGCGGCCTTCTGCGTTAATCACCACGGCCGTGCTATACCCCCCCCAGTGTAAAGAGGCCTGTAGTGGCTGAAAATCACCGCTGGAGGCTGCCACGTTGATCGAAAGCGCCAGTGCGTCGTCACGTTTTTCGTGCAGGCGGCTTTCAACGATCACCGAGTAGGTGGTCTTGTCGAGCAGGAACTCGGAGCGCAGCAGGACGAAGGCAGGATCGGTAAGACTTTCGCCGGCACGGTAGTTTAACTGGGGGGCAAAGAAGATCGCCATCAGTTGTTCTGCGCTACGTTCCAGTGTGACCTTCCAATCAGAAGCAGTGTGGGCTGAGCCTTTTTCTTGTGTATAGAGAAAGGCCAGATCGGTATGGCGGGCCGGGAACGGCTCAACTGATTCGGCAGGAGCGCGCAGGTCTTCAACGCTTTCGATGAACTGCTCACGCAGGGCCAGGCTCTGCAGCAGGCGTTCATAAAAGGCGGGGTAATGCGTACGGATATCCACCCCTTTGATAGCTTCATCCACGATCAAAGAAATCGAGTTTTGATCGCGTTCGGTAATCTCGGATGAGGAGGTATTGAGCTTCTTCAAGTCTTCGATCAGCCGGTTCAGGCCGCCCTCCAGTTGACGCTCATCGAAAGGAAATTCATTTTCTTTCATTAACTATATTCCTTAATCTGAAAGAATCTTACGCAGGTTTTCAATGGCGTTGAAATGCATCGAGTAAACAGCGGCAACGGTTTTGTGGGTGTTTTCTGCGATCTTCTCAGAAGAATATTCATAAAAATATTTTTGCATGATCACCTCTCGCCTTTCAGGAGAGAGCTTGTCAATGGCGGCCAGCAGCGCCACACGGTTTTCCTTGCCCAGATCATCGGGGCGGTGGCGTGAATCTTCCACCTTGTTTTCCACCGCTTCATCCAGGTCTACCAGGGCGTGCGCAGGGACGGCGGATTTCTTCATGGCGGAGCGCATATATTTGAAGCAGGTATCGCGTACGATGGTGTAGGCCCAGGGGTCAAAATCGACATCGTAGGTGAATTGGGCATTTAGGATCTGGATCGAGGCTTCTTGTGCCAGTTCGGGCACGATCTCTGCGCGGCAGTATTCGGGTGCAAACCCCTTACGCAAGAACAGGTTAAAGATCCAAGCACTGATCTGGCTGTAAAGTGGCCCCCAGGCCAAATCCTCTTTTTCAACCTGTAATTTTTTGATGAAGCGGTGATGCTTTTGGTAGCCGTCGGTCAGGCGCTCCACGTACTTGAGCAGGGGCAAATTTTGCCCTTCAGAGAAGGTTTTGAAACGGCCATTGCGAACGTTGGCCAGCAAGATGGGACGAATGCTGGTGGCGACTTCTTCCCCATAGCGTGCAGTTATGCCCGCCAGAGCGGCATCTATTTCATCGTGGAGATCGGATAGAAAATCTTCCATGCCAACAGAATCAGGGGGTCGCTGCGCTTATATTTTCCTTCAATAAAAGAAACGCAACTGGGATAAAAGCCCTTCATTTAACTGAACATTATACGACACTCCAGCACTTATTACCAAATGCATGAATTTTTGTTTTCCTTGAAAGAAATTGCTAAGTTTTGGAATAGATATAGTAGAAAACAGACACTTGAGTCACCGGTTGAGGGGAGAACCGGTGACTCAAGGGGGTAGATTCCCCCAGGTGTTTTAGGAGATGGTGTTCACAACATCATCTCTTTTGTTTTAATTTACTTTGCCCGCGGGCCTTTGCAAACTGGCAACCTTTGGCACATTGCTTGTGTCTATGACAGGTACCGGCCGGTAGCAGTTTTATGGAGCGATTCTAAAATAAAATGCAGACGCCAGGCAAATTTGGCGCCTGCATTTGTGGATAAATCAGAGAGTCTGCTTTACTCAACCGGAACTGAAAATTCAAAGTGTGAATTGACCAACAGAGATTCCGGTACCGGTGTAACATTGGACTCGTTCATTGACACACTGCAAGGGCCAACTGTCCAATCCATGTTGATATCCAGTTTCGCATAGGCATTCCCCGTCAAAGCATATGTGTAGTGGATCACATTGGGGTCACCCGGGGATACGGTGAGCGATTTAAATACCGTGCCCACATTTTGCTTTGTGACAACGTAGGGGATGCAAACTAGAGAATCCACATACTCTGGATGGCTCGCCAGGTCCAGGCCGGACAATGTGAGCGAAAGGTTCAGTTCATTTTCGTCCGCTGTGGCATCGTTGATGCCCATCTTGATCTGGGCCCCTTCCTGCGAAAACAGGGTGGTGGATACGGCTGTAGGATGAATCGGTTTGCCTGGCTCGCTGCGCGTCAGCATCGTAATGGCAATTGCTATTGCCGCGACGGCAACGATTGCAATTACTGGCCATTTTTTCATATCCTCTCCTTCACGCGATCCTATTACGCGTTTGTCTCAATTGCCAAATATTACTATGGAAGCTTCAGGGAATGTAGTACCATCCGCTTGCATAGTAAGCCTGCCAAGACCCTACATATCCAGATACATCAGATTGCCATTGACGTGCAGACGAATAACTTAGTGAAACCGATGCTGAACAATAGTCCGTGTTGTAGCAATATTTTTCTACGCCATTGTATCTATAAGTGTTATCGCGGAGGCCGGCAACTACGTGCAAAACTGCATGGTTAGTAGCACAGGATACTTCTCCACTTGCACTAACATTTGAGCCTGCTCGATGCGGTTGGTAAGCCCAAACCCCACAATCAAGGTATTCCAAAGGAATTACCCCTGAGGCTTGAGATTTTGAGGCGTTAACGTCACTTGATATGAAAGTAAGCCCCAATAGAACTAAAACAGTTATCAGTATTTTTTTCATCATGTAATTCTCCCCATATAAATCATTTAAAACACCGATTTGCCCCCAAATCATCCCTTCTAGATAGTTCTTCCCTCCTGTTCAATCATTCTCTTATTAGCGGTTTAAATAGAACGATTAAATATAGTGTACCACTTTTCTTTAGCTTTTGATTAATACAAGTTGTCTGCGAGTACATCCATGTTATTTAATTATAGGGCATTTGTACTTTGCAGGCCGGCGATCTCTGTATGCAGCCACTGGCTGAAAGGGTCACCGCCGGGCAGGTTGTCTGCCCAGGTGGGCGGGTCAAAGCGGTCATAGCGCAGGCTGTTCAACGCTTCCCAACTGGTTGGGCAGCGTTCGGCGGGCAGACGAACCAGCAGATGCAGCGGAAAGTTATAGGTGCCGGGCAGCAGTTGAATCTCTTGCGGCGACAGTCTGGCGCTGATCGTGGCCGCCAGCACCGCCTGATGAAAAAAGATCCTATAGCGAATATCTTGCTCGAAAAAGACCTCATAGAAGGGGTCCTGATAAAGGCGCTGGAAGTTTTGCCACCAGGTGCGCAGCAAATGATTTCGGGGGCGTGTCAAGATCAAGCCGGCATTATAATTTGCGTGTAGCCATTTTAAATCAACCAAGCTCTGGATGGTGGGCCTGTGCGTTGAGGGCACACCGCATTGTTCATATATGTGCTGCCAGTAGGGTGGTAGGGCCTCCGCGGCCGGTGCAGAGATATTGGCCAGATGCACCGGGCTGATGGCCAGCGATTCAGTGGCTGCCAGGTGCAGCAGAGCGGGGGTGTGAACAAAAAGTGTATCCGGGTCAAGCCAAAGCATCAGTTCGGCACCCGAAGCCAGTGCCATTTCTTCAGCCTGCGCGGCGGCGAAAACTTTGGCTGCGAAGATAAAGTCTTTAAGCGATGACGGGATTTCTACAACGGCGGCTGTATTTAGCCCCTCATTTATGGAGGGTTGAAAAATGCTCTCCTCAGTGGAGAGCATTTTTAATAGTTGAAAAGGAATCTGATGCAGGTGCAAATTGGCGGCCAGCAACTGCGCTTCACGTTCATCTTCCCCCGGGGTGAAGTGAAAAAACACAGCCGTCTTTTCCTGGCCTATCATGTCAGCCCCCTTTATCCGCCGATGCTGACGCCGATGAGCCGGCCGATGCCAAAGGTCACAGCGGCGGCCAACAGGCCAAAGATCACCATGCGCATCCCTGAAAACCAGACGGAACGCCCGGTGAATAGGGTGATGGTGGCGCCGAGCAGGAACAGGCCCACGGCCGAGACGGCGATGCTGACGTAGACGGCGGTCATGCCGGTGAGGAAGAAGAAGGGGAAGAGGGGAATGATGGCGCCGATGGTAAAGAGCAGGAAGGAGGTGATGGCCGCTTCCCAGGCGGAGCCACCCAGCTCATCGGGGTCAACGCCCAGTTCTTCGCGGGCCAGCGTATCGAGGGCGGAGTCTTTATTTTGCAGCAGTTGGTTGGCAAGGCTTTTGGCGGCTTCTTCGCTGATGCCGCGGGTTTGATAGATGAGCGCCAACTCTGCGATCTCTTCTTCAGGGTTTTGCTCGATCTCTTCTTTTTCGGTGGCGATTTGATAGTTGTACAGTTCGCGCGAAGACTGCACTGAGAGCCACTCACCGAGTGCCATCGAAATAGCCCCGGCCAGCAGCCCGGCGATGCCTGCGACCAGCACCTCTTTGCCCCCCAGTGTGGCCCCTGCCACCCCCATGACCAGGCTCAGGTTGGAGACCATGCCATCGTTGGCGCCCAACACGGCAGCGCGCAGCGAATTGCCGCCCGAAGAACGATGGCGCCCTTCCAGTTGGGCCAGCGCCGGACCTGAAAGCCCGCCCTTGGTGGTGCTGATGATCTGGTTGATAAGACGTGAATGTGATTCTTCTTCCCCCTTCATTTTTGAGGCATCTTCCATTTGCGAATAATCTACAATGCCCGTGCGTTCACGGTTTTGCATGGAAGGCAGCACCATGGCCGGGCCAAATTTGCGCGCCAGCCAGGCCAGCATTCGCGTGCGCCAGTCGGGTTTGAAAACAGGTAAGGCGAGGCCTTTTTCTTTGGCTTTTGCTTCCCACTGGTCAGCGTGTGTGATCTCTGTGTTGGCCAGGCGTCGATAAACTTCAGCCAGATGGGGGTCTTTCTCTACCTCGGCTAAAGTTTGATATAGGTAAGTGCTCGATTTTTCATCCAAATAAGCTGCGATGATCGGATCTTGATTTGCCATAAAATCCTCCTTAGGTGACATGATTATTTTATTGCATTTGATTGGTTATTGCGAATATTTTAAATCGTCGCTTTGTAACCGTTTTTGTAACCGATTTGTAACGGCAATTTGTTATATTTTTTCTCAGAGGGTGCAAGTTCAGTCAATATTGCCGGCTGTATTTGGCCGGAAAACAAAACCAAATCATGTCTGGAGGATACGAAAATGCGGCTTTCAGGAAAAGTAGCTTTGATCACAGGTGGGGCAGCAGGGATCGGCAAGGCAACTGCTGAAGTGTTTGCCAAAGAAGGAGCCAAAGTAGTCATTTGTGATGTTTCTGAAGAGCTCGGGAATCAGTTGATTTCTACCCTGGGTTCTGGAGCTCTTTTTTATAAGGTGGATGTGACCAACCGAGCCGAAGTGCAGGCCTGGGTGGATGACGTGGTGCAGAAATTTGGCCATGTGGATATTCTGGTGAACAACGCCGGTATCACCCGCGACGCTCAGTTCATTAAAGTAAAAGACGGTGAGCTGGTCAAACAGATGGGCGAAGATGCTTTCGACAGCGTGGTCTCGGTCAACCTCAAAGGTGTCTTCAACTGCGCACAGGCTGTGAGCCCCTACATGGTCAAGCAGGGCGGCGGCGTCATCCTTAATGCCTCCTCAGTGGTTGGGCTTTATGGCAATTTCGGCCAGACCAACTATGTAGCCACCAAATTTGGCGTCATCGGCATGACCAAAGTATGGGCGCGTGAATTGGGCAAATACAACATCCGCGTCAACGCAGTGGCCCCCGGTTTCGTCATGACCGAGATGGTCGCCAAGATGCCCGAAGAAGTGCTGGCCGGTATGCGCGCCAAGACCCCCCTGGGCCGCCTGGGCGAACCGGTGGATATTGCCAACGTCTATCTGTGGCTGGCCTCTGACGAGGCAGCTTATGTTCATGGTGCGACCATCAGCGTGGATGGCGGCATCGTAATTGGTTCTTAACGGTAAAGGTTCAAGGAGAATTCAACCATGACACGATATGCCACGATCATCGGCACCGGGATGTATGTTCCCGACATCGAACGCCCTAATTCAGTGATGCGCCCCAAATTTGGGGAGGTCATTGATAAGTGGGAAGCCTCCACCGGCATCCGCACCCGTTTCTATGCCCCCGATGGCTGGGTGACCTCCGACCTGGCGGTGGAAGCCGCCAAGGCCGCTTTGGAAGATGCCAAGTTGAAACCCGAAGATATCGATCTTATCATCCTCGGTACCGACAGCCCCGATTACATCACCCCGGCCACTTCGGTGGTGGTGCAGCACAAGCTGGGTGCCAAGAAGGCCGGTACCTTTGATGTAGGTTGCGCCTGCGCGTCCTTCCCGACCGGGTTGAACCTGGCGGCCGGCCTGATCTCGACCAACCCAAACATGAAGTACGTGCTGGTCATCGGCGCTTATATGATGCACAAGCTCTCCGACTGGGAGAACGACCTGATGTCGTATTACTACGGCGATGGCGCCGGTGCGGCCATCTTGACCGGCAGTGACAAACCCGGTTTCGTTTCGTCCACCTTTTTCGCCGATGGTTCTTACCACCGCAACTGGGGCATTTACTCAGGCGGCACCTTTGAGCCTGCCACCACCGAAAGCGTGCAAGCCGGACGCACCCAGGTGCATCTGGTGCAGGCCTTCCCGGCTGAGGTTAATAATGAAGGCTGGCCGCTGCGCGTTCAGGAACTGGCCAAGAACGGCAACTTTGAGCTCAAAGATATCGACCTGGTCATCTATACCCAGGTGCGTCGCAACACCATCCAGCTCGTGCAAGAAAAGCTGGGTCTGCCGATCGAAAAGGCTCATTGGATCATGGACAAGTGGGGCTACACCGGTTCGGCCTGCTTGCCAATGGCATTTGACGATGCCCGCAAACAGGGCAAGGTTCACTCAGGCGATCTGGTGGTCTTTATTGGCTCAGGCGTAGGTTACAACCAGGCAGGTTCTGCCTTCATCATGCCGTAGGTGATCATGAATATCTCCGAGATCTACCGACAAAAATTGCTTTCAATTCCAGAGGCGGTGGGCAAAGTGCAATCGCACCAGTCCATTGGTGTGGCCATGGCTGCCTCTGAACCTCCCGGTCTGCTGGCCGAGTTGGGCAAGCATCGTGACCGTCTCGAAGATGTGAAGGTCTGGGTCTGTTTGCCTCTGGGCTCGTATGATTTTGTGCTTGACCCGTCAATGGATGGGCACTTCTTTGTAGAGAACTGGTTCTACGGTGCCGCCGACCGCAAAGTGCACAGTCAGGGACGTGAATCTTACATTCCCAACAACCTGCACGAAGCGGCCACCCGCAAACTCTATGCAGCCAAGGGCCGCGTCAACGTGTTTTTTGGCACGGCCACCCCGCCCGATTCGCGCGGCTTTCTCTCGCTTTCGCTGGGTCTGGTGATCGAGAAACAGCTCATCGAAGCGGCTGACCTGGTCATCATCGAGGTCAACGAAAACCTGCCGCGCACCCACGGCGATACGCAGATCCATATTTCTGAAGTGGATTATCTGGTTGAAAACCACGTGCCATTGGCGCAGTTGCTGCTCGCAGCACCCAGTGAAGCTGAGGAAGCCATTGGTGGTTACATTGCCGAGATGATCGAAGATGGCTCGACCCTGCAGTTGGGCATCGGCGGCATCCCCAATGCCATCACGCGCTTTATGCTCGACCGCCGTGACCTGGGCATTCATACCGAGATGTTCACGGACGGCATGGTGGACCTCTATGAAGCAGGCGTCATCACCAACAAGCGCAAGACATTGTGGAAAGGCAAAATGGTCGGCGCCTTTGCCCTGGGCACGCAGAAGCTGTATGACTTCGTCAACGACAACCCCGGCGTGGAATTTCAGCAGGGCTCGGTGACCAACGATCCCTACGTGATCGGGCGCAATTACAAGATGGTGAGCATTAACACTGCCTTGCAGGTGGATCTGATGGGGCAGGTGTGCTCACAGTCCATTGGCAATCGACATTTTTCGGGCACCGGTGGCCAGTTGGATACCCACCGCGGCGCCCAGCTTTCGGAGGGCGGACGCGGCATCATCGCACTGCGTTCCACCGCCAAAGACGGCGCGCTTTCGACCATCGTGCCCATGTTGAGCGAGGGGGCTGAGGTGACCGTGCCTTCTCACGATGTGGATACGATCGTGACCGAATACGGCGTGGCCGACCTCAAAGGACTGTGTCTGCGTGATCGCGCGGCTGCGCTCATCAAGATCGCGGCACCACAGTTTAGAGACCAGCTCAAAGAAGAAATTCAGCGGCTGGGTGTGGTTCCGCGCATGTAGTGGAGGCGGGCATGAACGAGATTTTAGGGAAGTGGCAGCAGCCCGCCGGACAGGCGTTTGCCGGTCTGTGGTTCGAGTTCAAGGCCGACGGCACCTTTGCAGCAAAATATGAAGAAATGGCAATCGAGTCTTCGGGCACCTACAAGGCCGAGAATGGCTTGATCGACATGGAACAAACAAAACATACGCTCGGGCTGGTGGGCAGCTTCTTTGGCCGATATGCCATAGAAGGCGATACCCTCACTATGAACCTGGGCGACCCGGGAGCGGCGCGCCCGGATACGCTGGATGGCAAGAACCGCCGCCTTTATGGAAGAAAGAGCGAATCGTAAAGAAGGTCGAAATGGAAAAACCAGCACCGCTTAATGGCATCACCAATCTGGATGTTAAGACCAGCCGCCTGACCCACAACGTCTATTTCTCAGGGCCAGAAGACGGCATACCGGTCGTGTTTTTGCACGGCAATTTCTCGGCTGCACTCTACTGGGAAGAGACCATTCTGGATCTGCCGGCCGGGTATCGCGGCATTGCTCCCGATCAGCGCGGCTATGGCTGGACGGAGGACAAGATCGCCGATTCCACCCGCGGCATGCGCGAATGGAGCGATGATATCGAGGCCTTGTTCGTGGCCCTGCACATCGAGAAAGCCCATCTGGTAGGCTGGTCGATGGGAGCGGGCGTGATCTATCGTTTCATCACCGACCACCCTGAGCGCGTTCTTTCGGCCACCCTGATCGCTCCGGTGAGTCCCTATGGTTTTGGCGGCTCCAAAGGTGCCAATGGCGAACCCTGCTATGCCGATTTTGCCGGGTCTGGCGGGGGCATCGTGAGCCCCACCTTCATTAAATTGATCGAGGCCGGCGACCGCGGCACGGAAGACCCCAATTCGCCACGCAATGTCATCAATGGTTTCTATTACAAGGCGCCTTTCAAGGCCGCCCGCGAAGAAGATTTTCTCACCGCCGCGCTGGCCGAAAAGACCGGCAGCGATCGTTACCCCGGCGATTTCGTGCCCTCTGCCAACTGGCCCAATGTGGCCCCTGGCGTTCACGGGCCGGTCAACAGTTGGTCACCCAAGTACATTGGCTCGGATGCAGATGAGCTGGTGGCCGTGCAGCCCAAACCCGATCTGCTGTGGGTGCGCGGCGACGCTGACATGATCGTTTCGGATAACTCGATGTTCGACTTCGGCGCTCTGGGCAGCCTGGGTTATGTGCCCGGTTGGCCCGGCATGGACGTGTATCCACCCCAGCCGATGATCTCGCAAACGCGGTCTGTATTCGAGCGTTACAGCAAAGCCGGTGGCAAGTTCACCGAACACGTGCTTGCCGACAGTGGTCATGGCTGCCACATCGAAAAGCCAGCAGAATTCAATACGCTCTTCCATGCCTTCTTGAAGTCTCATTAGGCAAAGGGACAAAGCAAATTACAGAAAGAAGAGGAGAGTTTATGACCAATCGGAAACTTGCCCGCGGCGTTGCGCTGATCGGCGCTGGCATGAGCAAATTTGGCGCTTTCAAGGGTAAAAACTCACGTGATCTGTTCGTTGAGGCCTACGAAGAAATGCTCCAGTCGGTGGATAAAGGCTTCAACCCCGCCGATATCGAGATGCTGATGGTGGGCAATTACAGCAGCGATCTGTTCGAAGGCCAGGGGCATGTTGCGCCCATTATGGCCAGTTGGGTGGGGCTTTCTCCGCGCGCCGCTGTGCGTGTAGAAGATGCCTGTGCCAGCGCCGGTGTGGCGCTGCGGCAGGGCATTCTGGCCATTGCTTCGGGCCTGTATGACATCGTCATGGTGGGTGCAGTTGAAAAAATGACCGACCTGGCCACCGAAAAAGTGACTGACACCCTGGCAACCGCGGCCGACGCCACCTTTGAAATCCCGGCCGGGTTTACCTTCCCGGGCTTTTATGCGGCCATGGCTACTGCCTACATGCATCAATACGGTGCCACCCCTGAGACCTTCATGCAGGTGGGCATCAAGAATCACGAAAACGGTTCTTTGAACGAAAAGGCTCAATTTGGTGCCAAGATCTCGACCATCATGGAAGGCCGTCGCGCCAGTGCGGCCAAAAAAGGGCTGCCGATTCCGGAATGGGACAGCGAACTGGAATTCCTGCATGATGACAAAGCCAACCCCATCATTGCCTGGCCAATGCGCCTTTACGATTGCAGCCCTGTCTCAGATGGCGCTGCCGCCGTGCTGCTGGTGAGTGAAGAGTTGGCCAAGAAATATACCGATCATCCCATCTATGTGGTGGGCAGTGGACAGGCCAGCGATGGCGCACTGCACGATCGTGATACACTCACTGCCATCCCCTCGGCGAGCGAAGCAGCCCGCCAGGCCTACGAGATGGCCGGCATTACCGCTGACGATATCGATCTGGCCGAAGTGCACGATTGCTTCACCGTGGCCGAAGTGATCGCCACCGAAGATCTGGGCTTTTTCAAACGCGGCGAAGGCTGGAAAGCTGCCGAAGCCGGAGAAACCGCCAGAAATGGCAAGAAACCCATCAACCTCTCCGGCGGGCTCAAATCAAAGGGTCACCCCGTGGGCGCCTCTGGCGTTGGCCAGGTGGTCGAAGTCTGGAAGCAGTTACGTGGCCAGGCCGGCCCGCGCCAGATCGAACGGGAGTTACAGTATGGGCTGACCCACAATGTGGGCGGCACCGGCCAAACCTGCGTTGTGCACATCTTTGAGCGGAGGGACTAATGGATAACCAGTTCACCAGTTCAGCGTATTACCAGTACATTAATGAAAAGAAACTGATGGGCAGCCGCGATGTGCACACGAACGAAATGTTCCTGCCGCCGCGTCCGGTGAACCCCAAAACGTTTGGCACCGATATGGAGTGGGTGGAGTTCTCGGGTGAGGGCACCCTGGCTGCTTACACCATTGTGTACATCGCCCCCACGGCCATGATCGCGGCTGGTTTTGACCGCAAGAACCCCTACTGCGCGGGTATCGTCAAGACCAAAGAAGGTCCCATGATCTCGGCCCAGATTCTGGGCGTGGATGTGGCTCACCCCGAAAGTATTCAGATCGGCATGTCGCTGCAGGCCAGTTATGTTACCCGCGGCGAGGGTGAAGCCCAGCGTGTCTTTTTGGCCTTTGAACCGAAAGCGTAGTTAAGGAAACGAAAAATGCCTCTTGCCAGCGTAAACGGAACCCAGCTTTGTTACGAACTCCACGGCCCCGAAACGGCCCCCGTGCTGGTGTTTTCGAATGGCATTTTCATGTCCACCGGCAGTTGGGCTTACCAGGTGGCTGAACTAAAAAAATATTTTCGCGTTCTCCTGTATGACTGCCGCGGAATGTGGAAGTCGGAACACCCGGCCGGGGAATATTCGATGAGCCTCCATGCTGACGACCTGGCCGGGCTCTTGCGGGAACTCAATATTGAGGCTGCTCATATCGCCGGTATTTCTTACGGCGGTGAAGTGAGCCTAAACTTTGCAGCCCGTTACCCTTCCATGACCCGTTCACTGATCGTTTCTTCCGCGGTCAGCGAGATTCACACGCTTTTGCGGGCCTACGGCGAAAGCTGGCTTTACGCAGCACAGCAGCGCGACCCCGAAATGCTCTACCGTGTGACCCTGCCGCTGAACTTCTCTGCGGCTTACATCGAGGCCAACCCTGGCCCCATGCAGGCTGCGCTTGATCGCTACAAACAGATCGATCTGGTGGCAGTGGAACAGTTGATGCAGGCTTTTATGCAACTGAACCTCACCCCGTTGCTTGGGAGCATCCAGGCTGAAACGCTGGTACTGGTGGGAGAAGAAGATATTTTGAAACCGCGTGAATATGCTGAGATCATCGCGGCCGGAATCGCGAACGCTCATCTGGCCGTGATCCCTAAAGCCGGGCACGCTGTGTGCCTGGAACAACCGACCCTGTTCAATGACACGATCCTTGGCTTTCTGACCCGACAAACCCTAGAGGTGAAATGAGTACATCCATCCTTGAACCGATCGAAAAAGGCAAAGCTGTAAAGCTGCATCAGCATTTCAGTGAAAGTGTGATCCGGAAGTGCAGAGAGTTTTTCAATCTGGAAGAATCACAGAGCCCGCTTGAAATGATATTGGTAGGCACCATTCTGGCCGGCTTGCAGAAAAATCTGCCCGGGTCGGGCGCGCGCAGTGTGAGTCATCTTTTTGAGTATCTGGCTCCAGTGGCTGTTGGGGACGAACTGGAGATCTCGTTGCAAGTTGAAAAAGTGGAGACGTCCAAGAGCCTGCTGACCATCAAAGTGAACGTCACCAACCAAAACAATGATCAGGTGCTCACCGGCCGGGCAGTGCTGTTGTTCAACCGCACAAATCACGTACCCACGTTGGAATGAGTTCAAGTGAAGGAGGCAGAAGATAGAAAGTAGAAGACCAAAAATTTGCACCCGCATGCAAGACTTGCAGTATAAAAATCAAAGAGGAGAAAACATGAAAAAGCTTGTTACTATCATCAGTTTGATTTTCGTTCTATCCCTGGTGTTGAGCGCCTGTGCTCAGCCCACCCCCACTGCGGCCCCCACCGAAGTTGCCACAGAGGCTCCCGTTGAAGCAACCGAAGCCCCCGTTGAGGCACCCGCTGGTTTGACCTGCGCCGAACCCATCAAAGTTGGTTTGATCACCGATGCAACTGGCGCTTTGGCCAGCTATGGTGAGATGATCTTGCGCTCCTTCATGCTCGGCATGGAGTACGGTACGGGCGCTGCCGGTTCTGCCGGTGACAAATATGAGTTCAGCGTCACTCAGCAGAATAACTTTAAACTGGATGACTGCGAAATTCAGGTCTTTGTGCGTGACGATGCCAGCACCCCCGACACCACCACCACTGTGGCCAATGAACTGATTGAGGTTGAGAAGGTTGACATTCTGGTCGGTACCGCTTCTTCTGGTGCCACTGCCGTTTTGCAGCAGATCGCTTTCCAGAATCAAATTCCCCTCATTGTGGCCCCTGCCGGCGCGAACGACATCACCGGTGTGAACTTCAATGAATACACCTTCCGCACCAGCCGCAATAACTATCAAGACGCCATGAACGAATGCCTGGCTCTGGTCAAGAATTACAGCAAATTCGTTCAGATCGCCCCCGATTACGCTTTCGGTCATGGTTCTGCTGAAGCCTTCCGCGATGCCTGCACCCTCGATGGCGGCACCTTTGTCGCTGATGATATCTTCGCCCCCCTCACCACCACCGACTTCACCCCCTACATGGAACAGATCGCCAACTCTGGCGCTGAAGCCTACATCGTGACCTGGGCAGGTGCCGGGTTCGTTCAACTGATCCAGTCTGCTCAGGATCAGGGTGTGACCGATAGCATGGCTCTGGGTACCACCTTCGTGAATAATGCTGTGATGCCCGCCCTTTACTCCACCGCAATCGGCACCACCGCCGGCATTATCTACCAGTATGCTGCCCCCCAGAACGAGATCAACGACTTCTTGGTTGCACAGGACAAAGCCCGCTATGGTGCGGTTCCTGATCTCTTCGATGCTGATGGTATGAATGCCGCTTTGATGGTCATTGCTGCCCTCAAAGCCACCAATGGCGACACCACCGGTGCCACCCTGGTCAAAGCGATGGAAGGCCTTACCTTCCAGGGCCCCAAGGGCGAAATCTTCATCCGCCCCGAAGACCATGTTGCCATTCAGGATATGTACATTCTCAAACTTGAGAACCTGACCGATGCTGACGCCAATTACTACTCTTATGTTGATACCACCCGCCCCGAGCCTCCCTGCTTGCTGCCCGAAGAAATGAAAGACCGCTGCGGTAGCATTCCCTGGGGAAGCCTCTCAGGTAAATAGGTATTCGTATACGCTGTCCCTAAAGGCCGTCAGGCCTTTAGGGACAATTTGGCTTATTTTTCAATAGAATTAAGTTGGGATGGCAGAATGGAAAACGAGATCATTATTGAAACATTCAATTTGACCAAGCAATTCGGCGCTCTGGTCGCGGTGGATGATGTGAGCTTGAAGGTCAAGCGCAATTCACTGCATGCCATCATTGGTCCGAACGGAGCAGGCAAGACCACGTTCTTCAATCTCATCAGTGGCACTATAAAGCCAACTTCCGGGAAGGTGATCTACAAGGGCAGAAACCTGACGCGACTGCCGGTGCACCGCATGACCCATTTGGGCATTGGTCGTTCATTTCAGATCACCAATATTTTTCCGAATCTCACTGTCTTCGAAAATATCCGCCTGGCCTCCCAGGTGTTAGAAAAAAGCAATTTTAACTTTCTCACCCGCACCACCCAGTTAAAGCATTGCGAAGCCCACACCTGGGAAGTGATCGAACGGGTCGGCCTGAAAGACCGTGCCCAACTGGCGGCGCGCACGCTGCCCCACGGCGATCAACGCAAATTGGAACTGGGCATGATCCTGGCCCCAGAGCCCGAAGTGCTGCTGCTGGATGAACCCACCGCGGGTATGGCTGCCGAGCAGGTGCCTGAACTGATCCAGTTGATCCAGAGCATCCAGAAATCCGGCAACAAGACGGTCATGCTGGTGGAGCACAACATGAATGTGGTCATGAGCATCTCAGACCGGATCACGGTCATGAATCTGGGCAAGGTGCTGGCAGAAGGCACCCCCAGTGAGATTGCGGCCAATAAAGAAGTGCAAACAGCCTATCTGGGTGGTTTGTATGAGCTGGATCTGTGATCGGAGGACCCCTTAGAGGCAATCATGGACAATATTCTTGAAGTGCAAAACATTCACGCTTATATCAAGCAGTATCACATCCTGCAGGGGGTCGATGTGGCGGTGCCGCGCGGCTCGATCACAGCCTTGCTGGGGCGCAATGGCGCCGGCAAGACGACCACCTTGAAATCCATACTTGGGCTGGCATCGGTGCGCTCAGGCAAGGTGGTATATGACGGTAAAGAAGTGCAGGGGATGCTGCCTTACGATATTGCTTCACTGGGCATCGGTTATGTGCCGGAGCACAGGGCCATCTTCCGCGATCTATCGGTAGAAGAGAACCTCAAACTGGCCGAGCGCAATAAAAATGATTACCTGGCCAAACGCGATTTCATTTTTGACCTGTTCCCTGACCTGCGCAAGTTTCTGGCTTTGCCGGGCACCAGCCTTTCAGGCGGTCAGCAGCAAATGCTGGCCATTGCCCGCGCCCTGATCCCCGATAACAACCTGCTGCTCATTGACGAACCCAGCGAGGGGCTTGCGCCGGTCATTATCGAGCACATGATCGATGTGATCAGGCAGCTTTCGCAGACGAGCACGGTCGTTCTGGTGGAACAGAATTTTTTGGTGGCCAGTAAATTGGCCGAATATTACGTCATCATCGAAGAGGGCAGCTCCGTGAAGGCTGGCAAAATGGCAGACCTGATGGGCGACCGCGAAACCATTCACCGCTATTTGGGCGCAGCTTAGGAGTCGAAATGAAACCATTCTTGCGAAAAAACTCGATTCTTCTCGCCATTCTGGCGGTGTTTATCGTGATCTTCACTCTGGCCGAGCGCAGCATGGGCTCAAAGGATTTCTTGATCACGATGCTGCGCGGCCTTTCCACCGGCTCGGTGACCTTTTTGGTAGCCTCCGGTTTCTCGCTCATTTTCGGCCTGCTGGATGTGCTGAACCTGGCACAGGGCACCTTCTATATGATCGGTGCCTACATCGGTTGGACGGTCTATGTACGCCCTGACACCTTTGTAGATCTTTTGACCCCGCTGGCCTTGATCGTGAGCGGTTTCACCCTCAATCCGTTGTGGCATTTTCTGGCCGCACGCGTTCAACTGCCTGTAAAATGGCGCAAGCTGCTGCCTTTCGGCCTGTTGGCGCTGGGGCTGCTGCTCTTTGTTTTGATCATCCCCAATTATCCCATTGCCATTTGGAGCGTGGATAACTTTGCCCAGAGCCCGGTCTCTTTTGCTTTCATGGCCGACTCGGGCACGCCCATTGCAGTGGTTCCGGCGCTCTTTGAAAAAATGCCGGCCGTGTTGGGATTGGCCGGGTTGCTGCTGGCCAGCGCGCTTTCTGCTTGCGGCATCGCTTTCTTTGGCCGACCTTCTCAGAACCAGTCGGAGTTGAAGCCCAAACAGTTCATTCCTTTTGCGCTGCTTCTTGTGGTGGGTCTGGCGGTTTATTTTGTCAACGACGCCCTCTCACTGGCGCTGGCGCAAATGGATAGCATCTGGTTGTTCCTGATCGCGGCGCTTGTGGCCGCGTTGAGCGGAGCCGGGCTGGGCGCCTTGATGGAATCCGTGCTCATCCGTCCGCTTTACAGCCGGCCGATCTACCAACTGATGCTCACCCTGGGGCTGAGCGCTGTCGGCGTGGAAATGGTGCGTGCCGTCTGGGGACGCAATGAATTCGTCATGCCCAAACCCTCTCTTTTCAAAACCACCGGGGCCGATTGCCCGGCCACTAGCCTGGGATCGTGGCTGCAAACGCACTGCTCAACGATCCAGGTGCTGGGCGGGCGCGTGCGCGTCTATGACGAGATCTTCATCCCGCTGGTGGGCATCATCGTGCTCATTGCGGTGTGGATTCTGCTCAAGAAGACCCGCCTGGGCATGATCATCCGCGCCGGGGTGCAAGACCGCGAAATGGTCGAAGCACTCGGCATCAACGTGCGGCGCGTCTTCACCTTTGTCTTTGCGCTGGGCGTGGGGCTGGCCACTTTTGGCGGCACGCTGGCCGCACCTTCGAGCGGGCTCTCCAATGCGATGGGTGAAAGCCTGCTGCTGGGTGCCCTCATCGCTCTGGCAATTGGCGGCCTTACCAGTTACCCGGGGGCTGCGCTGGGCGCACTGCTGGTTGGATTGATCCAACAGTTGATCATCAAATACGGGCAGATCGGCATCAGCATTCCCTTCACGGATGTGGTCATTAAACCTTCGCCGCCGATCGTTCCGGCTTCGACCCTGCTGCTGATGGTGATCGTTTTGCTTATCCTGCCCGGTGGCTTGTTAGGAAAAAAGGAGTAACCATGAATACAACCAAGATCTCTTTTTTCCGTGAGAATCGCAGCGTATGGATCGTGCTGCTGACCTTTCTGGCTTTACCCTTTGTGGTTGGCCTGCTGGAAGGCTCCTCACCGGCAGATGTATGGCTGAACGCCGGCAGCATTTCAAAATTTATCGAAGGGCTGATCATCGAAATCTTCATTCTGGCACTCTTCGCGCTCAGTTATGATCTGCTTTTTGGGGTGACAGGGTTGCTCTCTTTTGGTCATTCGATGTTCTTTGCCGTTTCGGCTTACCTGACCGGCATTGCCATCAAGTCTTTTCACCTGCCTTTCTGGGCGGTGCTGGGGCTGGTGCTGCTGGCCGGAATTGTGCAGGCGCTGCTCTTCGGGCTGGTGCTGCCGCGCATCAAGGGAATCACCTTTGCGCTGGTCTCGCTGGGTATGGCTTCGGTGTTTCACATCGTGGTCATGTCGAGCGACTTCGGTAAATACACCGGCGCTGACGTGGGCTTGCAGGGGGTGATCGTGCCGGCCTTCATCAACCCCTCCGATCAGCGGCTGCGTTTTTACATCATCACCCTGGTGGTTCTGCTGGGGTTCTTCCTGCTCTACAAACGTTTCGTCAACTCGCCTACGGGCCATGTGTGCGTGGCCATCCGCGAAAATGAGAATCGGGCGCGCATGCTGGGGTATAACACCACCCTCTTCAAGCTGGTGGTCCTGCTGGTTTCTTCCGTCACGGCGGCCATCGCCGGCATGCTGCACGCGCTCTACCAGCCCATCATCAGTCCGCATATCGCCGACCTGGGCTACACGGTCACCGCGCTACTCATCGTGCTGATCGGTGGGGTGGGCACGCTGAACGGTGCGCTGGTGGGTGCCTTTGTGTACCGTTTTCTGGATTATGGCCTGCGTCGCCTCATCGGTGAGTCGGCCAGCTTCATCACCGGTGCCATCTACGTGGCCTTTGTGCTTTTCATCCCGTATGGCATTGTGGGCACCTGGCAGCTAAAGAGACTGGACTGGAAGAACGGCTGGCAGCAATTAATGCAGCGCTTCAGGAAAAGCGTCAGTAAATAACTATTGCGGCGGCTCGTCTGAGCCGCCGTTTTTTATTTTGTCAGCAGTTTGTAGAGCGCATCGCTCTCAGGGGAGGGGGAGACATCCAACTCTTTACGGAGCTGGTTGGTGAGCCGTTTGTAAATGGTGTGCACAATGGAACGGTTGCCGCCGGCAGCGTGAGCGCGCATCAAGAGGCGGTAAGCCCCCTCACTGCAGGCATCCACCTGCAGCATGGCGTGACCGATTTGGATCACCTCATCGTAGTTTTGCGCATCAAAGCGAATCTCTGCCAGGCGTTCGGCCGTGTTCAAATAGAGGTCGCGCAGGCGATCGCGTTCCTGCAAAATGCGCGGATCATCAAAATTGTCGTTGAGGTAATCGCCGTTGTAAATCTCAAGCGCGTCGGCCATCTTTTCGGGGTCGTTCGAGCCAGCCAGGCGCTCAAAATCGTCGCTATCGACCACGATTTCGGCGGCCGGGTTGATGCCATAAAGAGCGTCGCGGCGGCTGATGAAGAAGGGCTGGGCCCCCTGTTCGCGCACCGGTTCGAGGGCGCGATTGAGGGCATTCATGGCCACCTTGAAGTTTTGGGCATTGCTCTCGTTATCCAGCAGGGGCCAGAGCTGGGTAGCCATGGATTCGCGTGCGAACCATTTGCCGCGCCGGCTCAGTAAAAACTGGAAGAGCTGTTTGGCTTTTTCGCGCTGCCAGTCTTTGGGGGTGATGAGCTCACGGCCACGGTAGGCTTCAAAGGGTCCAAGGGTGCGTATTGCCAATCGATATCCCGGGTGTTCGTCGCTGGTGAAAATTTTTTGCTTGCGCAGCACGGCTGTGATCCATTCCGGTTCGATCCCCTGACGCAGGGCCTCGATCAGGATGGGGAAGTAGATCTGGCGGTCGGGGTGGGCCAGAAAGGAATTGTGTAAAAAGAGAAAATCCTGCTTCAGGGTCTTCATGCGTGTGGCGAGGGTGGCAAAGGCCTTGAGGGCCTCTTTTTTTGCTCCCTGACGCCACTGATCGACCACCAGAGCCATTTCTACGGCCGATTCACCAAACAGATCGCCTACCTGCTGAAATTCTGCACGCGCCTGAATGAGCGTTGCCTGTGACTGATCAAATTCACCGGCCAGTCCCATCGAGATGGCGTGGGTGGTGTGAATGAGCCCGACAAACCAGATGTCGCCTGATTGAACGGCAATCTCCACTGCCTGACGGGCATAAGGATAGGTTTCGTTCAGTTGGTCGTGGTAGCCATAATAACGGGTCAGACCCCAGAGTGGTTCCACCTGCACGCGCATGACGTTAAAAGGCCGTACCAGCTCGATGGAACGCTGATAGAGGGCCACGGCGCGCTGATTGTGTTTTTCCTGCCAGGGAGTTTGAGGGCGAATCTGGTAGGCGTGCCCCAGTCGCATGTACCCCACTGCCTCAACGAAGGGGGCTTCCAACTGCCGACCGGTCTGGATGCCCTGCTGGGCGTACTTTTCGGCTTCGGCCGGGTTGCCGATCATGGCTTCGATCAAAGAGAGCAGCAGCGGCATCTCGCGGTGAAAACGCGGCGGGCGCTTGAGCATGGAATCGTCTTCCAGACGGTGCGAAGAGAGGATGATCTGTTTGCCTTCTTCGAGGCGCCCGGTGCGCAAATAAGCGCGTGCTTCGAGGTAAATATCGTTGGGGTCGTTTTCGGTGCGCAGAAAATGGGCTTCCTGGTGCAGCGCCTGGGCTTCGTCGGGGCTGCCCAGGTTGAGCTTGTTCTCGGCCAGTTGATCGAGCAGATCGGCCACCTCATTGGGGTGCTCCTGCGGTTCGAGCAGGGAGATGGCTTCTTCGAGCAGATTGGAAGCGCGTAAGGGACGGACTGAATCGAGATACACCTGAGCCTGGCTGCACAGGGCACGGCTGCGGCCAACGGCATCTTGCTGGTCAAAGTAGATGCGCTCGGCTTTGCCATACCAGTTCACCGCCTCGTCAAAATTCGAGCGCAGACGCAGCACATCGCCCATCAACAGGCTCAAATGAGGGTGCTGGTGCAGCACTTGAGGATCCAGAGATTCGATCCAGGTGGAGAGGGTGGGCAGGCGGCCCAATTGCAGCATTTTTTGGCCGATCTCTTCGATGATGTTGGCAGCAGCGGCGCTATCCCCGCAGGCAAAGAGGTGATAAACCGCCTCTTCGGGGTTACCGTGCTCAAAGAAGTAATCGGCGGCCCGGCGGTGAAACTGCAGCAAAGTTTCAGGCTCTTTTTGCAGTTGATTTTGCAGGAACTCATGAAAGAGGCGCTGGTAACGGAAGTTCTGATCATCGGTGGTCGAGATGAACAAATTGTGGTCGAGCAACTGTTGCAAAAATTGCGCGCTGGTGCTGATCTGTAAGACCGCGTTGCAGCTCTCCTCGCTCATCTGGCGCAGGGTGGAACTGCCGATCAAAAAGCGCTGGATCCCTTCCGGCTGGCGCATGAGCACCTCTTGACCGAGATAGTTGAACACCTCGGCCATCTCTGTGGGTGCTTCGGCCAAAATGCGCTCGATCTGGCGTGAGCGGCTGTTCATCAGGCGCTGCCAGACCATCTGCAGGGCAATGATCCAGCCATCGGTATAGGCGTTGAGCGTGTGCGCCTGGGTGGCGCTGATGGGGAACTGGTAATACGAATTAAAGAGATTGAATATCTCTTCTTCATTTAATAAAAGATCTTTTTGGTCAATGGTTAGTACGTTGCCTTTGACACGCCAGCGTACAAAAGCGGGGGTCTCGGGCACCTGGCGGCTGGAGATGGCAAAGTGCAGGGCAGGGGGACGGTTCTCGATGAACTGTTCCACCAGGTTGGTGATTTCCTGCACATCGGCCACCAGGTTGTAATCATCCAGCACCAGAATGGCCTCCTGATCAAACTCATAGGTCAGTTGGTTTATCAATGTGGTGAGCACCGATTGGGCTGCAATCCAGCCGTCATGCTCCAGACGATCCAGCAGAACGTCTTCTTCGGGGTAGAAGGCACTGATCAGATGGGCGATGAAGAGCAGGGGATCACGGTCGGTTTCGGTGATGTTGTACCAGAAACGCCGCGAGAAGTTTCCGCTCAGTTCCAGCAGCGAGGTGGTCTTGCCATACCCCGTGCCGGCATGGATGAGCGTGAGCGGATATTCGGGCGCCGTATTAAGTTTTTCTTGCAAGCGGGTACGGTGAAAGATTCCGCGGTGCACACCGGGTGCCACAAGTTTGCTATGGATGACCATCTCTTTAAGCGGCATGGATTTATTTTACCCGAAAGTCGGGCAAAGCACTTGCAGTCGGCACTTTTATATGGATAATGAGAAAATGTGATAAAAAAGAAGAGTCTTTAAAACGAAGCGAAATGGAGCGAAATCTGTTAAAGTTAATACAGTTTCGCTCGCATTTATGCAACACAATTTTTGGTTATTGTCTTTATTCATTACGATTGGGAGGGTTCCATGAAAATCAATTTTGCCATGTGGAAGCAAGCGCTTTCCTCATTGGTCAAGATGGATTCTGTTGAAGAGTGGGGGAAACTGGATGTGGTTTCAAAATGGTTGATCGCCACGCGTTCGGGGGTGACGATCGTGACGCTCTACACCTGTGCCATCGGTGGCATTCTGGCCTGGCGGGATGGCTTTGTGCATATCATCCCCTGGATCATTATCACCGTGGGGCTTTTCATCGCGCACGGAACCAACAACCTGCTCAACGATTACACCGATTTCTCGCGCGGCATAGACAATGTGAGTTATTTCCGCACCCAGTACGGTGTGCATCCGCTGGTGCAGGGCTTCTGGACCAAAAAGCAGCAGTTAACCTGGTTTGCGATCAGCGGCACTTTGGCCGTTCTTTCAGGTGTTTTTGCGCTGATCTACACCCATTTTTCGCTTCAAGTGATCCTGCTTTTCTTGTTTGGGGCATTGGTGTTGCTTTTTTACACCTGGCCGCTCAAACACATTGGCTTGGGGGAGCTGTGCATCTTTTTGATCTGGGGCCCCATCATGGCTGCCGGGGTCTATCTGGTGATGGCCAGAGGGATGGTGGATTCGGTTTGGCCTGCTGCGCTGGCGGCGGTGCCTTTTGGGCTCAGCGTTGTCAGCATCAACATTGGCAAACATATCGATAAGTCGGCCGAAGACCGCGTGAAAAAGGTGGGCACCTTGCCGGTCATCATTGGCGAAAAGGCGGCCCGCTATGTTAACATGGCCGTCATCGTGCTGATCTATCTGGTCATTCTCTATCTGGTGTTCGTGACCCGCTACTTCACGCCCGTCTTGCTGATCGTTTTTCTGGCCGGCAAACGTGCCCTTTATGCAGTGGGCGTGCACACCAAACCACGACCGACCGAGCCGCCCAAAGAATGGCCGGCCTGGCCCACCTGGTTCGCCGGGTTTGCTTTTTACCACAACCGTTTGTTCAGTAATTTGTTATTATTAGGCATGATCGTGGATGTTGTTCTCAGGCTCACTCTGCCCGGTTTTTGGCCGGTCAGATAATTTCGTAAGCAGAAGGAGCAGTTTTTATGGATATCGTTTTATTGTCCAGGTGGCAGTTTGCGCTTACTACCATCTACCACTTTTTCTTTGTGCCGCTCACCCTGGGGCTGGGCGTTTTCGTGGCCGTGCTCGAAACCATGTACGTTCGCAACGGCGACCCCGAATACAAGCGCCTGACCAGATTCTGGGGCAAGCTCTTCATGATCAACTACGCTATGGGCGTGGTGACCGGGCTGGTGATGGAGTTCCAGTTTGGCATGAACTGGTCTGAATATTCCCGCTTTGTGGGGGATATTTTTGGCGCACCGCTTGCCATTGAGGCCCTGTTGGCGTTCTTCCTCGAATCCACCTTTTTGGGCGTGTGGATCTTCGGCTGGGAGAGACTTTCCAAACGGCTGCACGTGACGGTGATGTGGCTGGTCTCGATCGGCAGCATTTTGAGCGCCTTCTTCATCCTGGCCGCCAATGGCTTTATGCAGCATCCGGTTGGTTTTGTGGTCAACAACGGGCGCGCCGAGATGATCGATTTTCTGGCCCTGGTGACCAACCCCCGTGCCTGGTATCTCTTCTTGCACACCGTTTCCTCCGGTCTGGTCACGGCCAGCTTCTTTGTGCTGGGGTTCAGTGCCTACCATCTGCTGCGCGAGAAAGACAGCCGTGCTTTTCAGGTCAGCTTCAGGCTGGCCGCCATTGTGGGCTTTTTTGCCACCCTGGCCGTCATTGGCACGGGTGATACACAGGGGCGTTATTTGAAAGATGTGCAGCCCATGGCTGCCGCAGCCTCTGAGGCACATTATGAGACGCAGGATCCGGCCGATTTTGTGCTCATCGCCGGTTTCGATAACGGCGGTCGCAGCATGACCTGGAATCTGACAATCCCCAAGGCACTGAGCATGCTCTATTACCTTAAGCCCAGTGGCGAGGTTGTCGGCATCAACCAGGTGCAGGCGGAGTACACCGCAAAATACGGCCCCGATAATTATGTGCCGCTGGTGGCACTGGATTTCTGGACCTTCAGGATCATGGTCGGTCTGGGCTTTTTGATGCTCTTGATCACCTTTGTGGTATGGATCTTTGCCGGCAAGAAATACCCGGATAAGTGGAAATGGCTCTTGAAGATCATGCCCATTGCGATCTTCTTCCCCTATCTGGCCAATACCGCCGGATGGATCCTGACCGAAACGGCCCGGCAGCCCTGGGTGGTGACGGGTCTGATCAAGACCAAAGACGCCATCAGCCCCAACCTGACGGTGGGCAGTGTGTTGGTCAGCCTGGTGGGATTTGTGGTTGTCTACGCCGTGCTGATGGGCGCTGATCTCTTCCTGCTGGTTAAAAACGCCAAAGCTGGCCTGGCCGCCGCAGAGGTCGATTCGGTGCCGGTAGAAATTGCAGAAACGTCAGGAGGGAAACAATGAACCTCAATATCCTCTGGTTTGTTCTGGTTGCCGTTCTCTATGTCGGCTTCTTCTTCCTCGAAGGCTTTGACTTTGGCGTAGGCATGCTGCTGCCATTCCTCGGCAAGAAAGATGAAGAGCGCCGCGCCGTCATTAATACCATCGGCCCGCACTGGGATGCCAACGAGGTTTGGCTGATCACTGCCGGCGGCGCCACCTTTGCAGCTTTTCCCAACTGGTACGCCACTATGTTCAGCGGCTTTTACATCGGCTTGTTCCTGCTGCTGATGGTGCTCATCTTCCGCGGCGTGGCTTTTGAATTCCGCAGCAAGATCGGCACCCCCAAATGGCGCGGCACCTGGGATTGGGCCATCGCGCTCAGCAGCCTGCTGGCGCCTTTTTTGCTGGGGGTGGTCTTCACCAATCTGGTGCGTGGCGTGCCCATTAACGGCAGCCAGATCTACACGGGCACCTTCTTTACCCTGTTGAACCCGCTCAGCCTGCTTGGCGGGTTGGCCCTGGCCTTGATCTCACTCCTGCACGGTGCCAACTTCTTAAGCCTCAAACTGAGCGATGCCCTGCATGAGCGTGCCGCCAAGGCCGCCAGAACGGCCTGGGTTGCGGCGCTGGTAGCCGCAGCCGCTTACCTGGGGATCGTGCTGAGCGTTCCGGCCTTTGCCTCCAAGGGCTTCCTGGGCCTGATCGCCCCGATCTTGGCCGCACTGGCACTGCTGCTTGCGCGCGTTTTCATGGCCGGCAAGCGTGAAGGTTGGGCCTTCGCCATGAGCGGATTAACCCTGATCTTCGCCGTAGCAGCCCTGTTTGTGGCGCTCTTCCCGAACGTGATGATCTCAAGCACGGCGGCAGAACTGAGCTTGACCATCTACAATGCTTCTTCTTCCCCCTATACGCTCAAGGTGATGTCCATCATTGCCTGCGTGATGCTGCCTATTGTTCTGGCCTATCAGGCCTGGACGTACGTGGTCTTTCGCAAGCGTGTCAAAGCCGATCCCAAGACCCTGACCTATTGATCGGGTAGTTTTTACACCATAAGAAAACGCCGCAGAGAGATAATTTTCTGCGGCGTTTTGCTTTTATTCTTCTGGCTGTTTCGCCTCTGTGACGTCCTCTTCCAGCGGGGAAAAATTCTGTGGCTGTTTCGACCTTCTCTGTTTGATCCAGTGGTAGAAGGCCAGCACGGCGGCAATGGGCCAAAAATGCCACAGCAGGGGCGCGCCGCATTCGGGGCAGGGCAGAAAGCCCGCGCCGAACAAACCGGCCACCCCCAGCCAGGGTTTGACCAGTTGCCAACGGCCTTTGTTCTTGGCCGCCGGGAGAACAGTGGTCTGATCGAGCGAGAACCAGAGCTTTTGCTTTTTCTGCACCGGTAAAGTCCTTTACTTGATTTTACCCGAAAGCGCGTCATCGTTTTGGGCTGATTTGCCAAAAAACCCATTTGCAATTTGTTACTAATATTGAAGAAATGCTATATACTTCATCAAATCTACAATTTCTCGGAGGGAATTCCATGAGACGCAAAGCACTCCTCGTAACTGTGCTGGCTTTGTTCATCTTCACAGTGGCAGCCCTGCCTGTGGGGCAGGTATCGGCAGCCGGTACCATTGACGTTACCGCAGTGAACGGTGACATCCAATTTAACACGACTGTTTTGGGGGTGGAAAAACTGGAAGGCATTCAAACCGTTGATGGCATGGTCTATCCGGCCGGATTTGTGGCTAAAGAGGCACAGTTCATTGGCGATGCTGTTCGTGTGCAGGGGCACAGTTACGGCCAGGCCAGCGTGTGTTTTTCTTTCACCGAATCGGCTGAAGGCTGGAAGGGTGACATCTATCAGTGGGGTGGAAATAAGTGGAATAAGCTGGTGACCACGCTCAACAGCGGCGGCGAGGGTGTTCCGACCGCCTGTGCGAGCTTTTACGGTGATGGCGACCTGGCGCTGATCGGCGGCTTTAGCGGAACGATTAAAAAGGCTGCTGTACTGCCCGAGTGCGCGAACAAAGAGACCGAAGAAATTGCCGAAGGGTATTATTATCCCTACCCATTGCCAACACGTATTGAAATCGGGGATGACTATGAAATTTGGGGAATTCGGTTTCTTACTTTTTCTGGCAATGGCACTAGCACAATTTTGGAACCAAATATCCCGGTCAAAGCCTGGTTGACCGGCTCTGGCCCGGCAGGAACCATCTCTGTCATCCAGGCGAGCGGAACGGGAAATTCAGGTTCCTTTGGGTTCACAGATCCGCTGATCACTTACAAATTGTTTTCGCTGGACCCCTATTTTATCTCCTTCACTGTTGTTGTAGATGGCAAGTGCCAGGAGAATTTTACCTTTAGCCCCGGCATGGATTCGTAATAAACCATAAGGGATGATGCAAATCGCATCATCCCTTTTTTAATTTGGCATAGAATCTGTTTGTCTCCTATATGGATTCAACTCTTCGCAGATGCAGTAGATGCAAATAATGTTGTTATTTCACTATCATATTAAAATCAGTAAGGCCATTATTTTATAACTGGGAAAATTGGAATCGTTTTACTCTGACCGAAAAAGAACTCCCCAAAATATTTATCAGAAACACTACACATGATGACATAATTGCCCGGATCAACAAATTTATACGAAAATTTATTCAAATTTTTATTGTTTTCATAATGAAGATTGATACCCTCACGATACACCCACCAGCTACAACTATAAGAAAAATCATATTCAATCGGAATAATGAACTGATATTCATTGTTTGATTTTTGAATAGAGACGATTTCATCTACGGTGGGTCGGTATAAGTTTGAATATTCTTTATTTACAAGTATTGATTTGTTATCTACAAGAACCGAAGCGAGGATCCCTTTGATTTTTTCTCTATGCTTGCTGCTTATGTAGTACAGTAAATCATACTCTCCGGGCTTATTAAACGTGTACTCTAAAAATTCGTTGCTTGTGTATGCTAGTTTTTCGACAATTTGTTTTGCTTTGTGGTCAAAAACATAAAGAGCAAATTCGTAATCATTGTTTGGCGATTGACAATTTTGAATCCGAAGTGTCATTTCATGACTGGAAATGCCTGCTTTAGTATACGTGACAGGCAATTGTTGAGGAAGGGGAAGTGAAAAATCACCAACTGATAACTTACCATTCGAGAAAGCAGTCAAATCAAATTCTTTAGACTTTGCAAACTCATTGGGCTTGATTTCAACCGCGCAAAGGAAGTGGGTCGTTTTTCCTTCATTAAGATATTGTAATGATTCTGTTTCCATATATTCAGAAAATCCAGTAGATAATATGCTCATTGGATCTGTTTGGGTACCTGACAAAACATTAATTCCTTTAACTGGCTTTAATTGCTTAACAACTGCTGAGTACCCGGAATTACCAATCTGGAATACTGATCGGTCTTTTCTGAGAGAAAGAGTTTTCAATTCTGGGGAGAGGTGAAAATATTGTGCAAAGCTTTGACTCTTGGTGGAATGGATTTCATCATAAATGACGATGATATTGTTTTGTCGAAAATAAAGTAGATGGCGATAAATGGCACAATCAGGATACACGCGAGAACTTGCTAACGCATATTCATAATCATCATTGTGAGTTACTTCCTGAATAACAAAAGCCTCTCCGTTGTTCTTGGCGATGGAATAAGACTTATCTAGCATCCCCAACGTTGTGTGTGCCGCAACAGATTCCATATAACGGTTTACTTTATCACCATACAAGAAATTATACATCCCTGCATCAATGAAAATATCAAAACCTTTACTGAATAAACATATGGAAAGATCGTCTTGATGTTTATGTATTCGTGATTTGAAACCAGCTTTTAGTGAAAGCCAAGTAGCATCTGAGAAGCCTTCTGCTTCAAAATGTTCTCTCAAAAAAACATAGCCAGAATCAGGAAAAAAAGAGACCAATTTTTTGGGTTTATCTCCCTTTTGGCCTTTGGTAACTACATACACAAGATTGGAATTATCGGTTGTTTCCACGCTTTCTGGAGATTCGCTTTTGGTTCCCTTGCTATCACCAAATAATGGTCTTTGAAGATTAGGCTTATAAGCATATACAAGAAAATTGTAAGTTTTATCTAAGAATAGTTTCAGTTCATCTTTAAATGGATGATCAATAAATTTAAGACAATTAAAAATTGCTTTTATCTGATTGGTTATCGCAATATGATATTCAAATGAATTCTCCAAGTGCACGTGATCGGAACCATAAGCAAATGCGATTTGCTTTTTTAATCTGTTTATGGCGTGATCAATCATCTTCTGTGATGTTTCATCGTTTATTGAATATGATGCAATTATCAGTCCTTTATCGGCAAGGATTCCATGATTATATTGAAATGGGTAGTTTTTATCATCATTTAACCATTCTCGACAATCACTTAATAAATCAAAAATCATTTCCTGGTTTTTTAATTGGACTTTTTTTTCGTTTGCCACATAGCCGAAGTAAACCAAATTCTCAACTCGCTCTGCATTAGCATGTGTATTATGAGCGAATGAGTTAATTCCGCGATCGAAAAATAAATAACTGTGCAATGAATCTATAACAGTTGAGGCTAACTGAAAATATTGAAGCTCATCTGTTTTCTCAAAAGCTCGCGTAAGAATGTATACAGGGCGTAGGCCAAAGGCATATAATAAGTAGGTGCTTGATAGTTCCTGATTCTGAAAACGCCAAAAAGACGCATCAATTTTTTCAATGTTAAATGGAATCGGAAGAATTGACTCGTTTCCCACTGAAAAATTTCCTTCTAACAATGTGTCTGCGTATCGTAATATGTCTTTCTCTAAGCTGTTTTGAACGTAAAACTCCTTAAAATTTTCTACCGACGCAAGGCTATAACATAAATTTACGCTGTCTGGAACCTCATTAATTTTCACTATGTACTTTTTCTTATCCAAGTCTCGAAATGCCCAAGAAGATTTGTTTGGAGCTAAAGATGTTTAAGAGATTCGTCTTGTACTTTATTGAGTGTATCAATCATTTTATTAACATGGAAGAGATGTTTAGGAAACCAATTCACTAGGATTTCATGTTGGATATCCACAGGGGCGTAATTCAGCATCTCTTTTGATGTACCAACCAGACGAAGCAGAGTCGTTACCCCTAGTTTTTTAGAGTTGGGGACGTTCATGGAGAAATTAAAAATTAACTGTGCAATTTTATCGCGGTCAAAGTAGGATTTTCGATTGTATGTTTGTGTAATAGATGGATTATTAGCATCTTGGCGCCTCGTACGAAAATATACTATGTTTTGTGTGCTCTGTATCTTTTTGCTGAAAAACCAAACTTCAGTAGAAAATGGTATGTCTTCATAATACAAGTTCTCTGGGAATCTAATCCCATTGTTGATTATTAGGTCGCGTTTATAAAGCCGATTTACAGCACTACCAGTAAAGAGATTTGTATCCGGCAGGCCTCTCAAGTTATCGGTATTGAATTTTTGCCATAACTTAATTTGTTCATCAATATAAGTTACCGGCGATAATCGATGCTGACCATACCATGCCATATTCCCAATTACCATATCGTTTTTGCCAAACACTGAGGCATCCCAAAGTAACTCTAAAGCATCAATTGGAATTAGGTCGTCAGAATCTAAAAAAAAGAGATATTGTCCCTTGGCGGCTTCTATCCCCGTATTTCTGGCGCCACCCAAACCCTTATTCATATCATGCTCAATAATTAAAAACCGGGAATCCGCTTTAGAGAACTCTTGAGCGATAGACATGCTGTTATCTGGAGTCTGGTCATTTATAATTAATACTTCAAAGTCAGAAATTGTTTGCTTTTGCACAGAACTTAAGCAATCTCGCAAATATTTCTCTGTGTTAAAAACTGGTATGATTACACTTATTCTCGGATCGTTTTTCATGATTTTTCTTTTGAAAGTTTTATTGGGGATATCAACTTTGGGCCAATCAACACTTCTTTAATGATGCACTGAGATAGACCCTGTGCATGCAGTGTAAATTGGCAAGTCTCAGAGCCATCTGGTACGGGTAAGGTTGCGCATGAATTTGGATATACCATATATTTGCTTAGGTATATCTGACCACTTATGTAAAACTCAATGTAGCAGTTTACATTGCCCGACACAATCCCGTTTACAAATACATTTAAGACAGTTTTATTTGTTAATTCATCAAAAGAGATAAAATCCTTAATTTTTATCTTCTTGTTTATTAGTATTTTTTGATTGCTTCCATCCTCAGTAAAGAAACAGAAGTAGTTTAAAGGATGGTGATAAACTTGCTTGCTGAAGTGCTTTCCAGTTGCATATTCGACCAAATCACTGCTTTTGAGTTGAAAGCCTTCGCTATAGTTTAAGGTTTTAGATGAAAGCGAATCGCTTACATCGTATAGTTCTTGAATGCTTATTCCGCCTTCAATGTTTAGATCGTCTACTTCAGGACAAGTTTTTATCCTTGCCCCCTCGCAGAAATTATAAGGATCAACAGATAAGCAGGGTACACATTCAAAAAAGGACTTCGACTTAGAGAAAGATTCGGTAGTGAGTAAAGGCAACAGGTGTTTCATGAACACACACCTGTCAATTTGAAGTTGATCTATTAACTGATACGCTCCCAATTCTTCTATGAACTCATTTTTATTTTCTTGCATTTGAAAATGGGCACTTTTCCCAATTGCGCTTGTATTCGCATATTCAAAAGATAGCATTAGGTCAAGTAGATAATTTTTTCCATAATGATTACGTGTGGAAAGAAAAGCATAGAAATCAGTTTGTCCAGTTAATATAGAATAGAATTCTTCAATTGGATAAGTATCTTGGAAGGCTGAATTATGTACTAAGCTATTGCTTGAGGTGAAAAGGAAAAGACGTTTTGAAGAGTAAGATTGATTGTTAAAAATTGTTTTTATGTATTCGATATCATCAATGTTCCTTACAATGCTGAACACAGTCACTTCTTTTTCTGTTTTTTTGGGTTTAACCCCTAAACATTTTTCATAAAGGTAAGAAACCCTCTCTTTGTAAGTGTGTTCCATCAAGATTTTTCTTAAACCAAGAAGGCGAACCCGGTTTGCATAATTCTCATCTGTTACGATTTCCTTAATCCTTTTCTGGAATAGTTTATCATCTTCATTTTGAATGACTAAATTGCCGAACAGGTTTTTTATTCCCAAGCAAGGATTTGTAACTGTGAGAGTATTACAACCAAGCAACTCAAAGACTCTTCTTGCTTCCATTGTTGAAGAGTACTTTACTATGTTAAGTGTGACTCCGACTTTGTAACTTTTGTAAGCAATGTCAATTTTCTCAACAGGCAAGGATCCTTTAATAAGAGGTTGAAATCTTTTTGGGAAAGAGTAGTCAGGGTTCCCTGGATAGGGATTTCTATCGTAAATTTCCAGTTGATAGTTATTAACCAAATCGTCAGCTATTCTATCAAAGTCTTTTCGTCTTTCCTCGCGTTTTGCGTAATAAGATCCGGCGAAACAAGCGGCTTCTTTTCTTTCAAATTTCTCTATTGGGTTAAATAATTGAATGGCTGTTGCAAAAGGTAGCACCCCAACATTATTATGGCCAAGTAGGCGTTTGTACAGAGGAACGCAGTCCAGATCAGTGGTAAAAACAAAATCGAAGAGAGAAGCAATGCCGAGAAATGTAAATATGTGAATTGGATCTTCTTTATTCCAAAATACTGTGGGAATGTTGCGTGCATTGCACCAATTAACAAGACGTTTTAGTTCAAGGTTGTTGGTTTGTGTAAAGTTTCCTCTCCATGTTTTTTTATACCCATTCCAAATTGATTCAACAAATAATAAGTGAGGATTGTGTTGCTTTATTTGTTCTTCCCAACAGTTATAATCCAAGTTGACAAATTGGCACTCAAACGGAAAAAACCTTTCGCTTAATTCGTCCAAAATTCCTGCAATTCTCATGTCTCTTGAAAATTCAGGTAAAGAATGTTCTCGAGGATCACAATTTTCTTCGTTCAATTTTTACCCCCTAAAGGATTTTTGAAGTTTTTCTACCGTTTTTTTTAACGTTCTTGCAATCCCTTCTCTTTGTAAATAGGCCAATCCCTTGGACCAAATATTTTCATTGCCAAGTCTCCGACTTCTCTTTGCATATTTCGTTTGGCCTAGTGAGATTCTTAGCGTTTCATTTTCACTTTTTAGCCTTAACACATCCATTGTAAGCACATCTATCGCGTGTAAAAGGATTTCTCTTTCGATATCATTTTCCATAAATAAATTCCTTTCCTTGGTCGCTAACGATGATAGCCATTCTTGATGATAGAACTGAGAGGACACTAATTTTGTAGATTAAGAAAAGAAACTATCCTTCTTTTTCCATATAGCTGAGGTAAGAGTTAAGCACCTTTTCTGTCTCTCCAAATTCAATGATCTCTCCCTGGTCAAGCCAAATTACTTGATCGCATTGGTTTTTGATGAGAGTTTCGTCATGTGAGACAATCAATACAGTCTTTGTTTTGTCAGTGATTATGCTGTGGATTTTATCGAAACTTTTTCTTCGAAAGCCAATATCTCCCACGCTTAACACTTCATCAATTAACAAAATGTCGGTATCCAGAATTGAGCTGATGGAAAAAGCCAGCTTTGAAACCATACCACTGGAATATGTGCCAACAGGTTTGTAGATAAACCCGCCCAATTCTGAAAACTCTATAATTTCATCTACCTTTTTTTCAATATCCTTTTTTTTAGCCCCTAATAACATTCCAGATATAAAAATGTTGTCATATCCAGACAGAGTAGAAATAAAGCCCACCCCAATTGAAAGCAGCGAAACCCTTCGGTTGTGTAAATTTATAGTTCCAGAGTCGGCAGAAAATATCCCGGCAACTGCTTTAAGTAGTGTGCTTTTGCCGCTACCGTTTCTTCCAATAATGCCAAGGATTTTTCCTTCTTCAAGTTCAAAAGAGATGTTATTTAGAGCAAAAAACCTTTCAAACGTCTGTCCTTTCAAATCAGCGTGAGCGCGCCTAATTCTAAACGAATTGACTATGTGATAAGAAACATAAACGTTATGCAATGATAAAGAAATATTATCCATTTTGAACCAATTTCACATATGAATTTTCATACTTGTACATTATTGAAAGTGAAACGACACAACCGATTATTCCTACAACAAACCAATAGACAAGATAATGCCAGTTTGGAAAGTGGTGATACATTATAGAATCACGGTAGGCTTCAATCATAAAAGAAATAGGGTCGAATAAAAAAGCTAACTTCTGATAAAGTGGCGGTAATCTTTGAGAAATTGAGAAAAGAACACCAGAGACATAAAACAAGAACCTGAGTACAACATCCATAATATTGGCAAAATCTTTTATAAAAACGCCGATATGTGCCACTAGGACAGAAATATCAAAAGTGATTATTACTGTGATTATCAAAGTGGGAATAATGTATATGATTTGCCATGAATATTTAACCTTAAAGAAATACATCAAAATAAAAACTAATCCAAAAGAGATGGACATTTTAATAATGTTTTTATAAAGTCGAACCAATATAAGCACGTACTTTGGCAAATATACTTTGGAAATTATTGCCCTGTATGAAGAAATTATTTTAACAGAATTAATAATTGTATTATTGAATAAATTCCAGGCTGTCAACCCGATGAACACAAAAATTGGAAAATCTTTTCCCCCGCTATGAAACACATATTGAACAACGAATGTATAAACCAGCATAAAAAAAAGGGGGTCAAGAATCCACCAAACCCAGCCAAGAAATGATCCCGCTACCTCATCTTTAAGTTCGGCTTTAGCAGCAAAAGTGATATATTCCCAATACTTCCGCAAATCTCGGAAGAACCGCATGGTTGTTTTCTTCCAAGTAAGTAGAAATGATTCTCTAGGTTGTATCTGATTCCGAGTGGGCGATACCAAATTATTCTGTTTGGACATCAAGGTTGACCTTGTCTATAGTAGGAAAATCACTTTCTTTAAAAAGGGCCACATTTACAGAAAAGAAATTCATACTCAATAATAAGTAACTTGTGTATAAATTTCTATTTAGAGATAAAATCTTTTTAATAAAAAAGAGAATCTAATAAATTTCTCCCTAAAATATTCGCCTTGTAATAAACGAGTTGCGTTTTAACTGGCAAATGCAAAATTTATTATAAGCTATTATTATACTTTGTAAGTGAATCAGTTGGGAAGAAAATATGTCTTTAGTCAAGAACATTGTCATTGTCAACGATTTTGGCTCGATCAACGGCGGGGCCGCAAAAGTGGCGATCCATACCACCCTGGGTCTGGCCCGGCTTGGGTACCGTGTCTATTATTTTTGTGCTGTTCCCCCCATTGACAGAGAATTAGCCGCCAATTCTAATATCCAAGTCGTTTGCACCCAGCAAACGGATATACTTTCTTCTGGCAACCGTTTTTTGGCTGCTCTTCAAGGGCTATGGAATCGAAAAAGCGCACGGTTGTTCAGGCAATTGCTGGCGTCGCTTTCTCCAGAGGAAACAGTGATTCACGTGCATGGCTGGACAAAAGCACTGAGCCATAGTGTTCTCTACACCGCCCAACGAAAGAAATTCCCGATCGTGCTTACCCTACACGATTATTTTGTGGCTTGTCCAAACGGCGGATTCTTTAATTATCCACGACAACAAAGTTGTCCATTGCGGGCGTTATCTGTGCCATGTATTTTGACCCACTGTGATTCACGAAGTTATGCTCAAAAATTGTGGCGGGTTGTGAGGGGGGTGCTGCAAAAGTATATTGCCAGAGTCCCGGCTGGCATCAAGTATTACATTTCGGTGTCGCACAAGTCGGAAGGTATCTTGGCATCATACCTGCCTGAAAATGCGAAGGTGTTTAATTTACCAAGCCCGGTGTCGATCACCAAGGAACCGCGGATCATGGCAGAGGAGAATCGTTTTCTGTTGGGAATAGGCAGACTGTCACCAGAAAAAGGATTTAGTTTGTTGGCGCAAAGTGCGGCTGAGCTGGAAAAAGAAGTCGTTTTCATTGGGGAAGGGGAGAGAAAGGAAGAATTGAGAAAGATTAACCCAAAGGCAACTTTTACCGGGTGGCTTTCGCCTGAAGAAATCCGCGAAAAGATGAAAGAAGCCCGTGTATTGGTCTTTCCATCTTTGTGGCACGAAACGCAAGGTTTAGTGGTGCTAGAGGCTGCTGCCAATGGAATACCGGCCCTTGTTTCTGACTCTTCTGCTGCCAGTGAATTGATCGAGAATAACGTGACGGGGGTTTTGTTTCGAAGTAACGATCTTGAGGATCTTAAAGAGAAACTGCATTTGTTTGATGACGACGTCTTTGTACAAAAACTCAGTCAGAAGGCTTACGAAAAATTCTGGGCGAACAATCCATCTGAGAGCGATTACTTCGGATCACTTGTATCGACTTACGATCAAGCGCTGACTGACGAGAAAGAAAAATTGAAGAAATGACCGGGCCAATTCGTAAGGCAATATTCATATCGGCAGTAGATTATGAATCACCCATCCAAGTTGGCGATCATCAATTGGCCAGACAATTGGCGGCTGATGGCTGGCAAGTGCTCTTTATCTCAAAGCCAATTACGCCTTTCCACCTATTTTCAAAAGAAAAAGATGCGATCAAGAGGCGCTTTCGTTCTCATCGAACCAAGTGGCACTGTTATTCGATCGGCAAGGGAGAGATCTGGTCTTTTGTCCCATTTGCCCTGATAACCCCTCAAAACAAGAAAATTTTGGCACATGACAGAGTTTATCAATCCTGGCACAAAACGTTAATTCCAAACATGAAACAAAGTTTGGCTGAAATGGGGTTCCTTGAGGTTGATCTGGTGTATATAAGGGACCCCTTACAGGGATATTTGCTAGACATGGTTGAAACCAAACATACACTGTTTAGGGTGGCCGATAACGACGCCGGCTTTTCCACCTTTAACCAATCTTATGCTCGAGCCGAGAAAGAACTGGCTCAAAAGGTTGATCTTGTTATTTACTCCGCAAAGGAATTAGAGGAATACGTTAGTAAATTAAATCCCAGGCAAACGGCTTACCTGCCAAATGGGGTTGACTTTGAGCATTTTCAGGGAGAGAAGGAACTTCCGGATCTTTACCGTTCACTCAATCGGCCCATCGTTGTCTATGCCGGATCAATCGATTTCTGGTTCGATTTCGACTTGGTAAATCAATTGGCCACAGACCTTCCTGGTTACTTATTTGTGATCATTGGGCCTAATCAAAAATTCGCTTCGAGATTTCTAAAAGTGAACAATTTGATATTGACTGGTGCAATACCATACCAAAATCTCCCGTCTTACCTTTCATTTGCTGATATTGGCATCATTCCATTTAATAAAAGAGACTTTCCAAGATTAGTGAATGCGATCAGCCCGGTAAAGCTCCTTGAATATATGGCCTGTGGGCTGCCTGTTCTTGCCTCGAAATGGAATGAGTTGGAAAATACGCCTTCCCCGGCCATTTTGTGTGATTCATACCAGGAATTTCGAATTGGCATTGAGAATTTTAAGGATTTAAAAAAGCAAACCGAAACTTATGTTCGGTTTGCTAGAGAAAACGATTGGGTCAAACGCTACCACGAAATTCTTAATCTGATTTCGTTTGATCGCTCAGTGTAAGGCTAAATGGTGACACCAACCCTCTTTTTGATTAAAGCTTTAGAAGGGTAAAGCCTGCTTGTGCCCAATTGGCAGCATCTAGTGCATTAACTGTATCCAGCACTTGTCGGGCTGCGGTTAAAGCAGCAAGATCTTTGGGATTCAGACCCCTGAATTGATCATGACCAACCAGCAGTACGATGAGATCTGCATCCTTCACAGCTTCTTCCAGTGATTGTGCCATTTTTACTTTGTCTAAATGGAAATCCAGCTTGTAAGGCTCATAAGCGCACACCTCCGCACCGGCTTTGACCATCAAATGGGCTACTTCGATGGCAGGACTCTCGCGTAGATCATCAACATTTGGCTTGAAAGCTAAGCCAAGAACGGTGATGTGTTTATTCTTCAAAGCGCCAAATTTCTGTTGAAGAAAGTCCAGCACAAATTTAGGCTGTGAATCGTTTACTTTTCGTGCAGTGTGAATCAGTGGGGTTAAATCTGGTGCCGCTTCTACAAAGAACCAGGGATCAACACTAATACAATGGCCGCCAACACCTGGCCCCGGGTTTAATATTTTTACTCGAGGATGACGATTGGCAATTTGGATTGCTTCCCAAATATCTACACCAAAACGATCGGCGAGGCGGGAAAATTCATTCGCAATGGCAATATTGACATCGCGATAAGTGTTTTCCATTAACTTGACCATTTCTGATGTTGTGGCATCGGTCAGCAAAATATCCCCTTTAACAAAAGTCCCATAAAGGTCTCTGCCCGCTTCAGCAGAAGCTTGATCCACACCACCGATCACGCGTGCGTTCTCGATCAATTCCCGCATAATTTGTCCCGGCAGCACACGTTCAGGAGAATAAGCTAACTTAAAATCTGCCCCGGCTTTTAGGCCACTTTTTTCAAGAATGGGACGTACGATTTTTTCGGTAGTTTGAGGCGGAGAAGTGGATTCCAAAACAACGAGATTCCCTTCTTTTAAAACCGGCAAGATTGATTCAGCCGCTGCGCGCACGAAGCTCAGATCAGCTTTTTTGTCTCCATAAAAAGGAGTTGGTACCGCTATGATAAAAGCGTCTGCTTCTACAGGTGTGTTTGAAACCTTTAAATTACCCGCAGAGATCGCTTTGGCCACAACCTCGGCCAGACCTGGTTCATAGATGTGCGTTTTACCTTTTTGAAGTGAAGTAATGACTTCAGGATTACTGTCAACGCCGGTCACTTGCACACCATGTGTAGCAAATGTGCTCGCTGTAGGCAGACCGATGTATCCTAAACCAATAATGCAAACATGATTGAATTTCATTCATCGCCTCGGTTAAACAAGATTTAGTGTTTGAAGTAGTGTTTGTTTTAAAATGGGTGCAATTTATCAATAATCGTTTGAGGGAAAAAGAACCACCCAAAAAGTTTTTATCAATATGTAAAGATCCAGCCAGAGAGACCAGTTGTAAACGTAATAAACATCCATTTGGGTTCTCTCTTCAAAAGAGAGATTGTTTCGTCCGTTCACCTGCCACCAGCCGGTGATGCCCGGCCTTACCCTGAAGACGACGTTGGCCAGTTCGCCCATTTGATCGATTTCCGCCTGTACCAATGGGCGCGGGCCGATGAGACTCATCTCGCCGCGCAGAATATTGAAAAACTGCGGGGTCTCGTCGAGGCTGAATTTTCTGATCCAGCGGCCGATGCGGGTGATGCGCGGGTCATTGGTCAGCTTGTGATAACTTTCCCATTCCTGCCGGCTCTCGGGGTTCTCAAGCAGCCTGGCTAAAATCTCATCTGAATTCACGTACATGGTACGGAATTTCAACAGCTTAAACGGTTTGAGGTCCTTACCGATCCTTGTTTGCGAATAAAAAACAGGACCCTTTGAGTCGAGTTTGATCAAAATTGCGACGAGCAGGCACACCAAAAGAAATGGCACCGCCAGGAGAAGGCAGGTAATGATCTCAAAAACCCATTTGACGAAACGCAAAGAAGTAGTGAACAGCGACTGGTGCGCCAGCACGGCGGGCTGACCATTCAGATCAATGGGCTGTGCCATCATGCTGCTGTAAAGATCATTGTCCAGCATAAAGATGGTCTTTTTGAACTTCAACCCTACAGAATGGTAAATCGCAGGATATTTTTGACGCAGCTCGGTAGTTGAAATGGCCAGGATGACCGTGTTGATCTTTTTATTCGCGGTTTGCTCCTGCTCTTTGAGTGACCAGGGGAGGAGTTGCAGTTCGCCGTCCCCGATGGCAGAAGTGTCGCCATCCACTGCAAGGGCAACGGCCGGTCTGAACCCCAATCTCTGGCAGCCATTCAATCGCGCCACGATGGTCTCGATATTTGCCCGGGTGCCGATGATGGCCACCGGTTCTCCCCACCACGAAAAAGTGGAAACGATACATCTGCGAATCAGAATGCGCCCGATGGTGATGAGGCCAATTTCAAAAATGGCGCTCAACAAGTAAATAGACCTTGAAAAATTAACGGCTCTGTTGTCGATAAAAATGTAAACGCCTACAATGGCATAGGCAGCCAGGATCGCCTCAGTAACCTGTTTGAGCTCGATCACCGAAATTCTTCCTCTGCCGGGGTAGAGGCCTTTAAGCATGAACACGATCAGTGTAAACCCAACCAGCATAAAAAGCGTGCGCATCACTTGCGGATCAACAAGAGCGGAATTCGTGGCATGAAGCACGTATTTTCGTACCAGCGTGATCAAACCAAACGAGAAGGCAAATCCAAGCCAGTCACTGACCAGTAAGAATAGGTTCACGAGCCAGGTTCGTGAAGAAAAGTTGTTGCCTTTTTGGGCTCTCATTTTGTCCCCTGCGAAATAATATTTTGGATATAGTTAAAAAATCGCTTACGAAAAACCGAAGTGTCAAAGATCATTGCATTTTCTCTGCTGCGTTCCGGGCGGAAAGTCATTCTCTCGAATCGTTGAATTGCTTCGATCAATGAGCTTTCATTTTGCTCGTCAAAGAATAACCCCGTCTCGCCGTCAATTATAGTCTCAAGTGCGCCGCCTGAACGATATGCGATCACAGGGCGGCCGCTGGCCTGCGCTTCAACAGGAATCAGCCCAAAATCTTCGTCACTGGGGAAGAGGAGGGCTCTGCAATTGGCATACAGGTGCCTCATCTCCTTGTCTGTGACACGACCGGTAAAGACGACATCTGGCCCGGCCAGCGCTTGCAGTTTTTCTCGTTCCAACCCGTCACCGGCAATGATGAGCTTTCTGTTGAGCTTTTTACAGGCGTTGATCACAATATCTGCCCGTTTGTGCGAGATCAGCCGGCCAGCGTATAGGTAATAATCACCGGGCGTGCTGGAGACGTAGTAAGAACTCACCTCCGCGGGTGGGTAGATGACCTCGGCCTGCCTGTGATAAATGCGTTCGATCTGGCCGGCGATATTCTTGCTGTTGGTGACCAAATGATCAATCTTTTGCGTCTTCCTGATATCGTATCCTTGCAAGAAGGGGAGGAGGGCCTTGATGACCGGTCGGCTGACAGCACCCAGTGGCAGGCTCTCTTTGCTGTAAACCTGTGATTTCCAGAGGAAGCGAATGGGGTTATGCAGGTAACAGACATGGGTCGTTTGCGCCGGCAGGTGAATGAACTTGGCCAGGTAATTGGCCGAGGAAATGACAAGGTCGAATTTGGATAGGTCGAGAAAAGCAAGCTCTGCCAGCCACAATGGGTAGAGGTTCTTGAATTGCCGTTCCCTCTTGACCAATTTTGCAAATGGCAAAGTATGGACGTTTCTCTTCTTGAACTCAGGAAAAGTGTTTTCGGGCAGGTAAACCGAAGTAAAAATCGGCGCCTCTGGGAAAAGGTCGCTGATATTAAGCGCCACCCTTTCAGAACCGGCCGGAACCACCAGGGCATCGTGGAGGATGGCAATATTCAAGTGTCTGGTGAGCGAAAAGTTTTGATTCATATTTACGTGGGTACCAATATATCCAACAGGCATTCTCATTGTCTTGTCCGCGCAAGAGTCATTGAGGCGGTACGTGGGCTTACAACTGAAGACCCCCTTATTGGGATTTTTATCTTACACGGCAAATACTGGCACAAGAGTGCTGATCTTGGCAATGAGCTAAAGCATAAAGCAACCGTACCCCAAATTATAATCGCTATTGAGAAGTTGTAAAACGGGAGTATTATCCTTTAACAATGCCCCTGGTTGATTCAGAACCTAATAGTGAATTTCGTGTAGTCAATATATTTTGGCTTAAAATTTCAGACAGACTCACCAACAACAGACGGCCAAGCCTTTGGCAGGGCAGGTGGGTTTAATATCTAACTTCATCACTTTGCCTCACAACATTCGAGCGGATTCATGTGAATCCGCTCGAATAAAAACTACTGACAAAATTGAGAGTTACTGCACTTCAGATACGTCTTTTGCGGCGGTATCGTTCAGCGCGCTCAATTCAGTGGGGATGTCCGTGGCCATGCCCTGCAGAATTCCAGCAAAGGCGGTGCCCAAGTCACGGCGAACCTGCGTCCAGGAAGCCCAGGCGGGTTCGGCTTTACCATATTGCAAGAAGGTCAGGCCGGTTGACCAAACGGGGTTAGCCTGGCTGTAGGCATCGAGCAGAGGAACCGTGTCGCTGCGGGTGGGGTAGTAGGCGCTGCCCTGAATCCATTTTGCCTGCACCTCAGGAGAGGTGAGGTAGGTGAGAAATACCCATGAGGCCATTTCGCGTTCGGGGTTGGTGTTGCCGATGGCAACATACTGGCCGAAGAGATCCACTGATTGTCCACCGTCTTTACCGGGGAAGGGGATGATGGTCCATTCGTCTTTGATGGCCCCTTCAGCTTCGAAGGCAGCCACCTGGTAGGGGAGGCCGGCGGTGGAGCTGACCGTGAACAGGGCTTTGCGGGAGGCAAATTCGGGGTTGGGGTACGATTCGGTCTGGAAGGCGCATTTGCTGTCCCACAGATCTTTGAAGAAAGTAGCAGTGTCTACAACGGGCTGTGCGGTGAAATCATAGGCATCCCCGGCAGCGTTCAGCATATTGCCGCCGTTGGCGAATACCCAGGAGGCCACGTTGGAGGCGCCGGTATCCAGCACCAGACCGCCGGTGCCGTCGTTGTTGGGGTCAGCATCAGCATTGTTGGCTGCTGCGGCCGCGCAGGCTTGTGCCTTGAACTCTTCGTAGTTGGTGGGGGCGCTGTCAAAACCAAGTTCTTTGGCCCACTGGGAATTGTAGAAGATCACATTGGCAGACTGGCTGATGGGGAATGCAAACTGTTTCCCGTCGGTGGCCTTGCCGCCATTGAGCGAACCCTGGTAATAAGCTGAAAGATCATCGGCGCTGAGACCAAAGTAGGAATCGGTCATGAAGGGGGTGAGATCGACGATGGAATCCACGCTGTACCAGTTTGCCATGGCATTGGTGTACCCGGTCACGATATCAGGGATATCGCCGGATTGAACGGAGGCATTGAAGGCATCTTCAAGGTTGCTGTAGTTGCCCTGTTCAAGTGCGGTGACCGTAATGCCCCATTTGTTGGTGGCATTGAAATCATCCACAATGGCGTTCAGGGTTTCACTGGGCAAGCCGGTGCCCCAAACATGCCAGAAGGTGATGGCCTGACCGGTGGGGTCAATGGAGGGCATCGCTTCGGTGGGGGCCTCGGTCGGCGCCATGGTGGGCGCTTCAGTCGGGGCTTCGGTAGGTGCAGGGGTGGCCTGTGGGGCGCACCCTGCGATCACGAGCGATAGAACGATCATCGCCGGAAAGACACCTTTTAACAATTTCTTTAACATGGTAATTCTCCTTCTCCTTTTGAAATTCGGTTTAAGTAAATGAACCATTTACACGATTTGTCGTAAAGACGGACAACAACAATTTTGCTGTATTACCTCCTTTGAAAAACTTATCCCTTTATTCCGCTCCGGGCAATGCTGTCTGTAAACTGTTTTTGGGTGAAGAAATATAAAACGAGGATGGGAATAATGGCAATCACTGCTCCGGCCATCATCAAATTGATCATTTGCCCAGCTTCTGTAATAAAACTGAACAGGCCCACCGAGATGGGGCGCCAGTCGGGTGAATTTGTTACCAGCATTGGCCAGGCCAGCGAATTCCAGTTATCGATGAAAGACAAGACGGTGATCACCAGAATTGGGGCCTTGGAAAGTGGAATGACCACGCTCCACAAGAATCTGAAGTGCCCGGCGCCGTCGATGCGGGCAGTATCGTATAACTCATCGGGTATTTGAATGAAGAACTGACGCAGCAGAAAGATGGAAAATACACTGCCCATAAAGGGGATGGTTAATGAGGGCCAGTTATTGATCCATTTCAAGGGCCCGATTCTTCCCAGCCAGGTCACGGTTAAAAAGTTTGGGATGATGGTCACCATGGCCGGAACCATCATGGTGCTGAGAAAGACAGTAAAGATGAGGTCACGCCCGGGGAACTTGATGCGCGCGAAGGCATAAGCGGCCAAAGTGCTCACCACCAGCTCGCCGATCAAACTGATCAAAGTGATGCGCACGCTGTTCCATAGGTACAAAGAAAACTTTGCCTGCTTCCAGGCTTCGACGTAATTTTCAAAATGGAAGGAGGAGGGGAACAGGCGCGTTCCCTGGGCTTCACCCAGCGACATCAGTGAGGTGGAGATCATCCAGTAGAAGGGAAAAATGGCAATAACCACACCAACGATGAGCAGCAAATAGGTAAAGACATAACGCACGATTATGCGTGTAGGTGTGTGTTTAGCCATAGAACACCCTCTCTCCCTGCGTCTTGTTGTTAATATAGGTCAGGGCCAGGATAATGGCGAAAAGCACAAAGGCCATTGCCGATGCATAGCCATAACGGAGTTTGCTGAAAAACTCGTTGAAGATCACCACACTAAGGGTGTCCGTCGTGCCCAGAGCGGCATCCAGGCGCATGACCCAGATCTGGTTGAAGGCCTTGAAGGTGCCGATCACCGCGATCAGTGTGAGGAAGTAGGTGGTGGGGGAGAGGAGCGGGAAGGTGATGTGTCTGAAAACACCCCAACGACTGGCGCCATCAATTTCTGCGGCTTCCTGGATCTCTTTTGAGATGTTTCCCAGCCCGGCCAGATAGATGACGATGTCATAGCCCACATACATCCAGATGGAATAGATCATGACCACCACCAGCGCCAGACTGGGGCCGTTTGCCCAAGCCGGCCAGGCATGAATGCCGATCTTGTCGGCCAGCAGTTGTAAAACGCCTTTGGGCTCCCAAAGCCACTGCAAAGGGTCCAGCCCGACAGCCCTGAGTATGGAGTTTGCCGGTGCCTGCAGCCGGTTTGAAAAGATTTGCCTGAAGACCGCTGCGCTCGCCACGGAGGGTGTGACATAGGGCAGGAAAAAGAGAATTCTGAACAACTGTGAGCCCTTGAATTTTTGGAACAAAAGCACCGCCAAAAATAGCGAAAGTACCAATTGGAAAGGAATTGTGCCAAGCGAATAGAACAGGGTGGTGCGCAGGCCGGCCCACAGATCGGGGTCTCCGGCTGCCACAGCGATGGGCAGTTCGCCGATCATGATCCATCCGCCGATGATAAAAACGGTGGCCCCAAGCAGCCTGAATACAAACAACAACGTTGTACGCTGGTCTTTTGCCCCTTGCCAGAGCTTCCAGCCGATGAAGAGCAGAATGATCCCGCTTGAAATGCTGATGAGTTGTGGCAAAATTCCCGGGTCTGCGCCGCTCTGAGTTGCCGCATTGTAGGCGGCCATCATCTGAGAATAGGTGTAGTACAGCAGTATTGCGCCAACCCCGACGCTGGCCCAGGCGGTCGCCAAAATGCCCTGATGTTCGATGTTCTGCGGTTTTCGCCATATATAAAGGCTGGCCACAAAGGCGATCACGGCGGCAAGGAGCAGCCACAGCATCAATGTGCGCGCCTGTACCACGGCCGGCTGATTGAAGGCTTCTCCCAACAAGCGAATGAACAGTTCTCTGGTCTTGGTGACCCCTGTGATGGCATTGGCGATATCCAAAATATTGGGCAGCAAGATCACCGTCCAGCGCACGAAACTCAAAACGGTTGCCGCAATGAGAATGCCCGGCAGGTTAAGCAGCCAAAAATGGCCGGGGGTCTCTGAAAGATTTTTATAGGCTTTTTTGAACTGGAAGAAGGCTAACACCAGCGCGCCGATACCGAGGGCAAATACTGCCAGGTAGGCCAGGTTACCGATGGCCTCGGTGTAATTGGCCAGGCCGATCATGTCGCCGCGTTTGAGGCGCCACTTGTAAAGGCTGACAAAGAGCGCGAACCCTACCGGAAAGATGCCGAACAAGCCAATGAGAATCACGGCTGGCGCCACCATCAGATAGCCGGTAAAGTATTCACGCCAGTTTCTTAACATATGGGGAGTGAACCAGCCACGAATATCTTGCAGGGCTGAACGCAGTGATTTTTGTGATTTCACAACCCTCTCTCCTCAACTAATCATCACTGATGTTCTTCTGTAACCATTGTACATCAGCTTCAGGTGGAAAAGGACTGCTGGAGCGCTTGAAGGAGAACCCGGCAGCATGGGCATGCCCGCCGCCGCCGAATTTTTTGGCGATCACAGAAACATCCACTTCTTTTGAAAACAGGGTGACGTTGGTGCTGAGAACGCCTTGCTGCATCTGATCTTCATAGCAGTAAACGATCTCGTAACCCAGATCGCGTCCGCGCTGGCCCAGGTCGCCGTTGCCGGGGGCATTAATGGCCAGGGTGCGTTCCCCGAAAAACTTCACTTCGAAACCGCGCCGCTCGACCAAAGCATTGATCTCGTCCAGACGAATTTCGCGCAGACGGGCGCCTTCTTTGAGAATTTCATTCAACACTTTCGGGTCGTTTTCCAGGAGCGGCTGCCACAACGAATCATTCTCGGCCCTTGTATCACGTACATAGAGGCCTTCGCCAAAGGCGCCGGTGTCTTTTTCGGCCCAGCGCCAGATGTCGCGGTCGCCGACCAGAACGATGGCCCGCGGCACAGCCCGAGCGGGGAAGAAGAACTTCCAGGCCAGCACACAGGCGGCTTCATTAATATCTCGGATGCCGGTCCATTGAGATGAGGCCTTTTCCATTTCTTTGATGGCACTGATATGGTGGTCGATCCAGGTAAACTCTCGACCAACCGCCAGCTTTTGCATTTCTTGCGGCGGGAAGGAGAAATCGACCACGATAACTTTGCTGGCTTTCTCCACCAGCGGCCAGGGAATGGTCAGGTCGTCGTAATCCACCTCGACCAGATGAACCTCTTTGCCAAGTGCATAGCGAACGATGGCACCACTGGCACGACCATCTTCATCACTATGATGGAAACAGATCGTCAGGCCCATAGCTTCACCATTATAGGGTTTGTCGTTCCAGAGGGTTGGGCAGTGGATGCAACGACACGATTTTTATAAAGAACATCTACCAATAAAAAAGTCACAGCGGTGGATAGCCTCCAAAATGATTTGCTCATCACACCTCCCGTAAGTTTTATTGTACTGGCAGTTAGTGAAAATAAAAAGTAAACACGTTAACAAATTGTTATGGTTTTATTAAAAGAGGGCTATTGTGCAAAATATTTATTCCTTCTGATTTCTTTAAATAATCAGAATTGATAATGACCATTTATTTGTGTTCATAAATAAGTGATAAAAAGCGATTGTGTTTTATAAAAAAATACGGATAATTAAATATAAACTTTTAGGAGGGAAAAAATGGATTTATCAAAATTTGTAGAGGTTGACCCTAAATATTCACAAATAGTTCTTGAAATAAGTGACGTGTTACTTAATAGCTCTATTAATGATTTTATTCAACAATTACAGAAGAAAAAGCTAGTTCCTTCAAATCAAATATTCCATACTCAAGAAGGCGGAAACGAAATAATCACATTGCTATTATATGTAGGCAGTCTTGATCAAGTGGTTTTTGTTTATAGTTTTTTGAAGCAAGAAAAGAACAAGTACGTCGTCAATTTGAGAAGATTCGAAAAAGCCAACTTGTTTGGGAGGGGAGCTTTTGGTTTACTTAAAAATGTAGCGTCTGGGAAAGTAAGGACTTTAGATTTAGAAATTGATCTGTTTAGGAATGTAGGGAAAATGGCAAAAGGGATCTCGACTCCCAGCCCCCTAAATAAAGATGCCAATGAATGGGCTCAATTTCATTTTGCGCGGATTACCACAGTATTTAATTCTGTTTTTTCGGTATAGCCACGGTAAGAAGTTTAATTGGACACAAATAAAATACTGAAAACCATTTATTTAAAATTTCTAAAAGAATTTTTTACTTTACTATGGAATAACTTAGCAAGTAAACTTCTCTTAATATTCGATTTAATTAGCCTCACAATTAGTATGTTTCCTAAGTTAGTCGTTATTCCTCCGTTATGGGTGATTACGTTTAACGTTTTTTGGCTGTTAGCAACATCCGTATTCATTTTAATTAAGAAAAAGCACAAAATTATCAAGCAACCCGATTATTCCCTATTAGAGCATACATATTTTATTAATGCGATTGCAATAAGCTCCAATGAGAGGTATCTTATCTCGTGCGGCGGTGATGATTTAGTGATTATTTGGGACCTTCAGAAAAAGAAACTTTATAAACGTTTTGAAGATGAGGGTTGGGTTGGAAATGTAATATTTTCCTCGACCAATAATGTTGCGTATTCGTTACTTGGAAAAAATGGAACCGTTTCTCAAATAGATGTTAAAAGTAAGAGCAAAGCGACAATAAACGGTTCCTTTGGATCACCTTGCCGTGGATTAGCATTATCAGCAAGTGGTAGAAAAATGATTGTTTGTGGCAAGAATGGTTCATTTACAATATCATCCCCCGAATTGATTAATTCCGGTAACTTGATAGTAAAAATTTCCGAAACAGAATTGTCAAAGGTGTGTATTTATGAAAATGATAGTTTTGCAATTGGCAGTAAATCAGGCGAGATTTTTTATGGAAAATTGTTAGGGAATGTCAGTAAAAGAAATATCCATAAAGTGTATCAAGAACCAGATCATGAAGCCGTCAGGGGAATATCGTTCCTTGATTCAATGCACATTGTTTTTACTGATAGTGGGGGAAAAGTTAACATCATTTGTTTATCAACTAAAAAAGTGATTTCTCAACTTGCACATAATGGCCATGCGATTGCTTTATGCGTCAGCCCTAACAAAAGGTACATCTTTACCGGAGGACAAGATAACCGAATTTGTTGCTGGCAAATAAAAGAGGGAGTTCTTTTTATGGAATTTGAAATTCAAGGCCATTCAGATGATGTGACTTGCATGGTCTTAGATAAGAATTTTCAGCTTTATTCAGCGAGCAGAGATAATTCAATCATGATTTGGAGTTTGTTTGGTCTAAATCTATATAAGTAAGATGATTTACAGATCTTCAATGCAGAGCCTCTATTCTGTTGGATTACTAAGAATTTTTCCATCTCCCATTTGTTTGACGCGCTGACATATCGGGTCTAAAATTGGCCCATCTGCAAAAATTCCCAACAAAGCAATATGGAGCGTTTCTATGGAAGCTGAGAAAGCGCAAGATGCCAAAATGCCGGCTCGCCCTGCGATGAATCGCACAGCCAAAACGACCGTCATCATCTTCTTCATCTTCATGTTGCTGCATCAGACCGATAAGCTGTTGATCGGCCCGCTGCAGACCGACATCATGGCCACTTTCAAAATGAGCTATACGCAGTGGGGGTTCATCAACTCTGGGGCGCTCATTGTGGGCACGCTTTTCTATCCGTTGTGGGGTTGGCTCAGCGATAAATACAACCGCGCCAAATTGCTGGCGGCGGCCTCCTTCATTTGGGGCTCGACCACCTGGTTGAGCGCTCTGGCGCCGCGTTTTCACACCCCGGCCCGCTTCTCTGATTTTATGATCACGCGTTCCTCCACCGGTATTGATGATTCCAGTTATCCCGGCATGTACAGTCTGGTCTCTGATCTCTTCTCTCCCAAAGTGCGCGGTAAAGTGTATGGCGTTTTGCAGCTTACCCAACCCATTGGCTACTTGATCGGCATGGTCATTGCCTTGATGTTCACTACCGCTCTGGGTGGCTGGGAGAACGTGTTCATCCTCACCGGCACACTCGGTATCATCTTGGCTTTCGTGATCTATTTCTTCGTCAAAGACGTTCCCCGCGGCAGCGGCGAAGATGAACTGCAGAACGTGGAAGGCGCCAGCTATAAGTTCAATTGGAAGGCCCTCAGCCAGATCTTCAAACGCAAAAGCCTCTGGATGGTCTACCTGCAAGGGTTTGCGGGCGTTTTCCCGTGGAACGTGATCACTTATTACATCTTTGGCTATCTTGAAAGCGAACGCGGCTACGACAGCACCACCACCCTGCTCATCATGGCCCCTGCAATCTTGATGATGGCCGCGGGTTACCCGGCCGGTGGCTGGTTGGGCGATAAGCTCTTCAAAAGGACCAAACGTGGCCGCCTGATCGCCAGCGAGATCGGCATCATTTTAGGGATGGTGGGCTTATTTGCTGCCCTCAGCACCCCCAACAGCCAGGTGCTGGTGTTCGGCATTCTCATGGGCATCACCGCCTTCTTTATGCCCTTCGCCTCACCGAATATCATCTCGACCATGTATGATGTGACCCTGCCCGAAGTGCGCTCCTCGGCCCAATCGGTGGAAAGCCTCATCGAAACCGCAGGCGCCTGGACGGCCCCCATCCTGGCCGGCTTGCTGGCAGATGCCTTTACCGTGGGATTTTCCATCAAATTGATCTGCACCGTGGCCTGGGGTCTGTGCGTGGTCTTTATGATCTTCGCCATCTTCTTCATCCCCAAGGATATCGAAAGCCTGCACAAACAACTCGAAGAACGTGCCGCACAGGCTTCTGCTGCAAACAAATAATTGACCCTTTTAACTCCCCTGAGGCGAAACATCCTTCAGGGGAGTTTTGCATGCCCCTCCCCTGCTCTTGTAGGAGAGCCAACACTATTGATTAATCTATACGAAAGGCAGTAGCTCTTTCGGAACAATAAGCGCTCGTGAATTAGAAGGTCACGCAAACAGGCTCGTGGAATTTTTTTACATCCACGAGTCTGTTTTTCTTGTTCGAGTGAGTTTTATAAATGGCCAGAATTTGCCCGTTCAAGACCCAGGGCAAAAATCACTGAGTAATTGAGTTTGTGCTGCCAAATAAGAAGTGGCGTTCATGTCAGCGCTGTACGAAGAAAACACCTTGCAAGCCTGCGAGCGGGTGTATGGATCAGCGAGAATGCCTTCCCTTGCCTGTGAGTAAAGTGGTGAATCGGCATAGGCAAACGCCTGTGCAAAAACCAGCCATTCCATCGGATCATGCGGGGATAAATTCTCCTGCACGGCAAGCTGCCCCAGTTCTGAGGCTTTTTCCCACTCCCCTCTTTGCCGGTCAAGCTGCGCCAGCTCATAATAATAACACCAGCCTTTTTCGGGCTCCGGGCCAAAGAGATCTACCCTGGGTGATGGCACGTAAGAGGAAGCCGCCTCAATACGATCCAGTTTCGACAGCAGCCCCACCTCTTGCAGGTAATCCCGATCCCCCTGAGAAAACTCAGGGTGAGCACCGTCTATGACGTGCAAACAGGAATCGGCGGATTTCGTGATGACCAACAAATGGCTGAAATCGCGGTCAAAGGTGACCGTTTTTCGTGTATAGATGTCTTGACGCTGCGAAAGAAAGAGCTGTTTGGTGGTGCCATCCAGCACCTCCGCGGTGATTTGCAGGTCCTTTTCGCCCGGATAATAGATGAGGTTGGCCGGCCCCCAAAATGTGTAATCCTCATCGTTGATGCCATACTCAATCTGGCCGGTGATCAAAGTGGTCGGTTCAATCTGCGGCGCGCGCCAGGCAAGCTGCCACCAGACGGCATTGGTTTGCTCATAGTTGAGTTTAAAGATGTAATCGTTGGTAAATTGAGTCAGCAGGGCCAGAGCGATCAGGCCAAAAGAAAAGAGGTATTTTATCGTGGAAAAATTGATGAGTGACAACAAACCTACGATGAAAATGCAAGCCGTGATCGACCCTGGGTAAGAGAAGCGGTCCCCGGTGAACACATAAGTGATCTCACGCCCGCCAAAGATGATCGGCACCAGCGCACCGATAGACCCGATCAGTCCCACGAGGATCATTGCCCAGGCGTCCTTTTTCGCCATGGTCTCCGTTTGGGTCAATTGCGCCAGTTTCTTCAGTAAAAATACCACCAGAAAGGCAACGACAATTGCGATGGCTATTCCGATCAACAGAACGCCCGCCGGTGTCGTTTTCGAAAAAACGTTCAGGGGTTCGTAATAGGCTGAAAACAATAACCGGTACAAATTAACAAGGAGGGCTCTGATATCTTCAACGATCTTTTGTGTGAAATTGGTATAGCCGGCAAACATCGACTGTGCATCTACCGAGGCTCGTCTGGCCTGAAATACGAAAAAGCGCCAGTAGAAAAAAGCCCCCGCGTTGACCGCAAAAACCGGAAAGAAAATCCATGATCTCTTTTTGGGCATTTGCTGTTGATTGAGCAGCACAAAAAGAAGTAAAAACCTCAGGGCTTCCATCCCCAGGTAATATTCCATCAAACCGTAGCTCACTTGAGCCAGCCCGACTGCAATTAGAATTTCGACCAGAACGATGAAAGCGTTTTTGGTTTTTGTGGCCAACAAGCTGAAGTAGATCGAGGCAACCATACACAATCGAGAAAACAACTGCGCCTGATAGTCAAGGGCATGCGTTTGTTCATGAAAACCCGGGAAGAGAACGACCAGGCTGGATATCAACACATTTGCCCAAAAGTGCTTCGGCCAAATGAACATCAAGATCAGAAAGACGAAAACGGTATCCAGAAAGCGCCAGGTCAAAGCCGCGACCTGATACTCGGTCATGTTCGTGTGAAAAAGCCGGTACTCCGCCAGGCCAAAATATCCCCGCAGCGGCCGGTCGATCGAGAAGTGATCCACCAGTGATCCAGCTCCGCGCTGCTCTGTAATAAACAGTGTGTCCCAGTCATCCTGCAGATAGCCGGTGTGATTGATAAACGGCAGGTAGGCCGCCAGCAGCAAGATCAAAAAGATCCCAAAGGCTATGAGATAACTTTTTCGGGTCGGGGTCAGCATAATTGCTCCATAAAAAAATGATGATCTAGAACGTTTTCCTATTTGGATTGAATCTTATCGATTTGATAAAATCTGGCCGCGCATTGATTTACCCAAAAACCTGAATCTCCCTTGATTCGTTCCAGATCGACTATATTGTATTGAATATTGTCAGCGAGGATGTTTTGTTGCCCCGCTTGAATATCAGCCAGGATTGCTTGATTTACCTCGTCCCATGCTTGTGAAAAATCGGTTTGCACTTCAATCGTATTTCTATAATATTGCCTGGAAATATTAATCGGCGTTGAAAATATAAAAAGCAAGCAAAGCAGACTAAACAACCCCACAACGAATTTTGAGTTTTGATTGAGAGGCTCAAATTCCTTTGCCAGTAATAAACCCAACAAATAGCTGACAGTAGTTAAAGTCCCACACAGGATGGTCGTGGGTAAGAACAAGATCCTTCCGGCTGGCATATCATAACCGGCCCAGGTTGTCGGCACAAAAGAAACAAAGGTTAATATCAAACCGGACACAAAGAAAAGAAGCGTTTTTATTTTTGTGGACCTTAAATCTACACTGGAGGAGCTGAATGAACTTGAACTATAAGCGCCCAAAACTACTGCCAAAACGAGCGCCGGCCACAAGATGCTGGTATTTTTTAAGAACCAGTTTATCGAATAGTGTGCGCTTTGTATGAGTGAACGGAAAATCAATTCAGGAAGTGAAGGATGTATGGGAGATAGCGATGTGCCGCGTACTTGGTTGCCTGGTGCAATTGCCATCACAATAAAACCAGCTAAAGCCCCCAGAAACAGCGTGAGAAGATACCACGTTTGCGAATAATGTTTCTTCATAACAAACCGGTAAGCAATGGCAAAAAAGATTGCCAACCCAAACAGGCTCACATGTATCGCTGTCGAAACTTCAGAAAAGCCGCTGCACACAAAGGATAGTAAAAACAGTAATAGACTCAGTAATATTTGCTTGAACCGATTGGTCTTTATTGGTTGTACTAGTATTTGGGCGGTTAATCCCAATAAGATTAATTCAAATATTATCGAAAATTGATAGGTCGCGATTCCTGTCATCCAATAAAATACTTCTGGGATTTGCGGTGTTGTGTATTGAATTGCAAAAATAAAAATAGAGGCGATGAGCAAAACGGTTAAGCGGTTCACTTTGCCGGAAAAAGCTTTGAGAACCTGGCTGAAAAAATAATACGCAGAAGCAAGCAAGAGTGTGATGGAAATTGCAGGCAAAATTGAAGGAAATTTAATTCCCAAACTGTCAAAAAAGTAAATGATTGAAGAGAAGGAATACCTGCCATCCCAGGTGATATAACGGTTTGCAATTGAGCCCAGGTAGCCCAGAGTCTTGAATTCACCGGCTGAACAATAATCGTCTGCGATATATCTACTGAAACTTCCCAGATAAGCGATCACATAAATAGCCACCAATAAGGCAGCAATTGAAACGATCAGGGTAAAAGCAATTATTCTGGTACTCTTTTTATTGGTCAACTTCTCCCCCTACGAATGGGTATTGTGTGGTCTGGATTAATTGATTTTGCTGATAAGTGGATACTAATTTTAACCGTTTTTCGTTTCTTAATGCTGTTTATCCTTCATATCGCATTGCCTCAAAATAAAAGTAACTATAGGAAAAACGTTGCCTCATAATAGATGTTACCCTAGGCAGAGCAAGAAGGACTGCCGAGGGAGCTATGATGAGCCAAGGAAGTAAACGAGAATTATTAGCCACAGTTCAACCACGCTACCTGAAAGCTGGGAGAAAAGACAAGCAGAAGATACTGGATGAATTTGTGGCAGTCACCGGATATCATCGTAAGTATGCCATTCGGGTATTGAACTCAGTGAGGCATAAAGGACATTCGAAAAAGCCGGGGCCGCGAAGGATCTATCAAGGTGAAGTAGTCACAGCACTAGAATACATCTGGGAGATTTGTGGCCAGATTTGTTCGAGACGTTTACAGCCCTTTCTGCCGGAGATCGTAAAAGTTCTGGAACGCAATCAGGAAATCCATCTCACCCCAGAGACAAAGAGGCTTTTACTCCAGATGAGCCGTTCCAGTATCGACCGTTGTTTGAGTTCAACTTATCGGACCCATCCCCACGGGCTGAGTACCACCAAGCCAGGTACTTTGCTCAAAAAGTCAATTCCCATACGAACTTATACTCCCTGGGATGAAGAAAAGCCTGGATTCATGGAAATCGATCTCGTCGCCCACTGTGGGGATACTGCCGAAGGCCAATTTGTGAACACATTGACCAGTGTGGATATTTCTACTGGCTGGACAGAATGTCAGGCTGTCTTTCCTCGCAATCGGCATACCGTCCTCGAAGCCATCAAAGCCATGCGCTCTCAGCTTCCCTTTGCTCTTCTTGGCCTTGACTCCGATAACGGCAGTGAGTTCATTAACCAAACGTTGCTCGAATATTGCCAGTACCAAAAGATCACTTTTACCCGTTCAAGACCCTATCACAAGAACGATCAGGCTCATGTCGAACAGAAAAACTGGTCTGTGGTACGCCATCTTATTGGCTATAACCGCTTCGAGACCACCGCCGAGTATAATCTCCTGCAGAGTATCTATATTGATCTCAGCCTTTACTTCAACTTTTTCCAGCCTGTCCTCAAGCTCACCTCAAAAGAACTCGTGGATGAACGCATCATCAAACACTATGACACAGCAGCTACACCTTACCAACGTATTTTGGCAGCGAAGGAAATTCCTCTTGAAATCAAGGCCAGGCTGATGAATCTCTATGTCCAGCTCAATCCTGTTACTCTACGTAATTCTATTGACCAGAAAGTCCACCAACTATGCACTTTATCTCGGTAACATCTTCCCGTGAGGCAACGTTCCCCTTCGGTTACATTTTCCCATGAGGCATTACGCATATGGCGAAGGATCTCTTAGATAAACAAATAACGCACATGAGTTTTGCTTGACAAAGCAGTATACCGAACGGTATAATTCTGTTATGACTAATCGGGAAAAATTACTGGAAGGAGCGCTCGAACTGTTTGCGGCGCGTGGCTATGATGCTGTGGGCGTGCAAGAGATCGCCGATCACGCGAGCGTGCAAAAGCCAACCCTCTACCATTATTTTGGCAGCAAGACGGGACTGTTACAGACCCTGCTGGCCGAGAACCTGGCCTCCTTTCTGGATGAGGTGGAAAAAGCAGCCACTTATGACCACAATGTGCTCCTGTCTCTGCGCGGGGTAACCGAGACTTATTTTAAATTTGCTGCCGGCCATGGCAGCCTGTACCGTCTGTTTCTGGGGTTGTGGTTCGCTCCACCCACCAGTGAACCTTTCCAGATCGTTGCCGCCTATAATCAACGCCAGCAAGCAATTCTGGAAAGCCTGTTTTTCAACGCTTCACTGGATCACGGCAACATGAAAGGCCGTCAGCGCGCTTATGCCGCCACCTTTCTTGGCATGGTGAACACCTACATCAGTCTCGGGCTCAACGGACAGGCCGAGTTGGATCAACAACTGGTGCAAAATGCTGTGCACCAGTTCATGCACGGAATCTTCTCGTAAACCCATGTGAATTCCCTCCCCTTCACCGGACTTTTTCTGCCGGAAATCAACTTTTGTTATTTACAAAATATACCAACCGGTATGTATACAAGGAGTAAAAAATGACACAAACAGGTACACCCCATTGGGCGCAAGATGCTTTCTTCTACCACATCTATCCGCTTGGGTTTTGCGCCGCCCCCACCCGCAACGATTTCCATTCTGCCCCCGTGCAGCGTTTGGAAAAGCTTTACGCCTGGTTACCTCACTTGAAAAAACTGGGCGTGAATGCACTGTATCTCGGCCCGCTCTTTGAATCGAGCGCTCACGGCTATGACACCGCCGACTACTATCACGTGGATCGCCGTCTGGGCGACGATGCCACCCTGGCCGCCCTGGTGAAACGTCTGCATGAGGAGGGCATCCGTATCATCCTCGACGGGGTGTTCAACCACGTTGGTCGGGATTTTTGGACCTTTCGTGATGTGCGCCAAAACGGCGAACGGTCGGTCTATTGCAATTGGTTCCAGAGGCTCACTTTTTCGGGGCGAAGCCCCTTTGGAGACCCCTTCACTTATGAGGGCTGGAATGGGAATTACGACCTGGTAAAGCTCAACCTGCAGGAGCCAGCCGTACGCGAACACCTCCTGGGTGCGGTCCGTGGCTGGGTCGAGCGCTTCGATATCGACGGCCTGCGCCTGGATGTGGCCGACTGCCTGGACCTGTCTTTCATCGAAGCATTACACACTTTCGTACGCTCGCTCAAGCCTGATTTTTGGTTGATGGGAGAAGTTGTGCACGGCGATTATCGCAACTGGGTCTCCCCTGCCCGGCTTGACTCGGTGACCAATTATGAGTGCTACAAAGGCCTATACTCCAGCTTTGTGGATCGCAATTTCTTCGAGATCGCCTATTCGCTCAACCGACAGTTCGGCCCCGAAGGCCTTTATCGTGACCTGCCACTTTATGCCTTTGTCGATAATCATGATGTTGACCGCGTGGCCAGTTCTCTTCGTAATCCGGCGCATCTTTACCCCTTGTATTGCCTGCTTTTTACCATGCCGGGTGTGCCATCGCTTTACTACGGCAGCGAGTTTGGCCTAACTGGCAAACGCACCCCACAGGATGATTCCGCGCTGCGTCCCAGCCTGGATCTGGCTGCCCTGCAGGGCAACAGCCCGCAGCCCGACCTGGCCGCAGCCATTTCGCGCCTGGCCGAGATGCGTAGCCGCCTGCTGCCCCTAAAATATGGAGATTACCGCCAAATATTCGCAAACCACGAGCAATTTGTGTTCGCGCGCAGTTATGCCTGCGAAACCGTTTATGTGGCCATTAACGCTTCAGACCAGCCTGTATCGGTCAGTTTTGATACTGATGATCAAAACCGGTCTTCTCTTTTTGACCAATTGAATGGATCAGAACCCGTCCGTGTGAGCAGCGGAAAATGCCAGGTGTCGCTTCCTCCCTGCTGGGCGCGCATCTTGAAATAAGCTGCAAACCAGGCAATTTTGCAATAAAATTAGCTGGTGGTTATTTGACCTTGCTGAGGTATCTTAATGGAAATTCATTCCATCCTTGAAAAGACCGTCCAGGCTGTGAAAGAAGTCCCTGGCGTACTGGCCGTGGTGCTGGGAGGTTCACGCGCTCGCGGCACCGCTCGGCCTGATTCGGATATCGACATCGGCCTTTACTACGATGCCAATACCCTGGCACTCCCCGCTTTGCAGGTAGCAGCGACACAGTTGGACGACGAACACCGAGCCGGTCTGATTGCTGCTCCCGGCGGTTGGGGTAACTGGGTCAACGGGGGTGGCTGGCTTGTTGTGGATGGCACACACCTGGATATTATCTTGCGCGACCTCAAGCGGGTGGCACAAGCTGTGGATGAGTGCGAAGCTGGCCAGATCTCAGCCCACTACCAGCCCGGGCACCCGCACGCTTTTACCAACGTGATGTATCGCGGCGAGTTGGCCGTTTGTCAGATACTTTGCTCGTTCTCCTCTGAGATTTTGGAACTGAAGAAAAAGGCCGAACTCTACCCAGAAAAACTGAAAAAAGCTTTGATCGATTATTATTCTTTCGAAGCTGGGTTTTCGCAAAGCCTGGCGGCAAAAACCATTGCGCGAGACGATCTTTACTACTTGATAGCCCATCTGGTGCGTTCCGTCTCAGCGTTGAACCAGGTACTTTTTGCCCTGAACGAGCAATATTGCCTGAACGAGAAAAAGGCTGTGAAGATGGTCACTTCCTTCCCCATCCAGCCCCCACATTACAACGAAAGAGTGGATGAGATTTTCACTCTATCTGGAACGAATCCAAAATTAGCCTGTGGAGAGTTGGCATTGTTACTTGCTGAAACTGAAGTGCTGTTGAAAAAATGAGGCTTTTTTCACTCGCCGCATGCCAATGATATAATTTACCCACCTCAAATCAGCTATCCATCATAGGGGCTATATGTTCTTTTTTTCCATTTTGCTGTTGATCGCCGTCAATGTGATTCTTGGCTTACGCACCCCAACTCGCACTCTGCTTGATTGGGTGATCATACAGTTTCTGCTGGCCTGTGGCCAGATCATTTTGATATTTGAAGTCGCCTCTTTGCTGGGGGTTCTCGGCCGCCCCGTTGCCTTTCTCGTTATTCAGGGGGTGCTGCTGGGTGGGGCTCTGATTTTTTGGCATCTTACCAGGCACGTTGCTGCACTTGCCCCCTCCTCGATTCCGCTGGTCCTAAAGCGATTCGGGCACTTTCTGCTGAAGAACAAAATATTTACGCTCTATGCCCTTGTGCTCCTCGCCATTTACATCGGCGTGGTTGCTTTATCCATCTCTTACCCGCAAACCACCAGTGACAGCCTCTACAATCATCTTTCACGCATCGGTCACTGGCTACAGCAAGGTTCTTTGAGGCCTTATGCCTCTTTCAGTGATTTCGCGGTCACCTACCCCTACAACAACAGCCTGCTCATGATGTGGTCGGTGCTTTTTTTGAAAGACGACCTGTTGGTGGGTCTCACCCAGTGGTTCAGCGCTTTTGCACTTTCGGCCTCGATCTATGGGTTAGGGCTGGAACTGAATTTCGAGAAAAAACCGGCTGCTTATGCCGCCCTCATCTTTCTCACTTTTCCAATCGTCGTTCTCGAAGCTGGCACCGCCCAAAACGACCTGCTAGCCGCGGCTTTCTTCCTCTGTGCCACCTGGCTAACGGTTTACGGGCTGCGGCATGAAAGCAAAATACACCTTGTCTATGCCGGCTTGGCCTTGGGTCTGGCCATCGGCACCAAACAATATGTGCTCTACGCCCTGCCCGGACTGCTCGCTGTGGTAATCTATCTGGTGCGCAAAGAAAAATTCGCTGGCATGTGGGCGCGGCTGCGGGTCTGGTTCCTCTCCATAGCGATCTTTACGGTTCTCGTTGGGGGCTACGCCTACCTGCAGAACTTCATCTCTTTTGGGAATTTCTTTGTCAAGAGCCAAACAAATATTTTAGCCCCCACTCAAGCCTCAAGCCTGCCTGCCAAACTGGCCTATAACGCGTCACGCCTGACCACTCAATTCATCTCCTGTGACGGGTTGCCGATCCCGTGGGAATCTACCTGCCGCGAGGTCAAAGGGAAGGTTCTCTCCGGCTTCTTCTCTGCGATCCATTTTGACCTGCGCAGCAAAGTTTACCTGTTGGAAGAAAACTGCGGAGACTTGTGTTTTGATTATGGAGTGCAATATCCTCTGAATGAGGAATCTGCCTGGTTCGGCCCGCTCAGCTGGGTATTGATCTTTCTGGGTACCATTGTGGTGTTGATGCGCTCGCTCAAGCGCAGAGACGCCCTCTCCATTCTGTTGCTGCTCTCGGCTCTGTTCTTCTTTGCCGTTACCTCCGTCTTTAAGGCGGGCTGGGATCCCTATCTGGGACGCTACCTGATGCTTTCCACTGCGCTGGTGGCGCCATTCATGGCAGTTTTTCTGGGTGAGACGAAGTTCTGGCAAAAGCCGATCACCTGGGCGATCTTGTTGGTCAGCCTGATACTCGCCTCCTTCTCGATCCTGACAAACATCTCACGCCCAATCGTTACCGACTCCTACCTCGACACGACCCAACAGTGGGGCCGCGATCATCACATGATTCTGGTGACAAAAGTAGCTTACAAATTAAAGCCCTATTTTCCAATCGGACGGTCATACACCGAGTTCACAAACGAAGATATCAAAAGCCGTATCGATCAAGGCATGAATCAATATCGCCAGCTTGTGAATCCAAAAACAGACCCCGATTCCAGGTTGGCCATTGTGACCACCCCCAAAATATTTATGGATTACTACCTTTTTGGAGATCACTTCACTCGCGAACTATATGAATTCCCGGCAGAAGACAATTTGCCTCAGATTTACACGCAACTGGACGAGCTATCACTCAACACATTGCTGATTTCCAACGATCTTGCACTGGAAGACCCACCCCAAGATTTTGAGTTGATCACTCAAAACAAGTCCTGGTCAATCTACCAGCGAAAATAGCCTGCAAAAAAAGCCGCCTGAGAATTCAGGCGGCTTTTGCGTATGCGATCAAGAAGGCAACTCCTTGTCCCTCACCAGCCAGCGTTCGATCCGATCAGGAAAACGATATTTCTCCAGCCGCTCCAGCAGACCGTCGGGTTTGGGATCTACCACAAACAAGCCCAGGTGTTCTTCATAAATATAATGATCGGCATAGGCTCGATCAATCCAATCAAGCAGATTATCGTAATAGCCGTTGGTGTTGAGCAATGCTGCTGGCTTGCGGTGCAGGCCGATCTGTGACCAGGTCAGCACTTCGAATAGTTCATCCATTGTGCCAAAACCGCCTGGCAAAGCAATAAACGCCTCAGCCAACTCGTTCATACGTGCTTTGCGAATTTGGATGTTCTCCACCACTTCCAGGCGAGTAAGCCCGGTGGTGTAGACCAGCTGCGGGCTTTCCAACCCCACCGGCACAACACCGATGATCTCCCCTTTTTCGCTCAGCGCTCCTTCAGCCAGCGCTCCCATCATCCCGGTGCGGCCTGCTCCATAAACCAACGTAATGCCTCGTTTTGCCAGAGTATTGCCCATTTCAAAAGCGGCATCGTAATAGGCGGCGTCCAAGCCATCGGCGGAGCCGCAAAAAACACAAATAGATTTATATGGATAAGTCATGCTACCTCTTTGCTTTTGATTTTACACTATGTAAATGAATCCTTAAGTCTTTATTACCTTCCAGATTTGCTCATTCCATCTTAACTATTTTAGTTCTGGTGTGGTAGAAAATTTCGAGAAATCATTTATGATAAAATCCAAGTGAGAATTTCAGAAACCATCTAATCGCTTTTTGTTGATAGAGATCGAAAATACACTTCTCTTTTTGAGTGGTAGTTTGTTTGTACAAAACGAGGATCAATGTTCAATAAAATCAGAGCGGCTCTGCTAAAACCTGAAATCGTTCTGTTGATCATCGGCTTATTGGCCGGCATTCCAATGTCAATCTTCATTCCTTACGGTGCAGGGTTTGATGAAGAGTCGCATCTGGTTCGTATTTATGATATGTCTCGTGGACACCTCATCCCCAATCGCTCAAATGACAAAGGGATCGCCTTTATTGAGTTTTACTCTCTTTCTTACAAACGAAGATATTTGCAAACACCAGCGGATAATTTGTTTCAGCCGGAGAACTTCTTATTAAAAGCTGACCGCTTCAATGCGACTGATGCACAAACACTTTCCACCTATTCCCCGGTCGTTTTCTTGCTCGAGGCTGTTATTGCATTATTTGCCTGGAGCATCTTAAATCTGCCCATTCTGCCTGTGATCATTTTTATGCGCATTGCCGGGCTTTTATTATATTTGTTATTGGGGTTCCTGACGGTTCGTATGTTACCAAGAGGCAAGTGGGTGATGAGCATTTTGCTGCTTGCCCCGATGGCACTTTACCAAGCGGCCACTATAAATGGAGATCGATTTACTATTGGTGCAGCGGTATTTTTTATTGCTGCAGTTCTAAAAACATATGCAATAAAAGATCGGCCTTTATTTCACAAAGATACCCTCTTATTAGTTCTGGCCAGTGTCTTAATTGGGGTCTCAAAGTCGGGTACGATTATTCTATTACCCCTGATGATCATTCTTTTGGGGCATCGTTTCGAGAAGAAAAACGATAAATGGTTGGTAGCCGCAGGAATACTCTTTGCAATCATTTATTCAATCGGCTGGTCATTCTTGGCTGTAATGGGGACCAAGATTCAATCTACAGGTACAACACGGAATTATCAAGCCCTATTAATTCTTCACCACATTCCAGATTTCTTGCGAGTTTATTTTATTGGTATTATTCACCTGATCCCTCGCTACTATACAGATTGGGTGGCTGAATTTGGTTATTGGATGGGAAAAGTACCCTGGCCAGTGTATGCGCTCTTTCCAATTTCTTTAGTACTGGCATTTTTTACTGAATTAAAGTCTAATTTGTTTGATAAAAAAACCCGCTGGATAATTGCCTTGGTTGGACTTTTCTGCCTGGGCGTGATTGCTTCGGTAAAATTCGTTTGGGCTTATGTTCCTGGTCAGCTTTATTATGGCGCTCAGGGCAGATATTTCTTGCCATTTGCCCCATTATTCTTTTTAGCCTTTGTCGGTTTGGTAGAACTAACTTCAAAATGGCGCACCACGGCCATTGTTGGTTGTATCATCGCTATTGTTGCGGCGCTTGGTTTTTATGGGTGCGGGATCTATCGAACCTATTACACAACCTGCATCTATAAAGTTGATTCACAACATCCATGTGTTTTGCCGGTTTACAATAATCTTGATATCCAAAATCCGGTTGCTGTTCCCTTAAGTAGCGGGCATACACTTGAACAGAGTTTTGATCCAGAATGTGCTCCGGTTGATTCAATTGATGTATACGTGCTTGATATTCAAGGCAATGCCACTGGAACTCTCAAACTTTCTTTTTATGACCCGAATCATAAATTCTTGGCCGAAAGTGAAATATCCATCGGGGAAATAGTTGTCGGGCAGATGAATCATTTCAAGTTCTCCCCAGTATGGACGACGGGGAGCAATACTTACTATTATACGTTAGAGCTTTCAGGAGATAATCAGGCAGTCGTTGATTTTTGGGGAGTTGCCAACGATATGTACAACAAGGGGCAGCTACTAGTTAATGGAGCACCCTCAGACGCGGCAGCGGATCTTTATCTGCAGTTCGAGTGCCCCCGCTAAATCTTTTAACGAAGCCCCCAAGATTTCTCGACGAGAAAAAGAGAAACTTTTAATTGGTTGCTCTTTCATTTTTTAATTATCGGGTATCTCTTTATTTTCTCCATATTTTCTGCACAGAATAAAATTTTTATAACCTATAATGGTCAAAAGTTGGTTGTTAAACCCTATATGACCCCATAACATAGTTTGATCGGTTCATCGTGCCTCCCCGGCGCTAAGTTAGTTTCGATTAGTTAAACCCCGCTGTCGATCAATCGCTAAACCAACTACATCTTCCCGAGCAATGAATTGCCCATGGGTAGTTCAACTTGCCTGCATGAAAAAGAGAGAGCATGGCCAAAAAAATTCATTCCCTGTTTATAAAACCGGAGATCATTTTCTTGATCATCGGTTTTATGGCTGGTATTCCCCTTTCAATTTTTATTCCTTATGGTGCTGGTTTTGACGAAGAATCACATTTGGTTCGCATTTATGATCTATCACGAGGGAACCTCATTCCTAACCGACCGAACGATAAAGGAATTGCTTTTATCGAGTTTTATTCTCTTTCCTATAAACGAAGATATTTAGAAACACCTGCGGACAATTTGTTCGACGCGGAGAATTTCTTTTTAACTGCAGACCGATATAACGCTACAGATGCTCAAAACCACTCTACTTATTCCCCTTTTGTCTTCTTGCTTGAAGCGGGGATAGCATTATTTTCCTGGAATGTCCTCAACTTGCCAATTCTGCCGGTGATCATTCTCATGCGCATTGCTGGGCTATGTTTATACTTGTTTTTGGGTTACTTCACCATCCGCAAAATTCCAGGCGGAAAATGGCTCATGACCGTTCTCCTGCTGGCACCCATGGCGATTTATCAGGCCTCTACACTGAACGGGGATCGCTTTACTATTGCAGCCACGTTCTTCTTTATTGCCATCGTCTTGATGACATTTGCCAAAAAAGATCCTATTAACTTGAAGGAAACTCTTCTACTGATTTTAGCAAGCCTCTTGGTGGGTGTATCTAAGCCAGGGACAATTGTGGTTTTTCCATTACTGTTGATTTTGATCAACCATCGTTATGAAAAGAAGAGTTATCCCTGGCTTCTATTTGGTGGGGTACTTATATCCATTCTATATTCTATTGGCTGGTCCGAACTGGCAGTTTTGGATACAACAGTCCAATCAACCGGCACGACTCGCGCTTACCAAATGGGTCTTATTTTGCAAAACTTGCCTGATTTTTTGCGGGTTTATTTTGTCGGTGTTATCAATTTAATTCCAAAGTATTACACTGATTGGGTAGCCGAATATGGTTATTGGTTGGGAACTGTTCCCTGGCCAGTCTATGTGTTCTTTCCTATTTCATTACTATTGGCATACTTTGCCGAAGGTAAAGCTGAGTTCTTGAATAAGAAAACCCGTTGGATCATTTTTTTGACAGGCGTTTTTTGCCTGGGCCTGATGGCCTCGGTTAAATTCATCTTTGCCTATGTGCCTGGTCAGCTTTATTTTGGTTCGCAGGGACGTTATTTCTTGCCTTTTGCTCCACTCGTTCTCCTGGCTTTCATCGGGTTAATCGAAGCCCCGCTCAAATGGCGAAAAACAGCCGCAATTTCAACGATCATTTTCATTGTGGCTGCGTTGGGACTTTATGGATATGGCATCCATCGCACCTATTACACCACCTGCGTTTATGAAGTAGACGCGAATCATCCTTGCACTTTGCCGGTTTACATCAATTTGGATACAGAGAACCCTGTGAATGTAGATTTAAATGCGGGCTCAGTGTTTGAACAAAGTTTTGATCCTGAGTGTGGCCCTGTGGATTCAATTGATGTTTATGTTCTCAATGTTTCTGGTGTGCTTGACGGCAGTATAAAACTAAAGTTTTACGACCCCGATCATGTACTTTTGGCCGAGAGCGAAGTTCCTATAAGCGATTTACGCATCGGTCAACAGAATCAGTTCAAATTTTCCCCGGTAAACGTCGTGGGCAATCAAAAATATTCGTTCACACTGGAGTTAACAGATGACAGCCCGGCAACGGTAACGCTGTGGGGTGTCGCAGAGGATAAATATTCCAAAGGTGAACTCCTTGTTAATGGGGAATCTTCAAATGCTGTTTCTGATCTTTATTTGCAATTTGAGTGCCCACGCTAGATCACGCTTTAAGAAAGTATATTCGACTCTCCGTTAACTGATAAAATTGTATTGCTAATGGAGAGTCTATGTCTCCCATAATTTTCAGTGTTTTCCACGTGGACGGAGTCTATGGCAAAAACCGGATGGAACGAACTGACTGCCAAACAGTACATCGGTGACTTCAAGTCAACCTACTTTGGCTATTCATTGATCGAAACGGTCCGCACGAATGCGGCTTCTGGCGGCATGATCTCTTCACTGATGATCGATGGGCTGCGCAGCAAACGTTTCGATGGAGCACTGCTGTGTCGTTCATTTGTTGAAGAAAATCAGGTAAAAACACAATATTACATTGCCACCTCAGAAGAGGAGATCGCCCAAAGCCAGGGCAGCAAGTATATTGCTGTGCGATTTGGTGTAGACGCAGTCCCGCTCATTCGCGCCTTCAATGGCAAAGTGGCGGTGGTTTGTCTGCCTTGTGAGGCTCTGATCCTCAACAACCTGCGCAGCCGTGATGAAGAATTGAACAAAAAACTGGCGCTGGTCATCACGCTTTACTGCGGGCATAATTCCGAAAAAGCGCTCACCGAAATGGTGCTGCGCAAGCTCAACCCAAAAAAGAAGCCAATCAAGGATTATCGCTATCGCTTCGGCCATTGGCGAGGGAATTTGAAGCTCACCTTTCAGGACGGCGAAGAGGTAATCAAACCCTTCCACTACTTCAGCGACTATCAAAACCTCTTCTTCTTCAGCGAGACCAAATGCTTGCAGTGCAACGACCAAACCGGTTTTTATGCTGATCTTTCGATCGGCGACATCTGGTCAATGGAAATGAAAAGCAACCCCATCAAACATAACGCCATCATTGTGCGCACTGATGCCGGCCAGCAGGCCATCGACAGTGTACGCGAGCATGGCCTAGCCAACGTATTTGAAGTGCCTGTTGGCAAGGTGTGTGCCGGTCAAGCCCGTGCCCTGCCGCTGCATCACAACGTGGCTGCGCGTGCCTGGGCTGGGAAACGTTACGGGCTGAATTTGAAGGCGAGCTCCGATGAAAAACTGACCCTTCTCCAAAAGCTCACGGCGCAAATTTTGGTCTTTAACTACTGGTTTTCACGTCAAAAGCTCGGGCAAAAAGTGATCGAAGCCACGCCCCACTTTTTGATCAAGCTCTATTTATACTTCTTCAAGGGCTTGCAGGTTCTGCAAAAGCCCAAACGCATCTATCACACCATCGGCATCATTGGTGGCACGATCACGGGCAATCGCGGCGCCGAATCGATGCTGGTAACCACCATCGGCTATCTAAAAGAAAAATACCCCGATGCTGACTTCAAAGTCTTTTCTTATTACCCTGCGACCGACCGGGAACTGGTGAAGGATCCGCGCATTCAGATAATGAGCAGCAAACCACAGGCCCTTGTCACCCGCTATTTCCCATTCGCTTTGCTTTATGGACTGTTCGCCAAGATCGGCATCCATATTTGGACGCCTTCTGCGGTAAAGCGTTTGCGTCAGTGCAGTGTGCTCTACGACATTGGCGGCATCACCTTTGCCGAACGCGGTGCTATTATCCTTTTCAACATTTTCACCATCTGGCCGGCCATGCTGTTGGGCATTCCCGTCATCAAACTCTCGCAGGCCATGGGGCCGTTCAAATCGTTCACCAATCGCAGTGCAGCCAAAATCTTTTTGAACCACTGCAAAAAGATCTACGCACGCGGCGAAATTACTGCCGAACACCTGAATGATCTCAAACTTAAGAAACCAGAAATCCACCTGGCCGCCGACATCGCCTTTGCCTACAAACCCGAATTCTCGTTGACCGATGAAAATCCTGAAAAAGTGCAAGCACTCACCGAGAAATTATCCGGGCTGCGCGCTGAAAATAAGACGGTGGTCGTTTTCTCGCCCAGTTCGGTGGTACTTAAAAAACTGGGCAGTCCGACCTATGAGCAGCTTCTGGTTGATGCCATCAAGCAAGTAGATCGCCCCGACATGCACTATGTCTTTTTGCCCAACTCAAACCGTGAAGGGGTCGAAAAGACCGCCAACAATGACATCATCGTTTGCCAGATGACCCGCAAACTGGCCGAAGGACAACTGACGCCTGATCTGTTGGCGCGCATCGATTGGATCGATTGGGGATTAAACACCCGCGGCATTCGCGAGATCTTACAGCAGGCCCACCTGGTGGTCACCTCGCGCTTTCACTGCATGGTCTCTTCTCTGGCAGAAGGGGTGCCTGTCTATGTGATCGGCTGGAGCCATAAATATCAGGAAGTACTGCGCATGTTCGAGCTGGAGGAGAACGCCATTGACTTCAGCCGTGCCAATGCCGAAACCCTGGCCACTGAGATCAACCGGCATCTTCAAGAGGCCGAACAAACTCGCCGGAAGATTCAAGCGCATTTACCTGAGGTTAAACGGCTCTCTGCCAGTCAGTTTGAACCCTACGACGTAGATTTCTCAGCAAAACGCCATTAGCTCATCCTATCCAATTTCTTTACCTCTTTGTTTGTAGGTAAAGTTCTTGGATCCTTTTCATCAGTGTTCCTTTCTTACTTGGTGATAAAATCCTTTCGTACCCCTATCTCCTAAAAGAAAACGCGGATTTCGCTGAATACAGATCAGCCTCTCTGCCTGGAAATTGAAAATTTGAAAAACAATAAGTTCCTGCAATATTTGAAATGGGTTTGGCTGGCAGCCGTGGTTGTTTTCGTTGGCTACTATTTCTACAAACACCTGCCAGAGGTACTGGGGTATTTAAAGACCATCAACCTGGCGAAACTACTCTTCTCGATCCTGCTCATTGCCATTGCAAAGATGTTTCTGGTCGAAATGGCGCGGCTGTCGGTCAGCACCGACACCTGGCGGCCATCTTACTGGCGCATGTTTTCGATTGTCACGGTCACCCAACTAGGTAAATACATTCCCGGCAGTATCTGGCATTTTGCTGCACGGGTGAGCACCTATAAAGAGAACGACTTATCCAATAAAAAAACCGCCAAAGCCATGATCCTTGAAAATGCCTGGTTGGTGTTCAGTGCGCTGGTCTTTGGCCTGCTGTTGCTCTCACTGCAACCCCCTAAAGAGATCCTGGCCGAAAAGCTCAGCCTCACGCTTTCCCCCACACTGTGGACGATACTTCCCTTCATTATCGTTGCCTTATGGCTGGCCGGGATGTTCGTGCTCGATAAATTGTTCTTGTCTGAAAAGGGAGAGTTTTCTCCCATTCGCCTGCTGCATCTCGTGACCGTGCAAGCCTGTGCCTGGATGGCGATGGGCAGTAGCTTTTACCTGATCTTTCAGGGAGCCAACTCGGAGCATTTTCTGCAAATTGTGGGCGGATATGCGATCAGTTGGATGATCGGTTACCTGTTCATTTTTGCCCCCAGCGGCATCGGTGTGCGCGAAGTAGTTTTGGTGACGCTGTTTTCCACCCTTGTGCCCACCGAGCAGATCGCCGCCTACTCGATCGTCCACCGCCTGTTGTTTACGGTTGTCGAGGTGATACTCGGGCTGATTGGGTTCCTGATGCAAAAACGGCTCACCACCACGGAAAAGGTTGAAAACGTTAAAACGCCGGATGACAAGGTGAGTACAACTTGATCAGTTTGCTTGCACTATTCGTTTATCTAAAATGTTCAACAACTGTATTCCTGGCTCTTCAAACTCCGACGCTGCTTATCAATTAAGCCTGTTTTTGGCTATTTGTACTAACAAAGAATTCCTTTCCCTTCACCGTGAACTGCAAGATCGCTGCAGCCAGCAGGCAGCCCCCCAAGGCGATCACATACAGCCAGTAAGCGCCCACCTCATCGAATAAAAAGCCGATCAATGGCGAGAACAGCATGCTGGTCACCCCGGCCACTGTGATGGTGTAAAAGGCCAGCAGTGTAGCGCTTTGCTGCGCCGGAGCACGCTCGACGATGAAAACGGTGAAAGAGATCACCATAAAGCTGTAAGCGATGCCGCCCACCAGGCGAAAGACAAAGAAACTGGCCAGTGTAGGCGAAGCCACCACAAAAATAAAGCTGAAGGCCGTCAGCCAAAACGCCAGTTTGACCGTAAAGGCTGATCCCTTTCTTTTTAACACGCGATCGGTGAGCAGCATCATCGGCAGCTCAATCAGTGCGCCAACAGTGTTGATCCAACCAATAACGCTCTCCTTCACGCCCAGTTGGGTCAGGTACACTGCCTCAAAGCGTGTGCCGCCGCCCAGCCCCCACATCACCACCGAGGCCAGGATCAACCCCATCAACTCGCGATTTTTCCACACATCACGCGCCACCTCAAGCACCGAGGCACCCTTCACTTTTTCTAAGGTGGACTCAGCCGCGGCTCTTAAGCGCGGTTTCATGGTGACAAAAATCAAAATAAAGGCGCTCACTGCCATGCCGCCTGTATAGATATAAAAGGCCTTTGAAATGCCTAATTGCTGAATGACCCAGCCTCCCAGCGGCGCTGCCAGAGCATACCCAAGCGAGCCCCACAGGCGGATGCTGCCAAAGCCGGCGCTTTTTTCAGTCTCAACCACATCCATGGCTTGAGCGCTCATCAGCGGGTCTACACCCGGGCCGACCAGGGCATTCAGACCGGCAAAAACTGCCAGAAACAGAAAGGTCGTCTGCTGGCTGAGAAAGAATAAGGCTATGCCACTGACGAGCATCGAAGCTTGCAGCCAACGGATGGGCTTTCCAGAATTATCACTGACCCTCCCCCACAAGGGCGCTGCGATCAAGGCGCTGATCGCGCACAAAGTGCCGATCCAGCCGATCTGGGTGCCGCTCAGATGACGTTCAACGTAATAAAGGTTGATGAACGGATCTACTGCCCCCATGCCAATGTAGTAGATTAAGAAATACAACCGAGTCAACCAAAGATTGCGCGAACCGTTCAGCCAGTCATTGTTCATGGGTGCCACTTTATTTAGTAACAAAATTAAGTGATTGAATTATACCGAATAATTCGTGGAAACTAAAGGGAATTGCTGCACCCTTTAAAAAAACTGAGAGGAAGCACGACTTGACCATGAAACCCTTACTCGGCGTTAGTCATTTTTTCATGCAAAGAGCCTGTGTTATAATGCCCTCATCTTGGGGGATTTCATCTCGTGATGCCCCTTACTGTTGAGGTTTTTGTGGAAAATCAGCCACCTAACATTATTTCTAATCGCGCGCGTTGGATATTGCTTGCCTTGACCCTGCTGGAAGGTGCCTTCTCACTTTATGCACTGCTCTCCATTCCGGCCGACCCAAAAAACGCTTTCCTGTTCGGTTTTTCAAAAGATCGTTTACTGCTTATTCTGGTGGAGATCCTTGTCTTCATCGCAGTATTTGCCATCAGTCTGAAACAAGCTGCTTTCTTTGAATACATGACCAAAAGGTTCTCCAGCAGCAAGAACCCGTTGCGATTATTGAAGTGGTTGGGCGTCTGCAGTGCCTTGCTGCTTTGGGTACTTGTCTGGCTGCCCCCTGCCAGCCTGGGCGATTTCGGTGATTCTTATGTGCGCCTTTCCCCGCTTTTGTTCTGGATCGGCGCGATCGTGGTACAAACTCTGTGGGCATTTTACATGGCCTTTGCTCGCGACCAGATCAAGCAAAGCAAATCAACCGGCCTGTTAAACCCCAAAATCCGTCTGGTTGTGATCGCTGGTTTTTTGCTCACGGCAGGGGCATTCTTGTTGTTGCGTGGCTTTTCTATCAAAAACTTTGCTCAGGAGCTTTATTTCCCTCCCGGCGCACCGTTGAGCGCTTTGCAGGTGTTTTTGCTCTGGCTGCCTTTTGCTTTCATATTGCTTTTTAATCTGGATCTAAAAAGTCCCCGTAAATTGTGGTTGATTGTCACTTTTTTTACCATCTGGGCTGCCACTTTTATCCTCTGGCAGACCAGCCCGCTGACCTGCACAGAGGATCGCATCGGCCCCTATCCACCAAATTACATTTGCTATTCCACCATTAACGATGCCGTGTTCAGCATCGGCTCTCACTATATCAGCCTGGGCGAAGGTATTAATAATCTATGGGAACATGACAAACCCCTCAGCCTGGTCTTTTTGGGAATCGGCCAACTGCTCTTTGGCCAGAACATCGATCATTACCTGATCTTTCAGGTGTTGGTGCTCTCAATCATTCCTGCCCTGCTGTTTTTGATCGGTACAGACCTGTTGGGACCCTTCCTGGGCTGGGCTTTAAGCCTGGCCATCGCCTTGCAAGAGTGGTCGGGCATTCGCTATTATCAAAATGTAGGCAGTGTCAACGTTCGAGTTGAGAGTTCTGAAATGCTGACCACGCTGCTGCTTGTGCTCACCTTTTGGGCTTTTTGGCATTGGCTAAAACAGCCTGAGCGTCATAAATATGCGATCTTCACCGGCGGCCTGCTGGGACTGGCGGCTCTGGCCCGGTTTACACCTGTTTTGGTCGTCCCATTTGTAGCGGCGTTGTTTATAGTGGCTATGCGCAAAAATATTCGCAAAGCGATTCTTCCTTTGCTTTTGTTTGCCGCTGCTTTTACACTGGTGGTGCTTCCCTGGGGGACGACCAATACCGATCACAATGGAGAAAACTTTTACCTGGCAAAGATCGAGAATACGGTCAGTTCTCGTTATAACGAACCCACTCCCTCTGATAACCAGCCTGCCCAGACGTCCGTCAAACCACCCAAAACGCCGACCGTTGCAACGGGGGATACTTTGGCGCGCGCCAGCGGCAGCACCAGCGTGATCTATCACTTTTTCAACAACGAGTTCACCTCTTTAGCCCGCCAGCCGCTTGGTTTCTCACTGCAAAAGTATCAAGAGGTTCTTCAGCAGCCCTTCTGGGATTTTTCGACCACCCGGCCCATCTGGCTTGACCCGCTCACCGCTGAGAACTGGGGGGCGCTGGGCCTGAATCTGGGCCTGGTGCTGTTGGGACTTGCCGTGCTAAGCCGGCGCTACGGGGTAGCCGCTTGGGCCCCCCTCACCTTGCAGGCCGGTTACTTTGCCAGTGCGGCTCTGAGCCAGACCTCCGGGGGACGGTACATTGAGCCAGTTTCCTGGGTCACCTTGATCTATTTCGCGGTCGGGGCAACCTACGCCACTTATTGGCTGCTGCGCAAATTAGGGCTCACGCGTCTGCACTTGCAGTCGTTTGAGGCACAGCCTGTAAAGACACTCCCTCCTGCCCGCAGGCACGAAGCCTGGCCGTGGCTGGCAGTTTGTCTGCTGCTCGGTGTAGGCGTGATCGCTTTCAATTTCTTGCCCTCCCAACTGCCCGCTGAAACCAGCCCCGAGGCAGACAGTCTGAGCGAACAGGTAATTCTGGCTGAGGCCAGGCTCAGCCCCGAGCAGTGGCAGGCTTTTTTGGATGACCCCAATCACCTGATCGTTCAGGGTGCGGCATTTCAGGCCAACTACATGCGCATTTCTTCCATCAATAACAACGGACCCACCTTCGAATTGATGGTGCTGGGCCGCGATCACGTTTTGGTCAGCCACATGAGCGGCTTGCAGCCCGGCCCGCTTAGTGATGGCAGCCGGGTGATTCTCGTAGGCTGTCAGACCTCCACGGATATCCTTTGGGGAGATGATCGCATTTTGATGAACACCTTTGCCATCATTCAACTGGATCACGAACACAGCACTTACATCGTCCCAGATGCCCCCTGGCTATGTACCCCTTAATGCGCCGGAACTAAGCGTGGTTGTCGTGCCACGGCAAGGAACATGATTAAAGCGCCGCCGGCAAAGCCGCCAAAAGCGATCATGTACAGCCAATAAGGCCCGATCCGGTCAAACAAAAACCCCATAAAGGGCGAGATCACGATGTTCACCAGCGCGTTGGCGGTAGTGCCATACAAGGCCAGCACCGTGGCACTTTGACGTGCCGGTGCGCGTTCCACGATGAACGAAACAAAAGAGAGCATGTAAAAACTGTTGCCGATGGCAGCAATGACCTTCATTACAAAAACTGCCGGGATGGAGGGATGGATCAGCAGGTAGATGAGGCTGCACGCGTTTAAACAGAAGGCCAGAATCAAGCCACGTGTTGAGCCGAACCTGCGCAAGAAACGGTCCGCCAGCATCATAAAGGGCACTTCGGTGCCGCCCGCAACCGTGTTGACCCAGCCAATGATGGTGGCAGGTGCGCCCAACTGGGTTAAATAGAGCGCCTCAAATTTGGTGCCATTGGTGGCCGCCCACATCACCACCAGGGCTACAAAAAAACCCATCAGTTCAGGGTTCTTCCATACCCCACGCGCTACCTCACGAAAGGCAGGGTTGGGAGCATCGCGGAGGCTTTCCTCAGCGAGCGGACGGCGTTTTACCTGAGTGGTGACCAGTCCCAGCACGGCCGCTGCCAGTATGGCAGCGATTGCATAGATGTAGAAAATGGCACGAATGCCGGTCTGCTGCACGATCCAGCCGCTGACCGGCGCGGCAATTGCCCAACCTAACGATCCCCACAGACGAATACTGCCATAACCCACCTGCGCCTCTTCGGCTACGCTCACCGCCTGGGCATTACGCAGTGAATCGGAACCGCCTGACATGAGCGCTTCGAGCCCTACGCACAATGCGATGGCCAAAAAGATAGTTTGCAGGCTCATCACAAACAGAAACAGGGCGCTGCCAATGAAGGTGAACTGCATGATGCGGCGCGGGTGGCTGACCGTGTCATTCAACCTCCCCCACAGGGGCGCAATCGAAAGCGCCACCAGCGAACCGACCGTGCCCAGCAGACCGATCTGAGTACCGCTGAGATGACGGTAAGCGTAATAGAGGTTCACGAACGGGTTCAGCGCACCCATTCCGACGAAAAGGATGAGAAAGTAAAAACGCAGCAACCACAGATTTTGCTTACTGGTCAAATTTCGTTTTAACATGTCGGTTTCCTGAGAGCGCAAACCTGTGCATTATAGTTTCAATTCAGGTAAACTGATAGGGTGTTTTGGTCGTCCTTATTGTGCATCCAAAGCGGCTTTTTCGCGTATATGTTTTAGATTTGAACTTTCGAGGAAGAATATGAGCTCAATTTTACAAGTCAACCATCTGATCAAAAAATACGGCGATTTCACTGCCGTAAATGACATTTCCTTCGCTATCGAAGAAGGAGAGATCTTCAGCCTGCTCGGACCGAACGGAGCCGGCAAGACCACCAGCATTTCCATTCTTTCCACGCTGTTTGCACCCAGCAGCGGCGATGCCAGCATCGGTGGGCACTCTGTAACGCGCGACCCAATGGCGGTGCGCAAGCTGATCGGTGTGGTGCCGCAGGACCTGGCCCTCTATGAAGAACTGAGCGCTCGCGAGAACCTCAACTTCTGGGGGCAGATGTACGGTCTGAGCGGCAAAGCACTGCATACGCGTGTGAACGGGGTACTCGAACAAATTGGCCTTTCGGACAAGGCCAATTTGCGTGTAAAGACCTATTCAGGCGGGATGAAGCGACGCGTGAACATCGGGGTGGGCTTGCTGCACCAGCCGCGCCTGCTCTTTATGGATGAACCCACTGTGGGCATTGACCCGCAGTCGCGCCGCGCCATCCTCGATTCGGTCAAAGAGCTGAATCGCCAGGGCATGACGGTGCTCTACACCACCCATTACATGGAGGAGGCCCATGAGCTGAGTGACCGCGTGGGCATCATTGACCACGGCCGCCTCATTGCACTGGGCACCCAGGAAGAGCTCACCCGTCAGGTGGGCGAGAATGATACCCTCACCCTGCACATGGGAGAAAATGATACGCTCGACCAATTACTGGCCGCCGTGCAGAAGTTACCGGGCGTGCTCCACGCCGACCAGAGCGACCACAGCCTGGCCGTGCTCACCCCCGATGCCGCCGCGGTGCTTGCCCCGGTGATCAGTGCCGCCAACTCTCTGGGCATCAAGATCAGTTCCGTGGATATTCAGGAGCCCAACCTGGAGGCGGTTTTCCTCAGCCTCACCGGCCGGGCTTTACGCGATTAGGGGTTGTAAGATGAAAAAGATTCTCCTCATCGGCATTAAAGACCTGCGTCTCATCATCCGTGACCGCACAGCCCTGATCTTGATGCTTTTGGCCCCTTTTGTGCTCACCCTGGGCATGGGCTTTGTCACCGGTCGCCTGGGCAGCTCGGTCAGTTCGGGCATCGAGAACATCCCGGTAGTGATCGTCAACCAAGACCAGCAGCAGCTTGGCAATGCGCTGGTATCCGCTTTTGAATCGGAAGACCTGAAAGACCTGATCAACCCCAGCCTATCGGACGATTTTGCTGCGGCCAGGCAAATGGTGGATGAAAATAAGGTGGCCGCGGCCATCTTCGTCCCGACCGGCTTCACCGCCAGCATCATTCCCAGCAGCGGCCAGCCATTGAGCAGTGAACCCGTATCCATTGAGCTTTACACCAACCCATCCAGCCCCACCAGCGCCGGGGTGGTCAAGACCATTCTCGAAGGCTTTCTCAGCCAGGTGGAGACCGGGCGTGTCAGCGGGGTGGTTTCTGTGGAGCAGTTGCTGCGAAACGGTCTCATCCAGCCGGATCAGGCTGCCCAAACCGGCAGCGAGATCGGTGCGCAGTTGGCCGCCGGCATGCAGTCGGGCAGCAATTCCAGCATTCAGATCGAATCGCTCACCGGCAGCGGCGGCAGCAATGACATCGACATGCTCGCCATTTTGGCCCCGGGCATGGCTTTGATGTTCCTGATGTACACCGTCACCAACGGTGGCCGCTCCCTCTTGATCGAAAAGAACCAGGGCACTTTGCCCCGCCTGCTCGTCACCCCTACCCGCAACAGTGAAGTACTGGCCGGTAAGGTATTCGGCATCTTCCTGACCGGTTTTATTCAAATGGTGATCCTGATCGAGGCCACTTCCACCCTGTTCAACCTGCAGTGGGGAGACCCACTGGCTTTACTGGTTTTGACCATCGCTGCCGTCATCGGCGCCACCGGCTGGGGCATGCTGCTCACTGCCGTGGCCCGCACCCCCGGGCAGGTATCCTCCATCGGCTCCACCCTGATGCTTATCTTTGGTTTGCTTGGCGGCAGTTTCTTCTCGATGGATAATTTTCCGACCTGGGTGCAGGCATTGTCACACGTCTCGCCAAACGCCTGGGGCATGGACGGCTTCACCCTGCTGGCACTGGGCGGCAATTTGCAGTCGATTCTTACACCGGTACTGGCCTTGTTGGCAATGGGGCTGGTCTTGTTCATAGCCGCCGTTTTCCTCCTCAACCGGCGCGGATTCGCCAGCCAATAGGAGCCGGACATGAAAAAAATATTTGCCATCGCCATCAAAGATACCCTGGTACGCTTCGCCTCCCCTTCTGAGTGGATCTTCTTCCTCATCCTGCCTGTGATCTTTACCGTCATCTTGGGCAATGCGACCGGCGTCGCTGATTCTCGCGTGCGCCTGCCCATCGTGGACGAGGCCAACACTCCCCTTTCAGAACAGTTGATCGCCGCACTGCAGGATTCCTCTGCGGTTCGTGTCGAACTGCAAGACCGCGCAAGCGCCGTCAGCGACTTCAACAATCGCCGCAACTCGGCCGTGCTCATTCTGCCGGCCGGGGCCGACCTGCAAAACGGGTCACAGAGCACCGCCACGATCCAGTTGATGCAGCAGCCCAATAACCTCGACGCCCTCATCGCCTCACAGGCGGTGCAGGCCGCCACAGCGCGCGTGAGCAGTCTGGCGCAGACGGCTGCTCTCAGTCTGGCCAGCGCCGAAAAGATACACCCCTTTGCGGATGAAGCCGCCCGCCAGGCTTACTATGACGCCGCCTTCTCACAGGCACAGAGCGAACTGGCCGCCGCTCCCAGCCGCCTGGATGTAGTGCAGGGCAGCACCGCCGATACAGTAGAATACGACCCGAATGCCAACTCCTCTGCCGGGCAGTTGATCACCTGGGTCTTTATCCCATTGATCGGGCTCTCTTCCATGTTCGCTTATGAGCGCCAGAAAGGCACCCTGCGCCGCCTCATGACCACACCCACCAGCCGGGCCACCTTTTTGATCGGTACCATCACCGGCCAGGTGCTCACCGCTCTGGTGCAGATGCTCTTGCTGGTCGGGGTGGGCATTCTCATCATGCACGTCAACTGGGGCCGCTCCCCGGTCGCGCTGGCCATCATGCTGGTCAGCTCTGCGCTGGCGGCTGCCGCTCTGGGCACCATGCTGGGCACCTTCGTCAAGACCGAGGGGCAGGCCGGCGGGTTGAGCACCATGCTGGGCATGGTCATGGCCCTGCTCGGCGGCTGCTGGTATCCGCTCGAGCTTTTCCCAAAGATCGTGGGGCAGATCGTGCATGTGTTGCCCACCACCTGGGCCATGCAGGGGCTGCTGGATATCGTCCTGCGCGGCGGCGGGGTGCCTCAGGTGCTGCCTGAAGCCGCTGTGCTGCTCGGTTTTGCCGCCCTCTTTTTCGGCATCGGTGTGTGGCGTTTCAGATACGAATAACTTTTATAGCGAAACAAAAATTTGACCGGATGGGCGCAGCGTTGCTGCGCCCATCTTCCTTATATCAGGCGCGAAACTCATTCTTACACAACTCTTATGAATTTATTATGACAATTTATGTCTTAATTGTGATACGATGTTGCCAATCTTAACCACTGTGCAACGATACCCGATTGGAGGAAAACATGAACATCGCACTCTGGATTCTACAAGGGCTGGCTGCCGCCCTTTTTCTGATGGCAGGGGGCATGAAAATCTCACAGCCCATCGACAAACTGGCTCAAAACATGAACTGGGTCAAGGCTTTTAAACCGCTGCAAGTACGTCTCATCGGCACGGCCGAAATTCTCGGTGCGCTGGGGCTGATCTTGCCTGGCGTCACGGGCATTCTGCCCATCCTCACCCCCATCGCAGCCACCGCACTGACGGTGTTGATGCTGGGCGCCGTTTCTACCCACATCCGCTTGAAAGAACCGCAAATGCTCAAAGCCCCTTTGCTGCCCCTCATCCTGGCCGTTTTGATTGCCATCGGGCGCTTTTGGGTGGCACCGTTCTAGTTGTTCTCTTTATGCAGATTAAACCCCAAGGGATGCGATTTTACCGCATCCCTTTGAAATTTAAACATCCTGCTTGTCTATGTATTTTTATAGTGCCTTGGCTTCTTCGTTGAGGGCCTTTTCCTCATCCGTCTGCGGCTCAAAATTCAGCCCGTGCGGCAGCGGTTTGCCGTCCAGATCCACGTGCACAAAGGTGATAAAACCGCGCACGGCTACCTGCTGTTGATTGGAGACTTCGATATAAACACAAATCTTCGTCCGACCCGTAAGCACGACCCGGCTGGAAAAGGTCACCAGTTCGCCCTTGTGCACCGGACGGGTGAAATGCATTCCGTGAATTTTGAGGCAGACGATATGCTCGGGCTTGGTCATTGAGGCAGCCGCGATGAACCCTGATTCAACAAACCACTCGGCAGTGCGGCCGGCATAAAGCGTGCCGTGGTGATTGAGATCCTCCCCTTTTACCAGATGAACAGATGAATAAACCGGAAATTCCACAATTGCTCCTTCACTAAAAATGATACGCCATTGTAGCGCGCTGTGCGCTTCTGCGCAATTCTAAATGTCACCCATTTTAAGTGACAGTTGGGGGCAACCCGGCTGATCAAGATTGCTGCTTGACAATGGTTCTTTATTTATATATTATAGTACTATAATATTACACAAGGAAATTCATGACAAACGCTGAACTGGTGTTGTTAAGCCTGGTCGCGGAGACCCCGCGGCACGGATACGAGATCGAGAAGGTCATCGAAGAGCGCGGCATGCGCAACTGGACGGAGATCGCCTTTTCCTCCATCTACTTTTTGCTCAACAAACTGGTGCGTGAGGGCTACATCCGTTCCAGTACCCGCCCTGCTGCCGGGCGCGGACCGGCCAAGAAGGTTTTTACCCTCCTCCCGGCCGGCATGGAAGCGCTGCGTCAGGGCATCCGCGAGGGGCTGGCCAACCCAGCCCCCGGTGACCGCAGCTTTTTGCTGGGGCTCTCCTGCCTGCCCATGCTGCCGGCACAGGAAGTGTGTGCCGCATTGGAAGAACGACTGGCCGCCTTGCTGGCCCGCCGGGTTGACTTGGAGCGCCACCCTGCCCTGCACCAGAGTGGGTTTCCGCCCCACGTCAGCGCCATGTTCACTTATTCACTTTCGCTGCTCGATGCTGAGATCAAGTGGTTAAGCACTTTTAGAGAAGATTTATCAAAAGGAGAGCACGATCATGGAAAAGATTGACCTGAAAAAAAAGTACAAAGAGCTTTATTCGCCCTCGAAGAAAGAATTCGCACTCATCCAGGTGCCGCCGCTGCAGTATCTGATGGTGGATGGCGTGGGCGACCCGAACACCAGCCAGCGCTATCTGGATGCCATTCAAACCCTCTACGGGTTATCCTACGGGCTCAAATTTCATCTCAAAAAGACGCAAGAGGTCGATTACACGGTCATGGGCCTCGAAGGGTTGTGGTGGACGCCCAATATGAGCGACTTCTCAACAGAAAACAAAGCCGCCTGGCACTGGACGGCCATGATCCTGCAGCCGGAATTCGTCACCCAGGCGCATTTTGATGCCATCCGCAGCGATCTGATCGCCAAAGGAAAAGCCCCTTTGGCCGCAGAGACCCGCCTGGAACCCTATGATGAGGGGCTCAGTGCCCAAATCCTTTATCTGGGCGCTTATGCCGACGAAGGCCCTACCATTGCTGCCATGCACCATTTCATCCACGAGCAGGGAGCCGAACTGCGCGGCAAGCACCACGAGGTCTACCTTTCTGATGCGCGCCGCGTGGCCCCGGAGAAAAATCGCACCATTTTGCGCCAGCCTGTTAACAAACTTTAACATAATCCTGCTGGCTGTCTTTTTTTGCCCCATGCTATAATCCGCGCATTGGTCTCGGAATAATCCATATAGAAGGAGAAGACATGGGCAAGAAATTCTTTTTGGTCGGGCTGGTTGTGATGCTGCTGCTCAGCGGCTGCGGCGGCAAAAAGGACAGCACTGCCGGCACAAACGCCGAAGGCAGCAACGATGCCGCCGTCAACGAACCTGCTTCCAGTGGTTCAAAGAACAGTTCTTCCGAATCGGCGCATCTGAGCGACGCACTGAACAAAGTATTGGGCAGCAGCGATGAACCGGGTGTGTTTGATTCTTATCATATCGAGCTCAATCTCGATATCCCAGAGCTAAGCGACGACAACACTGCGGTCGTCAACAGCAAAACCCTCATCTCGGCAGATGTACAGGGCAAGGATGTCCATATCATCCAAACCGATCCCGGCGCCAGCGAATCGAAGGAAGGCTTCATCATCGGCGACAAGGAATACAAGATGATAGATGGCCAGCCGCAGGAGATGATGGGCCAGATCGCAATGGGATGGGCCATGTGGCCTTTGCAGGTGATCATGCCCTATGCTTATTCCGCTTACTTCGCCCAGAAGACCGGCACCGACAGCGTGGACGGCCGTCCCGCCGACGTTTACAGCTTCGATTCAGCCAATGCCAGCCAGGCCTCAGACAGCATGATGGATAGCTTCGGTTTTGGCGACATGGCCACCGGCCAAGGCACCGTTTGGATCGATCAAGAAACCGGCGCCATGCTCAAACTGGATTTGACCTACACGGACACCATCACCGATTACGATCAAAATGAGATCGGCCCCGGCACCGGTCATATCACCCTTGAGATCAGCAAGGTCGGCCAGGTCACGGTGACCTCGCCCGTACAGTAAAGAATTTATCCAGACTCAAAAACGAAAAATCCCCTTGAGAATAAACTCAAGGGGATTAATTTGTTAATGATCCAGCTTAGCTTTCGATCATCTGCTTCCACTCTGAGGGGTGGAACCAGTGGCGCCATTCGCGATTTTCCCAGACCACCAGGATCGGAGAAGCGTTGAAGATGGACGAGTAAGTGCCCGAGAACACACCGATGAGCAGAATGGTGACAAAGTGGCGGATGGTGACCCCACCGAAGAGAGCCATGGCCAGCAAGCACAGCATAACCGTCAACTGGGTGTTGATGGAGCGGGCCAGGGTCTGAATGGTGGAATGATTGACCACTTCGGTGAAGGAAAGGCGGCGGTAGATCGAGCTGTTCTCACGGATGCGGTCGAACACCACGATGGTATCGTGCACCGAGAAACCGATCACCGTCAGCACCGCCGTAAGGAAGAGTGCGTCTGCCTCCCAGTGGATGAAATGGCCGATCAAGGCCTCCACACCCACCACCACCAGCACATCATGCAGCATGGCGAAGATGGCCGCGGTGCCGTAGCGGAAAGCGTGGGGTACGCCGCGGAAGGCAAAGGTGATGTAGAGGATGATGGCGATGGCGGCCATCGCCACGGCCAGCATGGCGCGTTGGGCCACTTCCTGACCGATCACCGGGCCGACCGAATCAAAACGCTGGATGGTCACTTCGGTGTTGTAGGTGGTGGACATATCCTGCACCAAAGCGTTCTTGGTGGCTTCATCCATGTCCTTTGAGCGGATGATAAGGCCGTCAGTGCCCACGGTCTGCACCTGCACGTCTTCAACGCCGGCCTTGTTATACAGCGCGATCACCTGTTCGGTAGAAGGCACACTACCAGAGGCGAACTGCACTTCCAGCACGGAACCGCCGGTGAAATCGATGGCCAGGGGCAGGCCCCAGATGATGAGGGCAATGATGCCCGGCACGATCACCAGCAGAGAGATGGCAAAATAAAGATAACGATGCTTGATAATATTCATGGTCTCCTCCTACTTGGCAAACCAGCGCGGATGTTCTGCGGCTTTCAGGTTATCCAGCACCAGGTGCAGGAAGGTTCGGGTGGCAATAATAGCGGTGAAAAGACTGACCAGAACACCGATTGCGAGTGTCACGGAGAAGCCCATCACGATGGTGGCACCAAACTGGCTGCCAAAGATAAAGAGGATCAAACAAGTGATCAAAGTAGAGATGTTGGAATCGCGGATGGAAGGCCAGGCGCGGGTCCAACCCAGGTCAATTGCCTGACGGATCGTGCGACCGGAACGCATCTCTTCTTTCATACGCTCAAAGATCAAAATGTTGGCATCCACTGCCACGCCTATACTCAAGATGAAACCGGCGATACCGGCCAGGGTGAGGGTAACGGGAATGACTTTGAAGAGGGCGAAACTGGTCATGGTGTACATTATCAGCGCCAGGTCAGCGATCACACCGGGCAAGCGATAGAAGTAGATCATCAAGATCATCACCATGGCGAGGCCAATGATACCGGCCAGAACGGATTTGCTGATGGATTCTTCACCCAGGGTGGCGCCAACGGCCTCGGTCTCGACCACTTTCAGGGGAACCGGCAACGCACCATAGCGCAACTGCACGGCCAGGGTGTTGGCGGTCTCGGTGGTGAAGCTGCCCGAGATCTGTCCCTGACCATCGGTGATGGCCGAGTGGATCACAGGGGATTCGATGACCACATTATCGAGGACGATCGAAAGATATTCATTTACATGTTTTGAGGTAAAGTCACCGAATGCTTTTGCTTCGGCATCGTTCAAAACAAAGTTGATCGCAACTGTTCCTAAAGTATCCACGCCCACGTTGACCGATTTCAAGCCGGCGCCGGTGATAATGGCGGTGTAGGTTTTTACATCGGTGGCGGCGCCCGTTGCATCGGTGGCAGCGGGGGTTGCCTCGGCTGTCGGGGTGGCTTCTACTGTCGGGGTTTCAGTGGCAGCCTGTGTAGTCTCAGGGGTAGAGGTGCCATTGGCTGCTGCATTCACTGCTGAATAATCGACGTTCACTTTCGTGCCGGGAGCCAGATATTCGGTTCCTGCGGCTACAAAAGCCAACTGGCCCACTTTCTTCAATGACTCAACCACCTGACCCGTATCGGTCAGCCCCGGGAACTCACCAACGATGCGGTTGTTGCCCGAAGTCTGGAAGGTCACTTCGCTCACGCCCAAGGCGTTGGAGCGGCTGAGCAAAATCTGTTTCGCAGTGTCAAGCTGGTCTTGTGTGATGGTGGAACCATCGGGCATGTCGACTTGCAAAAGCACGCGCATCCCACCACGCAGATCCAGGCCAAGCTGTGTTTCCATTGTGCGGTTGAAGTTGCCGATGTGAATTCCAGGGTTGTTAGGCAAAACTGCCCAGATCACCAGAGCCCACACCACCAGCACCAAGATCAAAAGCCGGTAGTTTTTATTCATTCTGAAAATTCCCTTCAGTGTATGAAAAGTGCATAAGACGCGAGAATTTTACCCCAGAATGCCGACTTTTGTCAGGGTCAAAACAAAAAATCGGCTTCTGAGGTTATTATAATGAAATAAACACCCTTCTACAGGCATTTTTATTCCTGTGCGGCGTATTTGCGGTTGAACCAGGTCTTCACCACCTGGGTCAGCACGGCATAGACCAACAGAATACCCGGCAGAATGGCCCAGTAAAGCAGCGGTAGCGGGGTCAGCCCCAGGGTGTTCGCCAGCGGCGAGTAGGGCAAAAAGGCACCGAAGAGCACGATTCCCAGTGAGGTCAGCAAAAGCGGCAGGCTGGCCCGGCTCTGGATGAAAGGGATCTTGTTGGTACGGATCACGTGAATGATCAGCGTCTGCGTGAACAGGCTTTCGATGAACCAGCCCGTATGGAACAGGGTCGGGTTCGTCCAACTGTTGAAGACGTAGATCATCACAAAGAAGGTGGCGTAATCAAAGATCGAGCTGATCGGCCCTATGAAGAGGATGAACTTGCGCAGCTCGCCAATGGCCCATTTGCGCGGCTTCTCGATCCATTCGCTGTCCACCGTGTCGCTGGGGATGGCGATCTGCGAGAAATCGTAGAGCAAATTGTTGATCAAGATCTGAATCGGCAGCATGGGCACAAAGGGCAGCAAAATGCTGGCGCCCAGCATGCTGAACATGTTGCCAAAGCTCGATGATGCCGCCATCTTGATGTACTTGATGATGTTGCCAAAGACACGGCGACCCTCGATCACACCCTCTTCGAGCACCAGCAGGCTGTTCTCAAGCAGGATGATCTCAGACGATTCCTTGGCGATATCCACGGCGGAATTCACCGAGATGCCCACATCGGCCGAACGCAGCGCCGGGGCATCGTTGATGCCATCGCCCATAAAGCCCACCACATGCCCGGCGCGTTTGAGCGCCAGGATGATGCGTTCCTTATGGTCGGGCGAGAGCCTGGCAAAGATGTTCACCTGCTCTGCCTCGCGGCTGAGCTGCTCATCGCTGAGCGCGTCGATCTCCGGCCCCAGCAGAATGTGCTCCGTGGGCAGCCCTACCTGTTTGCAGATCGATTCAGAGACCAAGTCATTGTCGCCGGTCAGGATCTTCACCTCCACCTTGTAGTGATGCAGTTGCGCAATCGCCGCGGCAGCCGACTCTTTTGGCGGGTCAAGAAAGGCTAGAAAGCCCTTCAGGGTCATGTTCGATTCGTCTTCCACCGTATAGCCGTCTTTGCATTCGGCCTCGCTCAATACTTTATAGGCCAGCCCGATCACGCGGTAGCCTTCGCGATTGAGCGCCTCGATCATCTGCTGGCGCTTCTGATCGTATTTTCCCACACGCGGCAGTACCTCGCCCTTCACTTCCACCAGGCTGCACACAGACAGGGTCTCTTCGACCGCGCCCTTGGTGATGAGCAGATGCTCCCCGGTTGGGGTCTGCACGATCACCGACATGCGCTTGCGGTGGAAGTCGAACGGCACCTCATCCACCTTGGTAAAACCGGCCACTTTCTCCTGGCGGCCGCGCATGGTGGCGTGGTCGAGAATGGCCACATCGGTCAGGTTGCGCAGGCCGGTTTGGTGAAAACTGTTCAGGTAGGCCAGATCGAGGATCTCGTCGTTCTCGTTACCCGAAACATCCATGTGTTTCTCGAGCACGATCTTGCCCTCGGTGAGGGTGCCGGTTTTATCGGTGCAGAGCACGTCCATGGCGCCAAAGTTCTGAATGGCGTTGAGCCGCTTCACCACCACTTTTTTAGAGGCCATCGAGAGGGCGCCCTTCGAGAGGTTGACGGTCACGATCATGGGCAGCATTTCGGGGGTCAGCCCCACCGCCACGGCCAGTGCAAAGAGCAGTGCTTCGACCCAATTGTGTTTGCCGATGCCGTTGATCAGAAATACCAACGGCACCAGCACGCCCATCAGGCTGATCATCAGCCAGGTGAACTGGTTGATGCCGATATCAAAGCTGGTCGGCGGGCGCTCGTTGGTCATGCGGGTGGCCAGGCTGCCAAAGTAGGTGCCTGCCCCGCTGGCCAGCACCACGGCCCGCCCGGAGCCGCTTTCAACGTTCGTGCCCAAAAAACACAGGTTGGTCCTCTCGAGCGGAGATTGATCGCTGGCCGCATTGGCGCCTGCCATCTTCTCCACCGGGTAGGATTCGCCTGTGAGCACCGCCTGGTTGATGAAGAGGTCTTTGGCACTGAGAATGCGCACGTCGGCGGGCACCATGTCACCGGCAGAAAGCTGCACGATGTCGCCGGGCACGATCTCTTCAAGGGTCACCTCTTGCAGGGTGCCGTCACGCATCACCGTGGCTGTGGTGCTTACCATCGCTTGCAGTTTTTCGGCTGCCTGATCGGCACGGCTCTCCTGCACAAAGCGCAGCACAATGCCGATCAACACCATCGCCCCAATGACGGTGGCTGCACGCAGATCGCCGGTGAAGTAAGACACGATCCCCAGCACGACCAGCAAGATCACCAGCGGATTGCGCACGTTCTCCCACAGGCGCTTGAGAAAAGTGATGTGTTGTTCAGTGACAATATGGTTGTAGCCGAACACCTCACGCAGGTCTTGCACTTCCTGCGCGTTCAGACCGTTCAAACGGGTCTTATACTCGTTGAACAATTCAGTTTCATTCAGTTGGGCGGCGCGGTTCAGGCGGGCAAAAACCTGCTCGTGAACCAGCTTGTTTTTCTGACCCGGTCGAGTCGGGAGGATTGAGAAATCGCGGAATGCCATGTGCTTCTCCTTCATATTGTCCGACTCACCCTTTCTCTCAGAAAGAGGATCTCATGATAGAGGGATCAACATCTGAAGAAGAACCCCCTCTTAGAGCTTCTCGCTAAAGAGGTGAAGGGTAAGTCTATTGTGCTTGTAAATCGTCGAACTGCCGCTAAGTGCGGGCCATCTACATTACTTCCGACAGGTTCATCATTTGTCATTCCCTTCACCTCCTTTCCTTTTTAGCCTTGTAAAACAAAACTCCCCGGTCGCTCAACCGGGGAGAAGAATAGCAACAACACATACAGTCATTGCGTTCCCACTCTGGTTGAGCTTTGGCACTGCACCGCTTAGGGATCGTTGCTCCCAGCCATTTTGGATCAAACCTTAAGCCGGCCTGACCTGGTCTACCCTTTGGCGTCTTTAGACGTTTCAGGGCAATGGCCTGTTTCGATACAGACGCCTCACCTAACGAGGGTCTCAATTGCAGACAGTATTATAGGCCGGAAAATCCCTGAAGGCAATAGATTTTTGTGAACTCTTAGATGATTTTCACAATAAGGGCTCTCTGCTTTGATCAAAGTGAACAGGAATAAGGGTTCGGCGGCTACAACTTGCCTGCCCACTTGCTGGATAATTTTTATAGGATGTAGAATCAAGTAACTAGTAATATTGTTGGAGGCGGATTGTGAGTGTCAAAAATACTCTCTCTGAAAGACCCTATCTGATCGACATTACCCTGCTTCGTGACAAGGTTCCTTCCTGGCAGGATTACCCGTTTTCGTTACCGGTCGTGCGCTCCCTCGAAACGCTCAAGTTCCACCCCGATGTCACTTTTTTCATTGGCGAGAATGGCATGGGAAAATCCACCCTGCTTGAGGCCATCGCCCAACTGGCGCAGTTTAACCCGGAGGGCGGCAGCAAAAATATGCGCTTCTCTACCCGCGCCACGCAATCCAACCTGGCAGATTACCTGAGATCGGGCAAAAGCTTCAAAGCCGCCAGGGATGGTTTTTTCTTGCGGGCGGAATCTTTCTATAACGTGGCCTCTTACATAGATGATGTAGATTACGCGGGTGCCTATGGTGGCAAGTCACTGCACGAGCAATCGCACGGGGAATCTTTTTTATCACTGTTGAGCAACAGGTTCCACGGCAACGGGTTGTACTTGCTGGATGAACCGGAGGCGGCTCTTTCCCCCTCACGTCAGTTGGCGGTTATCTCACTGATCCATCATCTGGTGAAATTAAACTCACAGTTCATTATCGCCACACATTCCCCCATCATTATGGCCTATCCCAACGCCAAAATTTTGCTCTTTTCCGAAGCGGGCCTCCATGAAGTTCGTTATGAAGAAACGGAACATTACCAGGTTAGCCGCGATTTTTTCGAGCATCGCGAGCAGATGCTCAACATCCTGCTTGAAGATAACCCGAACTAGACCGGCTGGTCGTTTGAGAGTCTTCCTGCGTTTTCATGATACAATAACCCCGTCCGATTGTTCAGGAGTTCACTTAATGACCGACAGTAACCTCTAAATTTCCGTTTTTTTGGGTAGACCATCCGCTTTTGCCTTGATTTAATTTAATCAACCACTGCTGCCGAGGGCCTTGCCCTCGGTTTTTGTTTGTACTGGAAATGAGGTTACTTTTATGCTTTCGGTTCGCTCGCTCAATAAATCCTTCGGCATTATGCCGGTTCTCAATAACATCAGTTTCACCCTCAAACCTGGCGAAAAAGCCGGTCTGGTGGGTGTCAATGGCTCCGGCAAAACCACCCTGCTGCGCATCCTCGCCGGTGACGAGAAGGCCGACTCCGGTTCGGTCTCGTTCACCCCTGCCAGCCTGCGCGTGGGTTATCTTTCGCAGTCGCTGCAGTTTGCCGCGGACGAAACGCTGGGCAGTTACCTGCAAAAGATGAGCGGTGACCTGTCCGGTCTGAGCGAACGTCTGCAAACCCTGGCAGCACAGTTGGCCGGCAATGCAACGCGCACTGACCTGCAGCTTGAATACGATGCCACGTTGGCCGCCATCGAAGCCGCCGCCAAAAGCCAGGGCGCTGCCCCTGCCATGCTGGCCGCCTTTGAGCTGGACACCCTCCCTGCCGATCTGCCTGTTGCCGCTCTCAGCGGCGGGCAAAAGACCCGTCTCGGTCTGGCCGGGATACTGCTCTCGGCCCCACAGTTGCTGCTGCTCGATGAACCCACCAATCACCTCGATTTCGCCATGCTTGAGTGGCTCGAAAATTGGATCAACCGCTCGCCGGCGGCCATCTTACTGGTCTCGCACGACCGCGTCTTTCTGGATAACACCGTTGAGGCCATCCTAGAACTGGATGCGGCCACCCATCAGTTGAAGAGCTACCCCGGCAATTACGCCGCTTACCTCGACGCCAAAGCCGAGGAGCGCGCCCGCCACTGGCAGGAATACGGCGACCAGCAGGTAGAAATCCAGCGCCTCAAGGCTTCAGCGGCACATTACCGCGAGATCGCCCATTTTCGTAAGGGCGGCAAAGCCGATACCCCAGACAAATTTGCCAAAGCCTTCTTCGCCAACCGCAGCCTGGCCACCGTCAAACGCGCCAAGAGCGTAGAGAAGCGCATCGAGCACCTGCTCAGCGACGAAAAGATCGACAAGCCGCGCGATTCATGGCAGATGAAAATGGAATTTGAAGGCACCCCGGCCAGCAGCCGTTTGGTGCTTACTTTAGACCATCTCAGCATTGGTTACGGAGAAACTCCCCTGCTCAGTGACCTGCAAGTGGCCATCCGCTACGGCGAACGCGTGGTGCTCATCGGCCCCAACGGCTGCGGCAAATCCACCCTGCTGCGTACCATTGCCGGGCGCCTCCCTGCCCTGAACGGCAGCGCGCGCCTGGGGGTCAGCGTGCATCTGGGCTACATGGCTCAGGAACAGGAAGATCTCGACCCCAACCTGACCGTGCTCGAAACACTGCAAAAGGCGGCCGCACTCAACGAGACCAATGCCCGCACCCTGCTGCACAAATACCTCTTCAGCGGGGACGAGGCTTTTTTGCCGCTGAAAAGCTGTTCCTTTGGCATGCGTTCGCGCCTGGCGCTGGCCTGCCTGGTGGCACAGGGCTGTAACTTTTTGCTGCTGGATGAGCCCCTCAACCATCTCGACCTGCCCTCGCGCGCCCAGTTTGAAAAGGCCCTCAGCAGCTTTGAAGGCACCATTCTGGCCGTGGTGCACGACCGCTATTTCATGCAGCGCTTCGCTACACGCATATTTGAGATCAGTGGCAGGGAACTATTGGATTATGAGCCATTGAGAGAAGAGGCGGCATAATATATATCCACAAGTGCGATTCATGATGGTATTTATGTGGTTGGAATAAAACACGGTAGGGGCAAGGCATGCCTTGCCCCAACGAGAGATCATAATCAGTTTAACGCAATCCCGTAGGGCTGTATCGCGATACACCCCTACCACTCACGGCATATTACCGGTAGATCGCCAGAATATCTTCCAGCACCGCATAACCTGTGGGCAAGCGCCCCGCCCCGGGCCCGATGAGCGTCACTTCGCCCAGGTAATCGGTGCTGAAATGGATGGCGTTGGTCGCCCCGTTCACCCCCGCCAGCGGATGTGTCAGGGGCAGGCGCTGCAGCTTTACCGCCGCTTTGACGCCCTCTTTGGCACGTTCCAGGCTGCCGATCAGCTTCCAGCGCTCCCCGGCAGCTTTAGCTTCTGCCACCTGCTCCACCGTTAATGAAGTAATGCCCGAGCGGTCTACTTGCTCCATCGTCAGATGAGTGTTCATGAGCAGATCGGCCAGAATCACCACTTTGCCGGCCGCATCGAAGCCTTCCACATCGCCGCTGGGGTCGGCTTCGGCGTAGCCCAATTTTTGCGCCTCGGCCAACGCTGAGGCATACGATGCGCCGCTTTCCATCTGTGTCAGGATGTAATTGGTGGTGCCGTTGAAGATGCCCATCACTTTGTTAATATGCGCCGCTGCCAGGCTCTCACGTCCCAATCGCAGCGCGGGTGTGCCGCTCATCACGGAGCCTTCCACCCCAAACTGCACGCCGTTGGCCCTGGCCAGCTCCTGCAGTTCGGCAAAGTGCAGCGCCACCGGCCCTTTGTTGGTGGTGACGGCATGTTTCTTCATGGCGAAGGCGGCGCGCACGTGATCGGTGGCCGGCTGCCCGGTTTGCAGATCGGTGTACGACATTTCCACGATCACATCGGCGTTGCTCTTAAAGATCAGGGCAAAGGCATCCCAGCCGGGTTTGGCCTGCGGCAAGCTTTCCAGAGTGCCGTCTCGCCCCACCCGGTCGAGCAGAATGGCCGGGTCCAGGCCCTCGGGGTCGAAAGCGCTGCCCTTAATGGGATCGCTGATTGCCACGATGCGCAGGTCGAGACCCAGATCGCGCAGGCAATCGTCATGCGATTCTCTGAGAATTTGTGCCAGCCCCTGCCCCACGTTGCCAAAGCCGATCAGTCCAAGATTTACCCGTTCTGCCATCATTCTGCCTCCAAAAAAGGTTGACTGGATTATGCCCGCAAAAGCCGATTGATGCAAGCATGGATCGAGCCTTTTCCTTAATGATTAATTAAGAATTATTTGATAAAAATCGTCGTAATAGTTATAATTTCTTTAGGAGGAACACACTATGGTAATCAACTTGTACACCCCCGCTCCCGATTTTACCCTGCCCTCTCACCTGGACAAATCGGTGACCCTCAGTCAATTAAAAGGCAAGAACGTGGTTCTGGCCTTCTTCCCGCTCACTTTCACCCCGGTCTGCTCCAGCCAGATTCCGGCCTACGAAGCCGAATTGGCCAAATTCACCGTGCTCGACACCCAGATTTTGGCCATCAGTGTAGACAACACTGCCAGTCAAAAGGCCTGGGCCTCCAGCATGGGGGGCATTAACTACCCCATCTTGAGCGATTTCTGGCCGCACGGCGCCGTGGCACAAAAATACGGCGTTTTACGGGCCGAGGGATACAATGAACGGGCCGTGATCGTCATTGATAAAGAGGGCATCGTACGCTACGCCGATGTGCATGACATCGACAGCGCCCCCAGCAATCAGGAGTTGCGCAAGGTACTGCGCGAGATTGACCCCAGCGTACGCAACCGCCCCGAAGAAGAACCGGTCAATGACCGCCCCCTGCCGCACGGCGGCGTGGTCATGTACTGCACCCCCTGGTGCCCCGATTGCAAGAAAGCACGTACACTGCTCACCCAAAACAGCATCCCCTTTACCGAAGTGGACATATCGAGCAACCAAAAAGCGGCCGCCCAGGTGGAGTTGTGGGCAGGCGGATACCGCACCACCCCCACTTTCGATATTGATGGTACCATTCTCGTTGACTATGACGAAAGGGCTTTGAAACAGGTGCTGAAACTGGCATGAATCCATCCACACAGGCCAAAACCACTTCCCGGCTGGGACGAATTTTGTTGATCACGGCCGGCATGCTCTGCCTGGTCGTGGGCACCATCGGCATCTTTTTGCCCATCCTGCCCACGACCGTGTTTTACTTGTTGGCTGCCGCTGCCTTCGCGCGCAGTTCTGACCGGCTTTACAATTGGATCATGAACCATCGCTTGTTTGGGCGCCTCATCCGCAATTACCGCCTTTATCACGCCGTGCCCATGCAGACCAAAGTGATTTCGCTGGCCTTTTTGTGGCTGACCATCGGTGCCTCTGCGATCTTCGCGGCGCATCAATGGTGGCTGCGCGCCCTGTTAGTTGTCATTGCCATTGGGGTGAGCTGGCACATTCTGGCGCTCAAAACGCTCACCACCGAGATGGAAGCCGAGGTCGCCCGCCGCGATTCTGAAGCGAACCGGACGGCTCATTCAAGCACAGAAACGATTCAAGAGCCCGACTGAGCGGCATTGCCCAAATCGTGGTATAACCGACCCATGCCGCCATTTTGGAAAGAAAAGAAACTCGAAGAAATGACCCCCGCCGAATGGGAGTCACTTTGCGATGGCTGCGCCAAGTGCTGCCTCATCAAGTTCGAGGATGAGGACACCGGCCGCATCTATCACACCAACGTGGTGTGCGAACTGCTCGATATCTATCATTGCCGCTGCACCCGCTATGCAGAGCGCTCCGTGCTGGTGCCCACCTGCTTGACGCTGAACCCCAAACTCATTCACGAATTGAAATGGATGCCCGAGACCTGTGCCTACCGCCTGCTGGCCGAGGGCAAAGACCTGCCCGTCTGGCACCCACTGGTCAGCGGTGACCCCAAGACCGTGCACAAGGCCGGCATCTCTGTGCGCGGCAAAGTGGTCTCAGCCAAAGATGTAGCCGAAGAAGACCTCTTCGATTATGTCGTGGATGACGATTAACTTTTCCCCCTGCAAACATTCCAATTCACTCTGACAATTTAGCCGCGATCTGCTTGGCCACCGTTCAACAGTGCCTGGATCGGACGCATCACTTCTTGCCGCGCCCACAGGTCCAATTCAGCTTTAGAAAGACCGTCTGGCGGGTTTAGTTTCCACGGCCGGCCAAAAGATACGTACAGCGCCCCGTTCGCTTCATAAACGGCAGCCGGCAGCAGGGTCACACCCATTTGCTGCAAATGGAGCACAAACCGACCCACCCCCGCGGGCGGCAGGCGCAAGTGGCCGTCCTGAGAATCCATTCCTTCTGGCGTCAGCCCCAGAATCGAGTCGGGGTGAAGGCGCAAGCGCTCGATCACGCCGCGCACCCCGGCACTTCTGCTCTGTGGGGTGGAATGGCCGGGTGTCATGGTGGGCATGGGAGAAAAATCATAGGCAAGGGTAATGCTCTTCAACACAAAACGCATGAGCGGCCGCAGCAAAAAAGCCAGTGGGTTCCCTTCAAACAGCCATTCATTCGACAGGATCCAGTGCACTTCGCCGCTAAAAACGGCGGAAATGGCCAGCGCGATCCAGGCCGTGTTGAACCCTTCTCGATGAAAATGGTTAGCGGTGATCAGAAGCGGGCGCTCCGCAGGCAGGTTCCCCAACCCCTCATAAAGAATGGCCGGGCGAACCTGACCGCACAGGCGCACCGAATCGTCATGAAAAGATCGCTTGCGGCCAAAAAGCCGCGCCAGCAGGGTCTTCAAAACAGTGGGGTTTATATCCGGGTAATTTGGGGGCACAGAACAATTTTAGCAGCAGTTGGGCCAGGCGGCCTTCTTCTGCCAAGGGGCATTTTCCCGGCCAAACTCAGCCGGCAAGCTTCCTCAAAAGCTCTTTGATCCCAAGATCGGCTGAAAAATTTTCCATCTCAGGCCTAACAGAGTATAATTATCCTGAATTTGTCTATATCAGTCCTCCCCTCGAGGGAGATAAATATATAAGGAGAACGCCATGATCGTTACAACCAAGAAATTATTTGAAGCAGCTTATGGTAAGTATGCAATTGGTGCCTACAACATCAATAACCTCGAACAAATAATGGGGTTGTTCCGGGGTAACCTCGATAGTGAAGCCCCCTTCATTATCCAGATCAGCAAAGGGGCCCGTGCTTACACCGATAAGATCATGCTCGAAGGCCTCATCCGCAGTGCCGACCAGGTCTTCCCCTCGGCCATTTTTGCCGTCCATCTCGATCATGGAGACGAAGAATCCTGCTATGACTGTATCAACAGTGGCTTCTATTCATCGGTCATGATCGACGCCTCCGCCGAACCCTTTGAGAAGAACGTCGAGATCACCAAACGTGTGGTCGAGGCCGCTCACAAAAAGGGTATCGTCGTCGAAGCCGAACTCGGCCAGTTGGGTGGCGTAGAAGAACACGTCAAAGTGGACGAAGCCAATGCCAAACTCACCGATCCTGCCCAGGCCAAGAAGTTCGTCGAACTCACCGGCTGCGATTCCCTCGCCTGCGCCATCGGCACCAGTCACGGGGCCTTCAAGTTCAGTGGCTCACAGGGCCTGCACTTCGACGTCCTCGCCGAGATTCAGAAGAACCTGCCCGGTTTTCCGCTGGTCATGCACGGCTCCAGCTCCGTCCCACAAGAAGAGGTCGCCCGCATCAATGCTGCCGGTGGTAACCTCAAGGGCGCCAAGGGTGTGGATGCCGATCAGTTCCTGCCCGCTGCCAAGCTCGGCGTCACCAAGATCAATATCGACACCGACGGCCGTCTGGTCTGGACGCGCGTACACCGCGAATACTTCAATGAGCACCCCGAAAACTTCGACCTGCGCCCAGTTGGCAAGATCTTCATGAGCGAATATGCCAAATTCATCGCCGCCAAAAACGTCAAACTCGGCTCTGCCGGTCAGCTTGAAATAGTACGCAAACTGCTTGTGTAATTGACTTAGTCAAAAAAGAAAAAGGCTGTCTGAAAAGTTTTCAGGCAGCCTCTTTTATTACTGATCAATCCGCAAAAATCATTCCTGGGGCAAGAGGGCCGTGCATTCAAATTGGGCGTCTAACGTCTGATAAGCATTTTGTACGTTTGTATCGACAGATAGTTCCTTCGCGATGCGCGCCCAGTTATCACACAGAAAGAGCTCCACCCGCGGATCTTTATTGTCTGCATCCAGAGTCAACTGCAGAGCAGAATCTAAATCCCCTTCATGAATAAATGCCTCAATGAACGGCATGATCTCCGTTTGATTATCCTGTTTATACCCCTTTGCCAGTGCTTCGTCGTACAACTGAATTACGCCTGCCCAATCGCCTGATTGTCTAGCGAGGTCTGCCTTCTCATAGAAGTAGCACCAGGTGTTTCTATTTTCGCTGCCAAACAAATCTTGAGAGAAGTCCAGCCCCGTTTTCTGTGGGTTAATGCGTGTCAAGTTTGAAGCCCCCAGAGCATTGATCGTATCTTCACCTAAAAACGGATTGTAACGATCCTTTTCGGTAAGCACCCAAACGCACTGGGGAGAATCAGAATGCCAGCCAAGAACCAGGCTATCTTTGCTATTTGCACGATAGGTTGAATAGTAACGTCCTTGCTGAATAGGAATGCCTTCTGCCAGTTCATCAATCTTCCCAGGAAAATATTTACTGAGAGTCAAGAACCAGTAATCTAGTTCAGTTTGCCCCTTGGTGGAGGGGTAAAGTAGGTTGATCGCATACGAAGTAGGATATACCCCAAATTTAGAAATAAATTCATTATCGGATAGCAGGGTTGTCTCTGACTCAATGTAGGGGGCCCGCCAGTAAAGCTGAGAAAAGAAGCGATTCGCGTAAACAGATGACCAACGATAATCATTTGTCACCAAAAAATTGTGCCCAACCGAAAAACCGATCAAGATCACAAAAATGATTTCGCGTTTTAACCGCTGTTGGCCGGTTAGCCAACTGATCAAACCAACCACGAATAGGCTTGCCGAAAACATGGCTGGCAAGCCAAACCGGTCATTCCAAATGCCACTGGCGTCGCTGACCGACCGCAAAATGATCCAACCAGGCAAACACCCAAAGATAATACCGGCCAAACCCATCAAGAGCATATCCCTATTGAAATGATCTTTTTGCTCTCCAGTCGTTTCTTTATGGCGTCTTTCCCATAAAAGAAACAGCACTGGGGCAATGATCACAATAGCCGTCAGAAAAATAGTCAAAACACTGGAAGGTACTGAAAAGTCAAAGTTCTCAACGCTAAAGACCTGATACCAAACATTCAAAATGATGTAAAGGATGTCTTTAGTGAAGAGCGTTAAGAAACTGATCAGCGTCGCGCCGGGCTGCGAAAGGAAATTTGTCAACAACACCGGCGTTGTATCTGCCCGCAAATTCTTCATGATGAACAAGCGCCAAACAATGTAGAAAAATGCCAGGCCGAGAAAGGGCAGCCAATTTACCAGCGTCTTTTTCAAGCGGGCCTTAATTGCTGCTACGTTTGGCAATGCAAACCACAGGAAGAAGGGACGCAAAAATTCGACGCCGATGAAATTTTCGTACGTAAATAAATTAGGAACATCCACGAGGATCGAGAGCACAAAAAACCATACCCTATATTTTGGCTTTTTGATCCCCAGCACCATCAAATAGATGGACAGCATGAAGAGCACATAACAGGCCCAGTGAGCAATAAAAGTGAGGCCCATTGACTGCTGGTTGAATAATGGAAAAACACAAAAGAGTGCCGCGGCCCAGCCGGCTTCACGGCGATGTTCTGGCCAGATCTGGCATAAGGTGAGCCAAAAAAATACACCCACCAGCCATCGCATCAGATAATTCGCCAAATGCCAAAGAAAAGGATTCGTTCCCCAGAGGGAATAAAAGAAAAGATCAGGCCAATACCCAAAAGGGCGCCCATCATACAGAAAATACTGCTTAATTCCTTCCGATCCATGTTTTACAAGCGCGAACAGTTGCGGCCAGTCATCCAGGTAAAAACCTAGTTTTGGCGACAGGAGAGCAAAACTGACCAGGGTCAGTGCCAAAGTGACCAGCGGAACAAAAAAATTTCTTTTGAGGGTATCAACCAGCATTTCTTTTTTATCTAACATTTGGATTTATATCCCCATTCTGGGTAGAGTGATTTAATCGCTTTGTTATTTTAAATCCCTTTTCTTGTTTCTCAAAGTGGAGAAATATGTTTGGCTTCTTGCTGTTTTTATATCAAATCCGTGATTTTTTGAGATTTATATTTTAAAAAATTAGATTTCTTAAAATATTATGAAAGTACTTGTAATTGCCAACAAGAAGTTGTATAAACTTCACTTATAAGGTTAAGGCAAATGATATTCACCCTCGCAGTTTATTTTATGATTATGTGGTTGCTTGCTATTATTCTTGTGATGGCAGGGAATTACCCCGTTAGGTTGGCGAAAGTGAAGAGTAAAAGGTCTTAGACCTGAACTTAGAAGAAAAATAAAAGCCACCTAACACAGGTGGTTTTTTATTTTTTTATCCCGGTTAAGTCCATTTTTGGGAGGTCCCGTTTATTTACAAAATTGAATTTTTCTGCAAGCAATACGCCAAGTACCAGATGTAGTTAAAAACGCAGTAATTACTCAATAAGGAGAAGTTGAAAAATGAAGAAAGCCATGAAAGTTTTGTTTGTCTTGACGGTCGTCGCCATGATGGCCGCAGCCTGCGCACCCGCCGCTGCGACCGAAGCGCCCGCCGCCACCGAGGCCCCGGCCGCTACTGCTGAAGTAACCGAAGCCGCCGCTGCCCCCGAAGCCGTTTGCGCTACCGATGAATTTGGTTGCGCGTCATTTGCACCGGGCGAGACTGTGAAGATCGGCATGGGAGCCCCCATGACCGGTGGTAACGCCTCCTACGGTATCGACATCTCCCAGGGCGCAACAATCGCCGTGCAGGATGCCGGTGATGTTCAGGGTTGGAAGTTCGAATTGGTCGCCGAGGATGATGGTGGGACTGCCGAAGGCGGCGCTGCTGTAGCCAACAAGTTCGTTTCCGATCCCTCGATCGTCGCAGTTGCCGGCCACATTTTCTCTGGTGCCACCGCTGCTGCCATGCCGATCTATGAAAAAGCCGGCGTTCCCATGCTCTCCCCCTCCGCAACCAATCCCGCTTTGACCACCCAGGGTTCAAAAGTCTTCAACCGCATTGCCTTCACTGATATCAACCAGGGCAAAGCCGCTGCTGACTATTTGTTCAATACCTTGGGCGTCAAGAAATTGGCCCTGCTGCACGACGGTTCTGACTATGGTAAAGGCCTTGCCGACATCGTAGCCGAACAGTTCACTGCCGATGGTGGCGAAGTTCTCGTTGAACAGGCCATCACCCCAGGTGAAACCGACTACACCGCCGTTCTGTCTGCTGTTGCTTCCAAATCTCCGGATGCCGTTTACTTCGGTGGCTACACCGCTGAAGGCGCCATCGTTGCCAATCAGATGAAACAGACTGGCCTCGAGAACGCTATCTTCTTCGGTGATGATGGTACCTACGGTGCCGACTTCCTGTCCCGCACCGGCGCCAACGGTGAAGGCGCTTATGCCTCCATCGCCCCCGCCAGCCCCGATAGCGACGCCAAAGCAACCTTCAACGCAGCTTACCTCGATCAGTTCGGTAAAGAAGCCGGTTCGCTCTCTCCGTACACCTGGGCCGGTTACGACTCCGCTGCCGCCCTGGCCGCTGTGATCAAATCGGTTGCCTTTGTTGGTTCTGATGGCAAACTGTATGTGCCGCGCACCGCTTTGATGACCGCCGTCCGCACCATGACCAGCTACGTTGGCCTTTCCGGTACCTTTAGCTGCAATGACATCGGCGAATGCAACACCGATAAACCTCAGTTCGTCGTCGTCAAAGACGGTGAATGGGTAACCGCTGAAGTTCAGTAAGTCCCCCTTGTAAGTCTCGTTTTGGCATTACGATGGTCGGGGAGCGCACCACTCCCCGACCAAATCTACGAAAGAAAGGCATTTATTGCCACCATGACCGCAGATAAATCCTCAGACCTTAAAAAGCTGGGAAGTCAGATCCTACAACTAACACGGCCGGTTCTTGGCGTGTTGGTTGCGCTTTTTCTGATTTACAGGCTTTATGTTGTTTTAGTAGTAGAACATCCCTACGGTCCAGATACCTGGACTCGTTTGTTAATTGCCGGCCTGATTTTAGGCGGCGTTTACGCGCTGATCGCCATTGGCTACACTCTCGTTTACGGTATTTTGTTTATGATCAATTTTGCTCATGGCGATGTAATGATGTTAGGCGCTTTTGCAGGCTATTTTGTCTTTGAAGGCCTAAACGCCATTAAAATCGGTTCCAGCAATTTTCTCAACGTGCAACCCGTGCTCTCAGTAATCGTCGCATTCATCGTTGGCATGGTTGTGGCCGCTGCCACCGGCTATTTTCTCGAAAAGATCGCTTATCGTCCGTTGCGCAAAGCTCCCCGTTTGGTGCCATTGATCAGTGCCATCGGCGCATCCATTTTCCTTGAGAATGCCGCTCAGTTGCTTTTCAGCCCACAGCTACGCAATTACACCAATCCGGATATTCTACGCCGGGGTGCGGGATGGACTCTTTTGATCAACAACAGCAACGTCGTTATTCCCTACACCGGCGTTTTTTCTTTTGTTTTATCGGTGGTGCTGCTCGTGCTGCTTTATACTGTGGTACGCAAGACCCGTCTCGGACGTGCCATGCGTGCGGTGGCTTTGGATAAGAAAACAGCCGCCCTCATGGGTGTTGATGTAGATCGCACCATCAGCCAGACCTTCATTCTCAGCGGTGCCCTGGCTGGGGCTGCCGGCGTGATGTTTGGCATTCATAATGGCCTGGTCTACTACTTCACCGGCTTCATTCCCGGCATCAAAGCCTTCACGGCGGCCGTGCTCGGCGGCATCGGCAATCTGCCCGGCGCTATGGTCGGCGGCATGCTGCTGGGTGTGGTCGAATCAATGGGCCCCGCAGCTCTGGGCATCGATTTCCAGTTGAAAGATGTGCTGGCTTTTGTGATCTTGATCGTCATTCTGATCTTCAAACCCTCCGGTTTGTTGGGTGAATCACTGGCGGAGGAAAAAGTATGAACACAAAAATCCGCAAACAAAGTGTTAATTCCGGTGTTGTCTTCGGCATCGTTTACCTGTTCTCCGTCTTGATCGGTTTCAACACCATTTTGGGCGGGCTGCTGCTCAAACCCTTCGGCATCAAAGTTTCCAGCACCCAACCCGACATTCCCGAAGTCATCGCTTTCATCGTTCTGATCGGCCTGTGGGCCGGCATCTCTGCCGCCCGCAGCCAGCGAGAAGAGTCTGCCAAAGTGCGGCTGCTTTCCAGCACGATCACCGGTGTGGTGATCGGCCTCTTCTCAGCCGTCACGGTCGCCATCTTCCAGATATTGCTGGCGAACAAGATCAACGTGCGCGATTATCTGGTGGTGCTTTCCTTCCCATTCATGCGCGCCTGTTCCTTTAAACTACCCGCCCTTGCCGCAGTGGCCGCCAATCTGGGCGCCTTTGTGGTGACTGCTGTAGCCGGTGGTTTGCTCGTCGATCTTTGGAATCTGACCGCTGTCGCCAAAGCCCGCGCCAAAACTGCCACAACGGTCAAAGGATGGGTCACCAGCCTGCGCAGCGGCTCTTCGCTCAAAAAGAAGATCACCACCATCATTTTCTATGCCGCTATTTTTGGTCTCATCGTTCTTCTGCCCATGAAATGGGGCTCTTACTGGAACTACGTGTTCGGCATCGTCGGCCTCTATGTGATCCTTGGCCTGGGGCTGAACATCATCGTGGGCCTTTCAGGACAGTTGGTTCTGGGCTACATTGCCTTTTTCGCCATTGGTGCTTACACGATGGCTTTGCTCAATGCCCCCTTCCCACATGACCTGATGTGGGGCTTCTGGCCGGCTTTGGTGCTGGCTGTGATCGCCGCGGCGATCACCGGGCTAATTCTGGGTCTGCCCATCATGCGCTTGCGTGGGGATTATCTGGCCATTGTTACCCTGGGCTTCGGCGAGATCATCCGCATTTTGCTCAAAAGCGATCTTCTCACCAGCTTCACCGGCGGCCCACGTGGTATTCAAAACATTCAAGGCCCCACCCTCTTTGGGCGAGCCTTTACCGACGTGGATTATATGTACCTGATCGTGCTGGCGGTGTGTCTATCCATGTACGTTTACAACCGTTTGCAGCACTCACGCACAGGGCGTGCCTGGCTGGCCGTGCGCGAGGATGAGACCGTGGCCCGCGCCACCGGTGTCAACACCGCCCGCAGTAAACTGCTGGCCCTCATGATCGGTGCCGCATTCGCCGGTCTGGCTGGCGCCATCTATGCTGCCCGCAACCAGTTCACCGGCCCTGACGAGCACTCTCTCATGGCCTCGATCAATGTGTTGTGTTTGATCATCGTGGGCGGTATGGGCAACATTCCCGGCGCTCTGTTGGGTGCTTTTGCCCTCAAAGGCCTGCCCGAATTGCTGCGTGAAGTGGAAAGTTATCGTATGCTGGCCTTTGGTGCTTTGCTGGTGGTGATGATGTTGAGCCGTCCCGATGGCCTCATCCCTTCCAGACGCCCCACCTTGGAATTACCTGAAGAAGAGCCCGCCGCTGCCGACACAGGGGGAACCCCGGCGGGAGAAAAACCACCTGCGGAGGAAAAACATGGCTGAGAACATCATCGAAACCCGTCAGGTGACCAAGATCTTCGGCGGTCTGACGGCTGTAAACAAGGTTGACCTGGACATTGAGAAGGGCAGCATCTTCTCGATCATCGGCCCCAATGGCGCCGGCAAAACCACTTTTTTCAATTGCATCTCTGGTTTTTACACCCCAGATCATGGCACCGTCACTTATGAAGGCCAGAATCTGAAAGGCAAATCTACCGATGCCATTGCGGCGATGGGCATTTCACGCACTTACCAGAATATTCGCCTTTTCTCTGGCCTGACCACCATTGAAAACGTCATGGTCGGCCAGCACTGCCGCCTAAAGGAAAACTGGCTGGATGCGGTCTTACAGACTCGCCGTTACAAAAATGAAGAAAAGGCCTCCATTCAGGAAAGCGTGAAATGGTTGAACTTTGTCGGCCTCAAAGGCATGGGCAATACCCCCGCCCGCTCGATGCCCTACGGCGCCCAGCGCCGCCTCGAGATCGCCCGCGCCCTCGCCAACCATCCGCACCTGCTGCTTTTGGATGAGCCGACCGCCGGGATGAACCCGCAGGAGACCATCGAGATGACCACCCTCATCCGCCGCCTACGTGATGAATTTGGCATCTCGGTCATCCTCATCGAACATGATATGCACGTTGTCATGGAAATCTCCGACCAAATCGCTGTGCTTGACTTTGGGCAAAAGATTGCCGATGGCACGCCAAAAGAGATTCAGGCTAACCCGCGCGTGATCGAGGCCTATCTCGGCCCCGGTGGTGCTGCCTTGGCCAAAAAATACAGCAGGAAGAAATAGCCATGATACTAACAGTAGACAATATCAACGTACATTACGGCGCCATCCAGGCACTGCGCGGTGTCAGTTTTAACTTAAATGAAGGCGAGATCGTTACGCTCATTGGCGCCAACGGAGCCGGCAAATCGACCAGCCTGAACACCATCTCCGGTCTGCTGCGGCCCACCACCGGTACCATCACCTATGACGGTACCGATATCACTCAGGTGGCTCCGCCCGAGATCGTGCGCCGCGGCTTGATTCAGGTGCCCGAAGGCCGCAAAATCTTCGCTTCGATGACCGTGTGGGAAAACCTTGAAATGGGTGCCTACCTGAACAGCGACAGCAAAAAGATTGACGAGTTGCTTGAAAAAGCCTTTGAACGCTTTCCGCGCTTAAAAGAACGCCGCAATCAAAAAGGCGGCACACTTTCAGGCGGTGAACAGCAGATGCTGGCGATCGCCCGCGGGCTGATGGCCAACCCCCGTGTACTGCTGTTGGATGAACCTTCGATGGGTCTCTCTCCGATCATGGTGGAGCAGATCTTCGATACCATCCGCGAGATCAATCAGTCAGGCACCAGCATTTTGCTGGTGGAACAGAACGCTTTGATGGCCCTTTCGATTGCCGATCGTGGTTACGTGCTCGACACCGGCCGGGTAGCCCTTGAAGGCCCCGCCGATGACCTGCTCCACAACCCGGTGGTCATCAACGCATACCTTGGTGGAAATCCCGACGAGTAAAGCCAACTTGTCGATTTCTCTCCTTTTGAACGACCCGGTTTGAAAAAACCGGGCCGCTGCGTCATGGCAGGTATAACAACAGCTCCTCTTTTGAGGAGCTGTTTTCATTTCTTGGTATTTCACAATTCCGCGAAGAAACTAAGCGGTTCTTTCTTCAAAAGCATCGCTGATCTCTCCCAGCATTTGCTTCCAAATATCGGGACGCGCTTTTTTGCAGTTCATGAGCAGATTCATGACCGGGGCAGCCGGCTGAGCGAAAGCCAGTTCGCGCACCTTGGCCGGGCAGATGTAAGGGGTTGAAAATGCGGCAGCGGCCTCCCCTTCCACGGGCATCAGCCAGTTGCTCGATGCCAGCCCGCCTTCGACCAGCTCAATGATCTTTTCCCAGGGTTTGGCGCGATCTTCCACCAAAATGTTGTACATGATGTTCTTCACGCTGTAATCGCCCGGTACGGCGTAGGCCTGGCTGCACACGAACAAAACAGCCGTTTCCAGTGTGAACCCATTCCAATTCGAGGGTCTGCCCGTGGGGCGAATCACCAGGCGGGTGGTTTCTCTCAACCCGAACATTTTCTTGCTCTGCGTGAGATCGAGGCTGAGGGCGCCTTCTTCTTCGCTGGCTAAAATGGCGGCAGCACAGATCAGCTTGGCCAGTGCCAGACCATCTACATTCCCATCGCTACTCAAGAGCGCAAGTTTATTCGGCCCACTTGATTCGGGGGCAAATTTCTCTCCATTGAGGAGGATGTATTCAGTTGGTGTAAATGAATAATCGGTTAACCCCATAGTTCCCTGCTTCTTGACCTTCTCATCCGACAAAACACTACTTCAAAAAACCAACACAATAATTAAACTAAGATTATAAGCGAAAACTGCCTTGTGTAGACAGGTGAACTCTAAAACATTAAATTTTCGGGTATTAGTAGAAATTACCCTTGTACAACAATATTATAACCACTTTGATTAAATTCCTGTCTGTCGATTTTACACCATTAGAAGTTACGGAGTTGACAAAGGCTTTCTAATTTGTTATTATATCTATAGCTGATATATCAGAAATGGATATAGTATATGAAATCTCAAACAAAAGAAATCGACCCAATGACCACCAATGTTTTTCAGATCTTATTGGCCCTTGCCGAGGAAGACCAGCATGGATACCGCATCATGCAGACGGTACAGCAAAACTCAGAAGGCAAATTTAACATCGGGCCGGGCACTTTATATGGGGCCATCAAACGCTTGCTCGAGGATGGTTGGATCGAAGAATCAGGGGAACGCCCCGACCCCAGCCTGGATGATGAGCGCCGTCGCTATTATCACCTCACCGGGCGCGGACGCCAGGCGCTAAACAGTGAACTCCTCCGTTTGGATACCCTGCTCAAGCGGGCAAAAGCCCTGCATCTGCTCCCCACAGTGGAGGCCAATCAGCTATGAAAGACGCAATAACTCCTCCCGCCCGCGAAACGTTCTTTTTCAAACTCTGTCACCTGATGGCCCGCTTTTATCCGGCTGATTTTCGCCGCGAGTTTGAAAGTGAACTGCTGCAAGTCACCCAAACGGCCTTACAACACAATAGCGCAGCCTCTGCACTGCGCTGGAAACTGAACTGGCTAAACGACCTGGCTGTTTCGGTTTTGAAAGAAAGATTGAACGAAAGGAAAAAAACAATGAATAAGAAATATCTACCCGCTATTTTAGGATTAACCCTTTTGCTCCTCTGGCTGGTTTTCGTCGGCTTCAGCTTTGCGAAACCACTTTTCAGCCTGCCCTATCCAGACCCAACCCTTTGGCTTCTGGGTGAATCCCCCCGCCAGGTGGCCATGCAGGCAATAAACCTCTTTGTGTTGTTCACACCCCTGATTGCTTTCCTGATCGCTTTTCTACCCTACCTGAAAATAACCCGTTCGGGGCAAGAAGGCCAGTTGGCCGTGATCCATATTCTCAAAGCGGAATCGCTCAATCGGGTTGCTATTCTAAGCACTTTTATCTTCTCATTTGCCTGGGTATGCTTGTTTCTCTTCGCACGGTTGTTATAACCCCCCCATTCGAACAAACAGCCAGGCCAACATCGGTCTGGCTGTCACTTAATTTATCTTGTGGCAAGCGGATGATCTTCATTCAACTGCAGTAGGTCCCACAGATTGCCATAAAGGTCTTCAAAAACGGCCACCCAACCGTACTCAGCCTGTTTGGGCTCACGCACAAACTTGATGCCCTTGGCGAGCATCGCATTGTAATCGCGCCAGAAATCATCACTGTTCAAAAAAAGGAAAACCCTGCCCCCCGTTTGGTTGCCTACAAAAGGTTGCTGCTCCGGTTTTGACGCTCTAGCCAGCAGCAGGGTGCAACCCGTAGAGTTGGGAGGGGCCACGACCACCCAGCGTTTATCCTGTTCCGGTTGGTAGGTATCTTCGATCAGCTCAAAATCAAGCTTATGCAGATAAAAATCCAGCGCTTCGTCATAATCACGCACCACCAGCGCCACGTGCACAAGAGATTGTTTCATATCACCTCAAAGCCTATTTTAGGGCCTCTTCCCTTTTCGTTGACAGATAAACGATCAGCATCAAAGCAAGTAAACCAGCCCCCACGATCACCCAAATATTCATATCGATCAACTGGGTAATTCCGCTACCCCTTTTGATGCCATTAACCAAAATATCTGTTTTGTACCATCCCCTTGATCGGTACTCCACGGGGTTCATCATCCCATAAAGGGTCGTGGCCAACCCCAGGCTCGTTACGATGAACCATACACCCCCACCTTTGCGGCCAGAATCGTTGTTCAGCACGTATGCCAGCAAAAAATAGAAAACGAGCAACCAAATCGTCAAACCGCTGTTGACGCCGTGCAGGGCACGCATTACAAGCATATACAGTCGCGGAGAAGTTGACGCCAGTGGGATCGCCTGAAAAAGGATAAAGATCACTGCCAATAAAATTGACAGCACTTTCTCTTTGGCCCCCATGCGCCTGGCAAACACCCACACGGGAATGACCACCACGATCACCAAAATCACCCCCCAGGCAATGATGCGCTGCAGCAAGGAGAAGAACGACTGCATGGAGAAAGAGATGGGACGCACATATCCCAACAGGAGTTCAATCGCCAGAACCGCCAGGGTAACCGTCAGCATCCAGTAAGGCAAATGATTTGAGAGAATTCGTTTTCGCCTTTCGATTAACCAAAACACAAAGAACAACACGATCATCAGCTGGTATGCAGCGAATAACCAGGGGTCATATTCCACCAGCCAGGAACCTCTTCCTTTAACAAGAAGCAGTGAAAATTGGTTTGCCATTACTGGCAACAGCATTAGTAAGTAAAGATAAGCCAACCCTTTTGAAGTCTTCGGTAATTGTAGCAACTCGGCCTCCTTGTTGAATACCTGCTCAAAAATGAAGTAATAGAGCCATGCCTAGCCCACACAAAACCCAGAAGAAAATGCCAGTTACTTTAATTTTAGTGGTTTTTTGCAATTATTTTGCAAATTTTAAACGTTTTTTACGCCCCTTTTGCAGGCAAAAAAGCAAAAGGCGTGTAAAATTACTCGTTAGTTGCAGCAACCATCTACAATGACATTCAAGACAATTCAATAATTTCTTCAAAGGGGTTGTTTCATGACCGATACCTATTATGACGATCTGGCCGGGTATTACCGATTAATGTACGCCAATTGGGAGGTCAGTGTTCATCGTCAAGCGAGAATGCTGGACGAAGTCATCCAAAAATACGGCCAGCCCAAAACGGCCAGCCTCCTTGATGTGGCCTGCGGCATTGGCACCCAGTGCATCGGTCTGGCGGAATTAGGCTATTCTCTAACCGCCTCAGATCTGTCACTACCAGAGGTGAAACTGGCCGAAAAAGAGGCGCTCAAGCGCGGATTACAAATTCATTTTCATGTGGCCGATATGCGCCAGGTATGGCAAACCTACCAAAAAGAGTTTGATGTGGTCATGGCTCTGGATAACTCCATCCCACACCTTTTGTCTGACGAAGAGATTTTGCAGGCGCTCACTGGCTTTTATCGCTGCACCCGCCCCGGCGGACTGTGCCTGATCAGCGTGCGTGACTATGCGCAAATCGAGAAGACGCCAATAAAAATTAACCCGCGCACCATTCACTCAACCCCTGAGGGCCAGATCGTGCTCTGTGATGTGTGGCGCTTCGACGGACCGTGTTACGAGATGACCACCTACGTGATCGAAGATACTGGCAGAAAAAAGGCCGAAACCCACGTCATTCGCGGGGGTAAGTATTACTGTGTAGAGCTCCCCACCCTCGAACGATTGCTGAAGCAAGCCGGATTTCGTTCGGTGATCACCGATACAGAATCTTTCTTCCAGCCATTATTGATCGCCACAAAATAAATTTTCCTGCGCCTGTTTTAAAATCGCTTTACTCTCAATTTTGTAAAGCGATAGTATTCAATATTGACTGATTCGCTATAATAATAAGGAGCAGTTTTTTATTTGTGTGATTTTATTGTCGCCATTTTTTATATCAGGAAAACAAAATGCCGATCAACATTTGGCCATCTTATTTCAATATCTGCGTTGCCACTTTTATCTTCTTACTGACATTAGGCATCGCTTTTTATGCCTGGCTGCATCGCCACTTGCCGGCCGCCAGAGCGATGATGATGCTTGGCCTCGGCGGTGCTCTTTGGGCAGTGGCTTATCTGCTTGAGTTGACCACACATCCAGTTCACCTCAAGCAGTCCTTTGAAAATATTGAATATCTGGCAATATCGATCATTCTGATCTACTACCTGGTTTTTGCCATCAATTACACCCGCAAGCAAGAAAAACTCGCTGTCTGGTTTTGGGTGCTGATTGTGCTTGAGCCTATTGCAAACCAGATCGTTCTCTGGCTTGACCCGTTTTTGCATTGGTTTCGCAAAGCCTCTTTCGTGCAGACCTCCGGCCTCGACTACCCAGGTATCCTGAATAGCACCTACGGGCCCTGGTTTTGGGTTAACCTTATCTATACAGTGTTGTTTTTTGTCGTAACACTGGCACTGCTGATCATCAGTTATTTCTCTGCACCGAAATGGTCTCGCAACCGCACCTGGTATCTCATTTTGGCAGTGTTTCTTCCCCTTCTGGTCACGATCCTTACCATTCCCAGTTGGGTGATGAATTATCACGATTACCTGCTGAATCTCTCTCTGGCCGTCTCGATGTTCATCATGGCCTGGGGGGTCTTTCATACCCGCCTGCTCGATATCGTCCCCATCGCCCGAGAAACTTTGCTCGATCAGGTAAGTGATGCCATTTTGGTACTCGATTCTACCGGCAAGGTCGTTGATCTGAACAATGCGGCTCAAGAGCAATTTAATACCTCTCCTCTGGCCTGGATCGGAAAACCCTTCACCGAGATATTGCCTGAATTTGCAGACATCACCCTGGAAAAGGCAAACACCCAGCCCAGAGTAAAACAGATCGTTCTGGACTCAGACGCGCGATCATACAGTTATGAATTGAAGGTGTCTTCTCTTTATAGCGATACCAAGACCCACGCCGGTTGGTTGATCATTTTCCACGACGTCACCGTTCACACCCTGGAAGAAGAAAAATTACGCGCGGCCGAGAACGAAGCCCAGCGGGCCGTTCAAGAAGCACAGCACCATCAAAATGATTTGAACATCATACGTTCGCTCACCGAGACTTTGAACCAATCCAAGTCAATGCGTCAGGCCCTGCTGCCTGCACTTGAAGTTATCTCGACTATTTTTCAAGAGGCCGCAATTTGGGTCTTTTTGCAGCCAGATGAAAGCGATCCGGTTCAGAGGATCTCTTTTAGTGCAAAAAGCGCCACCTCGCCCCTCCATTTTCGCCAAGAAGAAACACAAATTCCCGGCTGCCTGAAAACCCTGCAAACCGGCCACTTACTTCAGCCGGTCGTGCTGGAATGTGATTGCCTGTCTGAACAGGAAAAGGGTCCCTCCGTATTGCAAAAACATTTGGCCTTTCCGTTGCAGGTGGGAGAAAGACATCTGGGTGTATTAAATATTGCCCTGGCAAATGGGCAAATGATCGATGAGGGAGCTGTCTACCTCACCGAATCGCTGTGCAATTCTCTGAGCGTGGCGATCGAACGTGTCATCCAGTCAAAAGCAGAACATGAGCAAAAACGTTTGGCCATTGCGCAGCAGCAGATCAGCTCTACCCTCACTGCCGCTTTAAATCTGGAAGAGGTGCTTGATCTGCTGATCGAGCAGGTTAACCGCCTGGTTCCTTATACCTGTGGCAATGTCATGCTGGTGGAAGATCAAACCGCTCGCATCGCCCGCAGCCGGGGATACGAATTTTTGGGCCCGGCCTATGTGGCCAGCATGATGACCTGGGTCTTCCCGGTTGAAAACACCAAAAATGTAGCCAGCATTCTTGAAAGCAAGCGGCCGCTCATCATTGAAGATATTGCTCTCGACCCCGATTGGGTGCAGATGGAACAGCCCCGCTTGATGCACAGTTGGCTGGGTGCCCCCATCATCATTGATGACCGGGTAGTGGCCATCTTCTCACTCGAACACAAAGAGAGAGGCTTTTATACCTCAAAAGATGCCGAAAGAATGCAGTCCTTTTGTGCCTCTGCGGCACTGGCAATTCAAAACGCAACCCTGTTTGAAGAAACCCGCAAACGTGTGCGCGAATTTGAAAGCTTGCAATCCACCATGCAGGATATCACCAGTGAGCTCGATCTGAAACAACTCCTGCATGAGATCACCGAAAGGTCAATCGTGCTGCTGGAATCCACTTCGGGGGTGCTGGGACTGGTGAACAATGAGACTCGCTGCATCGACATTGTGGTGGGCATCAGCCCGGCAGAAGAATTTGCCGGTGAGGTGATCCCCATCGGCAAAGGAGCCATGGGGAATGTAGCACAAGCCTTAAAGCCCCTGGTGATCGATGATTATGGCACCTGGCCGAATAAAATCTCTCGTTTTGAAAAAGCGTTCCCACACGCCATGCTTCAAGTTCCCCTTTTAGCCGGTACAGAGCTTTTAGGGGTGATCGGCGTCGGAGATGCCAACCCCAAACGCAAATATAGCCAAGAAGATATCCGCTTGCTCTCGCTCTTTGCCCAGCAGGCCACCATCGGCATTCGCAATGCCCGTCTGTTTGCCAAGGCCCGTTTGCAAGCTGAAGAAGCCAACACCTTGCGCGAGGCCAGCAAGATCGTGGCCTCGACTCTGGAACAAAAAGAAGCCCTGCGCTTGATCTTGAATCAACTCGCCAAGGTGGTTCCCTTTGATACCGCTTCCGTTCTCCTGGAAAAAGAGGGTGAACTCGAGGTGGTGGAAGGCAAGGGGTTTACAGATGCTTCACCGCTGGTGGGCATTCATATCGAGTTGAATTCCAACCAGCCCGGTGCGGCGGTCTTTACCAGCAAAAAACCTTTGATCGTACACAACATGCCGAAAGAATATCCAAAGTTCAGCGAGATCAACCAGCTCCAGATCAAATCCTGGATCGGCGTTCCGCTCATTTATGGCAACCGCACCATCGGTATTCTGGCGCTCGATTCGTTCGAGCCGGATCGCTACGATGAAGATCACGCCCGCTTGGCAAGCGCTTTTGCCGGCCATGTGTCCATCGCGCTCGAGAATGTGCGCCTTTATCAAACCGCCCTGCAGTCGGCCAAACGCCTGGCTGCCCTCTACAAACTGAGCCAGCATATCAGTTCCAATTTGCAGCCTGAAGAGGTCTATCACGCCATCCACAAATCCACCAAAGACCTGATGGCCTCCGATTCTTTCATCCTCTCTCTTTACGATGAGAAAACACAAATGATCAACGATGTTTACTTTGTCGATCATGGTATTCCGCAAAAACTCACCAGCCGCGCACTTGGGGTGGGTTTGGCCACCAAAGTGATTAAAGAGAAAAAGACCATCTTTTACAATAACTTCAACCTCAACATGGTCAAACGCACCAATGCAGTGCTGGTGGGCGAAGATAAAGATGATTCGGTGGTTCGTTCTTTGATCATCGTTCCCCTCAAGCTGGGCAAGAGTGTTCGGGGAATCTTATCTACCCAGAGTTACTCGGCCAATGCTTACTCGCAGGAAGACAAAGAGACGCTCGAATTACTGGCGGCTCACGCGGTGGTAGCTCTTGAAAACGCACATCTTTTCAGTGAAGTGCAGGAACTGGCCATTACCGATTCTCTCACCAAGATCTATAACCGCCGCCGCTTCTTCGAGTTGGCTGAGCTGGAATTTGACCGTTCGCGGCGCTACGGCAGCCCTGTTTCTGTGATCATGATGGACATCGACCACTTCAAGCGCGTCAACGATTCGTTTGGGCATGCAGTGGGAGATGCTGTGCTCGAAAAACTGGCGGGGCTTTGCGCAAAATCGCTGCGCGAGGTGGATGTTTTTGCCCGCTACGGCGGCGAAGAATTCGTGATCCTGCTGCCTGAAACCACCTCAGAAGAAGCCCATCTCACCGCCGAGCGCATCCGCCAACTGGTGGCCCGCACGCCCATTGACCTCGAAGAGCACAGCCTCAACGTGACCATGAGCTTTGGCATCGCCGATCTGGACGAGACCTGCCGCAACATCGAAGAATTGCTCGATCGCTCCGACCAGGCGCTCTACCATTCCAAGCGCACCGGGCGCAACCGGGTGTCGGTCTGGTCACCCACCAGCACCTCTGTACGGCCAACGATCTAACCCAACTTAAAAGAGGCTTTGGCCTCTTTTTTATTTTGACAAACGTTTCTGGCTGCAAAAAATTATTTAGTCGCTTTTAATTGTATTCTTGCGCTTTGCATTCTATAATTGTTGTAATTAGCGGTGGGAGCTTAGACGCGGTTTTCACATTTCGTTAAAAAAATAAATGCTCACTTGTTATTCCCTTCTTTGTTTTTAAGATCAATAACGAAGAAGGGGAATTCTTGTACGGAATCTCGTGGAGGTATTGAGATGGGAAAAAAGCTCGCTTACAGTTTGATCGTCGCTGTTTTGGTGATTTCTTTCGTCTTTACTGGCTTTAGTCCGGCCAAGGCCGCGCAGGGGACCGCTGAAGATGAATGGCAGCTCATCAGCCAGATCGGCGGCAGCACCCAGGCAGTAGCCGTGATGGGCCGCACCGCCTTTGCAGGTGTTGGGCTCACCATGAACATAGTCAGTTTTGCCGACCCGGCTCACCCTTCCCAGCTTGGCACAACCCTTCCATTTGGTGCCTTTGTCACGGATATCGCCGTTTTCGGGTCACGCGCCTACGTGGCTGATGGGGCCGGCGGATTGAGCGCGGTGGATGTAAGCGACACCGCCCATCCCAAAGTGCTTGGCACCTGGGCCTCTGCTGGGTATGCCGAAGCGGTTGCCGTGCAGGGCAGTCTGGTGGCTCTGGCAGATGGCCCGCTGGGGCTGCGCTTCATTGATTTTTCCGCACCCGCGGCTCCCAAAGAAATGAGCGCGGCTTTCCCTCTAAACTACGCGCAAGATGTGGCACTTGCGGGGCAGTATGCCTTTGTCGCCGCCGGTGATTCGGGTCTGCTCATCGCTGATATCAGCGACTCGGCGCAGCCCGTAGAGGTGGCCAGCCTGGACACATCCGGCTTTGCCTATGGCGTGACAATTTCAGGCTCGTACGCATATATCGCGGATGGCTGGGCCGGAATTGAAACAGTGGATATCAGCGACCCCACAGCACCAAAATTACTCGCCACCACCCCGGCCAATGGCTGGGCGCTTTCGGTTGCGCTTGGCGGGAACCGCCTTTACACCGGCAACGGCGGCATGGGCACCCAGGTCTTTGACCTGTCCGACCCTGCATCTCCACAGCCTGCCGGCATCTACAATGAGAACGGTTCTTCCCGTCAGGTAGCGGCTTCAGGCAGTGTGTTCTTTGTGGCCGACACCCTCAAAGGGCTGCGTATGATCGATGCGGCCGATCCTGACAACCTCGTTCAATTGGGCATCTATGGCATGCTACCCTACGCCAGGCGCGCTCACCTGAATGGTGACTTCCTCTATGTGAACTCTGCTGTGGATGGTGCCATGTACGTGATCAATGTGGCCGATCCCTCCCAACCCTACCAGGTGAGCACATTCCAGGCCAACGGCAATGCTTCAGACGTACAGATCAATGGTCAGGCAGCTTATCTGATGGCATACATGGATACCACCAATTACACGACCGCCATCGATATCAGCGATCCTACAAACTTGAGCCTGATCTCCGCGCTCCCGTTGGGCGGGGTTACCCCCTCAGACGCAGCGCCGCGTCAGGCAGCCCTGCGCGATAACACGCTTTTCGTGGCGGATGAATTCGGCTTGCGCATCTTCGATGTCAGCGACCCGGCCAATATCCGTCAGTATGGCCAGATCCAAACGGATCAGAATGGCAACACCTGTGTGGGTGTCGTTCTCAACGGAGACTATGCTTATCTGGCTGCCAGCGGGGGCGGGGTGCGCGTCATCGACATTTCTGACGTCAATGACCCCAAAGAGGTAGCCCCCTTTGGCCAGGTGGCCGGTTCGCTGGCCCTGCAAGGCGACAAACTGTATATCGGCACTTACGGGGGCGGCGTGCAGATCGCCTCGATCGGTGCCAATGGCGCCTCTTTGAACATGCTGGGCAGCTTCCCGTCTTTGGGTCAGGTAGAGGATGTTGCTGTCTCTGAGAACGAACTCTTTGTCAACGAGGGGTTGGCCGGCATTCAGGTCTTGGATGTGAGCAATCCGGCCCAGATCGCCCTGATTCAAACCTTGCAGACCCCCGGTTATGCCTGGAGCGCGGAGGTGAACGGCAATTATTTGTACGTTTCAGATGGCAACGGCGGCCTGCTCATTTACGCCAAAGCGGGCACACCCTCCTCTTCGGTGGCGTCCCCCACCGTAACCGGTTGGCAAACGACCGGCCTGCCTGTCAGTGATGAGGGCATTCCTCACTTCCCGGAAGAAGCCCCCGTGCAGGTTCATTCCAGCGAAGTTTGCACGGTGACTTCGAGCGATTTTTCAGGGCCCGGCACCTTGTTTGAATGCCTCAGCCAAATTCAACCGGGTGGAACCATCGATTTTGACACCAGCGTGTTTTCTCCCACCGCCCCGGCCACGATCATGCTCGAAGGCAATCTGCCCGAATTGACGGCCGGTTCGATCACAATTGATGGCAGCAATGCCGGGGTCGTTCTCGACGGCAATCATCAGGTTGACCAGGGACTGGTGGTAAGTTCCTCTTACAACACGGTCATGGGGCTGCAGTTCACCAACTTTAACGGCTGCGGCATTCAGATCGGCTTCCCCGGCACCTACAATACCATTGGTGGCGATCATACCATCGGGGCAGGCCCGGCCGGCCAGGGCAACGCTTTTTATGGCAACTTTTGTGGGGTCAGCATCGCTTTTTGTCACCACAACACCGTCAAAGGCAACTTCATTGGCACGCTGGCAGGGGGTACGCAAGCAGGCCCCTATACAGAACAGGGCGTCTACATCGGAAATTACGCCACCTACAATTTCATTGGGGGAGCAAGTGCAGGTGAAAAGAACATCATCAGCGGCAATAATCGCGGTGTAGATTTCGCTTCAAACACCTCGATGTATAACACCCTGGCCGGCAATTACGTTGGCACCGACGTCACTGGCACCAAAGCGATCCCGAATTACGATTTTGGGGTCATTCTCGAAGTCGGCGCCCGCTTTAACATCGTCGGTGGCACAACTCCTGAAGAACGCAATATCATCAGCGGCAACAATTTTGGCCTCACCATTTCGGATGATGAAACGACCCAGAATACTGCCATCGGCAATTACATCGGCACCGACGTCACAGGCACCAAAGCCCTGCCTAACAAGACCGGCATGACGGTCTATCAGGCACTTTACAACCGCATTGGCGGCGCCCTGCCAGGGGAAGGCAACCTGATCAGCGGCAATAGTGAAAATGCCCTGGCCGTTTACGGTATGGGGCCGATCAATGCCATCGTAGAGGGCAACACCCTGGGTCTGGATGTGAACGGCCAGGCACTGCCTAACGGGAATGGCATTTATGTTTATGGCGGCTCACACAGCTTCATCGGTGGTCTCTCTGCAAACAGCGGCAATTTGATCAACGGCAGCGATTTCGCCCTACATTTTGAGACCAGCGCGGTCAGCTACAACTGGGTAGCCGGCAATACGCTCAACAGTAACAACGGTCTCTTGATCGATAACCAGGCCTCCCATATCTTTGCGATCCAGAATGACGCCAGCGGTTCCAGCACGGGTTACCGGCTGAACAACACCGCCTTTGATACTCTGCGCGGGAACTTAGGAGGTATTGCTTTAGACACGAATGCCAACCAGGGCCTCTCAGCGCCGCGTCTCAACAGTGATACGGCTGCTACGATAACCGGCACTACCTGTGCCTTCTGCACCGTGGATTTCTTTACGCAGAACCCGGGCGCAATGTCGTATCTGGAAGCGGTCACAGCCGACGCATCCGGCGGGTTCACTTTCATCAGCAGTCTGAGCGGCGTTCAGCTCAGCGCCACGGTCACCGATCTGCTGGGTAACACCTCTGCTTTCTCTCCCCTCCTGACGGTGAAGTAGTTCCCGCCAGACGATCAAGATCAACCAAAAGAACGTCCGCTGTTCAATCCAGGCGGGCGTTCTTTTTTTGTCTGTTCTCAAGCGAGATTCACCCTGCAAACTCTTGACAGGGCCTGAAAAATGTCTATAATTTCTTTTCATAATACTATACAGTAGAGTATTTATTTTATGTCAGTCAGACACACGCTTTTAGGCTTGCTATCAAAAACCCCGCAGTATGGCTATGAACTGCGGGCTGCCTTCATGGCATTGGCCGGTGGCGCCGAAAACTGGGAGGTCAAGCCCGCCCAGATCTACACCACCCTCAACCGCATGGCAGAAGCTGGGCTGATTGAACGAAACGTCAGCGAAGGAGACGGAAGCGATGAAAAAGTGGTATTCAGCATCACCCATGCCGGCCGCCAGGAACTGGAGTCGTGGCTTGGTACAGGCAGTCTGGATGACCCGCAGCAGGATGCATTCTTTCTCAAGCTCATGCTGTCACTCGAGTTGCCGGATGTAGAAGCCGCCCAACTGATACAGACCCAGCGCAGCACGCTCTATAAAGAGCTGCACCGCATCACCACGCAGCGCACCCGGTTGGACCCCAAAACCGAGTTGGCGCGCATCCTTTTGATGGACAAGGCCATCATGCATCTGGAAGCGGATCTGCGTTGGTTGGATATGATCGAAGCACGTCTAGAAGAAGTGCAAAGCCAGCCGCCCCCTCGCCCCGAACTGCGCCGGCGCGGCAGGCCGTCTAAAAACAATGACTAATTCATCCTTATTTCAACAGGAGTTAAAAATGGCAATTATAGAGGTAAAAGAATTAAGCAAATCTTACGGACAGGGAAGCGCCACCGTGACCGCCCTCTCCAATATCTCCCTTTCTATCGAAAAAGGGCAGTTCGTCGCGGTGATGGGCCCCAGCGGCTGCGGAAAATCGACCCTGCTGCACCTCATTGGCGGCCTCGACCGCCCCACCAGCGGTTCGGTCTGGATCGAAGGCCAGGATATTTCCAAAATGAGCGATAACGCCGTCACTGAAATGCGCCGTCGCAAAATGGGCTTTGTCTTCCAGTTCTTCAATCTGATTCCGGTGCTCTCGGCAGAAGAAAACGCCGCTTTGCCGCTGATCCTCGACGGGGTCAAACCGCAGGAAGCACGTGATCGCGCCGACGAGTGGCTCAAACGCAATCAGATGGGCGACCGCCTCACCTTCCGTCCCGATCAGCTTTCGGGCGGGCAGCAGCAGCGTGTGGCCATCTCGCGTGCCCTGGTGGCCGACCCCATCATTTTGCTGGCCGACGAACCCACCGGCAACCTCGATTCGCGCGCCTCAGACGAGATCGCTTCTGCCCTGCGCCATGTGGTCACCGAATGGGGCCACACGGTCATGATGGTCACCCACGATCCGCGCATCGCCGCCTATGCCGACCGCATTATCTTCCTAAAGGATGGTCTGGTGGTTGATGACACCCTGCTGAGTGGCGAGCAGCCCGAAAACGCCCGCCGCCTGAAAGAGAAAGTGGAGCAGCTATGAGAATCCAATGGATGTTGGCGTTCCGCTATCTGCGCGGGCGCTTGCAAAGGAGCATTTTAACCACGCTGGCTGTGGCTCTGGGTGTGATGATCCTCTTCGGCATGAACGGGGTTATGCCCCCCATGCTCGAGGCCTTCCGTCGCAGCATGTACACCAGTGCCAGCCAGGTAGACTTTTCGATTTCGAGCACCTCGAACACGGCCTTTGATCAGGCTGCGCTTCAGACCGTGCAGCAGAACAAAAGCGTTTCGCTGGCCGAAGGGTATCTCAGCCAGACGGTCTTGCTGCCCACCAGTCTGGGAGGTTCTTCTGACACGTACAGCGGCGTCAATTCGCTTGATCTCACCGGCGTTGACCCGGCCACCATTCAATCGCTGCATCTCTTCACCCTGGCTTCGGGACGTTTTCTTGAACCCGCTGATACGGATGCGGTGGTCATCAGTCAATATCTGGCTTCTACATTAAAGGTGGAAGTCGGCCAAACCTTGAGCCTGCCGGCCGCCTATGGCGTAGCAGATCTTCAGGTAGTGGGCATTTTGAACAATGTAGAACCCAATGCCCAGACCCAGATCTTCACGCCGCTTGCGACCGCGCAGAAACTGCTCAACCTGCCGGGTCAGATCAACTCGATTGACGTCATCCTCACGGCCAATACCGATAAAACCACGGTTGAGAATGAGGTACTGGTCCAATTGGGCGACAGCTTCAAGATCGGCACCAGCGAAACCGGTACCTCACTTTACGCCGCCCTCAACATTGGCACCTCTGTGATGTGGTTCTTCGGCATCGCGGCTCTGCTCATGGCGGGCTTTATCATCTTCAACACCTTCCGCACCCTGGTGGCAGAACGCCGTCGTGATATGGCCATGCTGCGTGCCATCGGCGCCAACCGTCAGACCCTCATGGGCATGATCCTGATCGAAAGCCTGCTGCAAGGGATGCTTGGCACCGCCTTTGGCCTGCTCTTTGGCTGGCTGATGGCAACCGGCTTTTTGGTCGCACTGCGCGGCATCATGCAGTCTTTCCTGCACATGCAGATCGCCAACCCGATCTTCACGGCCAGCAACTGGATCGCTTCGATCCTGCTCGGCGTCGGTTTCACCGTAGCCAGCGCTTACTTCCCGGCCAGATCGGCCATGAAGATCACCCCGATGGAAGCCCTGCGCCCGGCTTTGGGAGCAACCGAATACCGCAAAGATCGCATCCGCGCCTTGATCGGTGTAGCGCTGATCGCTCTGGCGGTGGTTGGGCTGCTCATCGGCGGCATGGGCATCACTTCGCTGGCGGTTTTGCTCTTCATCATTGGCTTGATCTTGGTCACCCCGGCGCTGGTACGTCCGGTCGCCAAAGGGTTTGGCTGGCTCTTTCACTTCCTCTTCCCGCGCGAAGGCGAACTGGCCCAGGAAAATCTCTCCCGCCAGCCCAGCCGAGCCGCCACCACTGCTTCGGCCATGATGATCGGCCTGGCGTTGACCGTGGCCATGCTCGGCATGATGACCAGCATGTGGAGCGGGTTCATGACCTATCTGGATAAAAGCCTCGGCTCAGATTTCATCATGATGCCCACCTCAATGGTACTGGGCGGCGGCAACATCGGCGCTGCCCCCACCCTGGCAGGCGATCTGCGCCAAGTGCAGGGTGTCTCTGGCGTGACCACGCTGCGTCTCGCCAACAGCCAGACCAAAGGCAACGACTTGCAGATTATCGGCATCGATCCGGTCACCTACCCCGAAATCTCCGGCCTGGAGTTTTCAAAGGGAGACGCCGAGACAGCCTATACCGCTCTGGCCGACAGCCGTTCGATCATCGTCAACGGCATCTTTGCAGCCTCTGCCGGCGTGAAGGTGGGCGACGTGCTCACCCTGAAGACGCCCGGCGGCGATCAGGAATACAGTGTCGTCGCCATCGGCATGGATTACCTCAATGCCAAACTGGCCACGGCTTACGTTTCGCAGGCCAATCTTGAAAAGGACTTCAACCAGACCACCGATATGCTCTTTATGATCAATCGTCAAAAAGACGCCAGCGTTTCTGAGTTGAATGCCAAGCTTCAGGAGGTCGCCAACAACTATCCGGCCTTCACGCTCTACGATGCCACCACCTTCAAGACCAGCCAGCAGCAGGTCTTTAGCCAGGCGCTTTCTGCACTCTACCTGCTGGTAGTGATGTTGGCCATCCCGGGCCTCATCGCTATGGCCAACACCATGAGCGTCAACGTCATCGAACGCACCCGTGAGATTGGCATGCTGCGTGCCGTGGGCTCTACCCGCCCGCAGGTCAAGCGCATCATCCTGGCAGAGAGCTTGATGCTTTCCACGCTGGGCACGGTCACCGGCATCGCCGTCGGCCTGTACTTGAGCTCGTATATCATCGGTGCGCTCAACTTCACCGGTTTCAAGCTCGATTTCTACTTCCCCACCACCGGCATCATTGTTGCCATCGTTGTGGGCATCGCCTTCGGCATCTTCGCCTCCATCGCGCCGGCCCGCAAAGCCGCCAACACCGAGATCGTCGAAGCCCTCCGGTACGAGTAATTTCAACAAGATACGAAGAACCGCCTTCATTCAAAGGCGGTTCTTTTTTATCCAACTGTATCGCTCAAATTGTCGTTCGTCGATTTTTCAAGAAATTGGCCACCATAAAAAGCAGCGCCAGCGAGGCCACCCCGGCCAGAATCCAGAACAGGCGCGAAGGCCCCACTTTATCGAACATCAACCCGTTCATGGGCGAACCAAGAATGCTGGCCAGATACATGGTGGCCCAGAGCAGGCTTTGCCCCGTGTTGGTGAGATAATCGGGAAACAGGCTCTTCACATAAACCACACTGGTCACCAGAAAGAGCCCGAAAGAAATGCCGTTGATCAGGCTGATAGATAACACCCAGCTCGGATCGGGCATGATGGCATACAGGGCCATGCGCAGCGCATGGGCTGTCATCGCCACGATGAGCAGCAAGTATGGGCCGAATTTTTTCAGCAGCTTGCCGCCAAAATAGATCACCGGGGCCTCGGCCAGGGCGCCGATGCTGAAAGAGAGCCCCACCAGCCTGTCTTCGCCGCCCAGCGCCTTGATGTATAAACCCAAATAGTCATTCATGCCGCTGTTTGAGATGGCATAAAAGAAGATGCCCGCAAAAAAGAGCAGTGCGGCCGGTTGGATGCTGCGAAAAGAATCTTTTAGCGGGGTGGATTCATGTTTCGGTACCTTAAATCCGCTGGCAAATAAAAGCACCAGCGCCACCGAGATCATCAAGCCCAGGTAGAGCGGGAACATCCATTGCAGCCCAAATCGGTCGAACACCATGCCCAAAATCCAGGTGGAGAGGATGAAGCCGATTGAGCCAAAAATGCGCTGTTGGCCATAACGTTCTTTATGCTCTCCCAGCAAGATGAGATTGGCCGAGTCCAACTGCGGGATCAGCGCATTGACGAAAAAGCTGTACACCCCCGCCATCGGCAAGATCAGGTAGATGGAAGAAAGCCGTGAGATGATGAAGATGCTCGAACCGGCGCCCAGTGCGGCAATGGCGATGAGCAAGCGCGGGTTCGACAGGCGGTCGCTGACCAGGCCCACAAAGGGGCTGGAGATGAGGGCCACCAGTGGCACAACGGAACCGATCCAGCCGATCTGAAACCCGCTCAAACCGATGCTTTTATAGTAAATGTTCAAATAAGCGGTGACGATGCCAAAAGCGGAAAAATACAGAAAGTAGACCGCTTTGACGAGCAGCAAATTGCGCCGGCGCAGCTTCTCTGCGTCCAGATCAACTATCCTACCTGGGTTCATTTTGTTATCCTTCACAATGCCAAAAAGCAAATTGAGGAATCCGACGATTCCTCAATCCGCTTCAAAGAGGGGGAGTCAATGAATCGCTATGAAATAGGCACCCAACAGATAAAACAAAATGCCGATTCCCAGCGAGATATAAGCTTTTTTCGGGGCCCCCTTAAACTCGCCGTAGATCAGACCCCACATTTGTGTCCACAGCCCTGAAGTTACCCCCAGCGGCCAGGAGACCGCCGAGCTCAAAAAGGCGGTCGAGAAGGTGTGGATGATATTACCGCCATAGTGAAAGAGACCGGCAAAGATGCCGAATTTGGCCAGTTTGAAGGGCGTATGCAGCACGATCGACCACTGTTTTTTGACCGCCAGGATCGTTCCACTGGTCAGCATGGAACCGATGAAAGCCCCTGTTGCCAGCAGCACCATGAATGGCATCACCGCCAAGCCCTCGGGGTGCGTGCTGGAGCGAAGCCCATATGAAAGGCCAAAAGTATAAGAAGGGACGAACAAGGAGGAGAAAAATAGCAGGCCCAGTGCCCGCCACAGGTCTTTGGTGGTGTACTTCATCCTTCCAGAGGGCTGTTCTTCCGTTTCACTCTGCGAGCTGGAGTTCCATCTGCCAGCCAGCAGCGAGGCGAACACCGCCACCAACAGGAATACCACCGAGAGTACGATGCGCGGCAGGGTCAGGCCAGCGGGCACTCCCCCTACATAAGCGGCCACGGCAGTGCCCACCAGCACATTGACCGATGATTGAATCGGCTGCGAGAGCGAAAGCCCGATCACGCTGTACACATAAAGCGAGATGCGCATGCCCACCACATATAAAATGCCACACAGCAGCGTTAACCACACCCGACTCGGATCGGACGACAAAACGTCGCCCATGTTACCGAGCAGATGGGGGCCGTCCAGAATGAACCCCACCGACCAGACCAGAACCAGAGAGGTGGTAAACAGGGTCACATAGAATCCATCCAGGGGATACCCCTTCAGGTACTTCAAAGAGATGAACCAGGTGCCCCACATGAAAGCCGCCACGAGGCTCATGATGATGGCGGGGGTCGTCGTTAATACCGGGCTGAAATTCATAAAAAACTCCTCACAAAGATGGCGAAATTAAGTTCATTTCAAATCATCTGGCCGCGAGGTAAGTTTTGCCTCATCGTCTGCCAGTAGTTTTTGTAATTCTTCGGGTTCCAGCCAATCGGGGATCGGCTGACCCTCGATGAGCCAGTAGGTTTGCATCGAGATCAGGCACACAAAGGCCGGTACCACAAACAAGACCGGTCCCAGCAGGATCAATCCCACCACAGAAAGGAACAGGTCTGTGATGCCCACCGCCAGCGCCACCAACGGATGGCGAACCACGATCAGCAGTGCTTCCTTATAAATATGCGGTACCGAATACCCTTCTTTGCTGACCAGAATCGGAAACAGGAACGGCTGGCACAGGGCCCACATGGCCAGAAAATAGAAGGCAATGATCGAGACGAAGTTCAGTGCCCGTTCCGCCTGCCCCACCCAGAAATAGATGGCAAAGCCGATCACCGCCAGCAGGAAAAGGTTGCTCAAGCCCAAGGCCAGGCTCTTGCCCAGATGCTTGAAGAAGGCCTCCTTAAAGGTCTTGCGCACCACCACCTGCGATTCGCCCGGGTCGCGCAGGCCGGCAGCCACCGTGGCGTTCAGCGCTGCATAAGCCGCGGGCGAAGTGATAATGGGCAGCGAGAGCAGCACGTACCAGAAGTTGGGACGAATCCAGAACGGCAGGCGCTTAAACAACTGCTTGCAGCTCAACCACAGCACATCAAAAATGCGCGGATCATCGGGCTTGCGAACCTCACTCACTGATCTCTGCCTTTTTCTTGCGTTTAAAAAGCTCAGAAAACTTTCCGCCGCGTATCTGCACCAGCACCAGCCCCACCAGCATCAAACCGATGCCGATCATCTGGTTCACTTTCAGGTGTTCGCCCAAAAAGGGCACAGCCAGTAAAGCCGTCCAGATCACGGTGGAAGCGCCCAGAATGCTGGCCTCATAAGAGCGCAGCACGCGCAAAATACTGTTCCACACCGTCAGACCGACGGCGATGGTGACAATGCCCAGATAGAAAATGATGGCCCAGTTCTTCCACCCTTCAATGACGATGGGGCGGTCGAAGATCAAGCCCACCACCACGGTGATCGAACCACCGATCATGATCGCCAGGGTGGAGATGATGTTATTGCTGATGCCGTTCTTGGTGACAATGGCCAGCTTGCGGGCGATGTTATTGGTGAAGGCCACACCCAAAATCGAAACAAACACCAACACCACACCCAACAGCTCTGAAGGTGCGGGAATCCTTTGAAAGAACACACGCAGCCCGCCCAGCGCCACACAAGCCCCCAGCACCTGAAACACCGTGGGCGACTCTTTGAGGATGAGGATGCTCAACCCCATCGTAATGAACCCGATGAAGTTGCTCAGGTAGGTATTGGTAGTAGCGGGCAAAAAGTTAAGCGCGAACATCGAGGCAATGCGGCCGGTCACGAAATTGAAAAAGCCAATGGCCACGATCATCCACCAGACCTGGCGCGGCATGGGTGGGATCTTTTCGCGTTTGATCACAAAGGTGTAAAAGACCATTGCCAGCATGCCGATGCCCACCGTCACCCAGGTGAGCGTCAGCGGATGCACGTCGCTCAGGGCCAGTTTGCTGAAGATCGTGCCGAACGACATGGTGATCAATACCACAACGGTGATGATGATTGCTTTGGCGCGTTCCTTGGTCATGGCTTATCCCTCAACTTTAATTTTTTTCACCGAAATGTTGCGCAGCACGATGACGATCAATCCGATCAGCAGCGGCAGAAAGGCGATTCCGTATAATGCACTGCGCATGGAAGTGTTCAATACCCTCACCTGCCGAGTGCTGCCTTCGATCAACTTGCCATCGGCGTCTTTGAGCGCGATCGTGTATTGTGAATGCTGGGCGTCCAGATCGAGGCGGTAACCGCTGAACGAGACCGTGGACGATTTCTCGGCGTCGAATACATCGATGGTGTACCCCAGCCCGGAACTGGTGGTTTGCGACACGGTGTAGGACACCACAGCACGGCTTTCACTTTCACTTGTGCCCTGCCCCAGCACCAGTTGGCCGCCGCCGTAAGGGTCAAACGAAACCCACTGAGTCTGGTCCGCGCGCGAAGCGGTCTCTTGCGGATCGATCATGCGCTGGTAAGCCTGCTGGTTATATTCGTATTCCAGGTAGGGCACCAGATAGAGCGTGCTGTTATTGGGAGCATAGATCACACCATCCGGTTCCTGGGCATAATCGGGGGCCGTCCAGCGCTCGGCTGGGATCACCTTGTAGGCGATGGCCCGGCGCAGTTTGGCGAACACCACCAGCTGTTTTTGGCTGCCCGCCTGCAAAGAGCCATCCGGCAGCCGTAACTGAACGGAATAATTTCCGGCCGGCAGGGCGAAGACAAAGCCGTTGGCGATCTCGGTACTGTAAAGAGTGAAATCGGCCACCTTTGCCGGCTCAGTCGGGAAATCGGCATTGCTCAACGGAGCGCCGTTTGCGTCAGAGACGATGCGCGAGACTTCATCCGAGTAAGTCTGAAAATCTTTGTTATACTGCACCAGAGCATCCTGATAGGCTTCGCGCAGATGGGTGAAGTTGTCGTAGGCAGTCACGGCTTCTTTGCCCACCGCCAGATTTCGCGTGCCGATTGGGTCTTGTGAGTCATATTGGATCACGTAGGCCTGCGGTGGAATGGATTTCACGATCCTGCCGCCCTGCAAGATTTCAAGCGTGCCATCTACAAAATTATTTTCGGCCAGCCAGTCGGCGTTATATTTTTGCGTCAGGGGCCAGAAATACACCTCGGTTTCTTTCGAAACCAGCACGTTGCTTTCGTTTTCCATCAGGTAAATGGTCTTTGTGTTGGCCGGGGCAAAAGTGGAGCGGTACACCTGCCCGTCAAAGGCCGAAATGGCATAGACAAAGGCTTCATTGCGCGCCGGTGCACTGGCCGAAACCGTGCTCACCGTCACGGCCAGCAGGCACAGGGTCAGCAAAATGCGCAGCAGTGCGGAGCTTGGAGCAGAAGCGGAGTGTTTATTTTTCATTCTCTAGCCTCTCACACCTTTCTGCTCAAAGATCTTGATCGAGCCCAGCAACAGCACGAGAGCCTGTAACAGCAGAATGCCCAGATGACCAAAATAGGTCAGCCAAAGGCTGTCGGCGATCCCGTCCATCATCAGCGTAAGCTGGGAATAGGGTGAAATCCATTTGATGCCCGAAGCCAGCGTCATCAAGGTATCGCGCAGAAAGATCATCGAGTTGCTCGCCGTATCAGAAGAAGCCAGCAGCAGCGTCACCACCTGATCGGCGATCTGCACACCGCCCAGCACCAGCACGATCAAAAAGAAATACACCAGTGCGGTGCGTGCCTTGCCGCCCAGTACGGCCGTGAGAATACCAAAGGCGATAAAAGCGGCCGCCATCAGCACCGAAGAGAGCAGCATCAGCAATATCTTCATTGAAAAGGCCAGATGCAGCAGCCAGGTGACGATATTGGCCCAGACGAAGACGATCAGCAGCATTTCCAGGTAGATCTTTAGTGAACCGATGAAAATGCCGATCAAAAAGGAGGCTTCATTGACCGGGCCATAGGCCAGCACTTCAAGCGTGCCACGATCCCGTTCGCGGGAAACGTTGATCGAAGCCAGAATGGCCAGAAACAAGGCCAGAAAAGAGACACAGATCAGCAGCGGCAAAAACAGAGGCTGCTGCGAAATGAAAACCCTGTCGCTTTCGGCAGCCGTCAAATTGTTGTTGACCACCAGGGTGGCTGCCAACAATCCCAGAAAGAGAGTGATATAGATGCCCGCCCCATAGAGGATGGAGTTGCTGCTGCGGCCTTGAATGACCCAGGCAGAGCGAAGCAGTGCCCCGAAACCGGTCTTGGAGCGTGTTGAGTTGGAGGCTTTCATGCGGGCTCCTTTCCGGCTTGATGTTCCTGTTTCAGGTCTTCCACGTAGCTCTCGGTCAGGGTAATAAAGGCGTCTTCCAGTGAGGTTTCTATGGTGCGCATACCCTGCAAGACCACCCCGCGCGCCGCCAACACCTTGCCCAGTTCAGCGCGATAATCTTTGTCGGCCGGGGTATCCAGCAGTAGGGTTTGTTCTTTCTTAACGGCCACATGGGTCACAAAAGGCAGCGCCTGAAGGGCTTCTGTCAGCCCGTCGTCGAGTTCAACCACTTCGATCTCGATCTGGCGTTTGCCGGCGACGTCTTGCCGGATGGAATCCATGCGGTCTTCGATCACCAGATGCCCCTTGGCGATGATGCCCACCCGGTCGGCCGTGCGCTCGATCTCAGACAGAATGTGGGATGAGATCAAAATGGTCGTGCCGCGTGCTTTTTCTTCCAGCAGTAACTGGCGGATCTGTACGATGCCAAAGGGATCCAGCCCCGAGACCGGCTCGTCCAGGATTAAGAGTTCCGGTGAATGCAGCAGCCCACGCACCACGCCCAGCTTGCGTTTCATGCCCGTGGAGTACCCTCCCACCAGCACATCGCGCCACTCCCATAGATCAAGCTTTTCGAGCAGCGCTTTGATCTTTTTCTGCGCATCGGGTACGTCGTAGAGGGCTGCGAAGAACTGCAAATACTCCAATGCGGTCATCTCATCGTAGAAATTCAGCGCTTCGGCCACCACGCCGATGCGGCGGCGAATGCCAAAAGGATCTTCGGCCATGTGCCTGCCAAAGACCTTCACCTCGCCGGCGCTGGGCTTGAGCACCCCCAGGATCATGCTCAGGGTGGTGGTCTTGCCGGCGCCGTTCGGGCCCAGAAAACCGTAAATCTCCCCTGCCTGGATCTTTAAATTCAGGTGATCGACGGCGGTGTATGACCCAAAGACCTTCGTCAACTCGTTGATCTCGATCATGCAGTCCTTTTCATGATTCATTTGTGCCCGTTCATGAATTACAGTTTGTGCGCCTGTTCCAGTGCCAGCGGCAACATTTTTTGCGCTTCGGTTTGCAGATCGGCGCTCATTGCGGGTGTACCGGCGGCGCGGATAATGAGAGAGGCAGAAATGCCGCCGTAGCAGCCTGCATAAAGCGCGTTTTGGGTCTTGTGCCAGCCCACCGACATGCCGCCGCCGTAACTGTTGCCGGCGCCGGTGGGGTCTACCACGTTCACTTTCACCGGTGGAATTTGCCAGAACTCATCGTGAAACTTGTCCCACACATAAGAGCCGCGTGAGCCATGGCGCACACAGACCAGGTCTGTGCCAAGCTTTGACCAGAATTTCATCACCGTCAGCGGGTCATCGCTGCCGGCGATTCCGCTCGCCGAGGGCCAGTCGGGGGTGGCTGTTTGTGCCACTTTAAAGAGATCGAGCATGGCCTGCTTGTTGCTCCATTGATGATAATCGACCAGGGGCTCAAGTGAGAAGATGGCGCCCTTTTCTTTCAGTTCGAGGGCCGTCTTTACCATCGGTTCATCGTTGTACTCGGTGATCAGATGGATCACCTTTGGACTGCTGTAACTTTCAGGCAAAGTGATCGGGCGGGCCAGAATCCGTTCCAGATTCTTGGTCAGAGTGGCCAGATCAATGCCCAACTGCGAGTGATCTTTCATGTACTCGTCTTCGTTGTACTCCATCACCCCGTGCGGGGTGGGAATATCAGCATATTTCATCCAACCATCCAGGTTGATATCCAATTCTTCCAACCGTTTGCAGCAAACTTCTTCCAGATCGGTACCCGAGCGGGTGAGCAGACCCACCGAGGAATCCCAGAGTCTTGCGCCAAAGGCCCCCTGCGGCCCGCCGCCCCCCAGCGAGTTGCGTACTACTGATCCATCCAGCAGACGGATCACATCCACGATGATTTTGCCGTAAACAAGATAATCAACCATCTGTAAACTCCACAAAGGTTTATTGTGATCGAAAAGCTGCTAAAACCGGTAACCGCCTTTTTGTGCCTCTACCTCGGTAAAAAGGCGGTTACCGCAAAAGGAGATCAAGGTTAACCTGCCACCACTTTGACGAACACCTGTCGCTTGCGCGGGCCGTCAAATTCGGCAAAGAGAATGCCCTGCGAATGACCCAAAATGAGTTCGCCCTCGTGAATGAGGAAGGTCAGATCAACGCCCAGCAAACTTGATTTTACATGCCCGGCGGCATCTGAAGGAGTATCAAACGTATGGAAAAAATCCACCTTTGTCGGGATCAGGCGATCCACCTCGTACAAAATATCTTTGGGGGTGTTGGGATCCATATAGGAGTTGACCACCAACCCGGCAGTGGTATGCGGGCAGTAGACATAGCAGACGCCTTCTTTGACGCCCGATTTGTGGACGACCTCTTTCACTTCGTCCATCAGGTTTACCAGCACCTGGCGTTCTTCGGTGTGAAAATGAATGGTTTCTAACATGTTTTGATCCTTGAATGAATGCCCGGCTGTTTTCAGCCCTGGGCGCGGTTCGATTGGAATAAGAACTTGCCCTGTTCCTGAGCCAGGTAGCAGGCAAACAGATCGGCCGGCACATGGTATACCAGCGGAGAGAACTCTTCGCGTACCTCACCAGCCACAGGGAAGACGTAATCGGCCAGCGCGCTCAGCTCTTTATCTTTTTCGTTCACCACCGCCACCACCGTGCGGCCCATCGACTTGGCCGTTTGGGCCATCTCCACCGCACGCCAGTAGCCTTTGCCCGGAGGAGCGATCACAAAGGTGGGTAAGTTATCAGGGTAGCAGAAGCGTTCCACATGCCACCACTCTTCCAGGTCTTGCCCCATCGAGAAGATGCCTGCCGCTTCGATCACTTTGGCAGCCGAGAAGATGGAGGTGCCAAAGCTCGGGCCGCTGCCCGTGAAGAGATAGCTGGGGGCGTCTTTGAATGCCTTGGCCAGTTCTTTGGCAACCTTGTCGAATGCCGGGGTGCTGGCTTCGACCACGTCGGCCAGAGCGGCCAGTTCGGCACGCATGGCGTTGGCTTCATCCTGGGTATAGCGGTCTTTCAGTTCGCCGATGCGAATGGCCAGCAGATACAGCCCCATCAGGGTGGCGCTGTAAGTGCGCACGCCGGGCGAACCGCCCAGATCTTCGATCTTGAGCTGTACCGAGCGCTCAGCGGCCAACATCACCGGGCTTTCGGCCTGGCCAGAGAAAGCCACCGTACGCACGTTCGGGCTGGTTTTGCGTGCCCGTTCGATAGACTGCACCACACGCTGGGTGCGCCCGGAGGCTGAAATGCCCACCATCAAAGTGTCGTTCGGGAAACTGGTAGGAATGTAATCGGCGCCGTATTCCAAAAAGCGCATCGCGCTCAAAGGCTCGCAGGTGATCTTGGCAATGTTCTCAAAAGCCATCTCCGCCGCCAGAGAGCCGTGATAAGAATCGCCGTCGCCCACCAAAAAGACCCGGTGCAGCGAGAGGTATTCCAGCGGGGTGAGCACATTGCGAATATCATGATCAAACACAGCGGTTTGAGTGCGCATCATATTGGGCAGGTCGGCGACCTGCTTCAAGATCACTTCGGGTTTCATTGGTTCCATGTTTTAGCTCCTTCAAAAAATGTATAAAAGCGGCCCCTAACCTTTGGCCTCGAGGGTGCGCACGATCTCAACATATTCTTTGACGCGATCCACATCGATCTCGCCGCCCCAGCCCTTCTTTTCGAGGCAGGTGCCCACAAAGGCGCCGTCGGCATACTTCAAGCGTCTGGCAGCGTTTTCATGGTTGGTGTACCCACCCAGGATCACCGGCAAGTTCGGCAGAGCGTCCTTTACCTCTTTTACCGCCTGGTTGCTTTTTTCTTCATCCTGAATGGCAATTTCTACCGCGTCGGCGCCGATCATGGCCGCGTGATGGGCGATCTGCGCCAGCGGTTTGGCATCGCCGTACCAGTGAAAGTGCATGCCCTCAATTTCGGCCACCATTTTGATGTTTTTGGCGCCGATCTGTCCGCGGTAGTTCATCACGGCCAGCGGATCGGACTGAACCAGGCCAAACGGGCTCATGGTGGACCCTACCAGTGCGGTGCAGCGGGTAAAGGAGCCGCCGCAAACCTTGGCCACCGCCAGTGAGGCGCGGATCGAATTCCACATCAATTGCACACCAATATTGAACTCTGGCCCGGTCACTTGAGAAACGGCGTGGGTGATGGCAGCCATTGCGGCCAGGCGGGCATAATCCGCTTCATCTTTTGAAGGGTAAACTTTGTCAACGGTCTGGATCAAGCAGCCGTCTGCGCCGCCATCATAAAGGCTTTTTGAATCGTGTACAGCCTTTTCCAGCGACTTCTCAAAGTTCCCCTCTTCAAAGAAGGGCGTGCCGGGCATGGGGTAAAGATGCACCAGCCCGATCACCAGTTTCTTTTTGCCAAGCGTATCGAAGTTTTTCACAATATCATCTCCAAGATATAAAATAGTCAATTAATTTTCCAGGGGTAGACACCCTCTGGCGCATTGCTCCAACTTTGCAGGGTTTGCCCCCCGTCGATCAACAAAGCGGATCCGGTAATATGGCGGGCGTCGTCCGAGGCCAAAAAGGCCACCGCGGCGGCCACATCCTGTGGCTGCCCCACCCGCCGCAGCGGAATACGTTCAGCAAAACGGGCAAAAAATGCCGAAAGCTCTTTTTCTTCTGCCTCGGGCGCGAACCCCAGCCGGGTTTCGATGATGCCGGGGCAGATCGCGTTGACCCGAATGCCATAAGCGGCCAACTGCAGTGCCAGGCTTTTGGTGAGCCCCACCACCCCGGCCTTGCTGGCCATGTAAGCGGCGCCCTCGGCAGAACAATCCCAGGCAGACATCGACGAAGCCATGGTCACGATGGCGCCATTGGCGGCGCCCTTCAGTGCCGGTATGGCTGCCTTGCAGGTGAGAAAGATGCCTTTCAGGTTGGTATCGAGCACCTTGTCCCACTGAGATTCTTGCATCTCGGCCACTTCGTTGTCTTCACTGGTACCCGCGTTGGCGAAAAGCACATCCAGGCCGCCAAAGGCTTTCAATGTCGCCTCCACCATGCGCTGGCAGCTTTCCAGCGAGCGAACATCCGCTGCAATGGCAGTGGCCTGCCCACCCTGAGAGCGAATATCGTCCACCGTTCGTTGGGCACTGGCGAGGTCTACATCGGCCACCGCCAGGCAGGCACCTTCACTGGCAAAGCGCAGCGCGGCGGCCCGCCCGATGCCGTTGCCGGCACCGGTGATCAGAACTGTCTTCCCAACGAAGCGACCGTTTTCTTTGCTCATGTTTAGCCTTTGATGCCCGACATGGCGACACTTTCATAGAAGTAGCGCTGCAGCGAAATGAACAGAATAATGATCGGCAGGGAGGCGATCACCATCGCCGCGAACACGCGGCCCCACTGCGGGCCCTCCTGGGTGAACTGCCCTGCGATGGCCACCTGAATGGGGTACAACGACTGATTTGAGACGGCGATCAACGGCCAGTAGAATTCGTTCCAGATGAATTGAAACTCAAGGATCGAAACGGTCAGCAGACCCGGCAGCGAGTTGGGCAGTACCACCTTCCACAAGATCTGGAAGAGGTTGGCACCGTCGATGATGGCGGCTTCGTCCAACTCATAGGGCAGATCCGACAGGAATTGGGTCAGCGCGAATACGATGAACGGGCTGGCGTACCAGGGCACCACCATTGCCCAGAAGGTGTTGATCAGTCCCAGCTCTTTGACCACAAAATAGAGCGGTACCAGCACCACCTGCTGTGGGATCATCATGGTAGCGACCACGTAGACCAGGATCAAATTCTTTTTGGGAAATTTCAGGCGGCCAAAAAAGTAGGCTGCCCCGGTGTTGAAGATCAGCGACAGCCCCACCACACAGACAGAGGAGGCAAAGCTGATCCACAGTGCGTTCGAGAGGTTCATGCCGGCGCCTCTCGAAACCACATCCAGGCCCAGTGCCTGCACATAGTTGATGAGTGACACGCCATCATAAGGGATGAACGATTTCCATGATGCCGGGAAGACGTTCGACCAAATGGCCTGTGAGGTGCGCAGGCTGTTGCCCAGCACGTAAACCATGGGCATCACGAATACAAAGGCGATCAGCGCATAGATGAGCACATAGAAGAAGTTTTTGCCGATCTTTGAGAGCAGCGCCAGGCGTTTCAAGCGCGCACGTTCACGAAGCTGTTCTTCGCTGAATTGAGGGGTTGTGGAAGTCTTTTCGCTCATGATATTTTCCTCTCTGCCTTAATCGCTTCGCAAAACTCTCATCTGGAAGATGCTGACCACCAGAAGGATGAGCAAAAGAATGATGGATAGTGCCGACGCATAGCCCATTGAGCCAAAGACAAAGGCCTGCTTATAGATGTAGTAGACGACCACGTTGGTAGACCGGCTCGGCCCGCCCTGAGTCAATGAATAGACCGGGATGAACACCTGAAAAGCGCCCATGGTGGCCCAAACGAGCACGAACATCAACTGACGCTTGATGGAGGGCAAGGTCACGTTCCAGAATCGCTGCCAGGCATTGGCACCGTCCACGATGGCGGCTTCATAATACATCTCTGAAACGCCCTTCAGGCCGGCCACCAGAATGATCACGCTGTAACCCACATCTTTCCACACCGATATGGCGATCAGCGAAGGCAGCGCCTGCGTCTTGCTGGTGAGAAAGCTCAACCTGGGCAGCCCCAGGGTTTGCAGCAGACCGTTGACGATGCCCAGATCGGGGTTCAGCAGCATCCCCCATACGATCGAGACCACAATAAATGAGGTCACGACAGGAATAAAGATGATTGCTCGAATTGCGCCCACGCCGGGTTTTCTTTGATTGGCAAAAACGGCCAGCGCCAGCGCCAGGATCACGATGATGATCACATAAAAGAAGGCGTAAATGAACGTTGTCTTCAAGCTCTGGATGAAAACAGGATCCCCGGTAAAGGCCCGAATGTAATTATCGAACCCCACCATTTTCTTGAAACCTTGCAGCAGGCTGTAATCCCAAAAGCTCGCCCTGAAAGCCCAGATCATGGGGTAATAACGAAAAACCGTGAAATTGATCAGGGCCGGCAGTACGAACAGAAAAGCGACGATGTAATTGCGGTTTTTTTGCTTTTGAAACCAGGAGGTCTTTCCAGAGCCGGTAATTGTTGTCATTTCGTCTCCATAAGCATGCAGTACAAATTTGCTTTGAACCTGTTCCTTACCACGAGCATGATCGCTCACACTCGTGGTAAGGGTTTTTAGTGCTGTTTCAGATTACTGATTCCAGCCGGCGTACTTGGCTGCGGCTTCGTCCATCAAGCCGGCATATTCGTGCGCAAGTGCAGCGGCATCATCACCGGCCACCAGGCTGGTGAAGAACTCGGTGAACAGTGAGTTGTACTCAGTGTAGGCCGGGGTCTCGACGCGGTTCACACCGTCGGCGAGCATGACGGTCTTCATCAACTCGCGGGCAGGATCGCTGCTGAAATCGGGCAGGGTGTTGAGCAGGCCAATGTTGGCCGGGATCTGGCTCTTGTACTTCCAGATGTAGCTGGCGCCCTCATCGCTGGAGGCGAATTTCACGAAGGCAAGGGCTTCGTCAAAGTACTTGGTATTTGCAGCAATACCATAGTGCCAACTGCCGGTCTGGCAGATCGAGGTCTTGAAATACGGGGGTTCAATGGCGCCCATCTTGAAATCGGGGAACTGATCTTTCTGGGTGCCCATGATCATGTCTTGATAGATGGCGGTGGCGGCCAAGCCAGAGAGCATTTGGTTGGCGGTATTGGTGGATGACATGACTTTGTATTTGGTGACCAGGTTCTGCTGGAACTGGTAGGCTTCAATGGCTGCGTCAGAATCGAAGTAACCGGTGAAGGTTACGCCGTCCGCTGCAATACCGGTGTAGGTAGCATCACCCTTTTCGCCGTTGGTGCGCGAAGGAATGCGCTGGAAGTAATCCCACGGACCGGACATTTCCAGGCCAAAGACCTCAGGGGTGCCGTCGCCGTTCGAGTCAACAGTCAGTTTCTGCCAGTTGGCCAGAGCGGTACCCTCATCGCCATAGGTCCAGCCGGCGGTGGTGGAGACGTCAATACCGGCAGCCTGCAGCATATCCACGCTGTACCACATCAATTGGCAAGATTGAACTTCGGGGGGAGCGTAGAACTTTGCACCGATGCTGCCTTCGCTGACTGACTGGGCATCCCAGGTTTTCATTTCATCTGCAGTGAAGTAGGAGGTAAGGTCCATCAGCACGCCGTTGTAAGCAAAATGCTTCACATCGGGGCCATCAGCCTGCACGATATCGATCTGGCTGTCGGTTGCAACAGCTTTTTCGATGGAGGGGAAGAGGTCGGCGAAGGGTTTGGTGTCGTAGACGACATCTACATAGGCCCATTTTCCGCCATCCACTTTGTGCCAGGCATCTACCATTTCGGCAAAGGCTTTGGCTTCCAGATCATCCTGAATTTTCAAGAAGTGCAGGGTGACAGGTTCGTGCGCACCAGTAGCGGGAGCTTCTTCGCTGGTGGCGGGCTCAGTTGCGGCTTCAGTCGTGGGCTGAACAGCAGGTTGGCAGGCTGCAATCAAAAGGCTGAATGCAACGGCCAGAACGAACAAAGCTTGCAAATACTTTTTCATTATCTCTCCTCATCAATATAGAAAGTACTTCAGCTTGTTTTGGGGCGACCTTAATAGATCACCTATATCTTGCTTATAGGGATTTCTTCAACCCTGAGGGAACTCACCTCCTTCTGGTGTTATTTAGTTGTCAAAGCAGTTCCTTTGATGCATATTGTGCGCTATTGCCATCGCGCAGTTTATAGATATTGGTCGTAAATTGAAACAGGCTGCCGCTAAAAACCGAGATGTTGTATTCGATGGGTGTTTCGTCTTCAGTGAAGCCCAAGCCGGTAAACAAAAAATGCGGGCTGCCTGGTTTTACCTTGAGTAGATCGCTGATCTCTGGGCTGGCAATGATGGGGACGATGGAGGTCTCATTGCGAATGATCGGTAAATGGGTGATCTCCTGATACAGCGAATAGAACGATGCACTTTCCAGATCATATTCTTGCATCTTTTTTCCCAACCGGTTTCGCACGATGGAGGTCATGAGCGCACCCGGCACACCGTCCACGCAACGAAGTCGGCGGAACTTGACGAACGTATCTTCTTCCCCCGGCTCCAGACGGAAGATATGCAACAGCGTATCGTCCGCTTTTAGATTTTCAATTGAAAGTACCTGAGAACTAACCTGCTTGCCATACAAATGCATGTTCTTGGTAAACCCCATCACAGATTCGAACTGGCTGTCGATCTGCCGGGTCTTGACGATGGTGCCACTGCCCTGCACGCGCTGCAAAATGCCATCGCGTTCCAAGTCGTTCAGGGCACGCACGACCGTGATGCGGCTGACGCCGTAACGGTCGCACAGGGCGCTCTCCGAAGGCAGATGCGTACCTGGACGGAATTCGCCGTTCATTATCTGGTCTTGAATAATGAACTTGAGCTGTTCATATAGTGGGGTCGGATTACTGGGGTCAACTTTGTTCATCAAGGTATCTCTTTTTTGAAGAAATTGACTTGCGACCAACTGAACCACACTCTTACTCACACTGAAACGATCCGGTTAACATACATTTGTTATAAACTTGATATACATTGGATATAGCAACATTATAGCAAGTTAAATTCAAAATACAATCCCCAATTTCTGGGGATTGTCATCTGTTTTCTATGAGGATTGTTTTATTCAGCAGGTTGTGTGACCCGCGGCATCCAAAGACCCATCAACAGGGCGGCCAGCAAAGCCAGCCCGCCGCCAAACAGGAAGGGCGCCGCCGGGCCAAACCCCGCCCATGACCCCGCCCCCTGCCAGAGGATGCCCGCGATCAGCGAGGCCGGAAAGGCCAGCAGCCCGATCACCGCGTTGTAGGTGCCATAGGCTGTGCCGCGCAGATGTGCCGGCACCAGGTCTGCCACCAGTGCGTTGGCGGAGCCGTAGGCCATGCCATAGTACAGGCCGTAGAGCACATACAGCAGCCAGATGTGCCAGCCCTGCTGGGCAAAGGCGAACCCGATGTAGATGACGGCGTAGACCACCCACCCCCAGATGATGAGCCTGCGCCGGCCGATGCGGTCAGAAAGCGAACCGGCCGGGGTGCTTATGAGCGCATAGATCAGGTTGAACATCACCAGCATGAGCAGAATGCCCAGCACCGAAAGGCCCAGGTTTTGAGCGCGCAGCACCAGAAAAGCATCTGAACTGTTGCCCAGGGTGAAAATGCTCACAATGACCAGATAGATCATGAAGGGCTTGCCTAGATTTTTGAAAGAGAACTTGGGCAGGTCGCGCTGTTCTTTGGCTTTGACATCCTGCGCACCGATAACAAGCGAGAGCACGGCCAGAAAAGCCGGTACCAGGCTGATGAGCACGATGGTCTGAAAGGTGGAGCGCGTCAGATCCAGGTTGGACCGCTGCCCCAGCCATACCACCAGAGCCGCAATGGCCAGGCCGATCATGGCCCCGGCCGTATCCATAGCGCGGTGAAAGCCAAAGGCCAGCCCGCGCGTATCCGCCCGCACCGAATCGGCCACCAGCGCGTCACGCGGAGCGGTACGGATGCCCTTGCCCACCCGGTCGGCCCAGCGCACCCCGGCAATCATGCCCCAACTGTTGGCAATGTAAAAGAAAGGTTTAGAGAGCGCCGAAAGGCCGTATCCGATCACGGCCAGCCACTTGCGCCCGCCCATTTTGTCTGAAAGCCAGCCCGAGAACAATTTGAGCACGCTGGCGGTGGCCTCCGCCACCCCTTCGATCAGGCCGATGATGTTGGTCTTAACCCCCAGCACGTTCGACAAAAAAAGCGGCAGAATGTTGATGACCATCTCGCTGGAGATATCCATGAACAGGCTGGTAAACCCCACCGCCCACACATTGCGCGGCAGGTCTTTAATGGTCGCGCGCCTGGCTTCGCCACTCTGATTCGTTTCTTCCATTGTTTCCTCGTATGTAAGGGATTGACTTACTCGCGCTCATCCGCTGCCAGTTTGCCGGGATCAAAACGCATCTTGTGCGCATGATCGGGGTCTTCCTGGCTGTATACCGCATCGGTGAACTGTTGAAAGACATCGCGGCACTTTTGCAGCCATTCGCTCGTTTCTTGTGCTGCTGCATCGGGAGCAAAATCGCGTTTTTGCACCTTCAGGTACCAGTTTTCCAACTTGGTCAGGTCTTGCTCATTCTCTTCCAGTTCGGCAAAGCTGAAATTCTGGCGCGTCGTTTCTTTTTCGATCTCATGGATGAAGTCGGCGCACTGTTCTTTGATCTCGGCGTATTCTTCGGCACGATCCTGCTTGAAGCGTTCCAAAATATCGGCCTCGGTGGCGGCGTCAATGGCATTGGAGAGGAATATCTTGCTGCTGCCCCCCTGGCCCTGCACGTATTCCTTCATCTCCTCGACAATTGTGAGAGAAGCCTCGGAGTAAGGCAGCAGCCACAGGCCGTTATCCAGCCCCAGCGAGCCTTCTGAACGCATGCGCCGCCACACGGTCACGCGCGGGCTCGAGGGCGTGGCCGGCAGTTGCGGGCAAAAGAGAATCCATTTATATTCCATGATAAGTTCCTTTGTAACACTTGTTACATTATAAACTTATTTCTAATTAAATGCAATAAGTGTTACAAAAAACTCTCCCTCGTTGTAAACTGAGGGAGAGTTCGATCAGGTTCTGTTTAGGCAGCGGCCGTAAAGGTCAGGCCTTCCTTGCCTTGATCCACGCGGATGGTCTCGCCGGCATGGAAATCGCCGTTGAGCAGTTTCATGGCCAGCGGATCTTGCAACTCGCGCTGGATGGCACGTTTGAGCGGGCGGGCGCCGAAATCGGCGTCATATCCTACATCGGCCAGGTAAGCCCGTGCGGCCTCGCTGACAACCAGCTTGTAGCCCCGCTCTTCGAGCAGTTTCTCTACCCGTTGCAGTTGGATGCCCACAATGTGGTTCAATTCCTCTTTGGCCAGCGGGTGGAAGACGATGATCTCGTCGATGCGGTTCAGAAACTCAGGCTTGAAGTTATCTTGCAGAGTGTGTACCACCTCTTCGCGCGAGACCTTCTTCTCGCCCAGCCACAAACTGCTGCCCAGATTGCTGGTCATGATCACCAGTGTGTTGCGAAAATCCACCGTGCGGCCCTGTCCATCGGTCAGCCGACCATCGTCGAGCAGTTGCAGCAACACGTTGAAGACCTCAGGGTGTGCCTTCTCGATCTCGTCGAAGAGCACCACCGTGTAGGGGTGACGACGCACCGATTCGGTCAATTGGCCGCCTTCTTCATAACCAACATAGCCCGGAGGCGCACCGATCAGCCGTGCCACCGTATGTTTTTCCTGATACTCGCTCATATCAATGCGCACCATGGCGCGTTCGTCATCGAAGAGGAACTCGGCCAAAGCACGTGCCAGTTCGGTCTTGCCCACGCCGGTGGGGCCGATGAAGATGAACGAGCCTAGCGGTCGGTTGGGGTCTTGCAGCCCGGCACGCGCACGTCGGATGGCGTTCGAGACCGCCGCCAGAGCATCTTCCTGCCCGATGACGCGCTGACGCAAACGTTCTTCCATGTGGATGAGCTTCTGCACCTCGCCTTCGAGCAGCCGTTCCACCGGAATTTGCGTCCAGCGAGCCACGATGCCGGCGATCTCTTCAGCGTCCACCTCTTCTTTGAGCAATGCGCCTTCCTTTTGCAACTGTTGCAGCTTCTTTTCAGCCGCTTCGCGTTTGTCTTGCATTTCATGCAAAGTGCCATAACGCAAACGGGCGGCCTTTTCGAGATCATTGTGGCGTTCGGCCTCTTCCATTTCATGGCTCACCTGCTCGGTCTGCTCTTTGATCTTCTGTAAATCGGCAATGGCGGATTTTTCGGTCTGCCATCGGGTGGTGAGCTGCGCCGATTGTTCGCGCAGGTTGGCCAATTCGCCCTCGATCTTCTGCAGACGTTCAGCCGAGGCCTTGTCCTTTTCTTTCTGCAGCGCCTGGCGTTCGATCTCCAGTTGCATGATGTCGCGATCAACCTCATCCAACGCCTGCGGTTTTGAGTCAATCTCAGTACGCAGGCGGGCGGCCGCTTCATCGATCAGGTCAATCGCCTTGTCCGGCAGCCGCCGGTCGGTGATGTAGCGATTAGAGAGCGTAGCCGCGGCAATGACGGCACCGTCGGTGATGCGTACACCATGGTGCACCTCATAACGCTCTTTCAAACCGCGCAGAATGCTGATGGTATCTTCCACGCTCGGTTCGCCCACCGTCACTGGCTGAAAACGTCGTTCAAGCGCCGGGTCTTTTTCGATGTACTTGTGATATTCGTTGATGGTGGTGGCGCCGATCATATGCAGCTCGCCGCGCGCCAGCATCGGTTTGAGCATGTTGCCGGCATCCATCGAGCCTTCGGCAGCACCTGCGCCCACAACGGTGTGCATCTCATCAATGAAGAGGATCACCTCTCCCTGGGCGGACTGAACTTCTTTGAGCACGGCTTTCAAGCGCTCTTCGAACTCACCGCGGTACTTGGCCCCGGCTACCAGCGCACCCATATCCAGCACGATCAGTCGCTTGTGTTTCAGGCTTTCAGGCACATCGCCTTTTACGATGCGCTGCGCCAGACCCTCCACAATGGCGGTCTTGCCCACACCCGGATCGCCGATCAGCGCAGGGTTGTTCTTGCTGCGCCGCGAAAGGATCTGCACCACGCGCCGAATCTCTTCATCACGCCCGATCACGGGGTCTAATTTGCCCTGGCGGGCAGCGGCGGTCAGATCACGGCCATATTTTTCCAATGCCTCATAAGTATCTTCGGGGTTCTGACTGGTCACGCGCTGATTACCGCGTACCTCCGTCAGCGCCTTGAGGATGGCATCTTTGGTCAGGCCATATTGGGCCAGGCGTTTGCCCTGGTTACTTTCGGTAAGCGCCAGCAGCAAATGCTCGGTCGAAACATAATCGTCCTGCATGCCCTTGGCATAGCGTTCCGCCGCCTGGATCACATCCATAACCGGCCGTGAAAGTCCCGCCTCGCCGCTGTCATATCCTTCGATACGCGGTAATTTTTCAATTTCTTTCACAACATCTACGCGTAGTCCCTCGGTGCTACCCGATAATTTGCGCACGATGGCCGGCACCACCCCTTCTTCTTGCTGAACAAGTGCCAGCAGAAGGTGCAGCGGTTCGATCGTTTGTTGATGATTCTCTTGAGCAATCTGTTGAGATTGCATCAAGGCTTCTTGAGCTTTTTGTGTAAATTTCTCTAAATTCATAGTCCACCTCTTCTTACTGGGGTTCAATCCTGATTATCATAACCCGTCAATATACGAGTTTTGTTAAGAATCTGTCAGATTCTTGTCTGAGTTCGCTAATTCGGACGACAAAATCGCATTTATTGGATATACTAGGGTCACCATGACAGAAATAAAGTTCGAGATTGTCAAAACCCTGGCGGTTCTCTCTACAAGTGAAAAAGGCTGGAGCAAGGAACTCAACCTGGTGAGCTGGAACGAGCGCCCGGCCAAATATGACCTGCGCGAATGGAGCCCCGACCATCAGGTCATGAGCAAGGGCATCACCCTTAGCCTCGACGAAATGAAAGCCCTGCGGGCTGCCATCGACGGCCTCGATCTCTAGAACGCTGCCTGCATTTATTGTCATCACTCCTGCATTACAGGAAGAAGAGGAGATTAATTAACTATGGAAGCATCCCAAATGAAACGCGTCCACGAATTTCAAAAGGACGAAATGACCAGCCATCTCATCTACGGCAAGCTGGCTCGCCTCATCAAAGACCCGCACAACGCCGAGGTCATGAGCGAAATGGCCAAAACCGAGATGGCCCACTACCAGTTCTGGAAGAACGTCAGCAAGGTGGATATTCAGCCCGACCGCTTCAAGATCTTTTTCTCGGTTTTGCTCACCCGCTTGCTCGGCCTAACCTTCTCGGTCAAGCTGCTTGAAAAAGGCGAGGTGGCCGGTGCTGAAGAATACGCCGAGTTCGATTCGGTCGTGCCCGGCGCCGCCCAACTGGGCAAAGATGAAGAAGAACACGAAGATTCACTGGCCGCCATGATCCAGGAAGAGTTCCTCTCTTACGTCGGCTCCATCGTGCTCGGCCTCAACGACGCCCTGGTCGAGCTCACCGGCACCCTGGCCGGCCTTACCCTGGCCCTGCAAAGCGGCAAGCTCGTGGCTGTCAGTGGTCTCATTACCGGTGTGGCAGCCGCCTTCTCGATGGCCGCCTCAGAGTTCCTTTCTTCGCGCGCCGATAACGACCCCAAAGCGGCCCGTTCTGCCCTCTATACCGGTATTGCTTACTTTATCACCGTCATTCTGCTCATTCTGCCCTATCTGCTCATCCCGCAGAACGGCGCCGGCATCTACATCAGTCTGGGGATCACCCTATTGATCGCCGTCCTCATTATTTTTGCCTTCAACTTCTACGTCTCGGTCGCCAAAGACCTGCCCTTTAAGCAGCGTTTCTGGGAGATGTTCACCATCAGCATGGGGGTGGCCGCCTTCTCCTTCCTGGTGGGTCTGCTCGTGCGCACCCTTTTCGGTATCGATATCTAGTCATTCCTGCTGCAAAAAACACGGCGTGCCCGCAAAGCACGCCGTTTTCGTTTAAATCCCCTTATAATAGGAACACTTAATTTCGATGTATCGGAGAAATATCGTGAATCGCTCCTTCAAACTGGATCAATTTTTGCTTTTCGCCGCCATTCTGCTGGCCGTGGGGTTTGTCATCCGCCTGGGCGCTGACCTTTATCTGATCTCCATCGGTCACAACTCGGCCCCCTTCTGGCTTTTCCTCGTCGTCCGGGCCGTCGTCTTTCTTATACCTGCCGCTGCCTGCTTGGTAGCTTCAGTGATGCTTAAGAAGCGCCGCTCAATGCAGGAGTAATCCATCTACTCGCTATCTGCTGGGGCACGGCATGCCGTGCCCCATTTTTATCGGCAAATTGTTTACCTGATCTTGCGCACCGGAAACTGGATCTCGGTCACTGTCTCAGGGTCATCTTGTACTCCTGGCTTGGCCTCATGCAGATACACCTCGCGGCAGGGGCCGCTCACCTCAAAGCCGTTCTCGTCCACCCACTTCAAGATTGCATCATAGGCCAGGCTGATCGTCTCAAAAGGGCCATGATGCACCGCACAGGCCATTTGTGCCACCGCGGGCAAATCGCTCACAGACACTTCTGCGCTGCCTTTCACCTCCCCTTGCACCGGTTCGGCTACCTCAATATCCCACTCAAATTCTTTATGCTCTTTATCGTGATAAAGTGACAGACACGGCCCAACTGGTTTAATGTGATTCGCTTCAAGATAAGTACCCAATTTGCACCACAACGGGGTTTGCTCTGAGGGCAGGCGCACCACCCCTCGCACCGAAGCGACGCGAATCGGCTCCACGGCCTTCATTACAACTGCATATTCCGACATGTTGTTCTCCTGTTCAATTTGGTGTAATAGATTCGCCGCGCGTCCTAAACGTTCTTCTTCATCGTTCACCTTTTGTCTGATCTCAGCCTGCCGCAGCAATAGCATGCCGCGCATCTGTTCACTCGTTAGCCCGTTGTCAAGAAAACGAGCAATTTCCTCCAGGCTAAAGCCCAGGTCGCGAAGCGCCAGCACGCGGTGCAGGCGTGGCAGTTGATCATATTCATAATACCGATAGCCGGTAAACCGATCTACCGCCACTGGCCGCAGCAATCCCATTTCGTCATAGTAACGCAAGGTTTTCACTGTTACACGACTAAGTTTAGAGAAGTCACCGATCCGGATCATCCGACTGCCTCCATGCTCCTTTTATATACCCTCCAGCCACAGGAGAGTCAAGATGAAATCGCACTTAAAAACAAAGTTGCTATAATTATTTGTATATCAATCCCTGGAGAAAATATGAACCCTGCCACCCTCGCTGATCTGTTCAATCGGGTTAATTGCGGAATCAGCAAGCAATATCCTGCTGAAACTCGCTACCGTGAAGTTAAACCCCACTGGTGGAGCCGCAAAATGGTAAAAGAACCCTACGAGTTCACCCCCGAACCGGAACATTACCATCTGGAAGAGGCATTAAAGGCCATCACAGCCTTGGGTGAATCGGGCAGCTCCGCCGCCCTCGAGTTTCTCGAAAAGCTCTACACACCAGATATCGATTATGACAGCGAACGCTACTTCGTCAGCGGCGGCAGCGAACCCAGAGATGACGACTGGAAGTATCAGGTCACGATCTCTGTTGTTTACCCCAACGCTGCGGGCGAACTCTATGACTCGCTCAAATATATTGTGCACACCGATGATTATTATGAAGATGACAGCGATGCAGACCCATACCAGGAGGACTATTTCACCAAACTAAAACAGGGCGAGCTCCCCCCACCCGAGAACGAAAAATCCCATCTTGAAATACAGGCAGCCATCGCTGAATTAAAAAAGACGCTGGCGTCTTAAAGATCCAATGTTTATCGAAACCATGACAGTCCCCTATGAAAAAGAATACCTAAAACTCCCTGGAATTCGGGCTCAGTCAGCAGATAGTTTCATTTTTGTAAAAACAAACGTGAAATCAGCTTACCGAATGGCGCTCTCGATTTTCTTCGCCAGTTCTACTGCACGGCGCTCCGCACTGCCGGTGTATTCCGCCACATCGAACAGATCGTCCAGGTCGGCCGGGCTTACCCAGCGGGTCACCCGTGCGTCCCCGCTCACCAGCCCCTGCAGTGGATTCGCTTGCCCCTGCTGAACGCTCGTCCAGGCGGCCAGGCTGAGCTGGCGCAGCACCTCGTGCATCTCCTGACGATCGGCCCCGGCCTTCACCGCGGCCATCAGCACCCGCTCTACTGCCGCGAAGGGCCCAAACTGGGCCAGTGTGCGCTCGATGGCAGCCTCTTTCACCTGTAATCCCTCCAAGAGGCGTGTCAGGGTCAACAGAATCTCATCCAGCGCCAAAAATGTCTCGGGCAAAAGCGTGCGCCGGTTGGCGCTGTCGTCCAGCGTGCGCTCCAGCAGCGAATGGGCGTAGTTGTTCCAGGCCGTTACCGGTGCGGTAGCCAGCACCCGTGCCAGGCTGTCGATCTTCTCAGCCTCCACCGGGTTGCGTTTAAAGGGCATGGCCGAAGACCCCACCTGTTCGCTGCCAAAGGGTTCGGCCAGTTCGCCGATGGTTTCCGCCTGCAGCAGGCGCAGGTCAAAGGCAAATTTATAGGCGCTCGCGCCCAGACCGGCCAGTGCAGCCAGCAGCGTGTAATCCTGCTTGCGCGGATAGGTCTGCGTGGCCACTTCAAAAAAGGGCAACTTCAACAATTTGCTCAGGCTTTCTTCCAGCCTGCGCGCACCTTCGGCCCCGTAGAGCATCTCATAAGAAGCGGCATTGCCCACTGCTCCCTTAAAGCCCTTGCCCTTCAGGTCACGGCGCAGCATCAGCAGGGTTTCATAATCGGCCAGCAGATCCTGCCCGAAGCCGGCCAGGCGGTAGCCCAGCGTGGTCGGTTCGGCCGGCTGTAAATGGGTGAAGGCCATCACCGGCATCCCGGCCGTAGCCTCGATCTTCTCAGCCGTCACGCCCAGCAGACCGCGCAGGCACCCCAGCACCAGATCAAGCGACTGGGCTATTTGCAGCACTTCGGCGTTGTCCTTGATGTCCATTGAGGTGGCACCCAGATGCAGCACCCCGCCGGCCGTCGGGCACTGCCCGGCGTACACCTTTAGCTCTGCCATCAGGTCGTGATGATTGCGAGCCTCAATTTCGAGAGCCTTGTCCATGTCGATCTCGTCGGTGTGGGCTTGCAGTTCGGTCAGTTGAGCGGCGCTCACCAGATCAAATTCCATTTGGGCTTGAGCCAGCGCCACCCACAGGCGGCGCCAGGTGCGGCGCTTGTGGGTCTCGCTCCAGATGGAGCGCATCTCATCTGAACCGTAACGCCAACTGAAGGGGCTTTGGTAGCTCTCGAAGGGGTTCATTTTTTACCTCTTGATCAGGGCAGAGCGTTCCGGCCCGACCGAGATCATTTTAATAGGAAGACCACTGGCACGTTCGAGGGTTTCTACATAGGCCCGTGCATTGACCGGCAGGTCTTGCCAGCGGCGGCAGGCGCCCAAGGGTTCCTGCCAGCCGGGCAGGGTCTCATAGACCGGCTCACATTCGGCCAGCAGCCGCGCATCGCCCGAAAAATCAAGCGAGGTCATGCGTTTGCCATCCCGTTCGTAGGCAGTGCAAATCTGGATCTCTTTCAGGCCTGAAAGCACATCCAGCTTGGTCAGAAAGAGTTCGCTGAACCCGTTGACCTCATTGGCGTAGTTGAGCAGCACCAGATCGAGCCAGCCCACCCGGCGCGGACGCCCGGTGGTGGTGCCGTACTCATCCCAGGGGTTGGCGCCGCTGCCGCGCAAAAAATGGGCGATCTCGCCCTCCTGCTCGGTCGGGAATGGGCCGGAGCCCACGCGCGTCTGAAAGGCCTTGGTCACGCCCACCACATTGCGGGTGTTTTGCAGGCCCAGCCCCAGGCCGCTGAACACGCCCGTGGCGGTGGTACAGGAACTGGTCACGTAGGGATAGGTGCCCTGTTCCAGATCGAGCAGCGTGCCCTGGGCCCCTTCGGCCAGCACGGTTTTGCCGTCTTTGAGCGCCGCCTGCACCAGCGGACCAATGCGGCGAATATAGGGGCGCAGCTCTGCGGTTTTGGCTAGATACTCGCTCACGTACTGGTCAATCTCGATCGAAGGCTGTCCGTAGAGTTTTGTGAGCATGCGCTCCACCTCGCTGAAGTGCGCGCGCACCCGTTCGGCAAACAGTTCCGGCGCCAGAATCTCACCGGCACGCAGCCCGCGCCGGGCGGCTTTATCGCCATAAGCCGGGCCAATGCCGCGACCGGTAGTGCCGATCATGGCCTTGCCCAGCGCGGCATCCTGCGCGCGATCCAGCAGACGATGCCCCGGGGTGATGAGCTGCGCCGCATCCGAGATCCACAATCGCTCAGGGCTGATCTGCACCCCGCCGGTACGCAGCATCTCGATCTCTTCGCTCAGGGTAAACGGGTTGAGCACCACACCATTGCCCAGCACGCCAACCGTCTGCGCATGGATGATGCCCGAAGGAATGATGTGCAGTTTATAGATCTTGTCGCCCACGGTCACGGTATGGCCGGCGTTGTCGCCGCCGTTGTAACGTGCCACGATCTGCGAATTCTCTGAAAGCAGGTCCACCACCCGACCTTTGCCTTCATCCCCCCATTGGGTGCCGATCACAATATCCAATGGCATCGGGTTACTCCTCCTGTTTCGTGAAGTCAATGTTGGCGATATAGGGCAGGTTGCGGCCCTTTTCGTCATAATCCAGGCCGTAGCCCACCACAAAATAATCGGGGATGCTAAAGCCCAGATAGTCAATCTGAATGTCCACTTTGTGGCGCTCGGGTTTGTCGAGCAGGGCACAGGTCTTCAGGCTCTTGGGGTCGCGGTCGAGCAGCAGTTTACGCACCGTACGGATGGTATAGCCCGAATCAACGATGTCATCAATCAAGATCACGTCCCAGCCACGGATGTTGGTCTTATGGTCAGAGTCAATGCGCACGAAACCGGTTGATTCCGATTTGCTGTACGAAGAGACAGACATGAAATCCATAGTGATCGGCCGGCGAATCTTGCGCATCAGGTCAGTGAGAAAGACCACACTGCCGCGCAGCAAACCGAGCAGCAGCAGCTTTTCAGAGTCTTGATAATCTCGGGTGATCATTTCGCCCAGAATGGTGACCCGCTTTTCGATCTCGGCCTGCGAGATAATGACACGCTCAATAAAATCATAGGGAAAATTGCCCTGATTTTCCATCTGTTGCCTTCCTGATTTTGATTTGTAAATGAGGCTGCGTTGGAGGTGAACCCGAGGTTTGATTTTACCCGATAAATCGCAATTTCCCAATGAATTTGTATGGACGCATTGCCTCAAAATAAAAGTAACTATAGGAAAAACGTTGCCTCATAATAGATGTTACCCTAGGCAGAGCAAGAAGGACTGCCGAGGGAGCTATGATGAGCCAAGGAAGTAAACGAGAATTATTAGCCACAG
>CAYWLG010000003.1:0-279653 GCA_964459385.1 uncultured Anaerolinea sp.
ACTCAGTCCTTCCAAATTACTTAACTTTTGTCCAACTAATGGGGTGCATTACACAAATATGAAGGTTTTTTTAAGGTCAAGTTTAGTAGCGGTTGTTGGATCCGCCGCTGCGTTTGTGGCCGCCGCCCCGGTTGTTGTTGAATGAGCGGCCGCCGCCATAAGCGGGGCGATCTTCGCGCGGCCTGGCAGCATTAACGGTCAAAGGACGGCCGTTAAACTCTTTGGCATTGAAAGTGCTGATCGCCTTTTCAGCTTCAGCTTGCGTGCTCATGGTAACAAATGCAAAGCCTTTCAGCTCATGGGTGTCACGATCTCTGATCATATCAATGGCCGAAACGGTTCCAGCTTCTGTGAACAATGTACGAATTTGTTCTTCGGTTGTGTCGAAGGAAAGATTTCCAACATACAGTTTTACTTCCAAGGGATTCCTCTGCTTTCAAAAGTACTGAATGGTTAAAAAAAGAACCTCCATCGTTACAAAGGGATGGAGGCGCATAAATACCCATTCAATTTATAAGATGAGTGCAGTATACCACGGGTTTCGTCCGCTTTGTGGATTCACGGCTATAATCGTGCCATGCCCAACGCCGCCTCCATTCTCAAAGATACCTTTGGCTACGACACTTTTCGCCCCTTGCAGCAAGAGGTGATCGAAAACGTGCTGGCCCATCACGACACCCTGGCGGTGATGCCCACCGGCGGCGGCAAATCGCTCTGCTATCAGATTCCGGCGCTGCTTTTGGACGGGCTGACCGTGGTGATTTCGCCGCTGATCGCCCTGATGAAAGATCAGGTAGAGCAAATGCAGGCAGCCGGGGTGCCTGCCCTGTTTTTGAACAGCACCCTGAGCCCAAAGGCTTACCGCGAGAACATGGAGGCCGTCAGCCAGGGAGAGGTCAAACTGCTTTACCTGGCCCCGGAAACCCTGCTCACCCTGCGCATTTTTACCCTGCTCGATGCGATCAACGTCTCACTCTTCGTCATTGACGAAGCCCACTGCATTTCAGAATGGGGGCACGATTTTCGCCCCGAATACCGCCAGCTCACCGAAGCCCGCCGGCGCTACCCCAACGCCACCTGCCTGGCCCTGACGGCCACCGCCACACCGCGGGTGCGCGCCGACATCCGCACCTCGCTGGGGTTCAGCAACACGGACGAATTCGTGGCCAGTTTCAACCGTGAAAACCTCTTTATCGAGGTGCAGGAAAAGAGCGACGACTTGCAGCAGACCCTGCGCTTTGTGCGTCGCTTCAAAGATCAATCGGGCATCATTTACTGCTTTTCGCGCAAACAGGTGGATGAATTGAGCGCTGCTCTGGTGCGGCATGGCTATTCGGCTCGCCCCTACCACGCCGGTCTGGCAGATGAAGAACGCCACCGTAACCAGGAGGCGTTCATCCGCGACGATGTGCAGATCATCGTGGCCACCATCGCCTTTGGCATGGGCATCAACAAACCCAACGTGCGCTTTGTGCTGCATCACGACTTGCCCAAGAGCATCGAAGGCTATTATCAAGAGATCGGGCGTGCCGGCCGGGACGGGCTGCCTTCGAGCTGTCTGCTTCTCTTTAACTATGGCGATATTTCCAAACTGCGCTATTTCATTCAGGATAAAAGCGGTCAGGAGCGTGAGGTGGCCGAAAGGCAGTTGAACGCGATGGTGGACTATGCCGAAGAAACTTTGCTGTGCCGCCGCCAACCGCTGCTGCGTTATTTTGGCGAGATCCCTGCTTTTCAAAAATGCAACCGCTGCGACAACTGCCTGCAAACCAGTTCCTCTTATCGAGGTTCGGCCATGCACTGGCAAGAAGAAGAGAAAAATGAAAGCCGCCGGGCCGGGCAAGAAACTGCCCCGCGTTCGTTCAGAAAAAGCACGCCTGCCCCCGCCAAACCAGAGCGACCGGTGATGAAAGATGTCACCATTCCGGCGCAGAAGTTTCTCTCCTGCATCAAGCGCACCGGGGAGCGTTTTCCGGCCAAATATGTGATCGATGTACTGCTGGGGGAGAAAACGCCGGAGATCCTCAAGTATGGCCACGACCAGCTTTCCACCTTTGGCATCGGGCGCGAACTGCCCCTGATGCAGTGGATGACCCTCTCACGGCAACTGGGAGAACTGAAGCTCTATCAGCGTGACGAAGCGACCCTGGGCTTGAGCCTGACCGAGCGCGCGCTCGTTCTGCTGCGCCAGCGCACGCCCATCTATCTCTCTGAGGCCGCCATCCAAAAACCAGCCCCGAAAGCCGTCGCCTCTGACGACGAAGACTACAACAAAGCCCTTTTCGCCCTGCTGCGCCAAAAACGCAAGCAACTGGCCGACGCAGAGGATGTGCCGCCTTACGTGATCTTCTCGGATAAGTCGCTCATCGAGATGAGCCGTTACTATCCGCAAAGCGCAGCCGCGCTGGCTGAGATCAGCGGCGTGGGCAAGGTGAAGCTGGCCCGCTATGGGCAGGAATTTCTAAACATTCTGCGCCCCTACTGCCAAAAGCATAAGTTGAAAGAACGAAGAAAACAGCTTTAGGCCGGATTCCACGTTACCTAATCAATGAAAAGGAAGGATTAAAGAAAAACTTCACTTTTGGTGTAAAAATAGCATTTACAAGCCAACATTGGATTATTTTTCCACTAAAATTACGACTCTTAACTCACTTTGGATGAATTTTGGGGGTTGAGGCTAAAGTCAAATTTTCACTAAAAAGTGAATCAGATATTTTTTGGTGGAGATATCCTCAAACCATTATTTATATTTAAAAACGGCCGAGAAAAGCCGTTTCCAATGGCTGAATTTGTGAAAAAGATCGCCAAAAATGATATGAAATGGAGAAACGATGCAAGATTAAGTGTGTTCAACCTCAGCCGCCATCTTTCTGAGGTGAAAATGTTGGTAAAATCTATCCACGTGGAATATGGGTAATATTCATTTCAAATGCTTGATTTTATAAAAAATTGCTAGAAATAATTCAAAAACAAAGAAATATGCTAAAATTATATAGGTTCAGATTTATCCTTTGCCTTTGTGAGGCAAATTGTTGATAAAAAATTTCAGCTATGGATATCTGAATCAATTAAACACTTACGGGAGGAAAAATATTTTTGGATTCACAATGCTTTTAATAAAAAAAATTGGGAGGGAAAAATGGAAGAAACTGTGTTTTTAAATGAAAAGTCAGTAACAATTACAAACACTCGCGCTGTATTCAATGGAAAAACTTATGCGATCTCAAACATTGCAAAAGTATCGATGGAAAAAGCAAGTTTTCCTCTTATAGGTGTTATCATGCAGGTAGTCTTGTTTGTTGCCTTCCTTATGTGTGTAGGGATTGGTTTGGGCATTGGATCGGCTTTGTTAATAATTTTTGGGGTTTTTTGTATCATACCCTTTATCATAACCATTATCAATCCAAATAAAATTTTCACAGTGATGATCGGAACATCTGGCAGTATGTTTGATGAAGAAGTTTTTAGATCAACTGATCAGGAATTTATTAAGAAAATCGTAGACACAATAAATAACGCGATTGTAAACAGAGGATAAAAACTTCAATAACCTGAACTAACCCTTTAAAGTAAACATCTATGAAAAGGACCCCCTGTGTGAAAACAAAGCAGGAGGTTCTTTTACATCTAGGGGGGAAAGAGATTATTAATATGTAGTAAAGTTTAATTGAAAGGATGCAGATGCAGGTTCTTCGTCCCGCATCCTCTTTGTCTTTTGAGTAAATTACTTTCGTACCGTAATATTCACACCACCTTTGATGACATGAGCCGATAATCGTGCGCCCACAGGGCTTTTCAAACATTGCCAGCTTATAGTTGTGTAGTTATCACAGGAAAATTTGATGGATTAAAAGTAACAAACACCTACAAAATAAAAAATGAATGGCAACATAAAGTGACACAACTAAGGATTCTGCTTGCTGACAATGATTTATGTCTAGAGGTTCTTTAAGAAGGGGGCTTGAATTTAAGTAAGTAGATATGAGTAAGTCGTCTTCCAATATTTGAAAGGCGATTTTCACTGCACATAAATCGACGACACAAATACTCACTGAAATGGGATTAAGAATAAATAGAAACTGGGTTGAAATAACTTCATCTTGTTAATAGCCGGTTTCCCTTTGTTTATTCACCTTTATATAATCCTTAAATCTAGTCAACCCTTTTTGTTACATAAATTCATTTACTGGCATTTGAATTTTTAATTGAACAGAAATTAGGTTTAAGCTCTCTTTTCAAGTTGATGGATCAACCCCGGTAACTGGGCGAAGTTTTCCAGGCTGAAGAAGCCCTCTTGCCCGGTCGGAACATCGGCCATCTCGTGCAGCCAGGTGGTCTCGTAGGGGATGTAAACGCCGCGCCCGCCCAACTCGAGGATGGGCAAAATATCGGATTTCAGCGAGTTTCCCACCATGAGCAGGCGATGCGGGTCAATCTGATGGCGCTGCAAGATGGCTTCGTATCCCTGTCGCGATTTGTCGCTGACGATCTCCACCTCTTGAAAATATGCCTTCAAGCCTGATTTATTGATCTTACGCTCCTGATCGAGCAGGTCACCTTTGGTGATGATCATGAGCGGATACTCAGCCGCCAGCAGCGGCACGGTCTCGGCCACGCCGGGCAGCAGTTCCACCTCGGCGCTGAGCATGTGCTTGGCGATCTCAATGATGTTCATAAGCTCGCTGCCGGGGATCTGGCCCTCGGTCAGTTCAATGGCCGTCTCGATCATGGAAAGGGCAAAAGCTTTGATGCCGTAGCCGAAAGGTTCCAGGTTGCGCGACTCGGTGCGAAAAAGGCGTTCTTCCACCTGAGTTGGGTCATAATAGCGGCTCATGATCTGGCTGAATTGAGCCTGGGCCGCTACATAAAGGCGTTCATTGTGCCAGAGGGTATCGTCGGCATCAAAGGCCAGCATTTGAAAACGGGGCATGTAGTAATCCTTATTCCAATCAGAGCAAAAATAATCTCAGGCCGGGGTCTCGGCCAGATCCTTCAATACACGCAGGGCGCGCAGGGTGACCCATTTGCTGGGTTTGCCGCGCGTGCCGAAGTTTGACCAGATCTTGCCGCGGTAGGTATATTCAAGCTTCCAGCGGCCCTGTTCATCCTGCTTGCTCAGCATCCAGTCCAGAGTTTGCTGCAGGCGCGCATCGCGCCCGTAGCCCAACCCTACCAGTGCTTCGAGCAGTTGCATCAGGTCGGCGATGTAAAAGACCGGGAAACCGGGCAGCCACCAGTCGCGGTTTGGCTTTTGCGAATCGGAGGGGATCGGGTAAGCCGCCGTCATGGGTTCGACGCCAAGCAGAAAATCTGCCCCCATCTGAATGGCCTGCCGGATGAGCGGGGTGCGTTTTGGCAGCGGCCAGTTGGCGAAGGCGCGCATGATCTTGACGGCTCCCCAGGCACAGGATTGACCTTCATTGGCACCGCAGGCAAAATTGGGGCCGCACTTGTAGGCATAATAACGGTTTTCCTGCGTCTTGTCGTTTTGCGGGGCAATCCCCTCCCCAGTGACGCTGCGCGCCATCCATTCGTAGGCCTGCTCGATGCGTTCATCCTCACAGCCCATCTCGGTCAGTGCCCACAGCATATTGCCCTGCAGACAATCGATCGTGCCGCCGGGCGCGCCGTTGTAGGCGATGCTGCCAAACTTCGTGAAGGCGTGATCCATGTAATAGGCACAGCCCTGGGCGATGCGCGGGTCGTCCGCCGCGGCAAAACCCATCTGCGCCAGAGTGATGAGCGACCACACCCCGGCATAATACTTGGGGCTGTATCCGCCGCCTGCCTTGGCCCAGAACCCTGCCGGGTCCATCGCATCGAGAATGGCCTTTGCCGGCTCAGATTCAAGCGCTGCCTGGCGGGCCAGGGTCAGCTCGGAGTCCTGCGGGCGGGGCTGAACGAGGTATTTCAGCGCCTGATAGCGGGCGGCCGGTTCGTCAGGTTCCAGCAGCCAGGCAAGGGAATCCCCCTTCAGGGATGATTGTCCGTTCATTTTCACCTCCCCACGAAAGAAAAGGAAAGATCAGAGCGTGATCAGCACGATGGCCGCCAAACAGGCAGCAATGCCCAGCCACTGCCGGGCAGAAATGTTCTCTTTAAGTATAACGCGGGCCAACAGGATGGTCACCGCCGGGTAAAGCGATGAAAGCACCACCGCCGTGTCGAGCCGGGCAAACTGCTTGGCCAGCAAAAAGAGCACATTGCCGCCGGCATCGAGAAAACCTGCCAGTACGGCAACGGGGTGAATCTTGGGGGAAGGGAAGGCCTGTCTGGTGCGGGTCAGAATGAGCATGCCGGCCAGGAACATGGCGCCGCGAGCCAGCACCAGCGGGGTAAACACCTTGCCGTCTTCCACCTGGGCGATGCAGATGAAAAATCCGCCAAAGGCCAGACCAGAGAGCACAGCCAGCCAGAAAGCCTTGTTGGCCTGAATATTTTCGCGGCCGGCACTGGAAGAGACCAGCCAGATGCCCAGAATGGCCAGGCCGAAGCCGACAATTTTGAGCGCAGTAGGAGCCCCCTGAGTGAAAAAAGTAAAGACCACCGGGAAGACTGCCCCCAGCACCGCCGAGGTGGGAGCCGCAATGGCCGAGTTCCCTAATGAAAGAGCCCGATAAAGTGAAGAGATGCCCACCGAACCGGCCAACCCTGCCAGCAGCGAAAAGAGCACACCGCGCAGCGACGGAAAACTCTCCCGCCAAATGAAGGACGCCAACAGCAGCACCAGCGCGCCAGAAAGCGCAGAAAGGGCCAGCACCTGATAAGAGGTGGCCTTGCGCGCAGAATAACCGCCGCTGAAGTCGCCGCTGCCCCAAAAGGCAGCCGCGGCCAGAGCAAAAAAGGTACTGAGCGCTTCGGGTGGAAAGATCATGCTGCTCCGAGTGGGGGGCTATCAGTCGTGATAGCGCATTTCACCGGCTTTGATGCGCACCGGCAATACGTTTTGTGCCGGGGTGAGCGGGCAGGTGGCAAACGAGGTGTAGGCGCAGGGCCAATTGACCGCCTGGTTGAAATCAAGCGTTACCTTGCCCTGAACCGGCACAGCGGTCAGCAGATAGCGCCCGCCAGGATAAGTGGTGTCTTTGCGGGTTTCGTCGCTGAAGTGAAAAAACAATCCGTCTTCGTCTTCCTGTGCGTCGAGGGTGCAATCCACCCCGTTGTAGGTGAAACGTGCCTGGCCGATGAATTCCACTTCCAACTCGGTGCCAATGGCGTTGCTGCCTTTTTTGACCAGGGGTGTGGCGTATGGCAAGAAGCTGGCCTCAAACTTGAATTCGGTGTTGACCGGGTAATACTTCAGGCCGGAGAACTCTTTCAAAGCCTGTGCTTCGCTGTCCCAGACGCGCAGCAAATTTTTCTCTCCGCGCTGGATGACCAGCAGCTGCAGGCTCCCGCAGGTGATGATGTCAGGCGTCTCGGCATGGTCATTTTGTATGGGGCGTTGAGAGGGAAGTTCCCCGTTAACCCTGAGTGTATCCAGAGCGGGCTTTAAGGTGATGGCGGTTTCCTCTACAAAGAAGCTGCCGCAAACGGGCGCGGGCGCTGAGGGGAGCGCGATCGGATTGGCCGAGTCTGACCCAAAGGTGTTTTCGCCGGGGAGCAGGTCGAAGAGCCCCACCAGAGAGAACCAGTTGCGTTGAGCGGCAAGCAGCCGTTTTTCACGATCCTGCCGCTTGGCCAGAATTTTTTCGATATAGTGAGATTGATCCATTGAGAGCCCTTCGCGTTTAAAAGTACCTTGATTTTACTCGATAAGGAACGCCAGCGACGCAAAGATCAATTTAAACAGAAAAAAGGCACGGCGAAAACCGTGCCCTGTGGAATACAAAATTTGAATAATTCTACAGTTTGGCCTGGATGAGCTTTTCCAGCCGCTCCATTGATTCACGGGCGCCGCTTTCCATATCGGTGGCGGCCATGCCATCGCGGTCGGCCACCGACTGAAAGACCGACTGTTCAAGCTGCAACGTCTTGCCGTCCTTTTCTTCGAAGGTGACAGTGTTGAGCATCACGTGCTCCGGCTCGCCCTCATACTCAAAGGTGTAGATCAGTTTTTCGGGCGCCTTGACCAGGTGATACACCCCATTGAAGGGATGTTCACCACCATCGGGGGCACGCTGCACCACGCGCCAGCGGCCGCCGGGACGCACCTCCATGATCTCCACTTCGGTGGTCAGGTAAGACGGCCCCCACCACTGTGGCATCAGCGCCGGGTCGGTGTAAAGCCGGTACACCAGCTCACGCGGAGCGTCAAACTCACAGGAAGAGAGAATCTCCTGTTTACCGGGCTCGATAAAGAACTTAACTTTGGGCATAATTCAGCATCCAGCGGACACCAAATTTATCGACGAAGTTGGCGTAGAGCGCGCCCCAGAACTCCTTTTTGAGCTCTGAAACGATCTCGCCACCCACAGAAAGCGCCTTGTAAATGGACGTGATCTGCTCTTCGCTGTCGCAGTTGATCATGATCGACATATCGTTGCCGTGTGTGAGGGGATGACCCAGCGCGTCGGAGGCCATCAGCGTCCAATCAGGGGTATCCAACTGCGCGTGGATGACGTGATCGGTGAACTCGGCCGGCACCTGGCTGGCCATGGGCGACTGGCCTGCCGTCTGGAATTGCAGTTCGCCGCCCAGCGCAGCCTGATAGAAGGTCATGGCTTCACGGCACTGACCGTTGAAATTCACGTAAAGATTCATTTTTGACATTTTATTTTCCTTTTATTTAATCACCGAATAAATTTGCGAAACAGCGCCGGTCGGGTAAGCGTTGGCTGCAACAAGTTTAAGCTTGACCGGATGGGCCGTATTGAAGAGACGTTTGCCTTGCCCAAGAACCAGCGGGTAAATGAGCAAATTAAACTGATCCACCAGACCGGTCCCAATGAGCGTGTCGATCAGTTGGCCGCTGCCATAGACGAGGATATCTTTGCCGGGCATTTCTTTCAGTTTTTGAATGCCACCGATAGCCTCCCCTTCGATGAGATGAGAGTTATTCCAGTGCAGCTCTTTAAGGGTACGCGAAACCACATATTTGGGCAGTGAATTCATCAACTCGGCACCCTCATCATCTTCTTTGCTGCGAGTGGGCCAGACGGCTGCGAAAGCCTCATAGGTCACGCGACCCAGCAGCAGGGCATCGCTGGCAAGCTGTTCGGCTCCTTTAAAGGCTGCAATGCCATCACACCAATATTCCATAGACCAGCCTGGAGCTTCCATCACCCCATCCAAAGTAAGAAAAGTTGTTACGACCAGTTTTCTCATTCTTCGCTTCTGTAATGCAGATATGATTAAAAATTATAACAATTTAGACATTAATTACCAGATATTAAGTTTCGTTACAAATTGCCAGACGAATCACACCGATTTAGTGTGCTGTCCCTTTCACCAAAGCCTCGATCTCAGTGCAGGTGGAATACACTTGCACAAGTTTGCCATCGCGCATTTGCAAAACACGATCTACAAACTCGCACATGCGAAGATCATGGGTGACCATGATCCCGGCCCGGTTCTGCTCATGAATCAGCCCGGAGAAGGTCTCCACCACCTGATATGCACGCTCGGTATCCAGACTGGCGGTCGGCTCATCAGCCAACACCAGGCTTGGGTTATGGATGAGCGCACGGGCAATGGCCACGCGCTGCTGCTGTCCGCCCGACATTTGCCCCGGCAGGTTATGCAGCCTATCGCCCAGTCCCAAACGTGCCAACAGTTCTTGAGAGCGCATTTTACCGGTTTTATCCAATTTATTGTTGAGTCGCAACATCAGTTCCACGTTTTCAAGCGCAGACAGGTAAGGGACCAGGTTATTGGCCTGAAAGGTAAACCCTATTTTTTCGCGACGCAAGGCAACACGTTCCACCTCGTTCATGCTGGCCAGATCTTGCCCATCGAGTAACACCTTGCCTGAGGTAGGCTGCAGCAGCGCGGCCAGTATAGAAAGCATGGTGGTCTTGCCCGATCCACTTGGCCCGACCAGCGCAACAAACTCGCCTGATCTTACCTGCAACGATACATCCTCCACAGCGTGGATGGTACCAGAATCGCTTTGATATGTTTTGACAATAGAATCTGTTTCAAGTGCATAAGTGCTCATAGTGAATCCCTTTATGACGAAAGGCCAAGCGCTTTGAGTGGCTCAATACGTACAGCGTAACGAATAGATACCAGCCCTCCAAGCGGGCCGATAAGGATGAGGGCAAAGACGGCTATGGCAGAGGTAGTGCCATTGAAAACGATCGGTACCGTAGGTGGAAAAGTCAAAGAAAACAAGAAGCTTAAAAGCGCGCCGATAGCAACACCCACAAGTGTCACCACCAGAATTTGAATCACAGAGGCAGCGGCCACAACAGGATTCGAAGTGCCAATCGCTTTGAGAACACCTATTTGCGGTACCTTTTGCAACAATTGAATCTGGAAGAAACCACCTATCACCAAGACCCCGATGAAAAGCGTGAAAGCTCCCTGCGTGTTGAGCGTACTTTGTTGAGCCGAGTAACCAGGCAAAGCCTGAATGGTCTCTCCAATGGTCACTGGCTCTACATTTCTTACCTGGGCACGGATGCGCGCTGCCACTTCATTAACGGCTTTCGCATCGTTCAGTTTTACCAGCACTACATTGGCGACCGGATTGGAAGAATTTACCTCGGCGTCCGATTTTGGGCGTATTCGATCCCACGTGTAAAAAGGGACAAAGAGTGAAGGCTGCAGCGAATATTGCTGCCCGCTGCTGATGCCCACCACGCGCAGTTCATAAAACTCATCTTTGGTGCCCTGAGTAACACGAAGGGTAACCGTATCCCCTACTTTGACCTTGCTGCGATAAGCAGCGTTGCTGTCGAGGATCACCTCTTTGGCCAGGTCAGTGCTAAGCTGACGGCCTTGTAACACCGGGGGTTCTCCCACATGTCCGGGCTGGATGCCCAGCAAAGCCACTTTGAGGGTGCTGCCATCTACCGGCAAAATCAGGTTGGCATTCGTTGTGGCCAACATACCGGCATCTGCGACGCCCTGCACACGGCGAATTGCGGCCAGGCGATCATTTCCCAAACGACTGGCTGCTATGAGGCTATCCGATTTGGCCTGAAAAACGATCAACTGTGCATCCAATTTGGAGATGTATTCGCGATTGCCATTGCCCAGACCTTCACCCAGAGCCGCAATAAAAAGCACCAAGAGGGTAATCAGAGCGATGACCAGACTGACCAGCAGAAAGCGTCCGCGGTTACGCCAGACCTCTTTGACTGCCAAATAACCAGAAATTGAGAAAAATTCTTCCATGCTCACCTGACAATCTTAGGGTTGGAAGTAAACAGCAGCGGTCATCCCCCAGCGCATGCGCGGGTCGGTCTCTGCCAGGGTGATGGTGACGGTGTAAGTGACATCGCCGCGTGTCTCTACAAAACGATCATTGATGTGGGTAACGGTGCCGGCCAACTTTGTATCGGGAAGTGCGTCTAAAACAACTTCAACGGTCTGACCAACCGCCACATTGACTATCTCAGTTTCGGTCAAATTGTCAGTTTCAATTATCCAACTTGAAAAATCCGCCACCGCCATGAGAGGTTGCAAAGCCGTTACTTGTTGTCCGGGCAGTATATTTACATCTACCACTGATCCGCTCATACCGGCCCGTAATTGCAATGCATCAAGCGCTGCCTGAGCATTGGCTACTGCTGCTTTGGCAGTGGTGAGACGAGCTTCAGCAGTGGCCAATTGATAGGGATCAATGCCGTCCTTGAGACGGTCAACCACACGTTGTGCATCGTCAAGATTGGCTTTTGCTACATCCAATTTTGCTTTGAGTGTCTGCACATCCAATGTGTTTGGGTTTGACTCATAATAATTGAGAAGCTTTTTTACATCTTCACGATCCAGACGAGCCTGCGAGAGAGTTTCGAGCACCTTTGCCTTGCCGGTTTCAGTATCGGCAGTTTCTCCCATGCTGTTGTATTTGTCTTCAAGGTCGGCAATTTGGTTATCAAGGATTTGGAGTCGGGCACGAGTAAGGGTAATGGCATCTGCAGAACCCTGCGGGTTATTACGGTTCCAATAATTCCCATAAGCAACATTGTAGTTATATTGAGCCTGGGCCAGATTTAATTCAGCCAGGGCTCCTGAAGAGGTTGATTGGCTAATCTCTTCGTAGTCTTGCTGCGCAGCCAGTTCTTCTTGCTGAGCCTGGGCTAGTGCAAGCTCGGCCGCGGCAGAATTGTTAAGGGTTGCCAAAAGATCTCCCTGCTTTACCACTTGTCCGTCCTCCACCAGCACTTTTTCTACCTGGCCAGAAACGCTGAAAGATTGATCAAGGGCTTGAACGGGTTTAAGGGCGCCTTCTGCAATGAGTCCCTGGGCCAGGGGGGGAACAGCGGCCGCTGTTGCTTCAGAAGAAGCACAACCGCTCAACGCGAAAACAAGCAAAGTAAAAAAGGGGAACCAGAACCATTTAATGTTTTTCATTGCTATTATTTCTCCAAATTTTCTGTTTCATTTCCATGTCCAAGCGGAGCATGCAAAGGTGTATTCCAACCAGTGGCGTAAATTCCACTCAAGAGCAGTTCCAAAGAGGGGTGATCGGCAATATCATCGTAGTAGAAAGGTAATTGGATCTTCCCCTCCGTGTTTATGATGAAAGTTCCAGACATTTGCATGGCATCCTGTCCGGTTGGCGGTGGATCAATGGAATATCCCTTGAGTCGTGCCCGGCGCAATGCCTTCCACACGTTTAGATTGAGGAAAGTCTGAAAGAGTGTGCCTCGTTCCAGTCCATAAGCTACATACGCCTGCCGATCAGGGTCACACAGACAATAGAGGCCGGGAGCAAACTGGGCAGCGAAAAGTCGAGTTTGTTCCACATTCCCCTGGGTGATCACTGCAAGCGCCAATCCGGCTTTTTCCAATGCTTCTCGTCCATTTACCAATTCGGCGAGCATTTCTTTGCACTGTGTGCAGCCAAAGTGGCGGGTAAACGACAGTAAAAGCGGTCTCTCTACCCAAAGCGACGAAAGCTGAACAGAGTTTTCTTCCAGATCGGCTAGGCTAAGATCGGGGGCGGGTTGTCCAAAGTGAAGTCGCAAGCTTTTTCGCATACAAAATCCTTTTTTCTTTTTCTTAGTAATATTTTACGATCTACAACTTGTTACGTAACGCCTTTGTATAAGGTTGATCTGTGCATTTGGGTCAAATTAACAGAATTTTTACATTCCCCACTAACTTTCATGTAATTAAAGTTTTTTGAAAAAATCATTTTTTATAACATTGAATTGTGTACCCAAGGTTTGACAACTTGTAGTTCAGTATCCTCTCTTGACGAATCGAGAAAAATGTCTAAAATAGATTAGTCTCTTAACTGTTTAGAGGCTAACACGAAAGGATGGCTATGGCTGAGTCTGCGAACAATTTTGGGCGCCTCGAAGAGGTGATCACGCGCATCTGGGAAACCCTGCCGCCGGTGTGGCACATCGTGCGCGGAAACGTGCGCGGCTATGCCAGCGATGATTACGGGCTGACGGTGGAGCAGTTTTACGTGCTGCGGCATATCCGGCGCGGCGTACGCACGGTGCGAGAGCTGGCCACTGCACGCGGCATCAGCAGTTCGGCCATCAGCCAATCGGTGGAGGTGCTGGTTCAGAAAAGCCTGATCTCGCGCAGCTCCAACCAAAGTGACCGCCGTTACGTCTATCTCGATCTGACCGAAAAAGGCAGCCAGGCTTTGAACGATATCTTTCAGAAGAACCACGCCTGGATGAATCAGAAACTGGCCACACTTTCAGAGAACGAGATCGAAACGGTACTGCAAGCCATGAACATTTTGAACAAAAATTTTAATAACGAAGTGAACGAATAAGGCATGAATCCGATCCGCAGAGTATTATCGTTTGTAAAACCTTATCAAAAGTGGGCGGCGCTGGCCCTGATCTTGTTGACCGCGCAGGTACTCACCGACCTGTCCATCCCGCGCCTGATCCAGCGCATTATCGATCAGGGCATCAAGGCCCAGAACTTGAACGTGGTGCTCACCACCTCGATCTTGATGCTGGCCATCTCGATCTTGAGCACACTGGTGGCACTGGGCAACAACTACTATTCTGTGCGTGTGGGCGAGAGCGTGGCCCGCGACATCCGCGAGGCGGTCTTCCTCAAAGTGCAGAAATTCTCTTACAGCAACCTCGACACCTTCTCGACCGGCAAACTGATGGTGCGCATGACCAGCGATGCCAGTGCCATGCAGCGCTGGGTGCAGGTCTCCCTGCGCATCGGCACACGTGCCCCGTTGTTGATCATCGGCAGCCTGATCTTGATGGTAAACACCAGCCCCAAGCTGGCCCTGGCTATGCTGCCACTGATGGTGGTGATCTTGATCGTGATCACTCTTTTCAGCACCAAAATGGAACCGATCTTTCGCGCGGTGCAGCAAAAGCTTGACCGTCTGAACACCGTGCTGCAGGAAAACATCGCCGGTGTGCGTCTGGTGAAGGTGTTCGTGCGTGCCGATTATGAAACGCAGCGTTTTGAAGTAGCCAACCAGGACCTGACCCACGATATGACGCGGGTGATGCAGGTGATGTCGGCCATGAACCCGGCCATGACGATTTTGGTCAATGCCGGCATGGTCATGGTCATCTGGATGGGCGGCCTGCAGACGATCTCAGGTGGGCTGACCATCGGCCAGTTGGTGGCCTTCAGTAACTATCTGCTCACCACCATGACGCCGCTGCTGATGATGACCAACCTGGCCAACGTGTGGGCCAACGGGCTGGCCTCGGCACGCCGCATCAATGAGGTGCTGGAAACCGTCTCTGATGTACAACCCGCCGCTCACCCTCGCCTGCTGCCCAGCGAGGCGCGCGCCAGCGTGGAGTTTCGGGACGTCAGTTTTCATTACGATGGGGCAGAAGGCGGCATGGTGCTCAAAAACATCTGTTTTAGCGCCGAACCGGGTGAGACCATCGCTCTCCTCGGCGCGACCGGGGCCGGAAAATCCACCCTGGTCAACCTGATCCCGCGCTTCTACGATGTCTCTGAAGGGCAGGTGCTGATCGATGGGGTAAACGTGAAGGAGCTTGACCAGGAATCCCTGCTGGCACAGATCGCCATTGTGCCTCAGGAGACCATTTTGTTTTCTGGCACCATTCGCGAAAACGTCTGCTACGGGCGCCCAGAGGCCTCTGAAGCAGAGATGATCGCGGCAGCCCAGGCCGCCCAGGCGCACGAGTTCATCGTGGGGCTGCCCAACGGATATGACACCCATGTTGAAGAGCGCGGGGTGAACCTTTCTGGCGGGCAAAAACAGCGTCTGGCCATTGCCCGCGCGCTGATCATGCAGCCCAAGATCCTGATCCTGGATGACAGCACCAGCTCAGTAGATAACGAGACCGAGACCAAAATTCAGGCCGCGCTGGAGAAGATCATGCACGAGCGCACCAGTTTTATCGTGGCGCAGCGCATCAGCACGGTGCTCAAGGCCGACAAGATTCTGGTGCTCGACCAGGGACAGATCGTGGCGGAAGGCAACCACGCCGAACTGATGCGGACGAGCCAGATCTATCAGGAAATTTACGAATCACAACTGGGCAACGGGCTGGCAGAAACCGCCCTTGCAGGAGTTCGACCATGACGCTCTCCTCTTCTTCTGAAAGAACTCCCAACGAAACACGGGCCAGCTTGCAGCCACGCGGCGGGCGTCCGCGCGTGTTCGAGAAAGCCAGCAACCCGCGTCAGGCGCTGGCCCGCCTGCTACCCTATCTCAAGCCCTTCAAAGGGTGGATTGCACTTGTGCTGGTGTTCGTGGTGCTCTATACCCTGCTGGGGCTGGCCGGTCCCTATTTGATGGGGCAGGCAATCGACCGCTTCATCAGCGCCAAAGATGTGGCCGGGCTGGTGCACATCGCCCTGTTAATGCTGGCAGCTTATTTGTTCAACAACCTCTTTCAGGCGCTGGCCAACTGGATCATGGCGCGGGTCTCACAAGATGCCCTGCGCAACCTGCGTACCGAACTGTTCACCCATTTGCAAACCCTGTCCATCCAGTTTTACGACACCCACCCTGCCGGTGGGTTGATGAGCCGCCTGACCAACGACATTGACGCCATCAATCAGGCCGTTTCGCAGAACATCACCTCGCTCATCGCCAGCGTGCTGACCATGGTGGGCATTCTGATCGCCATGTTCGTGCTCAATCCGTGGCTGGCGCTTTCCACTTTGCTGGTCGTTCCCATCATGCTCTGGTTCACTGAATTTGTGGCCAAATATACCCGCAAAGGGTTCCGCCAGTTGCAATTCGACCTGGGCGGGTTGAACAGTGTGGCCGAAGAAGCCATCAGCGGGCAGAAAGTGGTCAAGGCCTTTCACCGCAACGAATCGGTGATCGCGGCTTTTCGTGAGCAGAACGATGCCGTCTTCCGCGCCGGGGTTTATGCCAATAGTTACGCACTGCTGGTCATGCCCCTGAGCGCGGTGCTGGGCAACTTCTTCATCATCGTGCTGGCCGGCCTGGGCGCCTGGCTGGCCCTGCAGGGATTGGTCAGCGTGGGCATGATCGCCACCTTCATCAACTACGGACAAAATTACGTTTCGCCTTTGCGCCAACTGGCCAACCTGTACAACTCCATTCAGGCGGCACTGGCCGGGGCCGAACGTGTCTTTGAGATCATCGACACCCCACCCGAAGTGGCCGACGTCGAATCGCCCCTGCCCTTCGACACCATCCGCGGTGATGTGAATTTTGAGCAGGTGAAATTCGGTTATGTGAGCGGCACGCCCATCATCAAAAACATGAGTCTCGCCGCCAAAGCCGGACAAACCGTGGCCCTGGTAGGGCCAACCGGCGCTGGCAAGACCACCATCATCAATTTGCTGACGCGTTTTTATGAAATGCAAGGGGGCTCGATCAGCATCGACGGCAAAGATATCCGCAATCTGCGTAAGGCCGACCTGCGCAACAAACTGGGGCTGGTGCTGCAAGATACGTTTTTGTTCTCTGATACCGTGATGGAAAACATTCGCTACGGGCGCCTGGACGCAAGCGATGAAGAATGCATGCATGCGGCCAAGCTGGCAGATGCCGATCACTTCATCCGCAAGTTCCCCGATGGCTACCAGACCTTGTTGAGCGAGCGCGCCAACAATCTCAGCCAGGGGCAGCGGCAGTTGCTGGCCATTGCGCGCGCCATCCTGGCCGACCCGGCCATCCTCATTCTGGATGAGGCCACCAGCAGCGTCGATACGCGCACCGAAGCACGCATCCAAAAAGCGCTGCTCACCCTGATGAAAGGCCGCACCAGCTTCGTGATTGCCCACCGCCTGAGCACCATCCGCGATGCCGATAACGTGGTGGTCATCGACCACGGCGAGATCGTGGAACAGGGCACCCATCAACAACTGCTCGACCAAAAGGGCTTTTATTACAACCTGTATATGAGCCAATTTAAGGGGCAGGCGATCTAGTTATGTACCAAGCGAACAGGCACCTCGAAATTTGAGGTGCCTGTTTTTTTGTCTGTACTCGCCTACTCCCTGGCTAGAATTTCTTCGAGCATGGGCATCGTAAAGCCGATCCGCTCTGAAATCTCAGGCAGGCTCATACCCTGGGCCTGATAGCGGCGGATAACCACCCCCATCTCTTCACCGATTTCCACCACCGCACCGGATGGATCGTAAAAGCGCATGACGCGCTGCCCCCAGGGCTGCTCTTTCACCCCGTGAATGAACTCGGTACCGGCTTGCATGAGGCGGTGCTCATCGGCTTCGATATCATCACTCTCGAAATAAAGCTCCCCGTTGTTGGCACGCAGTTGGATGGGGAAGCGTTCATCGTCCCCCAGAATGGCGCGAAAATTTCGCTTCAAGAACAGGCTGAACTCGCCCTCAAAGACCACATAATCGGGGCTGTCGTATTTGAGCTTTTGCTGCAGCAGCCCGGCATAAAACTGCTTGACGGGGTCCATCTCTTCTACCACTAGCATATAACCGCTGTAATGGATCATCTTCTCTCCTATTAGTATGTAATTCAGGGTTCAAAACGGTCGAGCAAGTGCAGGTAATCGGGCAGCAGATCAGCAGCCACCTGGCGTGAAGCCTGTGCCGGTGTAAGGGGCATGCCTTTTTCGAGCCACCAGGCGGCCACACCGGTAAAACCGGCGCTGAAGAACTGCAATGTGATCTCAAAACGCTGATCCTTCTCAAAAGCCGGTGCTTCCTGTGCGATCGGTTCAAAGATCAGTTCAGCCAGCAGTTCCTGAAAGAGGGCACGAAAGTAGGGATCTCCCTGCTTGCCCAGCATGGCACGGTAGAACTCTTTGTGCTGCGCCAGGTGGCCGAACACTGCTTCGACGAAGGGTTCAAGTTGTGCGGATCGCCAGTCACTGCCAGCCGGTTTGCGCGCGTAGATCAGCGCACGCATCTCGGCAAAAAGGGCGCGGGTACAGTCTTCGAGCAGTTCGTGCATGCCCTTGTAATGCAAATAAAAGGTGGTGCGGTTCAAGCCGGCCCGGTCGGTGACATCCTGCACATTGAGGCCGGCAAAGCTTTTCTCGGCGGCCAGTTCCATCAGGGCAGCGCGCAGCAGGCTGCGGGTACGCAGCACACGTGGATCGGTTTCATTCTTTTTCATCAATATTTCCTGCCAGTCTGTCGCATAATCGACACAAACGGTTCTTTTGTTCAACATCCCTTCTCTCTTCCCTTCTATAATACAACTAATCGACAGTCTGTTGAAGAGTCAATCGTTACTCAGACCATTCGGTGATTTAAAAGCAAAGGAACCCGACCATGAACTATATTTTTTTGGAACCCTTCCCGTGGACCTGGCTGGTGCAGGATATTCTGGCACTTGGGCTGATGGTCTATGTGCTGATCTTCCTATTTAAGCGCGAAGATCACCCCGTGCAGAAAGTGCTGGAGGTGATCGCCTTCATCTTTTTGTATGCCTCGATCTATGAAAATGCAGCCATCGTGATGGGCTTGTATTCTTACGGGCGCTCGCTCAACATGATCGGGTTCGTGCCGGCCGCCGTGCCGATCATCGAAGTCTGTGTGCTGGTGACCGGTTTCTGGTTCCTCGAAAAGACCAAAGTGCCCAATTGGGCCAAACCGCCCATCATCGGCCTGTTTGGCATGCTGCAAGATTTCTCGCTCGACCCGCTGGCCATTCGCCAGGTGTACAGCAGCGCGGGGGTTACCTCGGGCCGCTGGAACTGGCTGATCAACCCGGCCACGGATGTGAACATCCTGCGCATTCCGGTCTTCAACTTTCCGGGCTGGATGCTGATCATGCTCTACGGCGCGGCCATGATCCTGGTGGGGCGCTGGTGGTTCAAGAAGACGCGTTACAACAAAGTGGTCGGCATCGTCTATCCGTTCTTGAGCATGATCACCGCCCTGCTGCTGATGATCAGCCCCCTTTCGAACTTTTTGCTCTGGCTGGGGCCGATCTTCGCCAAGGGGCAGCCCGTCGAATGGATAATGCTGGCATTCCATCTGCTCGTGCCTACGCTCTTGCTGATCTTCTTCTGGCGCGGCAAGAATACGGCGCGCTACGATGCCAACGACTGGCCGATCTTTGTGGTACCTACCCTGCTGCATCTTTCAGACATCGCCTTCACACTCATCGGCGGTTTTGACGAGATCTTATGGATCGTGCTGCTGGCCAGCGCTGTGCAAACCGCTTTTCTGGGGTATGCGTATTGGCGGAATCGCAAAATCGTCTCTGGATAACACAATAAGATCGCTTTCACAAAATGCCCGACACGTGTCGGGCATTTTGTTTTTATAGCAGATTCAATTATAATTTTTTCTTTTGGGGAACTAAATTGCACAACCCGCGTCTTATAGGCAAGAAAGAACAAGGAGAACTAAAATGAAACGAACCCTTTTAATCGTACTTGCAAGTCTGGTCGTTTTGGGCGCTTTGACCGCCTGCTCGACCCAACCCATCCAGGTGAGCACCAACCCGAACGTTCCTACATTGAGCGCCACGGGCCACGGCGAAGTTTACATCGCCCCCGACCTGGCCTACATCAATATCGGTGTGCACACTGAAGATACTTCCGTCTCTGCTGCTTTGACCGCCAACAGTGATCAGGCCAAGGCTGTGGCAGATGCACTGACTGCGCTGGGCGTGGAAGCCAAAGACATCCAGACCAGCAACTTCAGCGTTTACCCCATGAGCACCTACGGTCCGGACGGAAATGTTTCGGGCAAGTATTACGCCGTCGATAACACCGTCTATGTGACCGTGCGCGACCTCAGCAAACTGGGCACCCTGCTCGATTCTGTGGTCAGCTCCGGCGCCAACTCCATCAACAGCATCAGCTTTGACATCGAAAACAAAGATGCCGCATTGGCTCAGGCACGTGATCTGGCCATTGCCAACGCGAAGAGCGAAGCTGAAGGCATTGCCAAAGCCGCAGACATTCAGTTGGCTGGATTGCAAAACATCAGCATTTCCAGCTCCAGCAATGGCACTGTCTACGAGGGTAAGGGTGGCAATTATTCAGCCGCCGCTTCCTCTGTGCCTGTGTCTGCCGGTCAGCTCCTCATCGCTGTGGATGCTTACCTGACCTACGCCATCAAGTAACCTCGTTTGCCTCCCTGAATGAAGACCTCCGCCGATACTCTGGCGGGGGTCGCATTTTAATATTGGATGGAGCTGATCAGGTCGAGCTTTTTGAGGCTGTGGGTGGCGATGATGCGCCGCACCGTGCCCGTCAGCCCGCGCATGACCAGGCTGTCGGTGCGGGCGCCCTCCGGGAAGTAAGTGACGCCTTCGAGCAGATCGCCGCTGGTGATGCCGGTGGCAGCGAAAAAGACATCTTCTGATGAGACCAGATCGTCCATGGTCAGCACCTGATTGAAGTCCAGGCCCATGTCTTTGGCACGATCCAGTTCACCCTGGTTGCGTGCGAAAGGTTTGCCCATGATCTTGCCACCGGTGCAGCGCATGCCGGCCGCTGCCAGCACGCCTTCGGGAGTACCGCCAATGCCCATGAGCACGTCAATGCCGGTGCCGGGGATGGCGGTCATGAGCGCGCCGGCCACATCGCCATCGGGGATGAAGCGGATGCGCGCGCCGGCTTCGCGCACTTCTTTGACCAGTTGTTCGTGGCGGGGCCGATCCAGAATGACCACGGTCAGATTATCTACTTCGGTGCCTTTGGCGCGGGCAATGCGGATCAGGTTGTCTTTGACCGGGGCTTCGATATCAATGGCGTCGGCGGCATCAGGGCCAACCGCGATCTTGTTCATGTAAAGGAAGGGGCCGGGGTTGAAAAAGCAGCCGCGCGGCGCCAGGGCCACGGTGGCGATCGAGTTGGGCAGGCCAAAAGCCAGCGGTCGGGTGCCATCAATGGGGTCTACGGCAATATCCACGGCGGGCGGGCGGCCCGTGCCCAATTTTTCTCCGTTGAACAACATGGGGGCTTCGTCTTTTTCGCCTTCGCCGATCACGATCACCCCGTCCATTTCCACGGTGTTGAGCAGCAGGCGCATGGCATCTACGGCGGCACCATCGGCGCGGTTCTTATCGCCACGCCCCATAAAACGTCCAGCGGCCAGAGCGGCCGCTTCTGTGACCCGCACCAGGTCGAGCGCCAGATTGCGGGTCGGTTTTGAATCTACCATTTTCAAGCTCCTATTGAACTTTTAAGATGGAAAGATGCGAATAGATTTAAAGGAACAACTGTATGATGTAAAACCCGATGGCGATGGCCCAGAGCGAAGTATCGATGCGGTCGAGAATGCCGCCATGCCCCGGCAGAATGTGGCTGCTGTCTTTCAAATTAAACTGCCGCTTGAGCATGCTCTCGGCAAAATCGCCCAGTGGCGTGATGATGGCCAGAACGCTGCCCAAAATCAACCCATGAACGGGCAGCACTTCGGGCACAAAAGCATGGCAGGCCAGGGTGAGCAGCCAGGTCGCCAGCCCACTCACCAGCACGCCGCCAAAATAGCCTTCCCAACTTTTTTTGGGGCTGATGGCTGTGGCGATCTTGTGTTTGCCCCAGCGAACGCCGAAAAAGTAGCCCCCGGCATCGCCAATGGACGCCGCAAAGAGGACGAGCAGCGTCCAGACCAGGCCATTGGGCAAGGCACGCAATGAAACTGCGTAGCCCCCCAACCAGCCCAGATAGAGCCCTCCACTGATGGTGATGGCAAAATTAAAAACAGCCTGCGGCTCTTCGCGCGCCTGCTGGATGGTGGCGAGCGCGAGCGACAGCAGCACCAGTGCCGTCATCCAGAGATCTGAGTAGGCGAACCCCCACAGTGCACGCATAAGAATCGCCGCCACGGTGAAGGCCATGAGCAGAAACAGTGAGGGATAATAGCCGGCACAGCGGAACATGCGCCAGTATTCCCAGGCGGCCAGGCCAAGGGCAACGCCGATAAAAATAGTAAATGGCCACCTTCCGAGGTAAATGAAGATGGCCACTAGGGGTACCAGGATGGCGGCTACGATGAGACGTTTTTTCAGTGATTTATCAGCCATTCTTACCATCGCCGTTGACCTTGCCATAACGTCTGTCGCGTTTGCCGAAATCGAGAATGGCCTGACGCAGTTCTTCTTTGCCAAAATCTGGCCAGAACACCGGCGAGATCACCCATTCTGAGTAAGCGCTTTGCCAGATCAAGAAATTGCTCAGGCGCAATTCGCCTGAGGTGCGGATGATCAGGTCGGGGTCGGGGGTACCGGCCGTGAAAAGATAATTGCCAAACATCTGCTCGTTTACCTCTTCTGGTTTAAGCCCCTCAGCCAGCATCTTTTGCACTGCATGGATCACCTCATCGCGCCCGCCGTAATTCCAGGCGATGGTGAGGTAAAGTTTGGTATTGTTTTTGGTCACCTCGATGGCCCGCTTGACCTTGGCTGCAAGTCCAGCCGGCATGGCTTCCAGACGGCCGATGTGACGGATGCAAACGCCTTCTTGATGCAGCTCTTCCAACTCGTTCACGACCACCGATTCGAGCAGCATCATCAGGCCATTGACCTCATCTTTGGGTCGGGCCCAATTCTCGGTCGAAAACGCATAGATAGTGAGGTATGGCACCCCAAATTCTACGAAGGCGCGAATCACGCGGCGCAACGACTCGGTGCCGGCGCGGTGCCCTTCGATGCGCGGCAGTCCGCGCGCTTTTGCCCAGCGTCCGTTGCCATCCATGATGATGGCGATATGCGTAGGCAGTTTGGTAAATTCTTCAGGCATGGGTAACGATCTGAAGGTTTAAACCTCCATGATCTCCTTTTCTTTGCGATCCCCCACCTGATCGATCTCGGTGACGAACTTATCGGTCAGTTTCTGCATTTCTTCTTCGCCCGACTTCAGGTCATCTTCTGAGATCATCTTTTCTTTTTCAAAATCCTTGAGATCCTTCAATTGATCGCGGCGGATGTTGCGGATGGCGATGCGGCTGTCTTCGAGGCGGTTGTGCACCATCTTTACCAGTTCACGGCGGCGCTCTTCGGTGAGCGGAGGCAGGTTGAGGCGGATCATCTTGCCGTCGTTGTTGGGAGTGAGCCCCAGATCTGAAGCCAGGATGGCTTTTTCGATCGCTTTCAGGGTGGACGGGTCAAAGGGACGAATGAGTAAGGCGCGCGCTTCTGGAACGCTGATGGTGGCAAGCTGCAAGAGAGGGGTCTCCATGCCGTAATATTCGACGGCGAGTTTTTCAACCAGGCTGGGGTTGGCGCGTCCGGTGCGAATGCCCGAAAGGTCTTCTTCCAGAGCCTGAATTGCTCCTTTCATGCGATTTTCTGCATCCTTCAGAATGTCTTTAATCATGGGAGCCTCCAGCGGAATCGTTTATTTAGGGGTATTCTGGAATGATCTTGTTGAACGAATAATAGGATACCTTAAAAGTCAAAAAAAATCCATGAGTAAAAGGCCTTTCGAAAAGGCTGGCCCGTAAATTGCATTAACTTATTCAGTGCAGTATGAGGCTAGAAAACAGGTACTTGACAAATTAGAAAACGCGTTCTATAATAATTGTAGAACAGATTATCTAATAGAGCTGGCCCGGTACTTGCACTATAAAGAGCAGATACTGACCGCTGGACAGGAGTTATAAATGAACACTGGTATGCTGTGGTTTGATAATGATCCAAAAGCCGATTTCATCACGAAGATTCAGCGTGCGACCGAGTATTACCAACACAAATACGGGCAAAAGCCCGACCTCTGCTATGTTCATCCCAGCATGATCGCCGAAAAACCTGCGCGCAATACCGGCATCGAGGTTCAAGGCAATCAGATGGTCTTACCCAATCACTTTTGGTTGGGCGTGAAGACCAGCGCGCGTGTCTAACCAATTGCGATCGTCACCGATCATTTGAGGCTGCGTCCTTTATCCCCGGGCCGCAGTCTCTTTATTTAAATCGGGTCTGGCAAATCGTAATACAACAATTGATCACTGCCGTGCGGTGACTCGGCCAACAAGTGGCCCAAATGATCGATGACCAAGGCTCCCCCAAAAGACCCATCTGCGCCCGCTTCCAGTGCGTTGACGATCAGGGTGGTAATACCCAGTTGTTTGACCCGCTCCAAATAAACTTGTCTTTCCAGTTGTTCCCAACGCACTGGGTCAGGCAACCTGCCAGTAAAACTGCGCGACATCGCCGTCAAGATCACATTGGGGCGAAGGTCCATTTTGACACTCAACTCAGGCTCAAAGAGATCGCCGCAAGTGACCAGAGCGAGGTCAACCGAACCAAAATGAAAGGCCTTAATTTTGTTTTCTGCCGTAAAGGGCGGTTTCTCTGAGATCTTTCTCTGCTGGGCACAAAGAGTGCCTGTTCGGTCGAACAAAAGCTGAGTGTTATAAAAAGTCCCCTGTTCCACTTCGATCATACCGAAACAGACTGCCACTTGGAACTGTTTGGCTACTTTAGCGACTTGCCGGGTAAGATGACCGGGCACCGTTTCAGCGAAACGAGCTAGTTCATCTTCACTGAACAGGTAACCACTGAAAGTGCATTCGGGCAAGCAGATGAGATCAGGCTGGTGGCGGGCGATCTCTGGAAGCAAATCGAGAAAAGCCATCAGATTTTTCTGCGACTCACCAGGTGTGATGTGCAGCGGGATTAGACAAAATCGCATTTTTTCAACCTTATTGAGAACAAACTATCTGCGGGCCTCTTTACAAACTAACTATCGCAAGCTTTTCTGCGAGAACTTTCGCAATCGTTTGGTTTTAGGGTGGTTCAATCGCATTATTCTCTTTATCTACATAAAAAGATTATGGAAAGCAGACCCTTCCATCGCTTAATTAATTCCCTTCCACCCATTGATTAAAGATGTCGCTCAGATCGCAGGCACAATCCTTTTCAGCCAGGCTTTTGAACCCGGCAGCGGTGCCGATGCCCCACTCATTTTGCTCTACATAATCGCGCAGAAAAGCGTCAAAGGTATCCTGCCCTATCTGATCGGCCAGAGCGGTCAGGAAGAGCGGGCCGCGTCCGTAAACAATGGCACCATATTCGCGCCCCTGATAGTCACCAGCGGGCAGCCCGATGGGTTTATCCTCGTTATCCACGCGCGACCAGCGCGCGCCCCAGGAGTCGCGATATCCCTGCCAGCCTGTCGCGCCGTAGCGATCCAGATAGTAGAGGCCGGTAACATATTGGGTGACAGCCTCGTCCAGCCAGGGTTCGTTGGCCTGATCGTTGCCCACCAGATTGTAAAACCACTGATGGCCGATCTCGTGAGCCACGGTGGATTCGAGCAGAATAGCGGCCGGGGTGCCGTTGACAACAGCATCCGAGTTAAAGAGGGCCTGATTGATGCCGGTGATGCCCGGATACTCAATGCCGTAGGCGCCATCCATCGGGATGCTGACGATGTCGAACTCGGTATAGGGGTAGGGCGCAAAACGCTCTGAGTAACTCTGCAGCGCATTGAACGCCGTATCCAGGGCTTGCTGTGCGCCTTCGCTTTGGCTGCCCAAGGCATAGACGTTGATCACCGTTTGGCCCATCGTCTGACTGACGAGGGTGTATTGTTCACTGGCGGCCAGGTAAAAATCGCGGGCAGGGCCGGCAGCAAAGGTGACGGTTTGCGCGTCCCCGTTGAGTGTTTCTGCCACCTTTACCCCGGCGGCAACCAGTTTGAGCGCTTTCGGGGCCGTCACCTGCACCAGGTAGAAGCTGGCATCCTGAAAGGTCGTGTCGGCGTTGGGCGGGATCAGCCCCTCATGCCAGCCGTTCGCATCATAGACCGGGATGGCCGGGTAAAAGCCATCCAGAGCCAGCAGCCCGCCCACATAGGCAAAAAGCCCGTAATTGCCGGCGGTCTGGGTGGGCACCGACACCTCAAAATTCATTTTGATCTTCACGGCTTGCCCCACTGCCAGCGGCGCCGCAAGGGGCACTTTGAGCGCACTGCGACTGCCTTCATAGACAGGCTCAACGGTACTGTCATCTATGGATAGGGTTGTGATCTCAGAAGAGCCACCTTCCATGTTGGGGAAGAGCTGGAAATAGACCTCATTAAGCGGCTCAGATTCGCGATTGGTGTAGAGCACTTCCTCTTCGCCATGCAGGCGGGTATAGTCGGGGTCGATCACCAGATCGATATGGTAAACGGTGGCGCCGGGCAGTTGATCGAGCACACCCTGCTGGCTGCTGACCAATCCACTGCGAAAGGCCGAACGGTCGCTCCAGCTTTCCAACTCGGACGGCAGTGGTGCCACCGTCGGCATTGGAGAGGTGGTTTCAGTAAGAGTTACTGTTGGGGTAGCCGGAAGGACAGTACAAGCCGTGAGAAGGAAAATAATTATGAAAGAGAAGTTGTGGGCGAGGCTTTTCATGGCTTTTCTCCTGTGTGCGAAGTGCTGGAAGTTCTCAGCAGTTCAAGTGTGCGCGGGTCTACTGTGGCGTCAAAATATTTCGCCAGCAGCGCCGTGAAAAGCGGCTCCTGCGGTGCGGCCAGGGCAAAGAGCGACAAACAAGAGCGCAGCTTCAGGTCATCGGGCGAGGCGAAGATCTGCTGGGCCGTTTTGCCCCGCAAATCCGCCACAATTTTGCAGCAGTCTCGCAAACGCTGCCCCAGAATTGGATGGGCCAGGTAAGCGTGCGCTTCTGCCAATCCGCTCAGCGCATATAAACGGGCCGTCTCACTGAACCCCAGCCCCTGCAACTGCGGAAAGATGAACCACATCCAGTGAGAGGTTTTGCGGCCAACTTTCAACTCACGAATCACCTGAGCGTAGACCGGTGCCTGCGCAGAGAGAAATCTGCTGAGTGAATAAGGATCGTTTTGCATTTATGCCCTCGCATTTAACACTATACAACAAAAAATCCAACAAATTCACACTCTGATGAAGCATTAAGGGACTTTTCTTAAAATATTTTACAGAATGTTAATATTTGCTTCTCAAATCGACCGATTAGAGTAGAATCAAAAGGGCAGGGAGAGAATGAACCTTGCCTCTAGAAAGCGGATCGTTCAGAACAATGCTTTGTGGAGTGAACATGTCGATATTTAAATACCCCTTCTCGTTTACAGAAGATGTACTCAACCAGAAGACCGGAATTCTCACTCTGGACGAACCGCTTCCCTACAGCACAAAGGCTCAGGAAAGCGGTTTTTATCGCACCGGCAAGATCGAGCTAAACGATAATCACAGCCTGGACCTGGTGCTTTACCACAATGAGCATACTGCCAAGTTCATGTATCTGCGCCAGTGCAAAGCCGACGATTCACTGATGCACATCATCGGCATGAACGGCGATCTGGCCGGTTATGATGGGCAGATCACCCTGCCCGGGCAGCTTTGCCTGGGGGCCGAGCGCTCGCTGCTCACCGGTAACGCCATCAACTCCATTTTCCAATCGCCCAGTTTGCTGCCCACCTTCAATAAATATCATCAGAATAACATCGCCGTCTTCCCGATCGCACGTGAGGGGCTTAAATATCAGGTGCAGGACGCCATTTATCAAAGTTACGGGTATTTGTGCGACGAAGTAGTGCTGGATGCGCACCACGTGTTCGACAGCTCCGTGCCGGTTTACAGCCGCACGGTGGAATTGACCATCTTCAAAGACAAAGACCTGGATGCCCATCAGAAAGAAAAGATCAAAGTGGCCTTCTTTGCCGACAGCATCGCCAGCGGGCTGGTGATGAAAGAAGTGATCGCCCGGGTGAAAGAACGCTTTGAGAACCTGAAACAGGTAGAGGTGGTGGCCCCGCTGGCCTCCATCCGTGGGTTATGCAGCCTGGTGCAGTCAGACCTGGCCCGCGATTTCAACGTGCGCGTGCATGTATTTGACACCCTGCTCAACGCCCTGCCACCTGATTTCTACTACTCCGCCCACTACAATATTCCCGAACTGCATATCGTGCCTGAGATGGACGCCGCTTATCGAGAATGGTGGGGGCGGGACGAGCAGGGCAATTACATTGCCGACACGGCCTGCGCAGGTTACGGCTGGAGTGAGGCGTTCTACTCACCGCGCAAACAGATTCAAATGATGAACAGCCAGTTGCAATTGCGGCACAATTTGACCATCGCCGACATCGTGAAGCGCAATCTTTTTAGCTAAACATAGAGAATTAAAATGAAAGAACCGTTGCTATAAAAAGCGACGGTTCTTTTTTGTTGGTACTCTATCTGCCCTGCTGCCCGTTTTGACCTTGCATGGTCTGGCCCGGTTGAGGGGTGAACTGCGGGCCGGTGCCTGCGGGTGATTGGCCGTAGTAGTAATCATTCGGCGTGCCGATGGTGGCAGGGTCGGAACCTGTGCCGTAGCTATTGCCGTTCTCGCTGCCGGGCACCGATGTAGCCGATGCGTCTTCCGACTGCCAGGGCTGAGAGTCGCCTTCGCCGGTATTTTCAGGGTTGTTCACGCAACCGGCAGCGCCATCACAAAGCCGGTCTTGGTCTCTGGTTTGCAGCAGGTCGCGCAACTGGATGGGGTCGGCCAGGCCGGTTTGCACCAGTTGAAGCTGTGACTGCATCATCGTGCGCGTTTGCAGCAAAATGGCCTCGTTCTGCTGGCTGCCTTTGGACTGAATCTGATCCAGCACCTGTGTTTGGATGGCCAACTGCCGCTGCATTTGAGTGAGCAAGCGTGTGGCATCGTTATCCGGTTGGTTGAGAGCGAACTGGATTGCCTGATTGACCTCTAGCGCATAACGCCCAACCAGGTCTTCGGGAACGATCTGCCCTGCATCGATCAGGGTTTGAATCTCTTGCAGACGACGGGCGGCAAAGTTTAGAGCCGTTTGCACTTGGGCATCGGGATCTGTGGTGAGCGTTAACTGCACATTTTCTGTGAGCAGTTTCAGATCATAGAGCGGTGAATCGGGCTGGCTGCTCTGGGCAGCGGCCACAGTGATGCCACCTCCGCCTAAAATCAGGGTCAGGATCACTATTGCTGAAGTGATAAAGTTGATCATGGGACGTGCCTCCTTATTGGCAAGTGGGAACAACTTGAAGGATTTCTGTTTCCACATGCTACGACGCGAATGGGCGTCAGGAGTTACGCTCCAATCGATTTTTGCGGCTTCATTGAGAAAACGTGCCCGTCCGCTTTGTGCGCGCAGGGGGTTTCGCCCTTCCGTGCCACGCATGGACTTCAGCTTCTCGATCAATTCTTTTTCGTCTTTTTCACTCGATCTCATTTGGTCGCTCTTTCTCATCACGACAGGTGTTTGCGCAGGTTGATCAGGGCGCGGTGCTGCAGGGCTTTAACGGCGCCGACGGGTTTTTGCAGCGCAAGTGCAACTGCCTCGTTCCCCCATTCTTCGATGAAGCGCAGCACAATGACCTGGCGCTGGCTGGGGGGAAGCTGGCTTAAGGCCTGACGGATTCTTTCTTGTTCAGCCCGTTCGATCAATTGTGACTCGGGCGGTTGTTCTTTCGTTTCGGGCAGCGAATCGTCCAGTTCTTCCAGCAGGTAGCGCTCTTTGCGGTACTGGTCGGTGATCCAGTTGTGCGCTATCCGATAAAGGTAGGCTTGCAAATGATCTCGCGGCCCTTTGTTCTGCTGCAGTGCTTTGAGGAAACGCGAGAACGTTTCAGCCACGCAATCTTCGGCCAGCGTTTCATCACCCAGCAATCTGCGGGCGTAGCGAAAGAGGCCCTGGTGATAGCGGTCATAGATGGAACCCAGGGCAGACAGGTCGCCTTTTTGCGATCTGGCCAGCAGCGCACGCTCTTCAGCAAATTCCATTGTCACTTATATGACGCAAAAGAGAACAAAGAGTGACGCATCATTAAGTCCTTTTTAGCGCAATGGTTTGTAGAGATCATAAACGGTGGTGCCATCGGGCATCACTTTAGGCGCACTGTGGATGCGAAAGCCCATGTGCTGCCAGAAGGCGATGCCAGCCGGGTTGTTCACCTGCACCCCTGAGAGGAGGGCGGTCACGGCCGGGTGGGTGCGAATCTCCGCTTCAACCTGTGCCACTATCTGCCAACCGATTCCACTGCCGCGATAGGGAGCGGCAATCATCAGCAATTCCAGAAAGGCATGTGAGGGTTCCCCTTCAAAATTGCCGGGCACGTAATCCAGCACGCCGACCATCTTGCCTTCTTCATTAAAGAGACCGCAATAACGACCGCCAGCCCGGGCAGAGAGCTGCAAGTCAGCCAGTACCATTTCTCTGGAAGCCTTGGCAACCGGACCCAAAGCCAGAAAATCTTCGCTTTGACGGTAGACTGCCAGAATCTCTTCCACATCGGCTTTGTTCACCGGACGATACTCATAGAGACCCTCTAACGTCATTTTCTTTACCCTAATAGACAAAATTTCTCCACGCGACGAATCTTAGAAATTAACCTATTTCTCATTTTAGTGCCGTTTAATTGAACAATATTATTTTTGCCGCTCATTTTTCAGCACCGTGTGCGGATCAAGGCATTAAAAGTAGAAAGAACTGTTCTTTGACAAACTGACCGTGCTAAAATTAAATCAACTTTATTGTTTCTTTTTCTTCGCTTAGTTCCCATCATCGCTGAATAATCCAGTTTCGCTATTGTCCATTTCAACCGGGCAGCTTTAAAAGGAAGTTGTGTTGAAAACATACTCACTCCTTTGGTTCCGTATATTCATTACCGGTATCACCGTCATCGGTTTGTTTTTGCCTGCCCGCAATGTGACCGCCAAAGCCGATGTGCTCTATAACGGCGATTTCGAACTGGGAAACCTGCAACTGCACGGGAATGAGATCTCTGGCTGGCAACAGGATGGGTGGAAGATCGGCCGCAGCGACTTTGCCTGGGATTTTCTGTATGCGCATTCGGGCCTGCGCAGTGCCAAGATCACCAATATTTACAAGAATGAAGCCCGCTGGGTGCAAACCATTCAAGTGCAGCCGCATTCGATCTACCGCCTTTCAGGCTGGATTCGCACGCGCAACATCCCGATGGGCACGGTTCAGGGGGCCAGTCTGGCGGTGGCAGGCACCGACATTCACACAAAGCCCATGATCGGCGATCACGACTGGACCTATGTGTATCTCGACTTTACCACCAAAGAGGAAGCCTATGTACAGATCGCTGCCAGCCTCGGTGGAGATGAAGGCCGGGTTTCGGGCACAGCCTGGTTCGACGACATTCATCTCGATCTGATCAATAATTCCCTTTGCTTTTCGCTTAACGCACAAATGAGCCCGCCGCTGGTGGGCGAGACCATCGAGGTAAGCCCTGCCCCAAACTGCAATAACGGCACCCAATATGCTTACGGTACCCAGGTCACCTTAAAAGCCATTCCTCTGGCAGGTTCGGGGTATCAATTCGATCACTGGCAGGATGGCTTCACCCATCTGGATAACCCCGTCACCGTGGCAATGACCAGCGATCTGGATCTGACCGCGTTCTTCTCGGCCGGGGGACGCAAAGCCACCTCCTGGAAGATCTTAACCTTGATCTATAAGGATGTCGATTTCACCTACTTCGATCTGGCCGGGAAACACCATTTTGTCTCTGAAATGACCCCCAGCGAAGTTGACCGGGCCGTCTCAGCGGTAAAGCAGTTCGTCAACAGCGATATCCCTGAATTGACCGATGGAATGGTTGAAGCGAGCCTGACGGTGGTTCTGCCAAATCATCCGCTCACCGAACTGCAAAGATTCTGCGGCTTTTATCCGAGCAAGCAAGAGACCAAAGCCGACCTGGATAGGACGTACGATTCTGTGATCGTCATTTGGGACTCGATCGGCATTGACGATATCGGCACCGAGTTGAACATCGCCAAGTGTGGTGGGCTGACCTACCCAAATGGCACGGCGCAAACCTATTCGACCATCCCCTTCAACTCGATCTCGGTGTATCAGCAAAATGTGTTCAAACATGAGTGGGGGCATGCGATTCTGGCTTATTTCGATGCGGCCGGGGTCACGCCAGAGCCCGTGGTCAATAATCACATCAATAGCACCGATCATCAATATGTGAACTGCCTGACCGGTGAGCCCTATGAACTGGAAAATGAGCTTTTTGCCGACTCTCTGCCCAATTCGATCTACAACAATTACAGCGGCTTTACCCATGATTATTACAGCGGGCTGACGGCCACGATAGATGACCCGACCACCTGCCTGGGCATCAGCGCCTCTGCCTGGGCCTATGGCGGCCCGGTCATTCACGAAGGCGAAACGGTTCCGGGGCTGATCAACAAAGCACTCGAATAGCAAAAACGTTTTCTTCGCCTGGCGTTACTTCTGGCAGTAATCCAGAATCGCCTGACGCATGGATTGGTTGATCTCAAAGTGTGAGCCAAGAAAATCAAGGATCGCCAGCGCTGACTCACGGTTGCGCTCATATCCCTGCATCCAGCTTGGGAGGCAGGCAGCGGTGGCCGAAAACCGCTGCTCAAAGCGCCGCTCGCCCGAAAATTCATCTCGGAATGCGGGCTGGGCGGCTTCGATCTGTTCGGTCAATTCGACCAGGCGATCCACCGCGTACATTTGAATGAAGCGCATGGCCGAGAGCTTTTCGCCGCGTCGGTCACGCGCCAGGCCTATATACAGGTTGGTGAGGGCTTCGCCGATCAGCCAATCGGCCTTATGTTGAACGGGTTGGCTTTTCGTTTTAGGCAGGGCAATGGCTTCAGGAACCTCAGGGCGCTTCCAGATCACCCGGCCGGGCGCAAAGACGGCGTTTTCGAGTTCTGTCCTGTCAAACACGGCAAATTCACAGAAAACACCGTCCGCAAAGAGCAGTTTATAGCCGTCTTCTGTGTTGGCAAAGGCATAGGCCACCGGGCAGATGGCTTCCATCCAGGCGAGATCCTCAATAAAAGCTTTTTTTGCCCCGGCCGCGACGATCACAAAAAAATCGAGGTCAGAAAATTCGTCCATGCGCTCGAGCTCAAGTCCGGCCGACCCCAGCCCGATGAGGGCCAGCGCCTGTGGGTATTTTTCAAGCGACTGCCCGATCTCGATGAGCCGTTGTTTTAATTTATCCACATTCATTTTTGATCTCCGCTTCTTAAAATGGGCATCAGATAGCGTACGTACTCGTCCAGACAGGCGGGGTCGCCCCCAAGCGGCTGCAAAATGAGGGTGTTCACCCCGGCCTTGAACCAGCGCTGCAAAGCAGCAGCCACCTGGGCCGGTGTGCCGCTGGCCGAAAACGTATCCAGCCAGGCATCGGGCATGTGAAGGGCCAGATCGGCGGGGGTATGTGTGGCCAGATATTCGTTCACCTCTGTGCTGAGGCCGGACTGCACCAAATGAACATCTGCCCAAGGCAGACGATCTGCCAGTGACTTTCGGGCGGCGGCGCGGGCCGCCTCTCCATCTGGATTGGCTTTGACATCCAAAAAAGAAACCACACGGTGCTGGCTGCGACCGGCTGCCTGCGCACCAGCCCGGATGTGCTGCATGGCCCACTCAATGTATTGCGGGGAAGACATGCCGGTGAGAATGGTTCCGTCGCCGATATTCCCGGCCAGTGCCAGTGATTTCTCACGCATGGCCCCCACGTACAAGGGTGGTTTCACCGCTGGCAGTTGGTGCATTTGCACCCGATCGAGATGGACGGTTTCACCGTTGAAAGTAACTTCTTTGCCGCCCAGCAGCTCGCGCACCACGCTGACCGTTTCGCGCAGACGTGCAAGTGAAGCGCCATCGGCGGCCCCAATTTGTTTCATCCAGGGACCAACGCCATGACCGAATCCGGCGATGAACCGCCCCGGGAACGAGGCGGCCAGGGTAGTGATCTCCATCGCCGCAAACAACGGGTTATAGACCGGCACTGGCAGCAGGCCAATACAAACCTTTATTCGTTGTGTGGCCGAAAGGGCGATGGCTGCCGCGCTTATCGCACCGGGCAAAAAACAATCGTCCCAAAGCCAGAGTTCCTCAAAACCGGCCTTTTCAGCCTTTCGGGCATATTCAGGCAGCCATTCGATTGGGAAGCTGGGATGAAAGATCAGACCATAAGCGTGTTCATTTGTGTGATCGGGCGACATTTTTCCTCCTGCATAGACTGCTCCATTTTACAGGGTAAGCCACACACCTGACAATAGCCTTTTGATGGCAGGGTTTACGTGTTTTTTATGGTAGATATATGGTAATGCATATATAATTTTTTAGTAATACAGCTTAGGCATCCATTTATGGCATTTTTGCCATTTTTGAAAAAAAGTAAAAACAAATGGGGCCATCGAGAGCTTGGGAAGGTTAGCATGGAAGCAGGTACTGGGATTAAGAAAAAAGGAACCAATAAACATCACATTAAACCCATCCCAGATGGGTTGAAACCGTATTATCAGGAAATCAATGTCATCAGCCATTTCGGGCATTATTTAGCCGACAAAGGGGAACCAGTTCAGGTATTTCAGCAATTGGCTAATACGATTAATCTATATTACCAGAATGTAGATGCGTTTTTCCTCTCGGAGTTCATAAACACAGATCAATTGGTCTGTGTTTATGCTCGTGGAATTGACGGCGATATAGATGTGTCAAACGAGCAAAACGAGTCACTGATTCACTCGGCGCTCGCGCTGCAGAGCCGTGCACTGGGTCAGAGAAAACCAATTCTGGTCAACGATTCGATCAGCACCAGTCTTTTGAACACAAATGAATCCCTGCAAACTTCAGAGTGGGACAGCCTGATCAAGTCGGCTATCTTTATCCCACTGGTGGCAGGCAACAAGACACTGGGGGTCATCCATCTGCAATCCAAATTGCAGGCCCGGTTTAATGAACATGACCTCTATTTTTTATCGGCGCTGGGCAACATCGCGGCCGCGGTGATCTTAAACTTGCAGCTCAACAAAGAACTGCTCAATGCCTACGATACGACCATTGAAGGCTGGGGCAAGGCCGTTGACCTGCGTGACCGTGAGACCGAAGGCCACAGCCAGAGAGTGGCTGAGCTTTCACGGGTTTTCGCCTACCGGCTGGGACTGCGCGGAGACCGCATCGTTAATCTTTGGCGCGGCGCCCTGCTGCACGACATCGGCAAACTGGGCGTTCCCGACAGTATCTTGTTTAAGGAAGATTCGCTGGATCAAAAAGAGTGGACCCAGATGCGGCGTCATCCAGAATACGCAAACGATATTCTACAAAAAGTACCCTTCTTGCAAGAAGCATTGGCGATTCCCTATTGCCACCATGAAAAATGGGATGGCAGCGGATATCCGCGCAGGTTGAAGGGAGAAGAGATTCCCCTCGAGGCGCGCATTTTTGCCCTGGTAGACGTGTGGGATGCGCTGCTTTCAGATCGCCCCTACCGGCCCGCCTGGGAAAGGAATCAGGCCATTGCTTACATTCGCAACAATCTGGGAACTCACTTTGACCCTGTGCTGGGAGAAGAATTTTTGCGTCTGGTGGAAGAGGGGGCTTTTGATCAAGATCAACTTTTAATGCAAAGGCCCACCCACCCCGAATCGATAGAGCCCGATAGATAAACAATTTGTATAATGAACATGTGATTTATGAAAGCTTCTTGCACAGAAGAAGTATTTGCAATTAATCGCGAGCAGGGAGAAAAGAAAATGACCATTAACTACGATGAAAAAGGAAAGCTGTACACCGATATCGTATTAAAAGAAGCCACTGCGGTGAAAATTCAGACGACCAAACAATTCCTCACCGGGAGCATTCACATCCGCAAAGAATTTCGTCTGAAAGATGAATTGGACCAACCGGAGCCCTTCCTGGCCGTAACCAACGCAAAACTGTATGCGGCGGACGGGCAAGTGCTGTTTGAGACCAACTTCATCGCCGTGCGGCGCGATGAGATCGTCTGGGTCATTGCCGAAGAAGACCAGAACAAGGGGAAATAATGACCGACCAACCCGAAGCCAACTCGATGCCCGGCATTTCAGATGCCGATACAATTCGCTTGAAAAATTTCTTGATCAATCGTCTTCAAGAAAAGTTCGATCTCAGCAACCCGGATCATTCTGCTTATAAAGAAGACGCCACAAAATATATAAAAGGGATGCTGTCACAGTTAGGCATGAAGATTTCACCAGAGGATGCCGACACGATCTTTGCCAGCGTCTGCAACGACCTGTGCGGCTATGGCCCAATTCAACCCCTGCTCGATAACCCGGATATCAGCGAAGTGATGGTGAACGGGCCGGACAAAGTTTATATCGAGAAAAACGGCAAGGTCATTAAAACGGACATAAAGTTTGATGATAACGAGCACGTGCTTAAAGTGATCGACAAGATCATTGTGCCGCTGGGAAAGAAGATCGAGCCGGATAACCCCACCGTGGATGCACGCCTGCCCGACGGTTCGCGTGTGAATGCCGTGATCGGGCCGGTAGCCCTGGATGGGCCTTCGATCACGATCCGAAAGTTCACCAAAGAAAAGTTGAAAGTGGAAGATCTGATCCGCTACGGTTCGTTCAGCCAGAACATGGCCGACTTTTTGCAATCATGTGTGGTGAGCCGCTTAAATATCGTCATCTCAGGGGGAACCGGGTCGGGCAAGACCACCTTGCTTAACGTGCTTTCTGGGTTCATCCCCGAAGACGAGCGCATTGTGACCATTGAAGATGCGGCCGAACTGCAACTGCAGCAAGACCACGTAGTGCGCATGGAGACGAAGAACCGTAACACAGACGGTTCAGGTGAAGTGACCATCCGTGACCTGGTACGTAATGCCCTGCGCATGCGCCCGGATCGAATCGTGGTGGGGGAGTGCCGCGGCGGTGAGGCTTTGGACATGTTACAGGCCATGAACACCGGCCATGACGGTTCGCTGACGACGGTGCATTCCAACTCGCCGCGCGATGCCCTTTCGCGTCTCGAAGTGTTGGTCATGATGGCCGGCATGGACTTGCCCATCAAAGTGATCAGGCAGCAGATCGCCGCGGCCGTGGATCTGATCGTTCAGCAAACCCGCCTGCGCGATGGCTCACGCCGCGTCACGGCAATCACCGAAGTGGCCGGCATGGAAGGAGACACGGTCGTGCTGACCGACATCTTTAAGTTTGAGCAAACCGGTTTGGATGCTGACGGCAAAGTGCTGGGAGAGGTCAAACCCACAGGAATGCGTCCGCTCTTCAGCCCACGCCTTGAAGCGGCAGGCTTTAAATTAACGCCGGAGACATTCGGTACTACCATTGCGGAAATTTTTGAAAAGGGGAGAAAACGCTAAGCAGAACGTTGCTGCAAAGAACGGATATATTCATTTACCTGCTCATCCTCTTGTTGGGGATAAGTGTAGTTAAATTGGATAGCCAGGGGTTGAGCCACTTTTTGAAAAAGCGCACAAATCGTGAATAACGCCTGCCAGGTTTCTTCGTAATTTGCCCCCGAATACGTCTGTTTTAACATCTCCCACAACTCGGACTCAAGAGTCTGTTCAAAATATTTGCCCGCCTTGCCCGGGTTCACCTTGAAATTCCCCTTCAGGCCAATGTGCCAGATGAGCATCTTGTCAAGTTGTGCCCGCACTGCCTCGTCTAACATGTGCTTGGCATAAGGGAGCTCCCGACGGCACAGGCCTTTAGCCACGTAGGGGCTGACCCACCAAAACTCATTGCAGCAGTTGAAGAACTCGCGTTCTGTGGGGGGCTGGGGCAGATAATCGCTTTCACTCGCGGGCGGGAAGGCTGGAATTTCTCCATCTTTATCGAGCAGGAGCACGCTCAGGCTATCGAAGGGGCGGCTAAAATAATACCCGCGCGTGACCAGGGTCAGGTCAATGCGGTTGCCATCTGCAAACTGCATCAGATAGGCAAAATGCTGGCGCGAGGGGCAATCGGGGTCATCCATCTCGTCAGGCAATTGCATGATGATGCGCTCACCGAAGCAGTCCACCCAGCCCGGATCGGCCAAAAAGGAATCCATTTCACTGACCAGATAAATGATGTCAAAATCCTGCAAAAGATCGCGTTTGGCATTTGGATTGGCGCGTGAGCCATTCAAAATGACCGCCCGAATGCGTTCATCGCTGCGGGCGGTATTCAGGATCAGTGCAAACATCTCCTCTTCAGAACGCATGTGCTCTTCTGTCACCGTTTATTTCTTGCCTTTAGATCTGGCCTTGGCTAAATTTTCTTCCACCCTGAAACGGGTGATCTTGCTCACCAGTTCGAGCGGCAGGGGCTCGTCGAGTGGAAACTGCAAAGTACCCTTTGAGGTGTGATAACGGGCGGCCTCGGGCAAAAACTGTTCAACGCCGCTGGGCGCCGGGAAGAAACCGATGTGATTTTTGAAGGCAGCAAAATGCACCACGTTGCCCTGTTGATAAAAGGTGGGCATCTGATAACTGATCTTTTCGCTGGCTTCGGGGGCGGCCGCATGGATGGTGGCACGCATCGTTTGTAATTTCTGCTGGATCTCAGCCGGAAAGGCGGCGATATATTCGTCGATCGTGGTGGGGGGTGCTTTCTTTTCCATAGGTCTCCTATACCAAATAAAAGTTCAACTCTTCTTTTCATTATACATATCCTTGCCTTACCATATACAAGTGATTCACTTTTGCGTAAAATCTCTTTAAAATGATGTATATGGACGAAAGACAAAAAACTGCTCTCTGGTGGATTCGCCGTGACCTGCGCCTGTTGGATAACCAGGCGCTGCATGCGGCGCTGGCGGCGGCTGCCCAGGTGATCCCGCTGTTCATTTTAGACCCCGCGCTGCTGCGATCGGAATACGCCAGCCGGCGCCGTATCGATTTTTTGTTTGCCGGTCTGGCCTCTTTGGCCGCCGACCTGCGCGCCAGGGGCAGCTGCTTGATCGTGCGGCAGGGAGCCCCGCTGCAAGTGCTTGCTGAACTGCAAGGCGAGACGAGCTTTAACGTTCTCTTTGCCGAAGAGAATTTTTCGGCTTACGCGCGCAGGCGCGACGCGGCTGTTGCCAAACAATTCGAACTGCATTTGTGCGGCGGGTTAACAGCGCTGCACCCGGCCGTGGTGTGCAAAGAGGACGGCCTGCCCTACACGGTGTTCACCCCCTACAGTCGGGCCTGGCTTGAGCGCTTCAGTCCGACTGCGTTACTGCCCATCCCTGAGCAAATTGCCACGCCATTGGGAATCGGCAGCGAGGAGCTGCCGCGGCCCAGCGCTCCATTGCGCGAGCCGTTTGTCGCGGCGGGTGAGGCAGAAGCCCAGCGGCGATTGGAGCGGTTTATCAACAGCGCAGTTTCGCACTACGCCGATGAACGCGATCGTGTCGATCTGGCGGGCACGTCGTGCCTTTCGCCCTATCTGCGCTTTGGCATGCTTTCGGCTCGTCAAGCCATCAACACTTGTCTGAACTTGATCGCAAATACCAATGTTGAAGAAGACTTTTCCGGCCCCAACAAGTGGCTGAACGAATTGATCTGGCGGGAATTTTATTACGCGGTGCTCTATCATTTTCCGTTCGTGCAGAAGCAGTCCTTCAGGCCTGAAATGCGTGACATCCCCTGGTTGAATGATGCACAAGATTTTGCCGCCTGGCAGGAAGGCCGCACGGGCTATCCCATTGTGGATGCCGGGATGCGCCAACTGCTGGCCACGGGCTGGATGCATAATCGAGCACGGATGATCGTGGCCTCTTTCTTGTGCAAAGACCTGCTGATCGACTGGCGCTGGGGGGAAAAGTTTTTTATGCAGCATCTGCTGGGTGGCGATGTGGCCGCCAATAACGGCGGCTGGCAGTGGACGGCTGGCACAGGCACAGATGCGGCGCCTTACTTCCGCATCTTCAACCCCACCTTGCAGGCGCAGAAATTTGACCCGCACGGAGATTATGTGCGCCGCTGGGTGCCCGAGCTGCGCGATGTACCCGAGGCGTTCATTCACGAACCGTGGAAATTTAAAACAGCCCAGGCCTTAGATTACCCCCACCCGATCATAGATCACGCCCGCACACGTCAGCGCTGCCTGATGGCTTACATAGGCCAGCCCTCATGATCTTTTGGTGCAGCTAGCTGTTCCCCTTCTCTTCCTTTTGTAATGACTGCACGTAGGCGACGGACTCTTTGAAGATAGGCAGATAATCTTTGTATTCGGCCGAGTCGGCCAGGTTGATCTGCACCCATTCGCGCATCACAGCTTTGCCGAGCGGCTGAAAGGGGATCACGTGGGGGTCATGCGCCAGCAGGTTTTTAACCTGCTCAGCGGGTAATTTAAGCCCGACACCGTCTTCGTAAAGGCAGATGCACAACTTTTTCCCGACATAATAGGCGGGGAAACCAAACATTTTGCCGGCGCGCAAAGCGGGCATTCCGAGCAGCAGCTCATCCAAAACCAATTTATGTTGGGGATTAAACGAAGTCATTCAGCCTCACCGTGTCCAACCGGATATCCCTAAAAAATGTGCGTGATCGCCCACAGCAGCCCGGCACCGATCAGGGCAGTCGCCGGAATGGTAAGCACCCAGGCGATGACGATCTCGCGGGCCACTCCCCAGCGCACCTTGTTCATGCGTTCGGCGCCACCCACCCCCATGATGGCTGCGCTGACCACCTGCGTGGTCGAAACCAACCCACCGAAGAAAGAAGCGCTCAAAATGACGGCCGTGGAAGCCAACTGGGTGGAAAACCCGTCCATAGGGCGGATGCGGTAAAACTTGGCTCCCAGCGTTCTGATGAGCCGCCAGCCGCCCACCATCGTGCCCAGAGCGATCATCGAGGCGCAGGAGATCACCACCCAAAGTGGCACGTTCACGCTGTGGATCATGCCTGAAGCCAACAACCCCAGAGTGAGAATGCCCATCGTTTTTTGGGCATCGTTGGCCCCATAACTGAGCGCCAACGCCACCGAAGTGGCCACCTGTCCTTTTTTGAACAGGTTATTCACACGCGGGGTCGCCTTCCAACTGGCCAGAACCACCAGTTTTGTGACCAAATAGCCCACTATGAACCCGATGATGGGAGAAGTGAAGAGGATCAGCAGCACTTTGAGGATGCCGCTGACGCGGATCGCGTCCCAGCCGGTGCTCATCACCACGGCGCCGATCAGACCGCCGATGACGGCATGGGAGGCACTGCTGGGAATGCCCAGATACCAGGTGAACAACCCCCAGAGAATGGCGCTGCCTACACAGGCCAGCAGGGAGTTCATGGTCACGTAATCGGGGTTCACAATGCCGGAACCGATGGTTTTGGCCACCGGCACCCCAAAAATAAATGGCCCCATAAACTCCGCCAGCGCAATGATGGTCAGCGACCAGCGCGGCGAAAGTGCGCGTGAAGAGATCATGGTGGCCACGATATTACTGGAATCGTTCACCCCATTAATGAAATCGAAAATCAACCCTATGACAAGCAGGGTGATCATCAGGGTTGGCATAAGCCCAATCAGCCTTTCTTCATGACGATGCTGGCAATGACGTTGGCGGCCTCATCTCCCCGGTCGGCCGCGTTGCTGAGGTGACGATACACCTCGCGGTATTTGAACACCTTCATCACGTGCTTGGTGTCTTCATTGCCTTCAAACAGTTCAGCCAAAGCCTCGCGGTAGAGCACCTCGATGCGGTTTTCAAGGGCCTTGGCGCGCTGGGCATGTTCATTGGCCACCCCCGGATAATCATCCAGCCGGTCTACCGCCATGAGCAGTTCGTTGGCCGAATCGCGCAGCAAGGCGGCGATCTTTTTCATGTAATCGGTCGGCGTGACCTTGAGCAGTTCCACTTCTTCGAGGGTGCTGTAAGCGTAATCGAGCACATCGTCAATGGTGCGTGACAGCGCGAAGATGTCCTCACGGTCGAAGGGTGTGATAAAGGTCTTGTTCAGCTCGTAGATCAATATGCGCCGAAATTCATCGGCCTCTTTTTCCTTCTGGGTGACCAGTGCTGCTGCTTCAGGGTTCAGGTCTTTAAAATATGCCACCAGCGCTTCCAGGCCCGCCAGGGTAGCCGCGGCCTGGTCGTGGATTCGTTTGATGAACTGATTTTGACGTTTTTTAAACATCGAAAGCATAAAATTCCTCTTTTCCTACCACCGGTTAAGGATCCAATTTCTCCAACAGGGCGAATGCCGCACCTTTTGCAAGTCTCGGCCAAAATGCAGGGTAGTTTGTATATAATAGCCAATTTATTTGCCGAATGTCAATGCCTGATTTAAAGAAAAATGAAAAGCCCGCCACAATCGGCGGGCAAAAAAAGCACGATGTGTGGCTATGCGGGCAGATTGGAATCTTTGAAGTAGGTCTCTTTATCGAGAATACGCCCCACCCCAATGCGGTGCCCGTCAATATCTTCAAAGGCAAATTCATACGAGCCATATTCGGTCATGTGGGGTGCCTTGATGATCTTGACCCCATTGGACTGATATTCAGAGTAAAGTAAGTCGATATCTTCGTGTGTGGCCGGGACAATATAGGCGTCATCACCGGCCCCGTAACGCTGCTGATTCGATTCCACCTCTCCATGCAGAGCCTGCACGATGACGAATTCGATCTCATCGCGGTAGAGCGTGGCAAAGCTCTCCACTTTATCGTAATGTTTGGCCGAGTAAAAACCCAGTTTTTCGGTATAGAACTGCACGGTACGGCGCACATCACTGACCAAAAACACCGGGCACAGGCTCGCCAAACGGGCCTTCTTGACTTCGCTCATTCAGATCTCCTTCGTGGTAAACAGACAAAAACACTGCACAATATATGCAGTGAGATCGCACACAGATTATAGGTTGTTTTTTCTGTTTAGGCTAGCAGGCTACGATCTCTTTAATGAGAAACTCTTTGCCGCTCAGAATCTCGTGCTCTTTGCTGCCGCAGTGCGGACAGACGCCCCTGTGTTCGATGAAGCGATACACCTTTTGGCAGCCTTTGCACAGCGCGTTGCCCGGCAGAATCTCGATCTTTAGCTCGGTATCCTGCAGCAGCGTGCCATCCACCGCGGCCGGATAGCAGGCTTCGATGTAATGCGGTACCACAGGGGAGAGCTCGCCCACCTGCAAGACCAGCAGATCGATCTGGGTCACGTCATTCTCACGGGCAAAACTTTCGACCGAGCGAACCACGTTGAACATGATGCCTAATTCGTGCAAGGGTCTTCCTTTTGGATAGGAGGCTCCCTCACCGTGTTCCCCCTCAGACACGGCAAGGGATGGAATGTGAATCAGTTTTTGAAGATCGAAGCCACCGAACGGCTTACCTTTTTACCGGCGATCTTCACCTGACGTTTGAGCATTTGCTTCAGTACGACCGGTTTCATATCGTCCAGGGCCACGCCGGCGCCGTCATAAACGCGCACCAGCGAGATCGCATCGAACTTGCATTTGGTTGTGCACACCCCGCAGCCCACACACAGGGCTTCATCCACCACGGTGGCACCGCAGCCCAGGCAGCGCGCGGTCTCTTTCTTCACCTGTTCTTCTGTGAACGTGGCGCGCGGATCATGGAAGTTGATCACCGAGTGGGCCAACAGCGGTTTTTGGCGCGGCAGGCGGTCGTAACTATCGAGATCGAGATCCGCCTTGTTGAGCATCACATAGTGACGCTGGCTGCGGCCGATGGTGAGGCTCTGGCCCGGATGCACGAAGCGATGGATCGAGATGGCGGCCTGTTTGCCGGCTGCGATGGCGTCAATGGCAAATCTGGGGCCGCTCACCACATCCCCGCCGGCAAAGATGTCGGGCTGGCTTGTCTGATAGGTGAGCGAATCGGCGCGCAGGGTCTGATTGGGGTTGAGTTCGGCAGTAGACCCTTCGAGCAGGGTGCCCCAATCGATGGCCTGACCGATCGCCACCAGCACAAAATCGGCTTTGACAACCTCGATGGCATTTTCGTCATAGGTGGGGTTGAAACGACCACTGGCATCGAAGACAGAAACGCATTTCTTGAATTCAACACCGGTCACCTGGCCATCGCGGGTAAGAATGCGTTTAGGCCCCCAGCCGTTGTTGACCGCGATACCCTCCGCCTCGGCTTCGGCGATCTCTTCGTCAAGGGCAGGCATTTCTTGGCGGCCTTCCAAACAGTACAGGTTGAGCGATTCTGCGCCCACGCGCACGGCGCTGCGGGCCACATCAATGGCAACATTGCCGCCGCCGATGACAATGCCCTTACCTTTGAGTCGAACGGTCTCGCCCAGATTGATGCGGCGCACAAAATCGACCCCGCCGTAAACCCCTGCGGCGTCTTCGCCGGGAATGTTGAGCTTGCGGCTGGCCTGGGCGCCGATGGCAATGTAGAAAGCCTCGAACCCCTGCTGGCGCAGTTCGGCCAGGGTTACGTCCTTGCCGACCTCAACGCCACAGCGAATCTCGACCCCCATCTCACGCAGGATATCGATCTCGGCATTGACCACGTTCTTTTCGAGCCGAAAGGCGGGAATGCCCAAAGTGAGCATGCCACCGGGCAGGGCCTGTTTCTCGAAAACGATCACCTTGTAGCCGTCAATGGCCAGATAATAAGCGCAGCTTAACCCGGCCGGGCCGGCGCCGACGATGGCGATCTTCTTGCCGTAGTCATGGCGTTTTTTGGGAACATAGCGGTTTTCGGCGTGCATATCCTGTTCGGCGATGAACTTTTTGATCTCATCCACCGCCACGGGGTCATCAATATCGCCGCGGGTACATTCCGATTCGCACAGGCGCGGGCAGATGCGCCCGCACACGGCCGGGAAGGGATTCTCATGTTTGATCAGTTCAAGGGCGTCAGTATATCGTCCCTGGGCGGCTAATTTAATGTAGCCCTGCACACCGATATGGGCCGGGCAGCTTGTCTTGCAGGGGCTGGTGCCGGTGTCGACCACGTCTTTACGGTTGTAGCGATACTCGGGGTTCCAGTTCTCAGGGCCCCATTCGTTATCGCGCGGGGTTTCGCGTTTAGGCTGCACGATCTTGGTGGAACCGCAGATCTTCTGCCCGAGCTGCAGGGCATTGACATGGCAGCCTTCTACACATTCGCCGCAGGCCACGCATTTCTCGGCATCGATATGAGCCAGGTAGTTTGAGCGTACCATGTCGGTATTAATGAACATCTCGGCGGTGCGCAGCGAAAGGCAGGAGCAGCCGCAGCAGTTGCAAATGGCGTGTGTTTTGCCGGGGCCGTCGGTGTTGGGAATCTGATGCACCAGGCCGTTCTCTTCGGCACGTTTGATGATGTCGAAGGCCTCTTCACGGGTGATCTCGCGTCCACGCCCGGTGCGGATGTAGAATTCGGCGGCATGGCCCATCTGGATGCACATATCTTCTTTGAGATGCCCGCAGCCTTCGCCCATGCTTTCGCGCACGGTGCGGCAGGAGCAATCGGAGACCGAGAAGATGGTGTTTTCATTGAGGTATTTCGAGACCTCTTCGTATGAGGCTTTGCGCGAGTTGCCGTCAATGGCGCTCTCAATGGGGATGACGCGCATCAGGCCCACACCCACCGGGAAGTTCCCTGCGGTGGCCTTTCCGCGTACCCGCCCGTAGGCCTCGAAGGCTTCGGCGATCTGCGGATATTTTTTTACGTTCTCTTTGTTGTTGGTCATCATTTCCATGATGCCCGGCACCCAGGTGTCGTACCAGTATTTATCCTCGCCATCCTTCATGTTGACGAAGCATACACCGGCCATAGATAGGTCCCACAGCAAACGGGTCACCTGCTGCAGCGGTTTGTCTACGATGGCAGCCACCTCGGCGGCGCTACGCGGCACGCGGCGTTCGAGCCCCATCGCCACCTCGGCCATCTCTTCTGTGACAACCGGCTCCAGGATCATGTATTCGGGATCGGTCGGCTGAATGGCCGACTTGGAGCCCATTTTCTTCTTGCTGACCTTATTGGCAAATTCCAGCACTTTTTGTTTGACGACCATTCTCAGCCCTTCCTCTCGCAGGTGATCTTTATTCGCTTTTCCAGCGATTCACTTCGGTATGCAGCCACTCCGCCCAGGCGGGGATGCCCTCGCCGGTCTTGGCAGAAATGGGGAAGATCTTAATATGGGGGTTCAGCCGGGTGACGCGCTCGCGCAAGGCATTAAAGTCAAAGTCGAAGAGCGAAACGGTATCGATCTTGTTCACCAGCAGTGCATCGGCCACCTCGAACATGTGAGGGTACTTGAGGGGTTTATCGTCCCCTTCGGGCACGCTGAGGATCATGGCGTTTTTGCTTGCCCCCGTGTCGGTATCCGCCGGGCAGAGCAGGTTGCCGATGTTTTCCAGCACGATCAAGTCCAGGCCGGTGGTGCCCATTTCTTTGAGACCCTGTTCGGTCATGTAGGCGTCCATGTGGCACATGCCGCCCGTGTGCACCTGAATGACGCGCGCGCCAGTGGAGGAGATGGTATGCGCATCCACGTCAGAATCGACATCCGCTTCGATGATGCCGATCTTGAGGGTATCCTTAAGAGCGGCGATGGTCTTGACCAGGGTGGTGGTCTTGCCGGAGCCGGGCGAAGACATCAGGTTCAGCAAAAAGGTGCCCTGCTTTTTGAGCCCGGCACGAATGGCGCCTGCCTGGCGATTATTATCTGCATAGACGCTTTGTTTGATCTCAAGCACTTTGAATGCGTTGGACATCACTTGCCTCTTATGGAACTGTAAAGGGATTACGATAAGATAATTGTACACGAAAACAATACCTAACGATAGTTATGTATGTAAAGAATCAGTGAATTAATGCACAATTCAACCTTTTGGATGAGATCAAAATTCGCTGTGTGGGAAAAATATCATTCAATCCCGTAGGGGCGTATCGCGATACGCCCCTACTTTGTAACATATTCATATTTATATTTCAAAACATTTATAGCAAATTATCGCAAAAGGTTGTGGGAATGTTCGAGGCGCCATTTTGCGGCTTGAATTACTTCAGAATCGAATAATGCTTTGTACCGAATGATCACTGCTTCAAAGGTTTTGTCTAATTGATTTGTATCACGAAGAACTTCAAACCCTTGCTGCAAATCTGGAGTTACCACCAGTCTAGAGAGAGTCTCCACATGGTCATAAGTTCTAATCATCTCACGAGTTCTTGTCGCGAAATAATGATTGGCTTCTTCATATGCAGAAACGGCATTCTCAACATCAAGAATAAATTCTGGATTCATGATCATGCTCCCATTTGCAAATAATTAAGTATCCTTATGTTTCTTTCTTGTCTATCAAACTACGCAACATTTTTTATCCCAGACTCTGTAAAGCAATCATATAAACAAATTATTTTTTAAAGGATCCGCGTAGGGGCAAGGCATGCCTTGCCCCTACGGTAAATTGGAACATATACCGCAATTTTTATATTTTTTCTTATAAGGCGATTCGTGAATCGCCCTCTCGAACCAATCTTTTGCATCTTTCCGCCCTGCCCTGCGTAAATTAAATCGGCGTGAAATCATCTCGCCTATCTCTTGCCCCCGGCATGGACAAAGATATACTTATGCCGATGCATTGCTGCATCAAGGAGAAAAAATGAACGTACCGCTTTTTGTTTGGGCGATCATCGCGATTGTAGTGATCGTTCTTCTGTCGGGGATTCGTTTCATCCCGAACAACCGCATTGGCCTGGTGGAAAAGCGCTTTGGTGCCAGATCGGTCAAGGGCGGTTTCATCGCCCTGCACGGCGAGGCCGGTTATCAGCCCGATGTGCTGCGCGGTGGCCTGCATTACCTCGTTCCCATTCAATACGTGATCCATATCGCACCGTTGGTGACGATCTCGCAGGGGAAGATCGGCTACCTTTTCGCGCGCGATGGCGAACCGTTGAGCGCCATGCAAGTGCTGGCAACCAACACCACGGCCAACGATTTTCAGGATGTGACGGCATTTTTGACCCGGGGCGGACAAAAAGGCCCGCAGCGCCAGATCTTGCGTGAGGGTACCTATGCCATTAACCTGGCCCAGTTCATCGTCATCACCGAAGAGCGGGTGTACTATTTGCCCCTCAACCGTGACGATGAAGTGGTCATTCAAAATATGACCCAGGTGATTAAATCACGCAGTGGCTTCAGCCCGGTGGTCATCAAAGACTCCGACGACACCATCGGTGTGGTCACCGTGCATGACGGCCCCTCCCTGCCTTCGGGTGAGATCATCGCCCCGGTGGTGGGCAGCGACGTGAACGACGCTGTGACCTATCACAACAACTTCCAGATGCCCGATCGCTTCATCGCGGCCGGCGGCCTGCGCGGACGCCAGCTACAGGTGCTGGTGGAAGGCACTTATTACCTCAACCGCCTCTTCGCCACGGTCGAAATGATCCCAAAGACCGTCATCGAGGTGGGCTTTGTGGGCGTGGTGGTCTCGTATACCGGCAAGCTGGGCGAAGACCTTTCGGGCTCCGATTATCGTCACGGCGAACTGGTGGCCAGGGGCAGCCGCGGCGTGTGGAGCGAACCCCTCCTGCCGGGCAAGTATCCTTTCAACACCTACGCCGGCAAGGTCATCCCTGTGCCGACGACCAACATCATCCTCAAGTGGATTCACAGCGAGGTGGGCTCGCATCACTACGATGAGAACCTGACCGAGGTGTCGCTCATCACCAAAGACGCCTTCGAACCTTCGCTGCCGCTTTCAGTGGTGATCCACATCGACTATCAAAAAGCACCGCTGGTGATCCAGCGCTTTGGCGACGTGAAGAAACTGGTGGAGCAAACCCTCGACCCGATGGTTTCGGCTTACTTCAAGAACATCGGTCAGACCCGCACCCTCATCCAGTTGATCCAGGAACGCAACGACATTCAGCGCATTTCCAGCCAGGAGATGAAAGACAAGTTTGCCCACTACAACCTGGAGCTGGAGGAAGTGCTGATCGGCACCCCCACCACCGGCGAGGATACGCAGATCGAGATCATCCTCAACCAACTGCGTGCACGCCAGATCGCGGTGGAGCAGATCGAAACCTATCAGCGCCAGCAGACCGCTGCTGCCAAAGAGCGCGAACTGCGCGAAGCGCAGGCACGCACCGACCAGCAGCGCAACATCACCGAGTCTGAACTGAACATTACCGTCCAGTCCAACCAGGGTAAGGCTGAGTTCCAGCGCGCCCTGCAGCAGGCGGCCCAGATTCGCACGCTGGCCGAGGCCGAAGCGGAACGCATTGCCCGCACCGGTATCGCCCAGGCCATCGCCACCGAAGAACAGGTCAATGCCTACGGCGGCCCAAAGTATCAGGTAACGCAGGAAGTGCTCAACCGCTTTGCCGAGGCCGTGCAGACCTCACAGGTAGATGTAGTGCCACGAGTCGTCATCAACGGCGGAAACGGCGAGAACTCTGCCACCAGCAGCAGCGTGATGGAAGGGCTGCTGACCCTGCTGCTCTCGGACAAGTTGAACCTGAGCGTTGACGATAAAAGCGCCAAGGCAAAGAACAAAGACGCCGAGAAGCTGCGTGAAGAGATTCGCAAGAGCCTGTCCGAAAAGAAAGCGCCCCCTGCGGATGCGTCCGCGCCGGCAGCCGAAGCGCCCAAGGCTTAAACAAGATGTTACAAAATGGGACGGTCATGAACCGTCCCATTTTGATTTAACCGATGATTATTTTCAAACCCCATAGATCTGCACTGGCTACTTCAAAAGATCTTGCCTAATGTGTGATTGTTATTTAGATCAATGCCATCAATGCGGTTATCCAGACCGACCTCGCTCAGGTCGAGGGCACGGAGGTTGGCATCGCTGATCGCTTCTTTCAACGGCGCGATGATGCGTTCGGCCATGATAACCTTAAACGGCCGATTATAAAAAGAAGTGATTTCCAATTTCATTTTTGGAATGCCGCGGCTGGCGTTTTGCAGGTCAAGCACCAGCAGGTAAAGCCCGGCCAGTTGCTCTTCGATGGCTTTCAGATCATTCTCCTGCAGCAGTTTTGTCGCGACCGTTTCGATCTCGCTTAGGTGCAGGTCGCTAAAGGCACGTGTGAACCACTTGGAATAGGGCACATAGCGCTCTTCGAGCACGAAGCAGCTCTTGAGCAGCGTGTTCAGCAGCCGCGTGGAGATCAATTTGGCACCCAAGAAGTCGTTGCGCTCCACAGCCCTACCCACAAAGGCCTCTTCGTTGGCAATATGGTTCCAGTAAGCTGCCAATTTAATGAGGCGAACATCCGGCGGGTAATAGCCAAACTGGTGTCTCACTTCATTTAATCCCAGATCATCACGAAAAACAGACCCACTGGTCAGTTCAAGCAGCTCCTGTTCAGGCAGGCGCAGCCAGTCGAGCGCGCCAAAATCCGCAGGCGAGGCATGCAGCCGGTCGAGCAAATAACGTTCGAGATCATACAGCTCGACGAGATGTTTCACTTCCCCGTCCGCGCAGGGAGTTATGCTCTGGGTGTGGTCTTCACGCTTGGCGGTGAAGTTGGTTGGAAAACCCAAAAATTCGTGCGGCAGGTGGCTGCGCAGAAAACGATCCAGTTCAGGGATGCGTGATACATTCTGCCCACGCACAAAGATCTGCCCGCGCGGCCCCCAGTTGTGATCCATGCTGGTGGCGGTGTCATAGCCCAACACGTCTGAGCCATAGCCAATGAGCGCAGCCGAGTAACGCAACTCAGGGTCAAAGGTGTGCAGCAGCGGCTGAAGCACTTCATTGAAATAGCGGCGGTTAAGCTCAAGTCCGGGGATGAATTTCAACGTAGAGATCGAAAAAGCAGCCATCGTTTAATCCAAAGCGGGTTGGGGGCGAAGCCGGGGTCTGTCAATGAAGAAAAGAGCAGCCAACCCGACCGCCGAAACTGCCGTGCCGATCATCAGCATTAGAGGAACCCCGCCGCTCGAATCGAGCAGAAAACCGCCGGCCAGATTACTGATCAAACCGCTCAAGCTGGTGGTCAGCATCATTAACGACTGGCCTTTTACTTTATCCGCATCCGGGATGACCTGGTTGACGTAATACACGGACGCCGGGGTAAAGATGGCGTAGCTAAAGGCTTCCAAGGTTTGGGCGGCATAAATCCCCCCCACGCTGGTGGCGATGAGGGTGGCAACCGACTTGATGACAAAAAACACGCCGGCAATCTTCAAAAAGGTGCCTGCCTGCGGATGGCGGCGATACAGCAAGGGGAACAGCGCCATGGCCGGCACTTCGACCAGAGCGGCGATGGCGGCAGCGATGCCCATATCGGCACTGTTGCCGCCCGCGTGTTCCACCACACGGATCAAGAAGGAGTTGATGAGGTTATGAGAAATAAAAATAAGTGTGAGGGCCACAAAAACGGCCATGAAAACGGTGTTCTTTTTGGCAAATTCGAGCATTCCGCTGGCCTGCGGCTCTTCTTCGAGATGCAAGGACAGTTTCTTCTCTGGACGTGGAAAGAGCCCAACCAACAGGATGAGCAGCAGCATCAAAACAATATCGCCCACCAGGATCACGACCGTGCCAAACCGGTCCACCAGATAACCGAGGGTGAAAGACAGGATGGCAAAGGCCAACGACCCGATGCCACGCGCCAGGCTAAAGTTGATGGGTGTTCCGCTGTTGATGTGCTCCATCGCCAGGGTAGTGATAAGCGAGGTCTGTGAGCCAAAGAAAACTTGCAGCAAAACGAATAACCCGCCGATGAGGAAAACATTGGCAGGAACGATCAATAAGATCACTGCGATCAGCGTAGTCATGCCGGAGATGATCATGGTGATCTGTTTGAGGTTCAGCTTCTTGCTCTTATCGGCAAAATCGGCCAGGGCGGGCACAAAGAGAATGCCGGCCAAGCTTGAAAAAGTAAGGGTGATGCCGACCTGGGTGTTGGTCAAGCCACGCGAGAGCAGGTAAACGGCGGCAAAGATGAAATAGGTGCAGTATCCCATGATGAGCACAGCCTGGATCAGCGAGTAGCTGACCGTCAGGTTGCGCCCTTTTTGTTCGTTCATGATCATCCAAGGCTCCAAAAAACGCTAGTCAAAACCCGACAATTATAGCCGAGACGAGAAAATTTCTTATCCATTTTGAATCATTTGTGAACCGCAGTTCAGATGAAGCATGAACAGGCCAGACAGCCCAATGTGACCGCTTTGCGCACTTTAACTAGATCGGGCCCGGCGAATTCCGTACCGAGCTTGACCTCAAACGGCGATCACCGCTTCAGGATCTTCTCGATCTCAGCCATTTGTTCCGGTTGGAGCGGGCCAAACTGCAGCGCACCAGCGTTCTCTTCCACCTGTTTGACCGTGCGGAAGCCGGGGATGGGAATAGTGAGCGGGCTGCGTCCCCAGTTCCAGGCCAGGGCCCCCTGAGCGATGCTGCGACCGCCGCTGGTGAGGATTTCCACAATGGCATCCCGCATGGCCAGCCATTCGGGGTTGGGTTTCCCTTCCTTAAAGTACTTCATCCAGTCCGGACTCTTTTGCCCTCGCACGTCATCGATCGAGACGGTGGTGCCGCTGCTGTACTTGCCGGTGAGCAGCCCCATCGCCAGCGGGCCACGATTGATGGCGGCCAGATTGTGCTTTTCGCACAGGGCGATCATGGCCGGGTTGTCGTCGAGCACGTTCAACTGCAATTGAATGGAGGTGCACTTTTCACCCCCGGCGAAGAACTCGGCACTTTCCACAAAATCGGTGCTCCAGCCATAAGCGCGAATCTTGCCGGCTTTGACCAACTCTTCGAGGGTGTCACGGACGGGCTGCGCCTTGGCGGCCGGAAAACCGTTATCGTGGAACTGGTAAAGATCGATGTAATCCGTCCCCAACCGCTTCAGTGACTCTTCGCAGGCTTTACGAATTCCCTCAGGGCTGGCATCAGAACCGGTCACCTGGCGGGTGGCTTCATCAAAAACGGCGTTGAATTTGGTGGCGATCACCACCTGGCTGCGTTTGCTCCCCAGAGCAGCACCGAGCACGCGTTCGCTGTGACCGGCCCCATAGACGTTGGCAGTGTCGAAGAAAGTCACGCCATGATCGAGCGCGGCGTGAATGGCACGGGTGGATTCGGCATCGTCCACCTGCCCCCATCCTTGTGGCGTTTCACCGTTGAAAAATGGCCCGCCAATGGCCCAACAACCCATTCCCAGGGCTGAAACTTCAATACCAGAACGTCCTAATATTCGTTTCATCTTCATTCTCCTGTTTTGTAAAATCTCTTTATGTGTGTAAAGCAGAGGCTTCCCAAAGCGGCAGCAAAGCAGCGTAATCGAGCACAATAATGCCTTCCTGCTCGATCACCTCTTTTGCCTGTGCGGAGGCCCAAAAATCCAGGTCGGCCTGCCGGAAGCCCTGGCCGGTGGGTTCAATATCAAACAGCTCGGGGCAGTCAAAGCCGGGGTGGATGGCCCATTCGCTCAAACCGGCCGGCAGATCGTGCAGCATGCGCACGAAAGCCTCCGCTTTGTCCGCCGGGGGCAGCATCCAGCTATCCAAAAAGTCGCGGTCATTGCCGGGCAAACCGAGCGATTGTACCTTTGCGATCATCTCCTGGCCCATCACACGCAGGGGCAGGGCATATTCCCGCGCCAGCGCCAGCATCAGTGCATAAATGGCGGGACGTTTGTTCACCCGCAGCGAGTGCCAATCGAGATGATCTGGCTTGAGACCTGTTGTCAGAACCGCTTCGATCTGTGCACGCAATTCGATCTCAACCTGTTTTAAGAGTTCCGGCGACTCTATTTCAGGAAACTCGAACATATTATAGAAAGTGCCGTCACAGTCTAACAGAAGCGGTACCTGTTCTTTGGGCGCCATCGGACCGTAGGTATATTCATCACCGTCGCAGATGAGGGTGAGATGAATGCCAAAGTGAAATTGCGGGTTCTGCTGCAAAAAGTGCAGCGCCTGCACGGCCCACGGGCAGGGCATCATCAGGCTGGCAGAGCGGATGGGGCCGCTGTGCAGCGTTTGCAGAACGGCGCGGTTAATGGAATTGCAGTAGCCGAAATCGTCACAATTGAGCAGCAAAAGGCGCGCGTCATTGGGGTAGCCCAGCAGTTTGTTGGTGAAATTCTCCATCAAAGCACCCTGATAATTGATACCTTTATTATGACACAAAAAATGAAAGCGCTCCCATTTTTCGAAGCGCTTTCATCTAGCCATCTGAAAAGATCACTTGTTTATTCGTTTGACGACTTTGTCCAATCCCAACATGAGCAAAACGATCAACCCAATGGGAACCATCGCTCCCAGCAGACAGATGAACCCCAGCAGCGCCGCTTGGAAGCCATAAATGAAGGCAATAATGCCCAACCCTACCACAAAGACAAGGACGATGGCCCCCACAACGAGACGGAAGTTGGTGGTGGCGGCATACTTGCGCAGGTCGCGGTCGGGCTTTTCGGACCCTGATTGTTGATTGCTCATACTCAGATTTCCTGAAAACTAGAGAATTTCACAAATTATTGGGCGATCTCCCAAATGTGCCCGCCGGGGTCGGCAAAACTGGCGGTGCGCGGCCCCCAGGGACGATCCATCGGGCCGTTAATGAGCTTGACGCCATGAGTGCTCAACTGCGCGCAAAGCGCGTCGACATCCTTGACCGGAATGGTGATCACCTGGCGCGTGCCGCAATCAGGCGCGGCTACTTTGGCCGGCTGCACCAGTTCGTCTGCTTCGCTAATTCTCAGCAGGTTGATCAGGACGGTGCCGATCTTGAACACGCAGGAATTGGCATCTTCAAATACCACCGGCAGTCCAAAGGCTTCGTGGTAAAAAGTTTTGGCAGCCTCGAGGTCTTCTTCGAACAGGGTAATGGCGAAAAGTTCCTCTGGCCAGACAGATAAACTCTCATTTGGGGTCATCGTTTCCTCCTGTAAACCATCTCGAACCAATAAGTTATTTACTTTTATTATATACGGTGGAAACACCCTTTGTGCCTAAACTTGTGAAGGGGCTGATTCATAGGGCAGGCGCAGGCTAATGAGGGTATCTTCACCGGCGGTGGAGCGGATCTTGAGCGAGCCGCCAAACAAACGGGCGCGTTCATACATGCCGGCCAGGCCAATGTGCCCTGATTTCACAAACCCCTGCACATCCTGATGGACAAAAGAGCTGCCATCGTTGCGGATGTTGGCTTTGATCTCGCTTTGCCCGTAGGCCAATTCGACCTTCACATGAGTGGCGTCGGGCACATGCTTGCGGATGTTGGTCAGGGCCTCTTGCACCACCCGGTAGACGGCCAGTTCCATATCGGCTGAAAGACGCTGCGCTTCACCCGTGCAGGTAAAAGTGCAAGCAAGGGATGTTTTGTTCAGCTTCATCTCTTTGCACAACGAGTCAATGGCCGCCGCCAGCCCCAGGTCATCCAGGATGGGAGGACGCAGGGCAATGCTGATGCTGCGCACTTCTTCAATGGAGTGATTGATCAGTCCCTCGATCTCCTCCAGGCGGGATTGAGCCTGCAGGGGGTTGTCGCTCAGCTCGCTGCGATAGAGCTCAATGCGCTGGTGCAGCCCCACCAGGTCTTGCAGGGTGCCATCGTGCAGTTCGCGCGAGAGGCGCTGCCGCTCTTCTTCCTGGCTCAAAAGTGCCTTGTGAGCATACTGGCGCAGCGAGGTTTGCTGTTTGGCCAGGCGAATCACCATCTGGTTAAAGGCATGGGTCAGGCTGCGAATCTCCTGCGGGCCATTTTCTTTGATCGGCCTGAAAACGCTGCCAGGCACGGCTTTGGCGGCACGCTCGGTGAGCAGCGTGATCGGCTGCAAGATGCGGCGGATTGCCGTTGAAAGCATCAACAAAGAGAAGAACACGCCCAAAAAGGTCAGCGCAGCCAGCAGGATCTGATACCCTGCCGCCGGGGCGATGATCTCTTTCCAGGGTTCGACCAAAATCACCCTGTAGGCAGCATTTTGAATTGAGCTGCTTGAGGCCAGTACCTGATCTTGCGTCGGCGGCCAGAGCATCAGTTTGCCGATGTTGGCCGGTTCCATAAGCAAAGCCAAAACGTCAGGGCTTCGCTGTGAATCGGCTGCAGGAAAACTGGCGAGCAAATTCCCAGTCGGATCGAGCAGGTAAAGGGAACTGCCTGCACCAATGTCTGCCATTTGAAATGGGCTTTGCAAGTCGAGCGCTGTGCCGCTCTCCAGTTGCCCATTGATCTCGGCAGCGACGAGTTGAACCCTGGCAGTATTGCGTTCGGCCGCCAGATTTTGGGTGATCTTTTGGATCGTGATGGCAATGACGAGGGTGGTCAGCAGGCTGAACAATGCCAGCGGGAAAAGCGAAGACCATAAAAGTTGAGAACGGATCGGCGCGCTTGAAAGATCGGCCAGCTTACGAGTGGTCGCCTCGTTCTCTTCTTGAAACTGAACTTCAGTTGTCATGAATGCCCAGAGAGATCCAGCCATTCTGGAGGGCGTGAGCGATGGCCTCGGTGCGGTTGCCCACCTGCAGTTTGCTGAAGATGTTGCGCAGGTGCACCTGCACGGTTTGCACACTGATGCCGAGTTCCGCGGCGATCCCCTTGTTGGGCAGCCCCTGTGCGGCCAGGCGCAGCACGCCCAATTCTCGCTGCGTTAGCAGACCAGGTGCTTTGTGGCCCTCTTCTTTATTCCCGATGCGCTGTACGATCTTGGCACCGATACGCGGCGAGAGGGCAGATTCTCCGCGCTGCACGCTGCGAATTGCCTCTGCCAGTTCGGCCCCGCTGGCGTTTTTCAGAAGATAACCGCTGGCCCCTGCCTCGAAAAGCGGGAAGATGTAGCTGTCATCATCATAAGCCGAAAGGATGATCACTTTTATGGCCGGGTGGCGGCTGGTGATGATGCGTGTGGCTTCGATGCCGTTCATATTGGGCAGGCGCACATCCATTACGATAATATCGGGGGTTAACGTTTCAACCAGGGTAACCGCTTCGAGGCCATCGGCAGCCTCGCCCACCACCGAAAAATCCACGTTTTGTTCCAGCAGTTGGCGGGTGCCTTCGCGGACGATCTTATGATCTTCGACCAGTAAGATGGAAACGCTCATGTGAACATAGTAGCACGTTGAGCGCCGAAAGGCCACGACGATTTACCTGATTTCAGGTAGAAGAATTACCCATCATTGTGTATGGAAACCACTTTTATTCTCCCTACAATGGAAAATGACTTATATTCCTCAAAGGAGAGACTATGTCACAAATTGATCCTGCTGCAACTGCATTGGTATTGATCAGTTCTGCTCTGGTGTTCATCATGACCCCGGGTTTGGCCTTCTTCTACGGTGGTTTGGTACGCCGCAAGAATGTGCTTTCGATCATGATGCAAAGTTTCATCTCTCTGGGTATCGTCACCATCATCTGGGTTTTCGGCGGTTTCAGCCTGGCCTACGGCAAAGACGTGGGTGGGCTCATCGGCGATCTGCGCTATTTCGCACTGGCTGGGGTGGGCTTTAACCCGCTCAACGGCCAGGTGATTCCGGCGCTGGCCTTCTTCGTTTATCAGGAAATGTTCGCCATCATCACCCCGGCGCTCATCACCGGTGCATTTGCCGACCGGGTGAATTTTAGAAGCTATCTGATCTTCCTGGTCTTCTGGTCCATTCTCATCTACATCCCGCTCGATCACTGGATCTGGGGCGGTGGTTTCTTGCAGCAAATGGGCGTGGTCGATTTCGCCGGCGGCACGGTGGTGCACATCAGCGCCGGTTTCGCCGCGCTGGCATCGGTGTTCATCGTGGGCAAACGGAAAATTCTGCCACAAGAAAAGACCCAGCCGCACAACATCACTTATGTGGCGCTGGGCACCGGTCTGCTCTGGTTTGGCTGGTTTGGCTTTAACGGCGGCAGCGCCCTGGCCGCCAATGGCCTGGCCGCGATCGCATTTGTCAACACCGATATTGCCGGTTCCATCGCCATGATCACCTGGCTGTTCATCTCGTGGATTCACGAGGGCAAGCCCAGCATGACCGGCGCGCTGACCGGTGCTGTGGCCGGCCTGGCCACCATCACCCCGGCTGCCGGTTATGTGCATCCGTGGGCAGCGGCCGTGATCGGGGCCCTGGCGGCTTTCGTCTGCTACGGCGCCATCCAGTTCAGGATCAAACGCAATTGGGATGATGCGCTGGATGTTTGGGGCTGCCACGGTGTAGGCGGGTTGTTGGGCGTCATTCTCACCGGCGTCTTCGCTTCGGCTTCTGTCAACGGCGTCAGCGGGTTGATCGAAGGCAATGTGCGCCAGTTTGGCATTCAGGTGCTGGCGGGCGTGCTCACCGCGGTCTTTGCCTTTGGCATGACCTGGCTCATCATGAAGATCATGAACAAGTTCCGTCCGGTGCGTGTGCCGGATGAAGTAGAAGTGAACGGCCTGGATGAGGGTCAGTTCGGCGAACAGGCCTATACGCTTTAGACTTCTCTGTTGAAAACAAGTTTTGATACTAAAGGATTGAATTCAGGTTATACCCGAATTCAATCCTTTTCTTCTGGAATCTATTCGTTTACTCTTCCTTTACTTCACATTCGAACACTTCGCCAATGGACACCCCAAACACGTCTGCAATCTTGAAAGCAAGTTCCAGGGATGGGGAATACTTGCCCGCTTCGATTGCGATGATCGTTTGCCGCGAGGCCTGCGCTTTCTCGGCCAATTCCTGCTGGGTCATCTCTCCGGCAAAAAAACGGAGCTTGCGAATGTGATTGGAGATGACATATTTTTTCGCCATGCTACATGCCTTTGCGGTAATAGACCAGTTGCACAACGCCTTCAACGACCGGGCCGGCAAATGTACCAATGAAACCAAGGTTCAACATAACAGCGGGCGGAAAGCTCAGCACCAGAGAAATTAATCCCAGCAGAAAACCAACCCCGGTAACGATGGGTCCGGCCTGGCTGGATTTCAACCTGATCATCTTGTCCATTTCATCTTCAATGAGTTCGGCACCAATGGAACGTTCGATCTCTTCTTCGTTGGTATCCATGTTCTGGATCTTTTTCTTGACCGCCACAGAGACCGAGACTCCCACATGGAAGATGACCTGAATAACGATGTTGACGAGGATGGTGATGCCGATAAAGATGAGCATCATAATTGCCCAGGCTCTCAAATCATCGGCAGGCAACAAACCTGATTGAAAACGTTTGAAGGCTGAAATACAATAGGCAACCAATACCAGAAGGTTGGAGAGGATGCTGACGACGGATTTCTTTTCTTGATAAGACATTTTTATTCACTCCTAAAGTGCAAATCATTTACCGCTATATAGTACAGTATTAATTACATGATGTCAAGTATTTTTTACATAATGTAAAACAAATATATCCATTTTGATCCATAGACCCATAAATCCATTCCGTGAAAATAAAAAAAAGTGTATAATTCAATGTGACCGATCGGTCACATAAAGAAATGAGTGCACATGCCCAGCCCTACTTTTTTCAACCTGCCAGCAGAAAAGCAGCAAACCATCCTTAACTACGCCATCGAAGAGTTCGCCAGACACGATTACGACAGCGCCTCGATCTCACGGGTGGTGTCGCGCTCCGGCATCGCCAAAGGCAGCCTTTACCAGTATTTCAGCGACAAACGTGATCTATACCACTACTTGCTTGAACTGGCCGCGGCAAAAAAGGGAGAACTGCTGGCGCAATCGGTGCCACCGGCCGACATGGGCCTGTTTGAACGGCTGCACTGGCTTTTTCAGGAAATGGCGCGCTTTCAACTGCTTTACCCGCAACTGGCCCAACTGGGCTATCGGGCGGTGAACGGCACCTCGCCTTTCCCGCAAGATATCACAGCCGGAGCCAGCGTTGCCACCCGGCAGTATTTTGCCGCTCTCATTGAAGAAGGCAAGCAACGCGGCGAGATTCGCCCTGAGGTGGATGCCGAAGTGGCGGCTTTTGTCTTCACGGCAGCGTTGACCGAATTGACCCCGTTTTTGACCCAAAAGCTTGAGATCGACAAAGAAACCCTGGCTTCAAAGGCCGAGAGTTCGCTGCCGCTGGACAAGGTGGAAGAAGTGTTTAAACAGATCGTTGCAATTCTGCGTTCGGGCATCGCCACAACGGATTAAAGAGAGGATTCATCCATGAAATACAACCTTACAGGAAAAACCATCATCGTCACCGGAGCGAACTCCGGCATTGGCAAAGAAGCCGCCATCCAACTGGCCGGCTGCGGTGCCAGCGTGATCATGGCCTGCCGTTCCGTCGAGCGGGGCGCCCGCGCTCTGGAAGAAGTAAAGCGGACTGCCCAAAGTGATCAGGTGGAGTTGATGCAGGTTGACCTGGCCTCACAAGTCTCCATTCGCCGCTTCGCTGAGGAATTTAAATCCAAACACAACCGTCTGGACGTGTTAATCAACAACGCGGCCAACTTTGACCACACCTTAAAAAGGGCTACCCTGACGGAAGACGGGGTGGAAACCATTTTTGCCACCAATCATGTGGGTGTGTTTCTGCTCACCCACCTGCTGCTCGATCTACTCAAGGCCAGCGCTCCCAGCCGCATCCTTAATGTGGCCTCTAAAGGGCTCGTCACCTATCCATTTCTGGATATTGAGTTTGATAATTTGAATGGTGAACGCCAGTTCAGCACCCAGCACGCCTATTATCTCTCGAAGCAGGCTCAGGTGATGTTCACCTATGATCTGGCCGAACGACTGCAGGGCTCAGGGGTGACCGTCAACTGCGTGCGTGTGACCAATGTAGCCATCCCGGACGAACGCTTAACCCATCTGCCGCCCTGGCTGGTGAAGATCTATCATCTCAAGCGGAAGATGTCGATCACCCCGGCCCAGCAGGCTGAAACCTATACATATCTAGCAGCCGACCCTGCGGTAGAAACGATCACCGGCGGCTATTGGGATGAGCACAACCAGCAGGTGCGTTCCAATGCCAATTCCTACAATAAAAACACCCAGAAGCGGCTCTGGCAGGTGAGCGAATGGCTGGCAGGGTTGACGCGGTAAGCTTGCCGGCCCATTTGCGCCAGTGATAGAAAGCAAACGTGCTCAAACCTATTGAGCACGTTTTTTCGTGTAAGTTCACTTAAAGCTGCACTGGGAGTGCTTTAATCTGAAAACAAGTTCCAGAATTTCTCATTGCGCTGCTGCTCATCCGAAAGCACCAAGGCACGGATCGCCTCAGGGAGTTGTTTTTGCTGCCATTTGCATTCGGCACGGCCGGCCTCCTCCCGACTTGCGAGGGGAGAGGCTGCGCGTACGGCACGGATGGCGTAAGCGGCGGCACCGAGTTCGTGGTCGGCCATGTGAGCGGTGGCCACAGCATGCGCAGAGGCGCGGGCAACCTCGCGAGCGGCCCCTACCGCTTCTTTGGCAGCATCGTGCGCTGCATAAGCGGCTTCACGTGCCTGGGTCATATTGATCTCGCCGCGCGCCCAAGCACGCGCCTGCTCCACCGCCTTTGCCGGACGGTCATCTTCTGGAAACTGTTCGCTGAAATACCCCATCACATGCTCGGCACAATCGGCAGCCCAGGCTGCCAGCAGGCGATGCTGAGATTCTATGAGTTTTCCGCCGCGTCGCTTGGTGACAAGCCTTGGATCTCTGTTACCGTAATAAACTGACTTTTCGCTACTCACACATTAATTATAGCTGCTGCACCAAATGGTCCCAGGTGAGCTGTAGGATAGCGGTCATATGTTTGGGTTCGTTCGAAACATAAGTGATGACAGCCTGTTTTTCAGGGAGGACCACCACGTATTGCGCATATAGCCCATCCAGCCGGTAAGAATTGGGGTACGCGTTCATCCATAACTGGTAGCCGTATCCGCTGCGGTGGTCGGGGGTGGCAAAACGCTCGCTAAAAGAGGAGGTATCGATCTGCTTACTGGTGGCCCGTTGAATATAGTCCGCCGGGATGAGGCTGACACCGTTCCACCAGCCGCCATCCAGCAGCAGTTGCCCAAACTTTGAAAGCTCATGCGCCGAGAGGTGCAGGCCAGAGCAGCCAAAGCTCACCCCGTTCACATCTGCCTCCCATTCAACAGAGTCAAACCCCAGCGGCTCATACAGGCGCGGGCGCAAATATTCGTTCAGAGAGTTGCCGCTGGTGAGACTAATCAGCTTTGAGAGCATGTAAGTAGCCGCGTTGTTATACAAAAAATGCGTGCCCGGTTCGTACACGACGGGTTCATTAAAAAAGAGCCCTTCCACATTCTCCAGCGATTTGCCGGCGTTCAAGGCGGTGGTCATGGGGTCTCTCTTCTGCCCGTTGCCCATACAGAGCAGGTGGTGGAGGGTGAGCTTTTGCCAGAGCGGGTCTGCCGGAACATTAAAGTAATCGGCCAAACGGTCACTTATCTTGAAAAGACCCTCCCGCTCGGCCATGCCGATGGCCATCGAGGTGAAGGTTTTGCTCACCGACCAGAGCAGCATGCGCTTTTCAGGCACAAAGTCGTGTTCGGCCACGACCTGGCCATTTTGGCGCACGACCAGATTGAGAATATGCAGGTTTTTGGCCTGTGCGGCCTGGATCAACGAAGTCAGGTTCATCATTTACCTATTCTACTCAATTGCTTTTGCTTGTGACGTGCGGGTGATGTACCCATTTACGACCGGCCAGGCCATAAAGCTAAAGCCGGCAATGCCTGTTGTCAGAATGCCCAGCGCGATGATGGGGTTCCCCCAGTTCAACGACATCAACTGCATTCCCAGGCTGCCCATCAACAACCCCATGCAGCCGATCAATGAGGAAACCGAGCCCGAATCGTTTTCCTGCTGATCGAGCATCAGATTGACTGAAGGCGGCCGTACACAACTATTGGCCAGGGTGCTGGGCAGAATGCAAAGGGCAAACACCCAGGGCTGCAAATTGCCCAACAAGATCACCAATACACCGCTGAGGGCAGCACTGCCGAAACAAAATCGGATGATCTTTTGCACGTCGAATCGTTTGGATAACCATAAATAGAGCATAGGGCCAACCGTCATGGCCAGCGCGTTAACCGAGAAATAAAGGCTGTATACCTGGCTGCTGAGCAGGAAATTCTCTTGATAAATATAAGTGGAAGAAGTGATGAACGCCAGGCTGGCTACACTGGTCAGCGAGAAAAGCACCCACAGCATGGTGAAGCGGGAATTTTGCAGCACTTTGCCCATGCGCAAAAAGCTTTGATGCAGGCGGCCGACGTTGCGTTCGCGAATGGTCTCTTCAAACAGCAGGCTGCCGACCAGCGCCAGAACACCGATGCCCATCAACGTCCAGAAGACGCCGCGCCATGACATGACCTTGAGCAAAAACGCGCCCAACACCGGGGCAACCGCCGGAGAAATGGTGACCATCGACTGCACCACCGCCAGTACCGATTCCCGTTGTTTGCCGTTGTAAACATCTTTGACCACAGCGGTGGCAACCGCACCGGCAGCGCTGCCGCCGATCGCCTGAAAAACACGCGCCAGGGTAAGCACTTGCACACTTTGAGCGGTGGCACAGAAAACACTGGCAACGATATACAGGCTAAGCCCGCTTATCAAGATCGTTCTGCGCCCGTAACGATCACTGAGCGGCCCCCAAAAGAGCGTACCCAGCGCGTAAAAAATGAAGAACAAACTGATGGTCAGGTTAATGCGGGCGGCATCCACCCCAAAGTAGGCACTCATCCCGGGCAGGGCAGGCAGGTAGAGATCGGTCGAAAGGGGCACGAAAGCGCTGAGCAGAGCAATGAGAACGATCAGGCCTTTCGAGCCCAGATATTTTTGCTGCACTTGACCCATAATGTATCGATGATCCTGTCAAACAAAGGGGTAAGAACGCTCATTGGCATCAATGGCGGTTAAACGCAATTTTGAAATTATATCCACTTGCGGCGTTTTCGCAACTGCGGGCTAGAGCAAATATCTTAAATAGCATTGCCGTGCATGTGAATCTCCTCTGCCAAAGATAATAAATCTGGGTGAATAAATGCACATCAGGCGAAAGTGTCCTTTTGAGGCTGCTACTTTGGCATACCTTTCCAATGCGAATCGGTTTGATACCTGTGGCTGCCAGGTCTCGTATATAAAGGAGTAAATTCTTTGTGGGAGTGAGTAATGGAAGGGAATAAGATGGCTCGTCGAGATTTTTTGAAGTTAAGTTTGCTCGCCGCCGGAGCGGTTGTATTAAGCGGCTGCCATGTTGCCGGCAATTACAGTTCGCGTGTAGAAGAACTGCGTGACCCTTTGCCAAAGGATGCGCAATGGAAAGAGATTTTGCGCTATGCCACACTTGCCCCCAATGGGCATAACACCCAGCCCTGGAAGTTTGCCCTTAAAGGAAAAAGTCTGGAAATCCACCCCGATGAAACACGTCACTTACGCATTGTTGATCCGCAAGACCGTGAGCAGTGGATCAGCCTGGGCTGCGCGCTTGAAAATCTGCTGCTGGCCGCACATGCTGCCGGGTGGATGGGCGCGGTGACCTACCCCACAGAAGGGCAAGAGTATATCCTGGTGGAATTTGAAACGACCCAGCCCAAGAGTGGGGCCCTCTTCGAGGCAATTCCCGTGCGGCAAAGCACTCGCTCAGCATACAAAGGTGAAGCGCTGACAAAAGAAGCTTTGCAGCAGATCAGCGCCACTGAAGTGGAGCCGGGGGTACAGGTACAGTTCATCAGCGGCGCTGCCGACATGGAAAACACCATCGAATATGTCAACGAGGGCAATAAAAGCCAGTATGCAAATGATGATTTCCTCGATGAGCTGATTCGCTGGATCCGCTTCAATGAAAGAGAAGCGCTGGATGCACAAGACGGCCTGTTCTCACGCTGCACAGGCAACCCGGCCGTTCCGCGCTGGCTGGGGTCAATGATCGTAGGGGGCACAAAACCTCAGGGGCAGGCCGATGCCGATGCCAAAAAGATGCGCAGTTCTGCCGGCATGGTGCTCATCGCATCAGAGAGCGACAATAAAGCCGATTGGGTGCGTAGCGGGCAGGTGTTTGAACGCCTTTCACTGAACATGACCGCCGTGGATGTAAAATCGGCCCTGCAAAATCAGCCGATCGAGGTGCCCGAACTGCGCGGACAATTCCAGCAGGCGATGGGACTGGGCGGTGCCATGCCACAATTGCTGATGCGTTTTGGCATTGCCGATGCGCTGCCCTATTCGCTGCGCCGGCCGGTAGAAGATGTGTTGATCTAGGCTGAAACGATCCGCTACTTTCCGTCGTAGGCCTTGAGTAGATCGGCGATTTCGATCTTGCCCATCTGCATCAGGGCCTGGGTAACCCGGTTGGCCTTCTCGGGGTCGCTGTCCTGCATTAATTTGCCCAGCATGTCCGGGACAATCTGCCAGGAAACGCCGAATTTGTCTTTTAACCAGCCGCAGCGACCTTTTTCGCCACCGGCAGAAAGCTTCTCCCACAGTTCATCCACTTCGGCCTGGGTCTCACAGTGGACGAAGAGAGAGATGCCCTCGCTGAACTTAAAATAGGGGCCGCCGTTCAGCGCAATAAACCCCTGCCCATCGATCTCAAATTCAGCCGAGAACAGGCTGCCATCGGCGCTGCGGCTGGTATTCGTGATCCTGGCGTTTTTGAAGATGGAAGTATACAAGTTGACGGCCTCTTCGGCCTGATCATTGTAGGTGATAAACGGAGTGATCTTTTGCATTTTTTCTCCTTAACCGGCTGGGGCAATATAGCAACTGACGACCCAATGATTTTTTCCTAAACGGCGCACGCGGCTGAACCCGTGCTGTTCAAACAGAGCCAGTGTGGCGTTGTGCAAAAAAGAAGCAGAAACCTTGCGGCCACTGACGTCTTCAGGGTAGCTTTCTACCGTTCCGCCGCCCAGTGCTGCGATCTGCTGCAAAGCACCTTGCAAAGCGGCCGCCGCCACACCGCGCTTGCGGTACTCATGATCGACAAAAAAGCAGGTGATGCGCCAATCGGGCAGCGAGGCCAGCCCGGCCTGATATTCCCGTCCGTGCTTGATGTGAGGCAGTTCTTCGGTCGGGCCAAACTGGCACCAGCCTACGGTGCGTGCACCCTCATAGACCAAAGCAGCATGGGCACGGCCTTCGCGTACGCGCTGTTCTTTTCGTTGGCGATTCATCTCATAAGTGGTGCTGCGGTTGGCACCTTCACTGTGAAAAGACATGCACCAGCAGCCGCCCCACACGCCCTTATGCTTTTCGACCAGGCGCGCGAAATCGGGCCAGGTGGTCAAATTAAGGGCTTTACTGGTGAAATCAGTCACAACAGTTCCTTTCGCAGAGAGAACAAAAAGGTTTGCTCTATGTGAGTAATTTTACAGAATTTATCCGATTAATTCAATTGCTGGCAAACACAAAACAAGTACAAGCACCGGCCTTACGCTTCGTAATAGAGAAAGGTGTGCCGTTTAATGATCTGGCCTTCCCGGATCACGAACAGGGCCACGCCCTTCCTAAGCGTTTTTTGAATCCCGCTTTCTGTGCTGTACCATTTGAGATAAGCAGTGATCACCTCATCGCGGATGATCACGTCAAGCACTTCCACCTTAATGGAAGGTTATGCCACAAACAAAGCCCTCAAGTATTCTTTTGAATTTTGCAGATGGTTTACATGGGGGTCGCTAATATCATCGTCAAAGTAATCTGGGTGGAGAAATTCATCCAGCGCTTCAATGTTGTGTTTGCCAAACAGCTCAGCAAAGTAATGTTGAATGAACTCTCGTGCTTCTTCTTGATTCATGTCGCCACTATTTCTTTTGCGCCAGCGGATTGGGGTGCGGGTAACAGCACATAACAGTATCCAAATAGGTTACACCGCAAAAGTATGAGCAAATAGAAGTATTCTTGACCGCACATTTATGTGTACCGGTCATCTCTGCACTATTCCATGGGCATGGATCCTGAGCCCAGGGGATCTCTTCAGCCGCTGAAGCGAGATCGATATCCATGTTGGCGCCGTGTAAGGGAATGATTAGATCAACCATTGTATGCTTTTACCTCCTTGCAACGCGGGTAGTTGCTGCAGCCCCAAAACTGCTTGCCTTTATGCTCTCCTTGGCTAGCCGTGCGCAGCACCATCGGGATGCCGCATTTGGGACAGATCGGCACTTCAACTGGTGATTGAACGGTTGAAACTGAGGCGGCCTCACCCGTAGCTTCTGGTGTGGAGGTTGGCTTTTGTTTACTGAATTTTTCTCTCACATATGGCGCGATCAAAGGGGCGATTTCTCTTGAGTTGTACTCACGCTGAACAGGAATATGAATTAGTGGCAAATTTGCAGCCTGAAAGACCTGATTTATTAACTCATCCCGCTTTTGTCTCTTTTCTGCCTGATGGCTGGCATCGTCCAATTCAATTCCCAGCAGCGGCTTCATATCGACAGAGTCACAAACAAGAAAATCGATATGTTTTTGAGCGATGTAGTTAAAGTAATTCAAATTCTTGTTCGGCTGTGACACAAAGAACACATCAGAAAGCCTGACTTTTGACTGAATGGCCAGTCGCGGACTGATCATTGAAGAGAGCACTTTGAAAAATGAGAACTCTGCAGGTGAGAGAAAATCATCACGCAAACGATAAGGAAATTCAACGATGCTCTCTTCATTCGGTTTTGCAAGAAAAGGAAATAGAGCGCCTAAACACCCGCGACTTTGATCTGATTTGGCCATTTCGTTTCCCTCCAAAGGTCAAAAGGATTGTTTTGCTAAAACAATTCCTGTCTATAAGATATTATACGATCAGTTTGAAATGATAAATCCGGGGTGGGCCTTGCTTACCAATTGGTTTGATGATCAGGTTTTTACGCTGATGGGTTTGGTAAACTTGATTCCTGTTCGATCTCAGTCTGTGGCACCTGAGTTTGCTCTGTTTTTACACGCAGATGTTTCCAGCCAACTTTGGCAAGAGTAACTACCAGAATGGCCGTGACGACAATGCCAAGATATTGCCAGGGGAACATAAAAGCAATTAAGAGCAAAGCAGCCAGCGGATTAGGCAAAATAATCACCAGCAGACCGCTCATTACGGCCAGAATTCCCGTCGGCGCCGAAACGGCCGGCAGCAATTGGCTAAACCCCAGCCCAACTGCGGTGCTGGCCAGCATTAATGGCAGGAACTGGCCGCCCTTCCATCCACTTACCAGCAAGAGAGCCACCAAGACCAGACGGACCACCCCGATCGAAATCAGTTCAACCGCCCCCAACTGGCCCGCAGTATTATAGGCCATTTGCAGATCGTGTTGCCCCGAGAACAAGATCATTGGCAGCCAGGTGGCCGCGGCGCCCAATAAAAGGCCTGCCAGTGTGGCTTTGATCACGGGCCTGGGTTGAAAACGTGCGCTTACCTTCTCGCCCGTCCGAGATAGGTATAGATACGCCCCGCCGAGCCCTGCCCCCAGCAAACCAAGCGGCAGACTCCAGGCCAAATCAAGCCAGGCAGGCGATTCTGTCAGCTTTAAAAAGCCATCGCTGTAAAGATCTTTGATTCCCAAAAGGAATATTCCAAAGGCCACCAGCAGCAGGATACCATTGGCCCACTTTTGTTTTGCCATGTGAAGGCGGCTGCCATTTTCGGAAGGCATCTCAAGGTGCAGGAGTGCACGCAGTCCACGCAGCAGGTCAGCCGTCCAGGTGGATAACCCGCCCAGCAAACTAATGATGGCCGCTTCTGGGCCCAGGCTGGCCCCAAAGATGAGCGAAACCGCCACAATTGCAAGACCCTTGAGCAGATGGGTGTATTCCAATCGCCCGGTAGCGCCAATCTCTTTGATCGAATTTTGCAGGTCTTTGGGGTGATCGCCAAAATAGCGCTGCCCCAGCCCCACCAAAACCCCACCCAGTGTGCAGAGCAGCAAGGGGGCATAAGCGAAACCGGACCAATCGCTGAACCAAAGTACATCCTGACCCCAATCAATAAAGCGCAAAAAAGCGGCTGAAAGTGCCCCAACAACCCCGCCCAGAATAGCTGCAGCAATAGCAAAAAGGACGTTGGAGACAATTTTATTTTGAACTATTTTCATGCGTGATTGGGAGTTCCTTTGGGCAGGTTTGCAGAGTTATAAGATATACAGCGTATAAATTATACATGGTACAATATATGTGTCAAGAGTGTTTTTTTTCGTTCAAAGGATTGCTGCATGCCCCGCCCCAGAAAAACGCAAAGTGAAATTCGACTGATGCAAGATAAGATCCTCGATATCGCCCGTCAAATCTTGCAGACTGCCGGGCCAGAGGCACTGACCAGCCGCGCAATCGCCAGAAAGTTGGGCATTGCTCACATGTCACTGTTCACTTATTTCCATAATCAAGACGATATACTGGCAGCTTTGCGCGCCCGCGAAATGGACAGGTGGTTTTCCAGCCAGCAACCGCTCTTTCAGGGGGCGAAAAATTCTGAGATCACCCCGGTGGTTCAAGAGGCGCTGCAGCATTATCTTGATTTCGCGCATGAAAACCCAAACTTGTATCGTTTAGCCTGGTCAATCCCTGAGGTGCGGGAAGAAAACTCTCTGGAAAATCGCCAGCGCATGCTGCCTTACATTCAGAACATGGCAGAATTGCTCAAAATCGGCATGGAACAGGGTGAGTTTGCACGGCGAGATCCCTTTATTGCTGCCGGTGTTGTTGTGGGCATGATCAATATGCCCCACATCCTTTATCATAACGGCAAGCTGGCCGATGCAGATATTCGTGATCGTTTGGCAGAAGAATCTCTGCGGGCCGCGATAATCTACCTGAAACACGAAGCCAACTAAACCCAAAACAGCTAAGCGCTGAATCTATTTTCGCCCCAGGATTTCAACGGTTTTGTCATGTGCGTAGGGGAACAGGCCGACGATCTGGCAGTGTGTTTACTCACCGCTTAATGAATAAAAACGATGCCTTGCACTGGCGTTTTTGTTTTCAGCCTGGCAGGTGTAAACTAAACGCAGGAGGCGAAAGATGAACTATCGTGAACTCGGTCGAACCGGATGGAAAGTTTCAGAAGTCAGTTTTGGGTGCTGGGCCATTGGAGGCACCTGGGGGAAGGTGGACGACAGCGAATCGTTGGCCTCTCTGGAACGCGCTCTGGACCTGGGCGTGAATTTTTTCGACACCGCAGATGTTTATGGTGACGGGCACAGCGAACAGCTTTTGGCACAACTGCGGCGCGAGCGCAAAGAGCCCTTTTACATCGCTACCAAGGCCGGACGCCGCCTCGACCCGCACACGGCCGGTGGCTATAACCGCGCCAATCTGACCGCTTTCGTGGAACGCAGCCTGAAAAACCTTGAAACAGATGCCCTTGACCTGCTGCAACTGCACTGCCCGCCCACTGAAGTTTTTTACATGCCCGAGGTATTTGGCGTGCTCGACGATCTGGTCAAAGCGGGCAAACTGCGCTATTACGGTGTGAGCGTTGAAAAGGTGGAAGAGGCCCTCAAGGCGATCGAATTCCCCAACGTGCAGTCCGTGCAGATCATTTTCAACATCTTCCGGCAGCGCCCGGCCGATCTTTTCTTTGAGCAGGCGCAAAAACACAAAGTGGGCATTCTGGCCCGTGTGCCGTTAAGCTCAGGCATGCTCAGCGGCAAGTTCTCGCGCAGCAGCCAATTTGCCGCCGATGATCACCGCCAGTTTAATCGTCACGGTGAATCGTTTGACCGCGGCGAGACCTTCTCGGGGATAGATTACGAGACCGGCTTAAAGGCCGTAGAGGATCTGCGTCCGCTCGTGCCTGCCGGTATGAGCATGGCGCAGATGGCCTTGCGTTGGATCTTGATGCACCCGGCCGTCACCTGCACCATCCCCGGTGCGCGCCATGTAGCGCAGGTGGAAGAGAACGCAGCCGCCGCGAACCTGGCGCCGCTCTCTAACGCAACCATGCAGCAAATTCAAGCCATCTACAGGGAACAAATTCGTCCGCTCGTGAACCACTACTGGTAAAAATACTCCCCGGCAGCACCGGGGAGCTTCTTCTTATAAAATTGCGGTTACCAGGGGTTCACCACATGTGCCCCGCAGCGCAGATAGGCATCGGGCTGATTGGTCACGATGGTCAGGTTATGGCGCAAGGCTGTGGCTGCGATCAAGGTTTCGATCACCCCCATTGGTTTGCCTTCCTGCTCCTTCCAGGAGGTTAAGGAGCCCCACAGGGTAAAGGTGACGGTTTCGAGCGGCAAGATGTGATCTTTGAGACGTTCTTTGAGGCCCTCGTTCAGCCAGACCATAAGATCGTTCTTGCGCTGCGAATCGGGCAGGGCCTCGACGCTGCGCTGCAGCTCGCCGATGGTCACCACGCTGACATAAAGCGACTCTTCCGCCACCCCGTCCATCCAGCGAATGATGCGTGGGTTCGGTTTGCGCCGTGAGAATTCGGTCAGTACGCAGGTATCCAGCAGGTAACTCATAGCTCCAGTTTTACCTCCCGCCCTGAACTGCCCTCGCGCCAGTAAGTGAGCTCAGCGCCAAGCAGCGGGGAAGCAAGCAAAAATTGAGAGAAGGCTGAAAATGGGTGAGTGATGCGCTTATACTCTTCTATCGGCATGACCACCACCGCCTTATCGCCTACCTGCATGACCAGTTGAGCCGTCTGAGAAAGAGGCTTTTCTGATTCCCCGCTGTGATTGCCTTCTGATTGGGCAAGCTGTTTTGGAGGCTGCATATCTGATCTCCAAATTCTTGATAATAAAAATTATATAATATTTACATAAATTTTCAACAACTTGCACTTTGCATGCTGTTCAAACATGAGCCTGAGGACAAAATGAACCCCAACGAAATCAATTTACCCTTTGCAACCCCACGCCTGACGCTGCGCGCCTTTCGCCCGGAAGATGCTCCTGCCTTCTCGGCTTACCGTTCCGACCCAGAAGTGGCACGTTTTCAAGGCTGGACGGCGCCTTTTTCGCTGGAGCAGGCCCGCCAATTTATTGATGAGATGACAAAAACGGTGCCGGGCACCCCGGGCGAGTGGTACCAGATCGCCATCGAACGCAATGAAGGCGGGGAACTGATCGGCGATGTGGCTTATCTGATCCAGACCAACTCTCCACAGCAGGCAATTTTGGGCATCACCCTGGCAAGCGCCTTTCAGAGGCAGGGGTACGCCAAAGAGGCGATGGAATGCCTGCTGCATTTTTTGTTCGAGGCGCTCGAACTGCATCGCGTCAGTGCCTATATTGATGTGGACAACCCCGCCTCATACCATCTGGTTGAAAGCCTGGGGTTTCGCCGCGAGGGGCATTTCATCGAGAATACCTGGTTTAAAGGCGCCTGGGGCAGCGAATATTTCTATGCTCTGCTGCGACGAGAGTGGCTGACCCATCCTGCAAAAGGGAAGGCCTGAACCCAGATCACTCGATCTAGATAAACGCCCTTACTTAAACTTGATAAAGGTATCGTCCTGCAGCTCCTGCAAAGCGGTGCGCAGTTCCTGTTGCGTGTTCATCACGATCGGTCCGTACCAGGCCACCGGCTCGTGCAGCGGCTTGCCCGTGACAAAGAGGAAACGCACGCCTTCTGCCTGTGTGGTCACGCGAATCTGCTCCCCTTTATCAAAAACGATCAGAGTAGTGTTCTCCAACAGCCCGGCCTTCAGGTTCGAGACAGCCGGTTCGCCAAAATCGGCCTTGCCATCGAACACATAAGCCAGCGCGGTGTGTTCCGCCGGGGTGGCATGGACGAATTCGCTGTGCGCCGGCAGGGATACATCCAGATATTCGGGCTGGATGGCCACGTCCCTGACCGGGCCGTGCACGCCGTTAAAGCTGCCGCAGATCACCCGCACTTCGCCGCCGTTTTCTAGAGCCACGCGAGGAATCTCGACGTCGGTGTAGCCCTGATAGTTGGGGTCGGTCATTTTTTCAGCGCTGGGCAGGTTGGCCCACAACTGGAACCCCCACATCTTGCCTTCGGGATCGCCGGCGGGCATCTCCTGATGAATGATGCCGCTGCCGGCCGTCATCCACTGCACGTCGCCGGGGCCGATCACCCCGGAATTTCCCAGGCTGTCGCCGTGAGCCACGTTGCCGCGCAGCACGTAAGTAATGGTTTCGATACCACGGTGGGGATGCCAGGGGAACCCTTTTTCGTACCGGTCGGGTGAATCGCCGCGAAAATCATCCAGCAGCAAAAATGGGTCATAGAGCTCATAGTTGCCAAAGCCAAAAGCACGTTTTAGATGTACCCCCGCCCCCTCTAGAGTGGGTTGGCTTTTTGACACCTGCAAAACCTTGCGAGTTGAATTCATTATTTTCTCCCATTTGAGGCATTATGGCTTATCAGAGCCCCTTAATTAAGATAGCATAACTCCAAATTAGTTGCAAGTGATATACTTTTTATGAGGCGATCAAATGCTAAGTGTACTCCCATTATTTATCAAAATTCCCCTTTACCTGCTGGGCGGCTTGCTGCTAGCGGGATTATTGGCGCTGCTCGTTTATTTTTTGCTCACCCGGCGCGCCAATGGCTGGATGACCGTGAACGGCGAACGGCGCGCTTACATTTTGCACCTGCCGCAAAAGCTCGATCCGAATCAGGCCGTGCCGCTGGTTCTCTGCATGCATGGGCTGGCCAGTTGGCCGGGGCACCAAGAGCGCGTCAGCGGCTGGGACAAACTGGCCGACCAAGAGGGGTTTATCGTCGTCTACCCGCGCGGCACGGGATTTCCGCTTCGCTGGCGTGACACGAATCCGCAAAAGGCCGGTAACGATGTAGCTTTTCTTTCTGCATTGATCGACAAATTGGCAAGCCATTACAACATTGACCCCCAACGCATTTACGCCAGTGGCTTTTCAAATGGCGGCGGTATGGCTTTTTCGCTTTCCTGCGATCTGTCTGAGCGCATTGCGGCCATTGGCACCGTTTCGGGCGCATATCTTTACGCTTGGTCTGAATGCAGTTCCGTTCGAACCATCCCCTTGATCGCTTTTCACGGTACCGCCGACAAGGTGGTTCCTTATCTGGGCGGGCCTTCGCCCGAATTACCCCATCTTTCTTTTGTTTCTCTGCCCGAATGGATCGCACAGTATGCGCGGCAGAACGGTTGCCAGGTTGACCCTCAAACCTTCTTCCATGCAGGTAAAGCCAGCGCCATTCGCTATTCAGGCTGTGCCGAGAACGCCGAAGTGATCTTCTACACCCTGCAGGAGGGTGGACACGCCTGGCCCGGATCCACGGGCAACCCGCCTTTCATCAGCGGGGAGACCAACCAGGATATCGATGCCACCGCGCTAATCTGGCAGTTTTTCAAGGCTCACCCCCTGCCCTAAGACTAGTGGCAGTCTTTAATGTGAATATCCACCTTCTGAATATGGGTAACGATCCAATCACTGAGAATCTTATAGGTGGAACGCGCCAGTTCAATATCCATTTTTGAGGTTTGCCAGCGTTCATAAAACTGATTAAACATCGCCAAAAATTCTGCGTGTTGGCGTTTGTTCTCCGCGGCCGCAGGACAGTTAAGCTGAGCCATCAGCTTCTCTTCCTCTTCAAAATGCCAGGCAGCGTAAAATTGCAAAAAATCGAGCACCTCCCCGGCTGCCAGCCTGAACCCGCCATTGCTGTTCGAATTCATGATCTCTTCCAGTTTATTGAACTGTTCGATCAGTACCTTGTGCTGCGAGTCGGTGCGTTCATCTGTTGTGCTGAGTGAATCCTGCCATGTCACCATTAATGGATCCTCGTTGTAAATTTTTGATTGCAAATGAATAGGATATTTTACTGAATAATTGGCATTTCAGGGAAAGAATTGTTTAATAATCCGACTTGACTTAATAGAACTAATGTTTTATTATTAAAGCAACAATTCAAGCGGAGGGAATCATGGTTCAATCTTCTGTAGGACATTTGCAATACAATATCGACCTCAAGAACGCCGGTTTTTACCGCGACCTGCTCACCTTTCTGGGCTGGAAAGTGCTGTATGATGACCCCGACGTGCTGGGCATGGAAGGCGCCAACAAGGTGAGCCTGTGGTTTGCCGCCGTCACCAAAGGCAGCGGCAACGATTACGACGCCAATGGCGCCAATCACATTGGTCTGTCTGTGCCGCATCAAAGTGATGTGGATGAGACCGTGGCCTACCTGAAGGCCCACAACGTGGCCGCGCTGTTTGAAACCCCGCGCCATCGCCCTGATTTTTGCGAGAGCGAAGACGCAACCTACTATCAGGTTATGTTCGAAAGCCCCGACCGCATTCTCTTTGAAGTGGTCTATACCGGGCCAAAAGGAAAGTAGCACCCCTGTTGTAAAGCCTTGCGCCGGCCGAGATTTTTCGGTCGGCTTCTTTGTTAAGAATGGATTTTGGCGCGAATGGTAAAATTACGCGAGTACCCAACATTTACAGCCGCATCGAAGCACTTAAACGGACGCCGCTTTGGCGCCGATTTGCGCGCACGCTCTTGAGCCTGTGAAACCAACTCGTTCAGGTCAACCCGAGGCTTATTATGGAATTTATCATCCGCACAATGGAAGAAAGCGATTGGCCGCAGGTAAAAGAAATCTACCGGCAGGGCATCGAGACGGGTAATTCCACCTTTGCCAAAGACCCGCCGCAGACCTGGCAGGACTGGTGTCACAGCAAAGCGGCCGAGTTCAGCTTCGTGGCCGCGTCCGGCGATGCCTTGCTGGGCTGGGTAACGCTCAGCGCCACCTCGAGCCGAGATTATTACCGTGGCGTGATGGAAGTGAGCCTCTATATAGCCGATGCCGCCCACGGGCAGGGCGTGGGTCAGGCACTTTTGCAGCACATCATCTCCTACTCCGAAACGCACAACGTCTGGAGCCTGACCGCTCTGATCTTCCCCGAAAACGCGGCCAGCATGCACCTGCATCAAAAGTTTGGCTTCAAGCTGCAGTGCATCCGTGAGCGTCTGGGCTACATGACCTTCGGTCCCTACCGGGAGCGATGGCGTGACGTGGCCTTTCTGGAGCGGCGCAGTTCTCTGGCTGGAAAATAAACATGAGCGAACATACCCCCAACCTCGATATTCGCGATCTGTACGATCATTTTAACGAGCCCGTCACCGAATTTGACTGCGGGCAGAAATGCGCACCCTTCAACCCCAGTGGCAAACCCTTCTGCTGCGACATCTGCCACGCCGTACCGGTGGCCTACAAGCAGGAGTGGCACTACCTCAAAGAGCGCACTGACCTGTGGCACCTGTGGCGCGGCGATGAGTGCAGCGAGGACCCCACCGACCCGGCCGCCCTGCAGGAAGAAACCCCAGAACACCTGCTGCTGATGGCCTGCAAAGGGCCGGCGCACTGCCAGCGCCAGTATCGCTCCTCGAGCTGCCGCCAGTTCCCCTTCTTCCCCTATGTGAGCAGCGATTACCGCTTCATCGGCCTGGCTTACGAATGGGAATTTGAGCCCACCTGCTGGGTGATCAGCCATCTCGACACGGTCACCAGCGCCTACCGGCAGGAATTCATTCGTTTTTACGACGACATTTTTTGCCTGTGGCCCGACGAATTTGAGAGCTACGCCGCCCTTTCGGAGGACATGCGCACGGCTTTCGCCGCCCAAAAACGCCGCATCCCCATTTTGCATCGCAACGGCGGGCTGTATTTGCTCAGCCCCAAAAGCGAAAGGCTGGCGCTCAGTGACTTCGCCAGCCTCAAAAAGTTTGGCTTCTACCGCTGAAGATTAGCCTTTTTTCGTGACCAAAAAATCACAAAGCTGACGCGCGCCCTCGACCAGTTCAGAGATCTGCCTGGTCTCCTTTTTGTTGCGCATGCGCAGGTTATAGCGGTTATAGAGCAGGAAGTCATCCTCGCCGCGGGCCACGATCTGATCCTGGCGGGCGATCCAATCCAGAACGGTTTCGCTGAACACCTGTTCATTGCGTGCATCCTCTTTGACGAAGAGCTGGTACTTGCTGCTGAATTCGGGCGTCACCAATGCAAACTCGGTCAGACCGGCCCGCGTGGCCGCCATCGTCATGAACCCGTCCAGCATGCCGCCCAAGCCGCCCGGCATGCCGGGAAAGCGCGGAATGAGCATGAAGCTCGGCAAGTCGAGATAAGGGGAAAGGACGCCGATGTTGCCATATTCAGAATTGGTGCCGGTTTCAGAATCTGAGTTCTGGTGGGGGGTATCGACCTGCGAATCGAAAATGTAATAGGTCTCGCTGCCGAAGGGCTTGCTGTAAACGTTGTAGACCTTGCGCACCGATTGGGGGCGGTGCAGCTTTGCCAGCCGATCCAGCAGCTCGGCGCCGCCTTCGGCCAGAGGGGTAAAGCCCAACTGCGCGGCGGCATCGGCCACCTCTTGTTTGCGCTGGCGGGCAGTGACCAGGGCGAACACCAGCAGCGCCAAAAACACCAGCAAAAAAGAACCAATACAAAAGAGCGGAATCATGGCATTCATAATCTGTCCCTTTCAATCGGGCATAAAATTCACTTGCGGTACTATAATTTTACTGGAGAGTACACCCTTTAGTGTGAGGAAAATTGCATGTCACGATTGATCACCGCCGCCGAACGTTTGGAACGTGCTCGCAAACTGATAGAAAAGGCCCGCGATCTGCCCCTGCCCGAAGGCATGGGCTGGGCCGATTTCTCGTATTCCGCTGAGATCAAAGACCTGATGCGTCAGGCCAGAGACCTGATCAAATTCATCGCCTACACCAGCGGCCTGGCGCCTGAGACCAAGGCCGACGCCAAAACGGTGGCGCAGGAGATCGACCAGGCCGAAAAAGAACTACTGCACCGCAATTAACCCCGTGAAAATTTCACAGACCTTCATCTCCTCTGAACGAGACGCATGGCGCCGCTGGCTGGCCGAAAACGGCAGCCGCGAAAAAGAGGTGTGGTTGGTCTTCTTCAAAAAAGAAAGCGGCCGGCCTTCCATTGATTATGAAGATGCGGTGGAAGAAGCGCTGTGTTTTGGCTGGGTGGACAGCATCATCCAGAAGATTGACGAGGTCTCGTACGCCCGCAAATTCACGCGCCGCAGCAACGCACAAAAATGGTCCGCCTCGAACCTGCGCCGCACGCAGAAGATGATCGCCGCCGGGAAAATGACCGAGGCCGGACTGGCCGTCATTGACCCGGAAATTCTGAAGCTTTCGCCCGCCGACCTGGAACGCCATGACGACGAAGAGGCTTTCGAAGCGATCAAAGCGCTGCTGCGGCAAAACGAAAAAGCCTGGCAGAACTTCACTGCGCTGGCGCCATCCCACCAGAGACGCTACCTAGGCTGGATCGCCTCGGCCAAACAACAGGCCACCCGTGAACGCAGGGTGGCTGAAGCCGTGGGCTATCTCGAAAAGAACGAAACCTTACCGCTTAAATAGACTCAAAACACCCCTGTGCGATCCGTTTTTCTGCCCCTGCGAAGGGATACAATAGAGACAGACCCGTTTTTGTGAGGTGCCCATGGACCCCAACCGTAAAAAATGGAATGAAGACTTCAAGTTGCTGCGCAAGCTGCTCAACGACCCGCAAACGTTGGCTGAGGGCAAGACCCTCTTCTTGAGCCTGCACGCCCCGCTGCACGCGCGTGCCGTATCAGGACAGGCGGGCTGGAACCTGGACGAAGAACTGTGGCAAGGGTTGGACGAGGCCATCCTGCGCTGCATCCCGGCCGGGGAAGAGCACTCCATCGCCTGGTGTTTGTGGCATCTGGCGCGCATCGAAGACATCACCATGAACGTGCTGGTGGCCGGGCAAGATCAGCTCTTCGAGCGCGAAGGCTGGGCGGCACGCCTGCACGCTCCCATCAAAGACAGCGGTAACCTCATCAGTGAGGAACATCTGCACGCCCTCAGCACCCAGGTGGACGGGGCAGCCCTGCATGAGTATCGCAGCGCGGTGGGCAAGAGCACCCGCGCCGTGGTGCAGGATTTGACCGCCGCCGATCTCAAACGCAAGACACCGCCCGAACGGCTGCGAAAAGCACTGGCCGAAGGCGCCATTCACCCCGATGCCACCGGTGTGGTGGAGTATTGGGGCGGACTGACGGTAAAAGGGCTGCTGCTCATGCCGCCCACACGGCACACGCTCTTTCACATGAACGAAAGCCTCACCCTCAAACGCAAAGCGCAAAAGGTCTTGCACCAGAAATGACGACCTACATGCAAGGCCCGGCCGGCGCCGTGACGGTGATCAACGGTCGCAGTATGGATTACTTCTGCGGCTGCGGCTATCTGGGGCTGCAAAGCCACCCGGCTGTGCTGGCGGCGGCCCAAGAGGCGTTGGAACAGTACGGCCTTTCGACGGCCACCTCGCGCGGCGGGTACGGCGAACACCCGGTTTATGACGAACTCGAAAAGCAGGCGGCGCTCAGCCTGGGCTGCCAGCGCCTGCTGTATTTTGCCAGCGGCTACATGGGGGCCTCCATTCTGGTGCAGACGGGTTTGCAGGCCAATGACCATTTCTTTCTGGACGAGAGCGCACACTTCAGCCTGTGGGATGCCGCCGCCCTGAGCAATCACGCGGTCAGTTCGTTTCGCCATCTCGATGCCGCCGATCTGGCTGCCCGCCTCAAGGCCGAGCTGCAAGCCGGGGAGCGGCCGGTGCTGCTGACGGATGGGCTCTTTCCCATCTCAGGCGAGATCGCCCCGCTGCCGGAATATGCGGCTGTTTTGCGCCCCCTGCACGGACGGCTGATCGTGGATGACGCCCACGCGGTGGGGGTGCTGGGCGCGCACGGGCGCGGCAGCGCCGAGCATTTCGGGCTCAGCGAAGCGGATTGCTTAAGTACCGCTACTTTCAATAAAGCTTTGGGTGGGTTTGGCGGCTTCATTGCCGGCAGCACCCGTTTGGTAAATCAACTGGAGCAAAACTCGCGCATCTTCATCGGCTCGAGCCCGCCGCCCCTGCCGGCCGCGGCCGCTGCGGCTAAAGCCCTTCAAGTGCTGCGCGAAGACCCGTCCATTCTGGCCTCGCTGCGCCGCAACGTGGCCCAACTGCGCGCCGGGCTGCGTCAAAACGGCTGGCCGGTCGAGATCAGCGACAGCCCCATCGTTTGTTTGCAGGCACGTGACAAAATGAATTTCTTGCGGGTGCGCGACCGGCTCTTTGAGCAGGGCATCGCCGTGGAATATGTGACCAATTATCCGAGCGCGCCGGCAGGCGGCGGCCTGCGCCTGGCCGTGTTCGCCAGCCATAGCGCTGAACAGATCGAACGCCTGCTCACTGCGCTGGCGGCTGCCCTGTGAGCAATTGATGCCGGGAAATCAACCTTGCGATGAATGAGCCTTTTGTCTGAAAAGCCCCAAAAAGCCCACCCCGGCGAGGAGCATCGCATCGAGGCGCAGAAAACTTGGCTCGACGCTCACCAGATCTACATAAAAAGCATGAAAAGAAACCGGCTCGACAAATAACGCGCTCAACAACATGGAGCCGGAGTACGTTAATAAAACAAACGCCAGCAGTCCCAACAACAGGAGCAAGATCGAGCTAACCCGGCTTTGCCCCACCTGCTCATAAACCGTCCAGACAAACAGCAGGGTCAAAGCGGCCCAACCAAAATAACCCGGCAATTGAATCCACAACAAATGCAACGGCACCTGGCTCAGATCTGCCCCCGAGATCAAATCTGATCTCAGGAAATAGCGAATGCCCAGATCGTACAGCAGCGAAAAGACCACCCAAACGATTGCCACCCAGAGCGCAGCAGACTTCTTCATCTTTCCTCCTTTGCCTGTGCAGTAACATCCGTATGATAGCACGGGGTTGTTGTCTATTCAACCAACAATGCGCAAAATTCATTAATCAACATTTAACAATCCGATAATCAGCGCATGAGAATGCCTTAACCTCCTCTGGATAAGATACACAGAGCAATTGTATTTTGCCAAAAATCCAAAGGAGTTTATATGTTGAAGAAGGCCTCTAGCATCAAAATCGTTTCACTCGTTCTTCTGCTGGGCATCGTCCTGACCGCTTGCAGCCAGACCGCCCCATCAGCCACCCAGGCACCCGCCGCATCCGATGGCAGCATGGATTCACTCGTTGCCGCCGCCAAAGCCGAAGGCACCCTCACCACCATCGCCCTGCCCCATGACTGGTGCAACTACGGCGAAGTCATCGATGCATTCAAAGCCAAATACGGCATTGCCGTTAATGAACTCAACCCCGATGCCGGTTCAGGCGACGAAGTTGAAGCCATCAAAGCCAACAAAGACAACACCGGCCCGCAGGCCCCTGATGTGATCGACGTGGGCTTTGCCTTTGGCCCCTCTGCCAAAGACGAAGGCTTGCTCATGCCTTACAAAGTGTCCACCTGGGATAGCATCCCGGCTGACGCCAAAGACGCCGATGGTTACTGGTACGGCGATTACTACGGTGTGCTCTCCTTCCTTGTCAACACCGATGTTCAGCCCAACGTTCCTACCGACTGGAGCGATCTGCTCAACGCTGACTACAACGGCCAGGTTGCCCTCTCCGGCGATCCCCGTGTTTCCAATCAGGCCATCCAGTCTGTTTACGCCGCTGCCCTGGCCAATGGTGGTTCACTCGATAACGCCCAGGCCGGACTCGACTTCTTCGCCAGCATGAACCAGGCCGGAAATTTGGTTCCCCTCATCGCCAACAACGGCCTCGTTGCCAAGGGCGAAACCCCCGTGCGCATCACCTGGGACTACAATGCTCTGGCCGCCATCGACTCCTTTGCCGGTAACCCCAAAGCTGAAGTTGTCATCCCCGCCACCGGTCGCTTCGCCGGCGTGTACGTGCAGGCCATCAGCGCTTATGCACCGCACCCCAACGCTGCCAAACTGTGGATGGAATTCCTCTACTCAGACGAAGGCCAGACCCTGTGGATGAAAGGCTACTGCCATCCCATCCGCGAATCTGACATGCGCGCCCGCAATGTGGTTCCGCAGGAAATCCTCGCCAAGCTGCCCGACGTAAGCGGTGCCGTTTTCCCGACCGTTGACCAGCTCAACGCTGCCAAAGATCTCATCACCAAGAACTGGGATTCCGTGGTCGGCGCCAACATCCAAGATGCTCAGTAAACATCTTCATTAACCCTTTTCTGAATGAGACCCCGGCAACTGAACGACTCGGGGTCTCGTTCGATTCTCAGACCATGACACAATCTACCGCAACCTTCCCAACTCAAAAAAATCGCCGTCTGCTGCCCTGGCTGGGCGTGGCACCTTTTTTCCTGTTTGCCCTGTTGTTCTTGATCCTGCCTTCTTTACGCCTTTTCATCGGCAGCTTTACCGATAAACAGGGCGCCTTTACCCTGGAAAACCTCAGCGAGCTCTTCACCACCCCCAGCATTCTGAACGCCTACTGGCTGAGCATTCGCATCAGCCTGGTCACGGCGCTGGGGGGCGGCTTGCTCGGCCTGCTGATGGCCTACGGCATCACGCAGGGCGGCCTGCCCAAACCCATCCGCTCGGCCTTGATCACGTTTTCGGGCGTAGCCTCCAACTTCGCCGGTGTGCCGCTGGCCTTTGCCTTTGTGGCCACGCTGGGACGCACCGGTTTCATCACCGCCCTGCTGCGGGATGTGTTTGGGGTGAGCCTTTACAACATCGGCTTCAACCTTTACAGTTTTGCCGGGCTGAGCCTGACCTATATCTACTTTCAGTTCCCCTTGATGATCCTCATCATCACCCCGGCGCTGGATGGGCTGAAAAAAGAATGGAAAGAAGCCGCCGAAACGCTGGGCGCGAATAACCGGCAATACTGGCTGCGTGTGGCCTTGCCCATTTTGACGCCGCCCATTTTAGGCACCATGATCCTGCTCTTCGGCAACGCCTTTGGCGCATATGCCACCGCCTATGCCCTCACCGGCGGATCGCTGCCCATTATCTCCATTCAGATCGGCGCGCAAATCCGTGGCGATGTGCTGTATAACCCCAACCTGGGTTATGCCATGGCACTGGGCATGGTGGTCATCATGGCCGTCTCCATCGCCGGTTACTCGTGGCTGCAAAACCGCACAGAAAGGTGGATCAAATGAAACGATCTGCGACCCGCAAGGTTCCCGTCTGGAGCTGGATCTGGTTCATCATCGGCGCGCTTTACTTCATTTTGCCGCTCTATGCCACCCTTGATTTTTCTTTGCGCATGCAGCGAGGTACGCTGAGCATTTTGGCCTATCAGAAGGCCTTCAGTGACCCCGATTTTCTGGAATCTTTTCTCTTTTCCACCCTCATCGCCGTGGTGACCATCTTCGGCAGCATTCTGCTCATCTTCCCCACCGCCTACTGGGTGCGCATGCGGCTGCCGCAAGCGCGGCGTATCATCGAGTTCATCACCCTGCTGCCCTTTGTGGTACCGGCCATCATTCTGGTCTTCGGCATGATCCGCATCTACAGTATTCCGATCAGAATTCCTTTTACCTCGATCACGCTCATTCAGCCACTGACCAATTCGCCGCTGGGCACCAACCTGCTGCTGGTGGCTGGGTACGTCGTGCTTTCGCTGCCCTACATGTACCGCTCCATCGACACCGGCCTGCGCGCTATGGACGTGCGCTCGCTCAGCGAAGCCGCCCAGAGCCTGGGGGCGAGCTTCTTCACCATTTTGACACGCATCATTTTGCCCAACATTCGCTCGGCCCTGCTCAGCGGCGCCCTGCTGACCTTTGCCATCGTCATCGGTGAAGTGACCCTCTCGTCCTTCCTGAACCGCCCGGCCTTTGGGCCTTATCTGTGGCTGCTCGGCCAGCACCGCGCCTACGAACCGGCGGCGCTGTCGTTCATCAGCTTCCTGCTCACCTGGGCGGCTCTGGGCATCATCCAGTTCATCACCGGCGGGCAAAGCCAGACGACCGGTGCCCACTAAAACTATTTGGGATATATCGACTATGACCTATCTTAACCTTAATAACCTTACCAAGTCGTTCAACGAGAATATCGTCATCAAAAACGTGGATCTGGCGGTCGAAAAAGGGGAATTCGTTTCTTTTCTTGGCCCAAGTGGCTGCGGCAAAACCACCACCCTACGCATGGTCGCCGGGTTCGAGTCGCCCAGCAGCGGGCAGATCTTTCTCGACGGCACCGATATCACCTCTCTTCCGCCCAGCCAGCGCAATTTGGGCATGGTGTTTCAATCTTACGCGCTCTTCCCCAACCTCACCGTTTTTCAGAACATCGCTTTTGGCCTCGAAGTCAAGCATGTGCCTGCGGCTGAGATCCGCAATCGGGTGAATGAAATGTTGTCCATCATCCAGATGCAATCTTATGCTCATCGTTTTCCTTCGCAGCTTTCGGGCGGCCAACAGCAGCGTGTGGCGCTGGCCCGCGCCCTGGCTACTCATCCGCGCGTGCTGCTGCTGGATGAGCCCCTCTCGGCTCTGGATGCCAAAATCCGTGTGGAACTGCGCCAGGAAATTCGCCAGATTCAGCAAAAGCTCAAGATCACTGCCATTTATGTGACCCACGATCAGGAAGAAGCCTTTGCCCTCTCAGATCGGGTGGTGGTGATGCGTGATGGCGTCATCGAACAGGCCGGCAGCCCGTTTGACATCTATAACTACCCGGCCAGCCAGTTCGTGGCCACCTTCGTTGGACAGATCAATTTGCTGCCTGTTACAATGGTAGATCATGCCCAAATGCAGGTGAGCGTTGGCCAAAAGACCGTTCAGGTCGGACGCATGGGGGAACGCAAAGACAAACTTCCCCTGCTGGCCATCCGCTACGAAGAGATCAAACCCGGCCGGCGTGAGGGCTGCAACAATTTGCGTGGCAAAGTGACCCACCTGGCCTATTTGGGCGCCATTGTGCGCTGTCACATTGATTTTGACGGCAGCGACCTGGTGATGGACCTTTTCAACGAAAAGAACCTGGCCCTGCCTGAGGTGGGCAGCGAGATGGATTTTAATTTTTCACAAGAGGCTTGCTGGTTGTTATGGTAGAAACGCTGGCGCTGTTTGACCTTGATTCAACCCTGCTGGAGGGGGATTGCGAATGGACTTGGTGCGAGCATTTGCGCAGCCAGGGCATCGTGAGTGCCGCCTTCATGACGCACTTCAAGGCATACTGCGCTGAATATGAACTGGGGATGATCCATTTTGAAGAGTACGAACGTTACATCCTGAGCCCGGTGGCCGGTGAGTCGCCGGCTCAGGTGCAGCAAATCTTGGGGGGTTACCTGCAAAAGATCACACGGCTGATACGCCCCGGCATGCAGTCTGTTTTGGCGGGGCACCGCGCCAACGGACATACCCTCCTTTTGGCCACGGCTTCCAACAGTTTTTTGGCCGAACCGATCGCGTCCCTGCTGGGCATTCAACAAGTGGTGAGCACACGCTGTGAATTAGTGGAGGGCGTACCCAGCGGCAAGCTCATAGGCAAGACGGCCTTTAGGGAAGGGAAAGTGGCCGCCGTCAGAAACTGGGTCGAAGCGCACGGCGCTTCACTGATCGGCAGTTGGGGGTACAGCGATTCACATAACGATCTGCCCTTCTTAAGGCTGGTAGAGCACCCGGTGGCCGTCACCCCCGACGCCAGGCTGCGCCGCTTGGCCCGGCAATACGGCTGGCCCATTTTGGACGTGCACGCTCAGGCACTCTGACGAATTTTTAATTCCGGTTGAACCACAATTTGCTGTGGAGACTCTTCCCCCTCATTGATCAATGCCAACAAAGCCGTCATGGCTTTTTGTCCAAGTGCCGCCAAATCCACATGCAGCGTTGTCAGGCTGGGGCTGGTAAACGCCGCCAGCGGAATATCATCTGCTCCAACAACAGCCACCTGGTCTGGTACGCTCCGTCCTGTTTGCAAACTGGCGCGCAGCGCACCCACAGCGACCAGATCATTAAAAGCAATGATGGCGTCTACTTCAGGCAGTTGCTTAAAAAGACGTAAAGCCGCCTCTTCTCCTCCCTGGGTCGTCGGGGAACAGTGCACCACCTGCACATCACGGCAAGCCAATTTGAATTCGCGACAACCCGCATCAAATCCGCTGAGCCGCCTCTTGCTGCTAACCGAATTTTCAGGGCCGGCAATGAGGGCGATCTGGTGACGATTCTGCGAAACCAGATAACGCACTGCCTGCTCGGTACCCCCACTATCGTTCACATTCAGTGTGGCAACCCTGAGGTTAGGTTCGCTCAATTCTCGATTGACGAGCACAGCCGCGGGTAGAGATTTTAAGTAAGGAAGCATCTCAGCCTGCGAAAGACGGGAACTACATAACACCGCCCCTTCGATCTCTTTCTCAAGTAAAGAACGGAATGCATCTTTCTCGCGCTGTTGATCTTCTGCTGTGTTGATCAAAAACAAATTGTAGCCATTTTCATAGGCCACATCTTCGGCGCCGCGGGCAATCTGGGCAAAAAATGGATTCGCTACATCCGGCATCACCAATCCAAGCGTAGAAGTCTGGCGCGTGACCAGTCCACGGGCGAGTTGGCTGGGGTGGTAGCCCATTTCTTCGGCGATCCTGAGAATGCGGGTGCGTGTTTCTGCATTGATGCCATCGCGGTCATTCATGGCCCGCGAAACGGTCATCAGCGAGACTCCCGCAGCCGCCGCAACGTCAGCAATGGTAATTCGATTCCGATTCATACGCGACCTTTTAATCAAGATATTGACAACGCGACCAATTAAAGTTATTATAATCGTTAACCTTACCGTTAGCGCTAACTATTTATATTAACTTTTTTGTGCGTTAAATCATTCAATTATCGCAATTATGGAAACCGCGTCTTAACTCTTGCATCGAGGAGGTGCAACCAAGCAGGCGAACCCAGATTTGCAATCCTAGAAGAAAGATAACTCTTTATCCAAACTTTTCAAGGAGAATGATATGTTCAAACGCATTACAGTTGTTTTAGTGCTGGCAACTATGTTGCTGGCCTCCTGCTCCGCTGCTCAGACAGCCGAGCCGACCACCGCCGCAGCTACCGAAGCCCCTGTAGCCGCAGCCACAGAAGCCCCCGCTAAACCTTTTGAAGGTGTCACCCTTAATATGGTTGACAGCCCTGAAGGTCAGACCGATGCCATGATCGCCCTCGAGCAAAAATGCATGGCCGAAACCGGTGCCACCCTCAATGTGGAAGTTGTGCCACAAGACGACGTTGACACCAAGATGCAAACCGCCCTGGCTGCCAAGAGCGCTGCCTACGACATTATCGGCATCGACATCATTGACCTGGCCAAGTATGATGCCGCAGGCTGGCTCACTCCGCTCGATAGCTACATTGATGCCGAGACCAAAGCGGACATCATGCCCTTTGCTCTGGAAGGCATCAGCTACAACGGCAAGATTCTGGGCCTGCCCTGGAAATCTGAGTACATGGTCTTCGTTTACAACAAAAAGATGCTCGCTGATGCCGGCATTGAAAATCCTCCCGCCACCTACGATGAATTGATCGCCGACAGCCTCACCCTCAAAGAGAAGGGCATTGTCAATTACCCGATCGCCTTCACCTGGGGCGCCGGTTACGAACAGATCAGTTCTGACTACACCATGTTCGTCAAAGCCATGGGTGGAAACCTCTTCGATGAATCTGGCAAACCCGCCTTCAATACTGGCGCTGGCGTAAAAGCCCTGCAGATGATGTATGACATGATCAATACCGACAAAATCGTCGATCCTGCTGCCCTCACCATTAAAGGTGGCGGCACCCGTCGCGATATCGTCATGGGTGGCAACGCTGCTTTCGCCTTCTTGTGGGGCACTCCCCTCGTAACCATGAATGACCCTGCCAACTCTAACCTGGCCGGTGACTTCGAAGTTGCTCTTGCCCCCGATGGTGGCGCCGGCCATATTTCCCTCGCCGGCCCGATGGGCATGTCAATTTCCGCCTACTCTGAAAATAAAGACGCCGCCTGGGCCATGTTGAAATGCATTGCCGGTCCTTCTGGCGAAAAAGACCTCTTCTTGGCCGATGGTTCCCCCTTCGGCTATACCAGTGTCTTAAATAACGCTGATGTGCAGGCCAAGATGGCCGCTGCTGGCGGCGCAGTAACCGCAGAACAGGCCAAGTATTTGGCCGTGCGCCCATCTCTGCCCTACTATGCCGATTTCTCCTCTGCTTTGCAGGATATGGTTCAGAAAGTGCTGACCAATCAGGTTTCTGTACAGCAAGGGTTGGATGATCTGGCGACCAAAGCTGTTGAATTGCAGGCTGAGTACGCCCAGTAAGATCCATTGACTAAAAAGGCGCCACATCCCATCGTGGCGCCTTTTTTAACAAGATTACGTATTTTGACTGATGATTTGGTAGATAATAAGATATTGGTACAAGAAACAGAATCAGCAAGCTGGCTGGAAAGGTAGCAGGATGAACGCATCCATTCCCAAAAAAGGTCTCACCCAAAAACAAAAATTTGGTCTGATATTGATCTCTCCCTCTTTCTTGATCATTCTGGGCTTGATGATCTACCCGCTGATCTATTCGCTGGGCATCAGCTTCTTCAACCTACACATCACTGCTCCCTGGCTCGGCACGACATTTGTCGGCATCAAGAATTATCTAAACGTGATCACCAACCCGGATATGCACGCGGCACTTTACCACACGCTGTTTATGGCTGCTGTTGGCATCGGGTTGGGAATTCCCATTTCACTTTTTTTTGCACTCATTCTCAATCGTAAATTTCCCTTACGCGGTCTGGTGCGAGGCATTCTGATCATCCCCTGGGTGATTCCGGGGTCTGTGCAAGGGCTGTTGTGGAGCCGCATCTTCGACCCTCATTATGGCGCGCTAAACGGTATTCTCATTCAATTTGGCTTCATTCAAGATCCTGTCACCTGGCTGCTAGATCCGCACCGGGCCTTATTTCTCATCGCTTTCGCCAGCCTGTGGGGTGCTGTGCCTATGATGACGTTGCTCTACCTTTCTGGACTGCAGAGCGTGCCCTCTGAACTCTCTGATGCTTGCTCGGTGGATGGCGGCACCCGTTGGGGGTACCTGCGCTACATCGTCTTTCCGCTGCTGCTGCCTATCACCCTCATCAACCTCATTTTACGCACCATTGACGCCTTCACCATGTTTGACTTGGTATATGTGCTCACCGGCGGCGGCCCTGCAGGAGCCACCCAGGTGACCGGATATTATCTTTATGAAGCGGCCTTTACTAAACTCAATTACGGTTATGCCTCCGCCCTGGCCTGGTTGATAGCTGTTACAGTCACAATTTTAGCCATTTTCTATAGCCGCTTCACCCGCACTGAGGAGACAGCCTCATGACAACTGCTACCCGTACTTCTCATTCAAGATCTTTTCTCTTAAAGAAGTTCTTCTCGGGCTTTTTCCTGACATTGGCTGTGTTACTACTGCTGATCTTTGTTTTAGCGCCGGTGGCCTGGCTTCTCATCAGCAGTGTTTCTTCGCAAAAAGAATTACTGCAAATGCCTCCCAACTGGCTGCCCTGGCCACCCGACTTTTCACGCTACAAACAACTCCTTTTTGGCACGGGGCAAAGCGGCACCACTTTGACCGATTTCACCCTCAGGGCTTTTCGCTATTCACTGCGCAATAGCATGATCATCGCCAGTTCGGTGACAGCTTTGGCTTTGCTTTTCGGTTCTCTAGCTGGCTATGCCTTTGCCCGCATCAAACTGCCCTTCGGCAACAAATTGATCTACTTGCTGCTGGTAAGTCAAATGATTCCCGTGGCCGTCTTGCTCATTCCCCTTTACATCACCATGGGCAAACTGGGCATGCTTGATAAGCTTCCTACTGTAATTATTTTGCTGGTGTCGATCCATTTGCCCTTTGTGATATGGATGCTGCGGGGATACTTTCAGACCCTTCCGGCAGAGATGGAAGAGGCTGCCCTGGTGGATGGCGCCAACCGCTTGCAGGTGATTTTAAAAGTGATTTTGCCCGTTTCGCTACCGGGACTTTTCTCAGCTGCAGCTTACACCTTCATGCAAAGTTGGAACGCCTTCATGATCCCGCTCATTTTCACCTCAAGTGATACCGCCCGATCTGTCACGGTGGCCATCGCCATGTTCATTGGCCGCAACTACACTGATTACAGCCTGATGTGTGCAGCCGGTGTGTTGGCCAGCCTCCCTCCGGTGCTTTTGGCGATCTTTTTCCAACGTTACTTACTCTCTGGCCTTACAGCCGGTGCTGTGAAAGGATAATTTCTCTATGCAGGTATTTCCCCAATCAGACGGTAGCCTCAAAATACTCGAACCGCAACATACGGCCGGGTTTGATCTGGGCAATCGTAGTCTATTCGTCAAAGCCAATGGCAAAGGGGATGTGACGCAAATCTACTTTGCCCACGGTGCCCATGCCGGCTGCTGGCAGCTCAATTTAGCGATAAACGGTTCTGAGGTGCGCTTTGAAGAGGCACGCGCCATTGGCCGCCAGTGGCAGCTTGAGTCCAATTTGGAGGGGGCCACCATCCAGGCCGAGGTATTTTTGGAAGAAAAAACCCCGGCGGTATACGAATCGCTGCAATTTTCTGCTACCGCAGATCAGGCGCTGGAGGTGACGCTTTCGCTGACCCTCGATATCAGCGCCCCGCCGCCCCCTAAAGGCGCCTGGCAAGCTTTTGTTGCCACCTATTTGCCGCGCCTGTCCCGATATGCCTGGCTGTGGGGTTTTGGCTGGGGGCGTTGGCTGCAAACTCCGGCTCCGCGCTCTCTCAAAATCAACGATCGGTTTGGATTGAACGCCTCGGGCAGGGTGAATTGGACTTTTGCCTCGAACGAAGCCTTTACTATCTGCAAAATCTCTGGCAAGAAAGCCGAGTTGAGCTACCAAATCCATATTCCAGCCGGTGAAAATCGTGAACTAAGTTTTGCACTGGCCGAATCTGGGCAAACTAACGCCAATACCGAACTGGCTCACCTGAACGATGCCCGCGCGGACGCCGAAGCCTATGCAAAGTGGCTGAACAGCCAGGTGGAGGTTCAAGACGACCTGCTGCGCTCGCTCTATGTTGCTGGCCTGAATGCCTCGAAAGCAATGTTCAAAGAATTCCCCGGTGGGTTTGCCGGGCTGGTCGCCGGGCCTGACTACGCCTTTCCGCCGCGCATCTATTTTCGTGATGGGTATTGGACGGCCCAGGCCCTGCTCGACACCGCCCCAGAACTGGTGCGCGCGCATCTGCTGCATCTGGCTGCCGGCGTACACCCCAACGGTGCGTGCCCCAGTGGCATTTTCGCGGCTCACCTGCTCAAAGAGTGGCGTGCCCCGGTCAACTGCGATGCCGACTGGCTGGCAGATCATTTCGATTCGCCCTCCTTCTTTATTTTGCTGCTCAGCGATTATTTGAACAGCACCCATGACTGGTCATTGCTGGAAGAAGTGCCGCCTGAGATCAACGCAGGGCTGCACTGGCCAGCCGCTACCATTGGCCAGCGTGCCAGCACAGCGATGCGTTACCTGATCAGCCTGGATAAAGACGGGGACGGGTTAATCGAAAAGCCCTATCAGGCCAACGACTGGGCAGATAACATCAATCGTTCCGTTTGGGTCAGCTACGATCAGGCACTTTATATTGCCGCACTCAAAGCGTATGCCCATCTGCTGCCCCATCTAAAAGATGAAACCGGCAGCGAATATTACCTGGCACTGGCCAAAAACGCCCTGCAAGCGATGCGGCGTGAACTATGGGATGAAAAGCTGGGCTATTTCGTCAACTACAAACGTCCCGGTTTCACCGAGAGCAACCTCTCGGTGGATGCACTGGTGGCGCTTTATTACCACCTGCTCGATGAACCTGAGACCCAAAGCGTTTTGGCCGCTGCCAATGGGCTGCTAAGGGCCAGCCAAAATTCGCAGCAGCCTTATGGCGATTACGGGCTCTTGTGCGCTTACCCCCTCTATTCCAATCAGGCCGATCTTTTCGATAAATCCGCTCTTCCTTATTGTTACCACAACGGCGCCGATTGGCCTTACTGGAACGGCATGCTGGCAGACGTGCTGCTCGAACGGCACGACCCGGCTGCGCTAGACGTGCTGAGCGGTTGGTGGCGCTATGGGTTGGCACAGGGCTGGCTGACCCCGGTGGAATATTACAGCCCGCTTTACCCGGTGGGGGGAATGTTGCAAGGCTGGAGCAGTATGCCGGCCGCCATTTTGCTGCGCAAACTCGCCTTGGTCAAGGAGCTTCTCAATGAAAAATGATTTTTCGCTGCCCGACACCCGTCCGCAAAAGGGGCGCTGCACCCACAGCCAGGGCCCCACGCTGACGTTTGAGGCGGCCAACCACGAAACCCTGACGGTGACTGCGCTTGAAAATGATCTGGTTCGCGTGGCCTTCTGCCCCGATGGCACCCCGCGTTTTGAACGCACCTGGCTGGTGCCCGGTAAGGAGGGCAAATTCCCTAATGAAGGAAAGAGCCGCCAAGATTTTTCGGCTTTTTCACTGCCAAAAACAAAGATCGAAGCCACCGAAAACCAGGCGAGCTTGCAAACTACCGACCTGCGTTTGCAGATCAACCCGCAAACATTTACTTTGCGTTGGTTCACAAGCTATGGTACCTTGCTGGCAGCCGATGTAGAAGAAGCGCCTTATCTCTATCAACAGCAGGGCGAATCGGTGGGGCATAACCTCATCTGCAACCAGGACGAGTATTATTTCGGTTTCGGCGAGGTTTCTGGCAAGCTCAACAAGGCTAACAGCCATATTCTGCTCAAGAATGTGGATAACCCCGGTTATTCCGCCAGAAGTGGCAGCCCACTTTATAAACTGATTCCGTTTTACATTACTTACAACCCTCAAAACAAACAAGCCTTTGGCATTTTCTACGACAATCTGGCTACCACCACCTTCGACCTGAACACTCGCCTGGGTGGGCTACCCGAACATCGTCGCTATGCTGCCGAAACTGGCGATGTAGAATATTACTTTATCTATGGTCCCAGCATTGCAGAAGTGGTGGAAAAGTTCACCCGCCTGACCGGTCGCATGATCTTGCCACCCCGCTGGAGCCTGGGGTATATGGGTTCCACCATGAACTACACCGAAGCCAAAGATGCACAGGTGCAACTGGCCAAGTTCGCGCAAAAATGCGAACAGAACCAGATCCCCTGTGATCTTTTTCACCTTTCTTCCGGTTACACGCTGGGTGAAGACGGCAAACGTTATGTGTTTCACTGGAACCGCAGCCGCGTGCCCGAGCCGCAGCAGATGGTGGATGACTTTCACGCTCACGGCATTCGCCTGGCCGCCAACATCAAACCCTGCCTGCTCACCAGCCATCCGCGCTTCGATGAGGCGAAGCAACTGGGCGCCTTCATCCGCGAACCCAACAGTGATGAGCCGCAGATCTTTCCCTTCTGGGGCGGGCAGGCGGCCGCTCTCGATTTTTCAAACCCCGCTGCCGTAAACTGGTGGAGGCAAAATGCCAAAGAACAGTTGCTCAATTATGGCATCGACAGCACCTGGAATGACAATAACGAATTTGAAGTGCAGGACGGCAACGCCCGTTGTGCCGGTTTTGGCAGCGAGTTCGCGGTTAAATATGCACGGCCGCTGCAAACACTGCTGATGATGCGCACTTCGTACGAGGCCCAAATTGAAAGCCGTCCGAACGAGCGCCCGTTCCTGATCTCACGTGCCGGCTGTGCCGGCATGCAGCGCTATGTGCAAACCTGGTCGGGAGATAACTTCACCTCGTGGTTGACACTGAAATACAACCTTCCGATGGGACTGGGGCTTGGCCTTTCAGGTGTGCCCAACACCGGCCATGATGTGGGTGGTTTCGCCGGGCCGCGGCCTTCGCCCGAGCTGTTCGTGCGTTGGGTGCAAAGCGGCATCTTTCAGCCGCGCTTTACAATCCATTCCTGGAAGGTCCTGTTTGGCGCCAATGAGCCCTGGATGTATCCGGCGGTTTTCCCGATCATCCGCGAAACAATGCAGTTCCGCTACCGGCTGATGCCTTACCTCTACAATCTGTTGGTGGAGGCTGCCGAAAGCGGGCACCCCATCATGCGGCCGCTGGTCTATGCCTTTCCGCAAGATGAACACTGCCTGGAAGAATCGTTTGATTTTATGCTCGGTGCCTCTCTGCTGGTAGCGCCGGTGGTGACCCCATTCACCCGTTCACGCCGCCTGTATCTGCCCGCCGGGCAGGAATGGGTCGATTTTTACAGCCACCGAACTTACCGCGGCGGTCAAAGCATCCGTGCCGACGCACCGCTCAGCCACCTGCCTCTCTTCGTCCGCGCCGGTGATATGATTCCGCTGGGTGAGGTGGTGCATCCGCAATTCCACAAGAAAGACGACCTGCGCCAGATATTGGTCTTCCCCACCCGCGGTGCCGGCAAAGGGTCACTGGCGCTGCGCGAAGACGATGGTCACTCTCTGGGGTACCAGCGCGGCGAGATCACCCACTTGCACATCGAAGCCGAATACACCCTCACTGAACTCAAATTCACTGTCCATCTGGCGCCCTATGCTTACACTTTGCCCTATAATGAACTGGAGTTCATCCTGCCCAAGGGAGAGAATCGCCCCGTGCAGATGAATGGACTGAAGAAACAATGGCAGGACGAGGCGGGAAGAACCCACTTCACCTGGCCAATCCCAAAACGGAGCGCCTGACATGCCTGTCTTCTCAGATAAATACTTTACCGCCGATCCGGCGCAATTAAGCCTTGCACGCGCACTCTATCAAAGTGCAAGCCGATTGCCGCTTGTCTGCCCGCACGGTCATGTAGACCCGCTCCTTTTTGCCGACACCGAATATCATTTCGGCAACCCGGTAGAATTGATGATCCTGCCCGATCATTACGTGCTGCGCGTGCTGCACGCACATGGCGTCTCTTATAATGACCTGGGCGTTTTGAAGCTGAAAGGGAGTGCCACGGCGCGTGACCCGCATCAGGTGTGGCAGATCTTTGCCGATCATTTTTATTTGTACGCTTCCACCCCCACCGGCATCTGGATTCGAGACGAGTTGAGCGATGTTTTCGGCATTTCTGAACCTCTCAACGCTAAAAACGCACAGGCCATATACGGCGCCGTGCAAAACGCCCTGGCGAGTGCAGATTTCACCCCCCGCAGCCTGTACAAACGCTTCAACATCGCCGTGCTCAGCACCACTGACGGTGCGAGTGATGATCTGGCCCTGCATCGGCGGATCAAAGCCTCGGGCTGGCAAGGAAACGTTCTGCCCACCTTCCGCGCGGATACGATCACCAATATCGATCAGCCTGCCTGGATCACTGAGGTGGAGAAATTAAGCACTGCCAGCAAGGTGCAGATCAATTCGTTCGCCACGTTCGTGCAAGCCATTGAATCCCGCCGGGCCTGGTTCATTGAAAATGGTGCCACTGCCACCGATCTGGCCGTTGTTGAAGCCACCAGCGCGGAGGTACCTGCCGCCGAAATGGAGCAGCTCTTTCAAAAAGGCTTGAGCGGCAAGATCAGCGCCAGCGAAAGCAAACGTTTCGTCGCCGGCATGCTGATGGAACTGGCGCGCATGAGCAGCGAAGACGGTCTGGTGATGCAGCTTCATGTGGGCAGCAGCCGTAATCATGATCGCGCCCTCTTTGAACAATATGGCCCCGATCTGGGCGCCGATTTCCCCATCCAGGTGGAATTTACCCGCGCCCTGCAACCGCTCTTAAACCGTTTTGGCAATCACCCCAACTTTAGCCTTATCCTCTTCACGCTGGATGAAAGCACCTATGCGCGCGAACTGGCTCCCCTGGCCAGCTACTACCCATCCGTCAAGCTGGGGCCGCCGTGGTGGTTCCACGATTCGCTCAACGGCATGCAGCGGTTTTTTGACCAGGCGATTGATTCGGCCGGGCTGTATAAGACGGTCGGCTTTAACGACGATACGCGTGCTTTCCTTTCCATCCCCGCCCGCCATGATGTATGGCGGCGTGCTGCTGCCAACTGGCTGGCCGGGTTGACGATCCGGAAAGTGGTCAGCGAAGAGGAGGCCGCAGTGATGATGAAGGCCCTTTGCAGCGGTCTGGCTTTAAAAGCTTATAAATTGGAGCAGTATGCGCCCGAAGAAGCGAGGCTGGCATGAAGAACAGTGACCTGCAAAAATTTTACGATTTCAGCGGGCAAACCGCAGTGATCACCGGTGGGGGCGGGGTGCTGGGCGGTGAAATGGCAGCCACCCTGGCCTGGTTTGGCGCCAACGTTGCCATATTGGATCGTACGACCACACTTAATGAAAAGATCCTTGCCGCCGCCGCAGGCGCGCCGGGCAAACTGCAGCTCTTTCAATCGGATGTGCTTGACCGCGCCGTGCTGCTGGAATCGGCAAAAGAAGTTAACAGCACTTTCGGCAAAGTGGATATTCTCATCAATGCCGCCGGCGGCAACCATCCTTCGGCCACCACCAATGCCGAGGTGCCTTTCTTCGATCTGCCCACTGACGCGCTCAAGTTCGTTTTCGATCTCAACCTGCTCGGCACAATACTCCCTTGTCAGGTGTTCGGCCGTCAAATGGCGGACGCCCAGCGCGGCAGCATTTTGAACATCTCTTCCATGAATGCTTACCGTCCGCTGACGCGCATCCCGGCTTATTCAGCGGCCAAGGCCGGGGTAAGCAACTTTACCCAATGGCTGGCGGTGCACATGGCACAGGAATACTCCCCCAACATCCGCGTCAATGCCATCGCGCCCGGTTTTTTGCTGGGCGAGCAGAACCGTTTTTTGCTCACCGATGCCAAGACCGGCCAGCTTACCCCGCGCGGACGCACAATTTTGGATCACACCCCTATGGCTCGTTTTGGCAGCCCCGATGATCTGATGGGGGCTGTGCTGTGGCTGCTTTCTCCGGCGGCAGCCTTCGTGACCGGGGTGGTGGTGCCCATTGATGGCGGTTTTTCGGCCTTTGCCGGAGTGTGAAGCGAGTAAAAATGGTGCAAATGCTTTCTGATGCTGAAGTCAAAGAAAAGGTGCTGCAAGGGCTGTCGTCCCTGCCGCTAACCGGCAAACGTGTGCTGGTCATCATCCCCGACCCCACGCGAACCATGCCCCTGCCGCTTTTCTTTCGCACGATCGTAGCCGGTTTGAAAGGCCGCGCTGCCGCCCTTGACTTTTTGGTGGCGCTGGGCACCCATCCGCCCCTGAGCGAAGCAGAACTGCTGCAGTTGGTGGGGCTCAACCCGGAAGAAAAGCAAAAAGACTTCTCTGAAATTCACATTTTCAACCACGCCTGGCAGGACCCGAGTGCCCTGACCCAGGTGGGCGAGATCAGCGCCGAACAAGTGGGCCAGATCAGCCGCGGCCTGCTGCATCAAAACGTGCCGGTGCGCCTCAACAAGCTCATCCTCGACTATGATCACCTGCTGGTATGCGGGCCGGTCTTCCCGCACGAGGTGGTGGGGTTTTCAGGCGGGAACAAATACTTCTTCCCTGGCATTGCCGGCCCGGATATCATCGATCTCAGCCACTGGCTGGGCGCCCTGATCACCAGCTACGAGATCATCGGCACCAAAGACACCCCCGTGCGCGCGCTCATCAACCTGGCTGCCTCGCTCATTCCGCGGCCGCGTTCGGCCATCTGCGTGGTGGATACGCCCGAGGGCGTGGCCGGCGTTTTTTGCGGCACGCCCGAAGAAGCCTGGTCGCAGGCGGCCGATCTTTCGGCACAGGTGCACATCCGCTGGGTAGAGAAACCCTACCAAACCGTGCTCTCGGTGATGCCGCTGATGTACAACGAGATTTGGACCGGCGCCAAAGGCATGTACAAGCTCGAACCGGTGGTAGCCGATGGCGGCGAGGTCATCATTTACGCGCCGCACATCTGCGAATTCAGCGTGGTGCACGGCCATTACCTGAAGCAGATCGGCTATCACGTGCGCGATTATTTCACAAAACAGCCCGGCAAGTTTGAAGGTATCCCCGGCGGGGTACTGGCGCACTCCACCCACCTGCGCGGCAAGGGCACTTACGACCCGGTCAGCGGCATCGAAAAGGCGCGCATTCACGTCACGCTGGCCACCGGCATCAGCGAGGCCGAGTGTAATACCGTCAATTTGGGCTATCGCGACCCGGCCAGTATAGACGTAGAAGAATGGCTGAGCCGCCAGGATGAGACGCTGCTGGTAGTGCCGCGCGCCGGTGAATTTTTGTATCGACTTAAGGATAAGGAATGACTCTCTTTTTAATTGTGATGGGTGTTTCAGGCTGTGGCAAATCGACCATTGGCAAAAACCTGGCTGACGAGATGGGCTGGCCTTTTTACGATGGCGATGATTTTCACCCGCCTGAAAATGTGGCCAAGATGAGCCAGGGCATCCCGCTCAACGATGACGACCGCGCCGGCTGGCTGGCAGCACTGGCCGACCTGATCTCGACCCATCTGGCCGAAAACCGGCCGGGCGTGCTGGCCTGCTCCGCCCTCAAACAGAAATACCGCGATCAGTTGAACGTGGACCCGGCGCGAGTGAAGTTTATCTATCTGAAAGGCAGCTATGAACTCATCAAATCGCGCATGCTGGCACGCCCCGGCCATTACATGAAACCGGGCATGCTCGACAGCCAATTTGCCACCCTGGAAGAGCCGAGCGACGCCCTGACGGTGGAAATTGGCCGCCCGCCAGAGGAAATACTGGCTTCTATCAAACAACAATTAAAACTTGGCTAGAGATCCTATTGGATCGAACAAAATTCCAGACGTTGATAATTATTTCTAGAAACAATTCTGGGCCTGCCGGTTATTTCTCAGACGCGCTGGCGTCATGAAGACGGCTATAATAAATTCCGATGTTACTTGCACAAGGACTCTAAATCATGCGCAGAAGGATCGCGATTGGGCTTGCCCTACTGGCCCTGCTCAGCCTGTTTCTCATCGTGCGTGCCGCCGATGCTGGGCAGATGCCGGCATTCATCAGCCGCTTATATAACTTCAACAACGGCGACAAACTGGGTCATTTTTTGCTGATGGGCACAGTGGCCTTTTTGGTCACCCTGGCCATGCCTGGCAGATGGCGCGTGCGCGGGTTGTTCATTCTGGCCGGGCTATTGACCCTGGAGGAATTTTCACAACTATTCTTCCAAACCAGAACGTTCTCGCTGCTTGATCTGGCGTGCAGCCTGGCTGGGGTCAGTCTGTTTGGCTATTTGAGCCTCTTGCTGAATCGCTATCTGGATAAAAGGGCAGAGGATAACCAAAAAAGCAATGCAGCAAAGTGATATTTTTGGAAGAAATAATTACAATCGTTTGCAGACATTTCTGATACAATCATTGCTGTTTGGCGAGGATGCAAACCCCTCTTCCAAACCATCCCGATTTGGAAGTGAACATGACCGACCTCTCCTCCCCCAAAAGCAATTTCAATCGCGGCTATTTGATCGCTTTACTCAGTGCGGCGATCCTTTCCACCACCGGCATTCTCATCCGCTATCTGACCCTCAACTACCACCTGCCCGCACTGGTGCTGGCCATGTGGCGCGACATCATCATGTCGCTGACGCTGCTGATCATTCTGGGCATCTTCAAACCGGCGCTTCTGCGTCTGCCCAAAAAATTCATCCCCTTCGTCCTTATCTACGGTTTTGTGGTCGCCGTCTTCAATTCCGCCTGGACGCTCTCAGTCTCCATCAATGGGGCTGCCGTCGCCACCGTGATGGTCTACTGCTCCGCCGCTTTCACAGCGTTATTGGGATGGTGGCTCCTGCACGAAAAGCTGGGCCTATGGAAGTTATTGGCCGTGGCGCTCAGCCTGGGGGGCTGTCTGCTCGTCTCAGGCGCGCTGCAATCCTCCGCCTGGCAGGCCAATCTCATCGGCATTCTCACCGGCATTCTGGCCGGGTTGTTTTACGCCATTTACAGCCTGTTCGGGCGTTCGGCCTCTCAGCGCGGGCTCAACACTTGGACGACACTGCTCTACACCTTCGCTGCGGCATCGGTCTTCTTGTTGATCTTCAACCTGCTACCCTTCAACCTCCCCGGCGCGGCTGGGCAGGCAGGCAACCTGTTCTGGCATGAACTGGGGCTTTCAGGCTGGCTGGTGCTGATCTTCTTGTCGGCCGGCCCCACCCTGTTGGGATTCGGCACGTACAACCTCAGCCTCAACTACCTGACCTCAAGCGTTGCCAACCTGATCGCCACCTCTGAGCCGGTCTTCACCACCATCACGGCCTATTTTGCCTTTGGCGAACAGCTTAGCCCCATTCAACTGATCGGCGGTTTGCTCGTCGTCGGCGGCGTTGTGGTCATCCGCCTCTCAGAGGGGCGCAAGGCTTAGGATACGTAAAGCTTCCATTCAATACTCAACCAAAAAGGCACAAGTGACTGTGCCTTTTTTAATTCATTTTTATGCTCTTTGAAAAAGAGATGCGGTGTTTTTTTCTAGAAATAATTCCTATGGCCTCACCTGGTAATCGCCCTGCACCAGCCACTTGTAAGTGGTCAGTTCGGTCAGACCCATTGGGCCGCGCGCATGCAAGCGCTGCGTGGAGATGGCAATCTCGGCGCCCATGCCAAACTGGCTGCCATCGGTAAAGCGGGTGGAGGCGTTCACATAAACGGCCGCCGAATCCACCTCTTCTAAAAAGCGTTCGGCATTGGCTTTGTTCTGGGTGAGGATGCCATCAGAATGAGCGGTGGAATGGGCTGCGATGTGGGCGATGGCTTCTTCGAGGCTGTCCACCACTTTCAGCCCCAGCACCAGCGACATCCATTCGGTGTCGAAATCCTTTTCGCCGGCCGGTAAGACGCAGTCTTCAAACTGCTCTTTTAGCAGTTCATACGCCTGAGGTTCGGCACGGAAGCTGACCCCGTCTGCCCGCAGGGTTTCGACCAGGCGGGGCAAAAAGGATTCAGCCACGACCCGATGCACCAGCGTGGTGTCGAGGGCGTTGCAGACCGAAGGACGCTGCACTTTGGCGTTGCGAATGACCTCCAGCGAACGCGTCAGATCGGCGCTTTCATCCACAAAGAGGTGGCAGATGCCCATGCCGCCTGTGATGACGGGGATGCGGCTGTTCTTGCGGCAAAAATCGTGCAGGCCTGCCCCGCCGCGTGGAATGACCATATCCACATAGTCTTCCATCTGCAGCAACTCGAGCACGCGTGCCCGGTCGGGGTCTGATACCAGTTGAATAGCCTGTGCCGGGATGGCGCTGCCCTGCAAACCGCGCTGAATCGAATCGGCCAGGGCACGATTGGAGGCGATGGTCTCGCTGCCGCCGCGCAGAATTACGGCATTGCCCGACTTCAGTGCCAGGCCGGCCACATCCACGGTCACGTTGGGGCGAGCCTCATAGATCACCGCCAGTACACCCAGAGGCACACGACGCTTGCTCAAGCGCAGGCCGTTGGACAGGGTTTTTTCTTCCATTAATTCATTGACCGGGTCGGGCAACTGCTTTACCTGGCGCAGATCGGCCACGATGCCGTCCAGCCGTTTTTCATCCAGGCGCAAACGGTCGAGCAGCGCTTCGCTGGTGCCACTTTGGGCCGCCGCTGCCAGGTCCTGCCGGTTGGCCGCCAGAATGGCTTCGCGGTCTTGCCAGAGCTGCGCGGCAACCGCTTCAATGGCCTCGTTCTTGGCTGAGGCAGGCACGTGGGCCAGAATCCGGGCCGCGCTTTTCGCCTGCCGGCATAAAGTTTCAATGGATGGAAATTCACTCATAATGTCACCTTTACAAAAGAGCCATGTGATCGCGGTGGATCACTTCATCGCCAAAGGTATAGCCCAGGGCAGACTCGATCTCGCCGGATTTATGGCCGATGATCTTTTGCACGTCCGCCGCTGAATAATTGCTGAGCCCGATGGCCACCGCCTTTTGCTGCAGTGAGACCACACGGATGGCGTCACCGCGCTCAAACTTGCCGTTCACCCGCACCACCCCTGCCGGTAAGAGCGACCCGCCGCGGGCCAGCGCTTTGACTGCGCCCTCATCAATGACCAGCTCCGCCTTGCTGCGGCTGCCCGCCAAAATGCGTTTCTTGCGGCCCTCCAGTTTGTTGATGACTGGTACCAGGCGCGTGCCCAGCCCTTCACCGTGCGCCAGGCGTAAAATAACGTTTTCGAGCGAGCCGCGGGCAATGACTACCGCCGTGCCGCCGTGACGGGCCAGATCGGCCGCCTGCAGCTTGGTGACCATGCCGCCCGTGCCCAGCCCTGTGCCGGAACCGCCTGCCGCCTGCCACAGCGCCGCCGGGATGGCTTCAGGGCCCACTTCGGGGATCAAGTGGGCGCCGGCATCGGTACGCGGATCGGCCGAATAGAGGCCGTCTTGATCGGTGAGCAGCACAAGCAGGTCTGCCTCAAGCATGTTGGCCACCTGCGCCGAGAGGGTATCGTTGTCACCAAAGCGGATCTCTTCGGTGGCCACGGTGTCGTTTTCGTTAATGACGGGCAAAATGCCCTGCCCCAGCAGGGCTTCAAGGGTATCGCGCGCATTTAAATAGCCATGACGGTTGGCCAGATCAGCACGGGTGAGCAGCACCTGAGCCACCTGCACCCCGTAAATGCCAAAATATCGCTCATACAGGGCCATCAGGCGCGGCTGCCCTACGGCGGCCAGCATTTGTTTGGCGTGCAACTGCTGCGGCAGATCGGGGAAATCAAGCGCCTCCCGCCCGGCCGCAATGGCGCCGGAGGAGACCAGCACGATCTGCGCTTTTTCGTCCATTAGGGCAGAAAGCTGACGCGCCAAATCTACCAGACGCGGCGAAGAGAGCTTCTTGCCGCCGCCGGTGAGGGTGGAAGTGCCGATCTTGATGACGATGCGCTGGCTAAGGGTCATAACTGCTGCCTGAAAAACCGATTTGAACGATTTTAGCATAGAATAGAGGGGGGAGTTTCACCCACTTTATTTGCAGAATGAGGAACCTGTATGAAAACAATTGGCATGATCGGCGGCATGAGCTGGGAGTCTTCTCTGGAATATTACCGCATCATCAATGAGCGGGTTGCGCAAAAGTTGGGCGGGGTACACTCGGCCAAAAGCCTGATGCTTTCGGTGGATTTCGCCGAGATCGAAACCCTGCAGCGCGAAGGCCGTTGGGACGAAGCCACGCAGAGCATGGTCGAAGCGGCGCAGGCCTTACAGCTTGGCGGTGCCGATTTCATCGTCATTTGCACCAATACCATGCACAAGATGGCCGAGGATGTGGCCGCCAGTGTGAGCATTCCCCTGCTGCACATCGCCGATGCCACCGCCGCGCAGATCGTGGCGCGCGGGCTCAAACGCATCGGCCTGCTGGGTACGCGTTTTACAATGGAAGAAGATTTCTACAAAGGCCGCCTTGAGAAGAAGTTTGCGCTGGACGTGCTGACGCCCGATCAGGCCGACCGCGATATCGTGCACCGCGTGATCTATGAAGAACTGGTACTGGGCAAGATCGAGTCGGCCTCCAAAGCGGAGTATTTGCGCATCATCCATAAGCTGCAAGAGCGCGGCGCCGAGGGCATCATTCTGGGCTGCACCGAGATCGGCCTGCTGGTGAAGCAAAGCGATTGCAGCCTGCCGCTCTTTGATACCACCCTGCTGCACGCCGAAGCTGCCGTTGAGCTTGCCCTGAAAGAAGCCTGATGCAGGCAGTACGCCCGTTCAGCATCCGGCCGCTGCTGGCGAGTGACCAGGACTTCCTCTGGGAGATGCTCTACCAGGCCATTTATGTGGCTCCGGGCAGCCCGCCTTTGCCGCGCAGCGTTTTGCAGCAGCCCGAACTGGCCCATTATGCTGCCGACTGGGGGCAGCGCCCGGGTGATCTGGGCAAAGTGGCACAGTTGAACGCCACCCAGCAGCCCGTCGGCGCGGCCTGGCTGCGCCTCTTTGCGGCGGACGACCCCGGATATGGATTCATCGCTGCCGAAATCCCTGAAATCTCACTGGCCGTGATTCCCTCCTGCCGTGGCATGGGTATCGGCAGCGCGTTACTGAACGACCTGATCGATGCCGCCAAAGGATGCTACCCCGCCCTCTCTTTGAGCGTGACACAAGGCAATTACGCGCAAAAAATGTATGAAATAGCCGGTTTTTATGCGGTGCGTCCGCAGGGCGACGCCTTGATCATGCGACTGGATCTGGAATATTTTTTCAAGAAATAATTAAAACTCGACTTCTTGGCATGCAATTGGAATGTGTATAATTAGGCCACAACCAAAGAGAATGAGGGTGAGATGAGCGAACTTTTAGCATTTTTAAATAACGCCAGCGAAAGTGACCTGCGCTCCAAAGGACTGAGCGCGGCTTTGAGCAAACAACTGATCGAAGCGCGGCCCTTTGAGGCCAGGGAAGATGTATTAAAGGTAAAAGGGATGAGTGAAGAAAAATTGAATAAGTTGGAAACTTCGATAAAAGAGCCGATTGAGACCGACCCTTCAGTTGAGGAAGAAGAACCCGCCCCAAAGAAAGAGAAAAAGGCTGCCCGTGTATGGTTGGTGGTGCTGCGCTGGGTGTTGATCGTGCTTGTTCTGGGCGCGGCCGTATACGCTGCTATCGTGTATGGGGTGCCCTACATCTACAACACCTTCTTGCGCCCGGTAGAAAACAACGCCGCCCAGCTCTCGCAGGTGGCCGCACAGCAATCGAACGATACCCAGCGCTTAAGCGATGAGATTGTCACCCTGCAGGTGCGTGTTGCCACGCTCGAAGCCCGCGCCGATGCATTAGACAGTGCCATTGCAGCGCACGATGAGACTTTGGCCAACTTGGCCGCCCTGCAAAGTAAACTTGAGCAGGCCCTTTCTGACCAGGGCGCAAGTTTGAATGCCGAATTGACCTATCAGGTAGACCTTTTGCGCGTGGTCAATTACCTTTCACGCAGTCGACTTTACCTTTCGCAGAGCAATTTTGGCCTGGCACGCGCAGATGCCCTCTCGGCACGCGAACTGCTCAGCGGGCTGCAAGGTTCGGCTCCGGCCGAACAAGCCTATGCCCTCAACGAAGCGCTCAATCGTCTCGATCTGGCCCTGTCCAATTTGCCGGCTTACCCGGCAGTAGCCGTTTACGACATCGATATTGCCTGGCAATATCTGGCCGATGGGCTGAGCGAAACCGCCCCCACCTTGCCCGCCCCCAGCCTGGCCCCCACCGAGGTCACCCTCACGCCAGAAGTGACCCCGACCCCTTGATTTTTTCTTCCGATAATTCGACCCGTGTCCCATCACGGGTCGATTCTTAAGACAGATATCACTCAAAATCTCCGTGCGGCGATTGTATAATTTTTGTATCTTTGCACCCAATCCCCTCTGGAAAGGCTGGCCCATGACCCCCTCCAAAACTACGATCACTTTATCCGTCAACCGACAGAAACGCCAGGTAGAAGTTGGCACAGACGAGAATTTGCGCGATGTGCTGCGGCGATTGTCGTATTTCAGTGTCAAAGATGGCTGCGACGATGGCACCTGTGGCATCTGCACCGTGCTGCTGGATGGCAAGGCGATTCGCAGTTGCCGTTATAAAGCCGTAGACGTGAGCGGGCAGGAGATCACCACCCTGGAAGGAATTGCCGATAAAGAGCTGCATGCCTTGCAGCGCGCCTTCATCGACGCAGGGGCCAGCCAATGCGGCATTTGCACACCGGGCCAGATCCTTACCGCCAAGGCGCTGCTGGATAGCAACCCCAACCCCAGCGATGCCGAGATCCGCCAAGCCATGAACGCGGTGCTGTGCCGCTGCACGGGTTACATCCGCATCATTGAAGCCATTCAACATGCCGCTGCCGAACTGCGCGGGGAACCAATACCCGTTGTCAAGCAGATCAATTTGCCCCTACCGGCTGATACGCGCAAAATGGAGCTGCCGGCAGCATATTACCGCCGCGACGGATCACGCAACTCGCTGCCACCACTGATCTACACGCCTGAAGGGTTCCCGCTCACCACAGTAGTGGGCAGTTCAGAACCCAAAGTGGATGGCGAAAAGCTGGTGCGCGGCAAGCCCGTCTACACCGACGATATGCACATGGAAGGCATGCTCTACGGTGCACTGCTCACCAGTCCGCACGCCCATGCCCTCATCAAGAAAATCGACGCCGGCAAAGCGCGCGCCTTGCCGGGCGTACACGCCGTGCTCACCTGGCAGGATATTCCGCGCATCAAATATGCCAGCGGCGGGCAAAGTTACCCGCAGCCACTACCGTATGACCAGGTCGTACTGGATAACAAGGTGCGTCACGTGGGGGATCGCGTGGCCGTGGTGGCCGCCGAAACGCTCGAACTGGCCGAAGAAGCATTGAAGTTGATCGAAGTTGAGTATGAGCTGCTGCCGGTGGTGATGGACCCCGAAGAAGCCATGAAAGAGGGTGCTCCCATTATCCACGATGAGGCGGATACAGTGGGCATCTACGACCGCGCCCATAACATCGTACAGCACATCGAGGCCCAGTGCGGCGATGTAGACAAGGCTTTTGGCGAGGCCGATCAAGTATATGAGGCCCAATATCGCACCCAACGTCAACAGCACGCCCATCTGGAGCCGCACGTGTGCATCACCTGGTGGGATGAAGATCAGCGTTTGATGATCCGTACCAGCACCCAGGTGCCCTTCCACGTGCGCCGCATGATCGCCCCACTCATCAACCTGCCCATCAAGCGCATCCGTGTGGTCAAACCGCGCATTGGCGGCGGTTTCGGCAACAAGCAGGAGATGCTGCTCGAAGACCTGTGCGCACATCTCACCCTTGCCACCGGGCGCCCGGTGCGCATGCAGTATACCCGCGAACAGGAATTCACCAGTTCACGCAGCCGCCACCCCGAGATCATGAACTACAAAGTGGCCGTGAAAGACGGCAAAGTGACCGCCACCGAGTTGTATCTCATCGGCGATACGGGCGCCTATGGCACCCATTCGATCACCGTCAACATGGTAGGCGGTTTTAAGGGACTGACCCTTTACAACAACCCCAACATGCGCTTTAAAGCGGATGTGGCTTACACCAATGCTTCGCCTTCGGGCGCCTTCCGCGGCTATGGCTCAATGCAGTGCGAATATGGCATCGAGGTCTGCATGGCCGAAGTGGCCCATCAGATCGGCATGGATGAAGTGGAATTCAAGCGCCAGAACTGGATCAAGGTGGGTGACCCCATGTATCTGTCTTCTGACCTGGGCGAGGGGCGCAACGGTTCTGCCCAGACCATGCAAAGCTCGGCCCTCGAAGAATGCGTCAACATCGGGCTGCAGGCGACCGATTTTTATCGAAAACGGGCCGAATACGAGCAGCAAAGCGGCAAAGTGCGCAAGGGCATCGGTTTGGCCGTCAGCATTCACGGTTCCTCCATTGCCGGGTTGGATATGGCCGGCGCGTCGATCAAAATGAACGATGATGGCTCCTTCAACCTGCTCATCGGCGCCACCGATCTGGGCACCGGCTCTGACACCATTCTGGCACAGATGGCCGCCGAAGAGTTGGGCGTGCCAGTGGAAGACATCATCGTTTATTCGTCGGATACCGATATGACCCCCTTCGACAAGGGCGCCTATGCCAGCAGCACCACTTATCTGAGTGGTCTAGCCGTGCAAAAAACTGCCCGCCTGGTAGCCGAGCAGGTGCGCGCCCAGGCTGCCGCAATGCTCGAAGTTGCCGACCCAACCACGCTGAAGCTGGCCAACCGCAAAGTGACCGCCCCCGATGGGCGCTCTGTGACCCTCGAAGAAGTGGGCTTGAGCAGTCTGCACATGCTCAATCAGCATCAGATCATGGCCACCAGTTCTGAGCTGAGCCAAAACAGTCCTCCGCCCACGGCCGCCCAATTTGCCGAAATTTCGCTGGATACTGAAACCGGCAAGGTGAGCGTGGACCGTCTGCTCATCATGATGGACTGCGGCCGGGTCATCAACCCGCGCACGGCCTCCGGCCAGGTGGAGGGCGGCATGGCGCAGGGGTTGGGTTTTGCCCTGAGCGAAGAAATGACCTATGACGAGGATGGGCAGCCTAAAGTGAGAGCGCTCGGCGCCTACCATCTGCCGCGCATCAAAGACATTCCGCTCCTGGACGTGATCTTTGTGCAGACCAATGAGCCCAGCGGACCTTACGGCGCCAAATCGGTCTCAGAGATCTCAATTGACGGCGTTGCTCCCGCCATTGCCAGCGCCATTCACAACGCCACCGGGGTATGGATGCGCCAACTACCCTACACCCCAGAGCGTGTTCTCAAGAACCTGCACGAAGCGGAAGGATAAACTCGTTCACTTGCTAAAAATATGCCCCCGGTTCAAATAGCGAACCGGGGGCTGTATCCTATAGGAGGAGAAACGACTAAGGCTGCACCAGCTTCCAGGCAGTGGTGAAACCAAAGTTGTGTTTCATCTGTAGGGTAATGCCGAGCAGGGCCATGGCTTCAAGTTCACGGGCGCGCAGCAGTGGGCCGGCATCGATGGCCACCAACCCGCCATCCGTGACCAACTCAGAGACCACCTTTTTAGCCTCTTCATCATCACCGGCGATAAACACATCCAACGGGGTACCGCTCACATTGCCATTCACCAGCGTGCCGGCGAAAGTGGTATTGAAGGCCTTCACCACTTTGGCCCCCTTGGCGGCCACCTGGGCCAATTCTTCAGCCGAGGATGAACCGGGGGCGGTGGCCAGGCCGTCATAGGTGGCGTTGAGCGGATTGGCGATATCCACCACCACTTTGCCGCTTAATTTCTCGCCCAGTGCTTTGGCAATTTCAGCGTTGACCCCATACCAGACTGCCAACACGACCACATCGCCGGGCACTAAGTTTTCCAGGCTGGCGGTGCTCACTTTGGCGTCTTTGCGAGCCAGACCGCGCAGTTCTGTGGCCAGATTCTCGGCCGATTCGCTGTTTTGATCCACAATCGTCACCGAATGGCCACCACTGACCATGCGAGTGCCAATTCCGCGACCCATATTGCCTGCACCAATAATTGTTACGTTCATCAGAGTTCTCCTGTTTAGTATAGATATATTACTTACTTACTATTTTATAGTAATATATTAGCATGATACTATACTATTGTCAAGTAACTTTAATAAAGTTATAATAAAAGAAAGGATGTGACAAAATGGAAGCTACCCTAAAAGAAGAAAAATGCCCGGTGGAGGCCATCTCCGAGATTATCGGGCGAAAATGGGTCTCGCTGATCTTGCGCGACCTGGCAAATGGGCCACAGCGTTTCGGCCAACTGGAGCATTCCATCAAAGCCAGCCCGCGCATTCTTTCGATGCGCCTGCAAGAGCTCGAAAGTGATGGGCTGATCTCACGCCAGGTTTTTGCCGAGGTGCCCCCGCGCACCGAATACACCCTCACCGACCGGGGCAAGCTGCTCCTCCCACTCATTGATGCCATGCGCCAGGTTGGTCAGAATTTCATTTAACTCATTTGCGCTCACCTTCACAAAGCGGACCCTGTTTGAACTTTAGGGTTCGCTTTTTAATTCGTGACAGAAAAGCCCTCCGACTCGTTTACAATTAACAGGTGTCTCACTGACACAGCGCAGGTTGCTTCGTTGCGCCAACTTTTGAAATGAACAACAAAAAATGAATAAACCTATTAAATTGACGATCAAAGTGTTTATTGTGGCGGCTGTCGCTTTGCTGCTGCTTTCTGTGCTGGGTGCCTACTGGGTGGCCACCAATGTCTCTTTTGGCCGTTTGCCCGTCAGCCAGACCCAGCAAACCATCGGTTCACAGACCGCACTGGCCCAGGTGAAAGCCATCACCGATGAAGGCCAGATCACGCTGGGAGACCACACGCAAAACTACCAAACGCTGTCTGTTGAGATCTTGCAGGGGGATGCCAAAGGGCAGCAGTTCAGCCTCGATTTTGGCAAGACCCAGCTTCGTTCGGACGACTTTCGTTTCAAGGTGGGCGACAAATTGTATGTCACACAGGGCACGGCCCCCGATGGCACCGTGCGCGTTTATTACGCCGATTTCGACCGCTCGAAACCACTGATCATTCTGGCCGTCGTCTTTCTGCTGGCGATTCTCGTCATGGGGCGCTGGAAAGGTGCCGGCAGCCTGATCTCGCTGGCAATCAGCATGTTCATGATCATTGGCTACATCATCCCGCACATCCTCAACGGAGAAGACCCGGTGCGCGTCAGCATCATCGGCTCGGTGATCTTAATGGCAGTGACGCTTTACCTGACCTACGGCTGGAACCTCAAGACCCATTCTTCTGTCATTTCGATGGGATTCTCCCTGCTGCTCACCGGAGGGCTGGCGGCGCTCTTCGTCACCCTCAGCCGCCTCAACGGCTACGGGGATGAGAACGCCCTTTACCTGATCCAGCTCTCTTCGGTGCAGATCAACCCACAGGGGCTGCTGCTGGGCGGCATCATCATCGGTACGCTGGGGGTGCTCGATGACCTGGTTACCTCACAATCGGCCGCCGTGGTGGAAATTCACAATGCCAACCCGACCCTGAACTTTATCGAAACGTTCAAGCGCGCCATCAACATCGGGCAAGACCACGTGGCCGCCACGGTGAACACACTGGTGCTCTCCTATACTGGTGCCTCACTGCCCCTGCTGCTGGTGTTCACGCTGGGCAACGGCGCCTATCAATACCTGTTTAATTCCGAGATACTCGCCGAAGAGATCGTGCGTACCCTGGTGGGCTCGATCGGCCTGGTGGCGGCCGTGCCGATATCCACCCTGGTGGCCAGTTTCATCATCGTCAATCAGGACCGCCTCAACCGTCTGGGCGAGTGGCGTGTTCTGCTGGGCGCCGGCACCGAAACGGATGGAGGAGAGTCATGGCATCATCATCACTAGAATGGCTGCAAGCGCTGCCCAAAGCCGAGTTACATCTGCACATCGAGGGCGCCATTCCGCTGGAGACCCTGTGGCAGTTGGCGAACAAGTATGGCGGTGACCCCGAAGTGCCCAATTTGCAAGCGTTGCAGGCCAAGTTTCAGTATTCAGATTTCCCGCACTTCCTTGAGACCTGGTATTGGAAAAACCGCTTCATCCGCGAGTATGAAGATTTCACCTTTTTTGCCGAAGCCATTGCCCGCGATCTGAAAGCTCAGAACATCCGCTACGTTGAGGCTTTCTACTCGCCGGGCGATTTTGAGCGCTTCGGCTTAAAACCGCAGCCGATCACGCAAGCCCTGCGCGCCGGTCTGGACAAGGTGTCCGAGGTGCGTGTGCAGCTCATCGCCGACTTGGTGCGCGACCGCGAACCCGAAAAAGCCACCCTCACCCTGCACGAGATCAACGAAGTGCGCGATCAGGGGGTCATCGGCATCGGTCTGGGCGGCTCTGAACACAACTACCCGGCCCAAATGTTCGAGCAGGTCTTTGAGGAGGCACGCCGCATGGGGCTGCACACCACCGCCCACGCCGGTGAGGCTTCGGGTGCCGCAAGCGTGCGTGCCGCCGTGGAAGTGCTCAAGGTAGAGCGCATCGGTCATGGCATCCGCGCCATCGAAGACCCTGAGCTGGTGAAATTGCTGGCCGAGAGGCAGGTTCCACTGGAAGTCTGTCCCATTTCCAACCTGTGCACGGGCGTGGTCAAGACCATGACTGAACACCCCATCCGGCGTTTGTATGATGCCGGCGTTTTCATCACCATCAACACGGACGACCCCAAGATGTTCAATAATTCGCTGGCTCAGGAATATGCTGCTTTGATGGACACCTTCGGTTTCAGCCAGGCACAAATTCAGGACCTGATCCTGGCGGGCATTGAGGCCAGTTGGCTTGCGCCGCAGGAGAAATTGATCTATAAAAAAGAATGTCAATCCAGCCCTGCCTGGATCTAAATTCATTCCAACGGGGGAAGAACCGGCATGACAACACTACCCGAACCTGGCGAGACGATGAAACGCTCCATCCGGCAGCGCATGGACGTCAAAGACACGGAGGAATTGCTCGACATTTACGCCATCCAGGATGCATCCAGTTGGCTGCCCACCACCTTTGAAATCATCAAAACGATCCTCCTTGATCGCGGCTGGAGCGAGAGCGACCTGTTGAAGGAAGTGCAGGATCAAAAGAAAAAGCTGGAAGCAGAAGATGATGAATTTGAATATTTAGATTTTTCCAATATTGACTGGCAAAATGATTCTGCCGATATGCTTTACCAGGAATTTGCCAAGATTGAAGACTTGAGCATTCTGACCTTTTTTTCAAACGACGAGGATGATCTTGAGGCATTGGCCGGATCCGGCCCAGAGACCTTTAAATGTATCGCTTGTTCAAATGAAATTTCATGGAACGCTGAAGTATGCCCCTGTTGCGGGCTGGAACTGTACCCCGGGCATAGTTTGGCTGAATTCATGCTTTTGAAAGAAGAGCGCCTCAATCCAAAGGCAGAAGAATTTGCCGCCGAATTGCGTGAAATGCCAGACGATGAACTCAGGCAAATGTGGCTTGAAATTGATCCGCTCGACTGGACATCTGCCGAACTGAAAGCTATTCATATTGTTTTTGCCGAGAGAAAAATTCACCTGCCATACCTGTTGGATGCACCGGCTGATCTCGCGCAGCGTTTACCCTATTTTACTGAAGAGAGCCTAAACTTTCGCGGTGCCCCCGGTTACCGCTTGCGGCCCGGCAGATCTGGATTGGACTACGTTGATCTCTATGCAGAATTGGGCCGTATTATGGGAACGCTCATCAAAACGCTGTTTCATCCAAAAGGCAGCATCAAGAACTTTGTGGCTACTTTTCTGTTTTTGTTGCTTTCGGCCGCAGCTGCGATTGCCTACATTGATTTCTTTAGCCTGTCTGATAAAACATTGACGACCGTTGTTTTCCTTATATATGCTTATTTCACACTCTTGATCTCGCTATTTTTGTTTTCCCTGGGCATCACCCATGCGATTTATACTGTAGTGGAAGTTTTATTTCGTGATGAATAGGAATTATATATGACTGGATTCACTGAATCTGATGAGATAATGAAACGCTCCATTCGGCAGCACATGGACGTCAAAAACACAGAAGAATTACTCTATATTTATGCCGACCATGACAGTGAGAGCTGGATCCCTGAGACGTTCGATATCGTGAAGGCGATCTTGCTGGAGCGCGGCATCAGCGCCGCAGACCTTGCCGATCTCAGCCAGGAACGAATTGATGAATTAACCGGGAAACACTTCCACCCAAAAGAATCGTCCAAGAGAAAACAAGTGCCGGAATTTGAAAGCGAACAGTCCGCCAACTTCAGCGTGGCGCAAAAAACCTATCTATACCAAAGTATGTTAAACAAAGACACCGATGAACTGCTCGATATTTACACCGAACACGACACCGGCAGTTGGGTACCGCAGGTTTTTGGCATCATTCAAGAAGTGTTGCGTGAACGCGGCTACAGCGATGAGGAGCTGCGCGACCTTTCGCCACTGCCGGTCATGAACGAAGAGGGAACCTATGACCTCGTTCCCACCAAAATGGAAAAACGTTACGTCACCAACCCCTCTACGCCGCAGGAAATTAAGAAAGCGGCCATTTGGCAGCGCATGAGTACACTTGAGACAGAAGAATTGCTCAATATTTATGCTGCACACGACACTGATAGCTGGACGCCGCTCACCTTTGCAGTGGTAAGAGACCTGTTGATCGAACGCGGCTGGCCGGAAGACGAAGTGGACGATCTTATTCTGGCAGACAATGATGTTGAAGAAGAGGATGAATGACCCCCAATAATGCTTCACCCTTGCAGCTCGCGCAAAAACTGGCCGCTGCTTTCAGTCAACTCAGCGGAGTTAAAGCTGTGGCGCTGGGAGGTTCTCAGGCCAGCGGTGCGGCCGGCCCAGGTTCGGATATTGATCTCTACGTCTTTTCGGATGAGCCCATCCCTTTGCAGCAGCGCATGGAACTAGCCTCGGCTGCCGGCTATTCCCGCGCCGATCTGGGGCTCGCTTTCTGGGACCCGGGCGACGAATGGATTGACGCAACCACCGGCATTGAGGTGGATGTAGTCTACTGGGAATGCGCCTGGATCGAAGATCAGTTAGAGCGCGTAATGGTGCGCCATCAGGCCAGCATGGGGTACACCACCTGTTTTTGGAACACGATCTCAAAAGCACTGCCCCTGTACGACCCGCAGTGCTGGTTTGCCGGGCTACAGCAAAGCGCCGAAAGGCCCTATCCAGAAGAACTGCGTCTGAATATCATTCACCATAATCACGCCGTTTTACGCCGCGTGATCCCCTCTTATACGCACCAGATCGAAAAAGCACAGCACCGCGGGGACCGCGTCAGCCTGAATCACCGTGTGGCCGCTCTGCTGGCCAGCTATTTTGATGTGCTTTTCGCCCTCAACCGCTTGCTGCATCCGGGCGAGAAACGCCTGCTCGCTTTTGTCCAAGAGCATTGTGCCCTCCTGCCTCAAAATTTTGCTCATGATATCGAGTCTTTGCTGCAGGCGACCGCCGCAGACGATGGCCGTTTGATGCAATGCACCCATGAGCTCATCGATCATCTGGATGAGTTCCTGCGTGCGCAGGGTTTTGACCCGCAGACTTCTGCGCCCTTTCAATAGGAGGTTTGGCATGCAACCTGAAATTCAAACGCTTGTGGAGCAATTGAATTTAAAAGCCGATGAAGAACGCTACGAGGCCTTTCAGAAACTGCTGGCCCTGAGCGAGCAGAAGGTGAACTGGGTATACGAGGTTTGGGACATTCTGGTTGAAAAGCTCAGCGACACCAACTCTTATCAGCGCACCATCGGCGCCAAACTGCTCTGCAACCTGAGCCAGAGCGACAGCGAAGGCCGCCTGGCCACCGTGCTGGACCGCCTGCTCGCTTGCAGCCACGACGAGAAGTTCATTACCTCACGCCTGACCCTGCAAGTTCTGTGGAAACCCGCCTGGTTTGAACCCGACCTGCGCGAGAAGATCACCGCACACCTGATCACAAGATTCGGCGAATGCGAGACCGAAAAGCATGCCAACCTGCTGCGGCAGGACATTTTGCAATCGCTTTTCACTCTGGCCGAACTCAGCCACGACGAAGCGCTGGAGCAAAAAACCTTTGCGCTGATCGAAAGCGAAAAGGATGAGAAGAGCAAGAAATCCTATTTAGCGCTGGCCAAGAAAACAGCGCAGTAATCCACCGTTCAACTTACAAAAAAACTGCCCGTGATGGGCAGCTTTTCGTTTACTTTTCTTCTGAAATCATCTGTTCCAAAATGCGCGTGGTCAGTGATTTGGGGCGTTCGATCGGTCTGCCCAGGGCGCGGCACCACACGGCATGGGTGGTCAGGCCCAGGCTGCGGCTGATGCCAAAAAGCACGGTGTAAAAATCGAACTGGGTGATGCCATAATGATATTGCAGCACGCCCGACATGGCGTCCACATTGGGCCAGGGGCTCTTTACCTTGTTGGTCTTGGCCAGCACATCGGGCACCGTCTCATAGACCACGTTCGCCAGGCGGTAGATCTCGTCATCGGCCATATAGCGGGCGCCGAAGCGGTTTTGCGCCGTGAAGCGTGGATCGGTAACACGCAACACCGCATGTCCGTAGCCCGGGATGATCTTACCGCTCTCAAGCCAGTCGCTGGCGTACTGCGTGACCTGCTCAGGCGTAGGAAATTCGCTAAAGCTCTGACGCAGGTTCATCAGCCAGCGCAGACAGTCTTCATTGGCCAGCCCATGCAGCGGACCGGCCAGCCCATCCATGCCGGCCGAGACGGCATAGTACACGTCTGAGAGGGCAGAGGCCACGATGTAAGAAGTGTGCGCGCTGACATTGCCGCCTTCATGGTCGGCGTGCAAAAAGAAGAACAGACGGCACTGCTCCTGATACTCAAAATCGTCCCCTTTGCCGATCATGTGGGCAAAATTGGCTGCCCAATCGAGATCGGGGTTGAGGGGAATATATTCGCCGTTGCGATATTTCAGGTTATAGATGTAAGCGGCCAGGCCGGGCAGTTTGGCGGTCAGGTTCAGGCTGTCTTCCAGGTAGGCATCCCAGTATTCCGATTTTTTCATGCCGTCAATGTAACGCGGCGTGAAGACCGATTCATTGTGCATGGCCAAAATAGCCAGCGAGAACATCGTCATTGGATGGGTGGTCGGGGGCAGTGCTTTCAACAAGTCGAAAACGTAGGAGGGCAGCTCGGCACGCTTTTTCCACTCGAGCTCGATCTCCAATGCTTCTTCTTCCGAAGGAAATTCATCGGTCATCAGCAAATAATAGAGGCCGCCGATCAGCGGGTAGTCAGAGCCGTTGGCTTTGGGCAGCAAATTGAGCAATTCTGAGATGTTATAGCCACGCAGGCGAATGCCCGTCTGCGGATCAACGTAAGAGATGTCGCTGACCTGAATTGGCACATTGCGTATGCCGCCGTAAAGCTGTTCCACAGTCACATCCGCGATCACTTTGGAGCCGTAATCCTTTATCAGCTTGGTAATTCGTTTGTGCCAGCCCGGGATCTTTTCTGCGATGCTCTTTTTGATGATCGATTCACTCTTCGTTGACTTGCTCATTGCCGACCGCCTTTCAAAATAAAAACTCTACGCAAAGCGCAGTTAATTCGTTTGCTTTCGTTCTCTTCAACCCTCGTCGATGAGTCCGTTCAAGGAAGTGCCATCGCCTCTGCCGACAAAGCCCATTTCGCTCGAAATCTGGGCGGCTACGCGGGTGATGTCGGTGATATAACGCTGCACCACATCTTCTTTAAAGCGCTGCTCCGGGCCTGAAATGGTCACGGCGGCCACGATCTCACCGCGATGATCAAAAACAGGCGCTGCCACACCGGCTGCCTCAGCCACCCATTCGCCAAAGCTGACCGCATACCCTTTTTTGCGGATACATTTCAACTCATCATTGAGCGCTTCGATGTCTACAATGGTCGAGTCCGTGATCGCCTGCGGTGGGGTAGCCTTAAGGATCTCCAGGCGGTGCTCATTCGAAATAAAAGCCAAAAACACCTTACCGGCCGATCCGGCATAAAGGGGCACACGCCGCCCCAGACGGGCGATGATGCGCACATTCTGCGGGCTTTCCAGCCGCTCTACGCACACCCGTTCGGTGCCTTCCAATACATAAAGGCTGATGGTTTCGCGGGTGACGCGATGTAATTCCTGGATATAGGGCAGGGCGGCATTGCGCACGTCGAGACTGGCCGAATAAATGCCCGCCCAGGCCAGCACCTTGCCTCCCAGCGAATAGCATTGATTGGTGGGGTTCTGTTGCAGTACATGCAGTTCCTTCATGGCCTGCAAGAGCCGGCCGGTGGTGCTGCTCGAATAGCCGATCTTGCGCGCGATCTCACGCACCCCCAGTTCCGGGCGGTCGTAAGTGAAGCAGTCCAGAATCTCTACCATGCGCTGCAGGGTCTTCGGTTTATCGTTCTCCATGTGCACCTATTTTGTCTCATTATATGGGACGCCGTCCCATAATTTGCCAATTATATCCCGGTTCTTTAAATACAGTCAAGCAAAAGAGAAAATAATCTGAGGATTCATTCCGGTTTTTAGCTGCAAATTTTCTGATATAGATCATCAAAATCGGTTAACCTTGAAAATTATATCATAATGTCTCAATATACGGGACAGTGTCCCAAATAATTATGATAGAATTAATCCATTGAACTTGATTTTCTTGAGGTTTAAATGACTGAGAAAGATTCTCCCCTATCTAAACAAAAGATTGTGCAAGAACACGGCAAACTGATCGTGCCAGCCTGCCCCACCCTCCCTTTTATCGAAGGCGACGGCTCCGGCCCGGATATCTGGCGGGCGGCGCAGCGCGTCATTGACGCCGCCGTGGCACGCGCTTATGGCGGTCAGCGCAGCATCGCCTGGCAGGAAGTTTACGCCGGCGAAAAAGCCCAAAAGCGCTTCAATAACTCCTTGCCCGCCGAGACGCTGGCGGCTTTTAAGGAATATCTGGTGGGCATCAAAGGACCGTTGACCACCCCGGTGGGAGAAGGCGCTCGCTCATTGAATGTTGCCCTGCGCCAGGAGTTGGATCTTTATGCCTGCGTGCGTCCGGTGCGTTGGCTGAAAGGCACCCCCTCGCCCGTGCGTCAGCCCGAATGGGTGGATATGGTGGTCTTTCGTGAAAACACCGAAGATCTCTATGCCGGCATCGAGTTTGCCGCCGGCACAGCGGAGAACACCCAATTTCTTGCATTGATGAAGGAGCATTTCCCGGTGGACTACGCGCGCATCCGCTTCCCGACCAGTTCGGGCATCGGCATCAAACCTATTTCAAAAGAGGGTTCCACCCGTCTGGTGCGCGCCGCCATCGAATATGCCCTGCAAAACAAGCGCCGCAGCGTGACCCTGGTGCACAAGGGGAACATCATGAAATACACAGAAGGGGCCTTCCGCAAATGGGGCTATGAACTGGCGCAAAGCGAGTATACTGACCGCACTTACACTGCACTGCAGTGGTCGGCCACCCAAAAACAGAACGGCACAGAGGCGGCCAACACTGAAAAAGAAGCTGCTTTGAGCAGCGGCAAGCTGTGGGTAAAAGACATCATCGCCGACGCGGCTTTTGAGACCGCCTTGACCCGCCCCACCGATCTGGACGTGCTGGCCACGCCCAACCTGAACGGCGATTACCTTTCAGACGCGCTTTCAGCCCAGGTGGGCGGTCTGGGCATCGCTCCCGGCGCCAACATCAACTACGGCAGTGGGGCGGCCATCTTCGAGGCCACCCACGGCACCGCCCCCACCCTGGCCGGTCTCGACAAGGCCAACCCCTGCTCGGTACTGCTTTCTGCTGCCATGATGTTGAGTTACCTCGGCTGGCAAGAAGCTGCCAGCCTGATCGAAAACGCCATTGAAGCGACAATCCAGGCCGGGACGGTCACCTTTGACCTGCAAGCACTCATGCCGGGCGCGAAATCGCTGAAGACCTCTGAATTTGGCGACGCCCTCCTTCAAAAGATCAACAGCTAAGGAGAAACCACCCGTATTGGCTGAGCGACTGGCGAAATCTATAATCAAGAAGTTTATGTAATTTTAGATAATGCAAAGGTTAACATGAACAACGATCCATTCAAATCACAACGAATCCTTAACACCGCGAGCGGTGATTATTCCATCCAGCATCTGCCGGCTTTCGGCTGGCACCTCGGCATCAACATCGCACGTTTGCCGTTCTCATTACGCATTTTGCTCGAGAACCTGCTGCGCAAGTTCGACGATAAAAACGTGACCCGCGAGGATGTACTGGCCGTAGCCAACTGGATGCCCAACGACCCCAACCGCCCGGCAGTTCCCTTCTACCCCGGCCGGGTGGTGATGCAAGATTTCACCGGCGTGCCCGTGATCGTGGATCTGGCAGCCATGCGTTCGGCCGTGGCAAAATTGGGCGGCGATCCAAAGCGCATCAACCCGGTCATCCCGGTGGATCTGGTCATCGATCACTCACTGCAGGTGGATGCCGCCGGCCTGCCGGATGCCATGCGCCTCAATGTGGAACGCGAATATGAACGCAACCGCGAGCGCTATGAATTTCTGCGCTGGGGCCAGCAAGCCTTTGAAAACCTACGCATCGTGCCCCCTTCTTCGGGCATCATTCATCAGGTCAACCTGGAATACCTGGCCAGTGGAGTGCTGACCGGCAGCCAGGGCGGCGAAAAGATAGCCTACCCCGACACACTGGTGGGATCCGACTCGCACACCACCATGATCAATGGGCTGGGCGTGCTGGGCTGGGGGGTAGGCGGCATCGAAGCCACCGCCGCCATGCTCGGCCAACCGCTTGATCTGGTGCTGCCCGATGTGATCGGCATTCATCTCAGCGGCAAACTGCGCGAAGGCGTTACCCCAACCGATCTGACGCTCACCCTCACCCAACTGCTGCGCAAGATCGGTGTGGTCAACAAATTCATCGAGTATTTCGGCCCCGGCCTTTCCTCCCTTTCGCTGGCCGACCGCGCCATGATCGCCAACATGACCCCCGAAAACGGCTCCACAATGGGGTTCTTCCCGGTGGATGCCCAGACCATTGATTATCTGCGCCTGAGCGGACGGGCAGAAGAGCAGGTGTCTTTGGTGGAAGCCTACTATAAAGAACAAGAACTCTTCCGTGGCGATGACACGCCCGACCCCGAATATACCCAGGTGGTCGAACTTGACCTGGACAGCATCGAACCCAGCCTGGCCGGCCCACGCCGCCCGCAAGACCGTGTTGCCTTAAGTGATGCCAAAGCCGGCTTTGCCTCCTTCCTCGTTCAGCCCAAACCCGCCGGTCTGGGCATGACGGCTGCTGAAGCAAAGAAAGAAGCTCCTCTCCAACTGGCGGGTAAAAGTCTGAAGCTGGGTCACGGTGCGGTGGTGATCGCAGCCATCACCTCATGCACGAACACCTCAAACCCCTTCGTGATGCTGGCTGCGGGTCTGCTGGCTAAAAAAGCCCTGGCACGCGGCCTGCAAACGCGCCCCTGGGTCAAAACCAGCCTGACCCCCGGCTCGCGGGTGGTTAGTGCTTATCTTGAAAAAGCCGGCCTGATCGAGCCTCTGGCTCAACTCGGGTTCACCCTGGCCGGGTACGGCTGTGCCACCTGCATCGGCAACAGCGGCCCACTGGCGGCAGAGATCGAAGCGGCCATCCAAACCAATAAACTGGCCGTGGCCGCAGTGATCTCAGGCAACCGCAATTTTGAAGGCCGTGTGCATCCGCTGGTGCAGGCCAATTACCTGGCCACCCCGGCACTGGTGGTAGCCTATGCCCTGGCCGGCACATTGAGCCTCGATCTCAATAGCGAACCGCTCGGCCTCGACACCAGCGGGCAGCCCGTCTATCTGCGCGAGATCTGGCCCACCGCTCAAGAAATCAATGCCGCCATCGCGGCGCATGTTACCCCCGAACTCTTCCGCGCCAACTACGTCGACCTCTTCAAGGGGGATGCAGAATGGCAGAGCATTGTGAGCCAGCCTTCTGCCCTCTATCAATGGCAGGCTGATTCCACGTATATTCAAGAACCCCCCTTCTTTGAGGGTCTCTTTAAGAAAGAGGAAAAAGCTGCTTCCGTTCCCATGCGTGCCTTGGCCGTTTTAGGCGACTCGGTGACCACCGATCATATTTCGCCGGCGGGAGACATTCCCAACAGCAGCGCCGCCGGACAGTATCTCAAAGACCTCGGCGTGGCCCCCATTGACTTCAACTCTTACGGGTCACGACGCGGCAACTATCAGGTGCTCACCCGCGGCACCCTGGCCAACATTCGCATCAAGAACAAGCTCGTCCCCAGCGTGGAAGGCTCGGTCACCCTGCACCTGCCGGATGGCGCGCAAATGAGCCTCTACGATGCCGCCATGAAGTACAAGGCCGAAGGTACTCCGCTGATCCTGCTGGCAGGCAAAGAATATGGCACCGGCTCCAGTCGTGACTGGGCGGCCAAGGGTCCGCTGCTGCTGGGCGTCAAGGCCGTGCTGGCTGAATCTTTCGAGCGCATTCACCGTTCCAATTTGGTGGGCATGGGGGTGCTGCCGCTGGCCTATCTGCCCGGTGAGAATGCCGACAGCCTGGGTCTGACAGGGTATGAGACTTTTGAGATCGAAGACCTGGAACCCTTGCAGGTGAAGAAACTGGTCACCCTGCGCGCCTACAGTGAAGACTGCAAAGCCAAGTACTTTAAAGCACAGGTGTGCATCAATACCCCCAGCGAGCTGGAATACTTCGTTCAGGGCGGGCTGCTGCCGGCGTTTGTAAAAGAGATCATGGAAAAGTAAACAACGGACAGATCAGCCATCAATCTGGCTGCACAATTTGTCAGTATATGGTCGCCTCAAAACCGAGGCGACCTTGTGATTTAATCAGGTTTTTTGATCTGCCGGTTCACAATAAACGCCACGACCATCAATGCCACCAGCACCCCAATGAAGTAGGTGCCGGAGCGCATGCCATAATTTTGCAAAAACACCCCCTGCACCCACGGGAAGAGCGAGCCGCCGATCGAACCCATCGCCGTGGTCACCCCGCCAGCCTGCCCGGGTGCGTGGCGAAAGGCGTTGGTCATCACCGCCATCAGAGTGGGGTAGATCGCGCCAAAGCCCAGGCCCATCACCAGAATGGCCAAAATGCTCAGGGCGCCGCTGCCGTACCCCAAAAGGAAGATACCCGCCCCCACAAAGGCGATCGCCAGGCACAGCTTGAGCAAATTCCCATCAGAAACGCGCAACCCCAGCAGTGCGCCCATCAACCGGCCACCGGTCAAAGCCAGCCAGAAAGCGGATGTAGCCATGGCAGCCAATTCGATGGGTAGGGAGGTGGTGTTTTGCAGATAGGTGGTGGACCACCCACCTACGGTCGCTTCGGTGCCCACGTAGATCAGCACGATAAGGCTCAACGACCACAAAAAGGGCGAGCGGGTAACGCGCGTGTTCTGCTGTGGCTTATTAGGATCGCTTGTCGCTTCGAGCTGAAGGGTGAAAATGCTCACGATCATGGCCAGCGAAACAGCGACCATCCCAACGGCCCCCAGCCAAAAAGCCGGGGCACCCTCTTTCCATAAATATAAAGAAAGGCTCACCAGTAATGGGCCGGCAAAAGCCCCAATGCCGTAGAACACGTTCAGCCAGTTGACCGCGCTGACACTTTTTTCTTTAAAAACACGCCCCACCAGCACATTACCGCACAGGTTGGCCGTGCCATACCCCAGCCCTGCCACGAAGATCAAGCCAAAGGTAAGCGGCAGCCAGCGGCTGAAGGTGGATGCGGTCATGGCCACCGCGTAAAGGATGAAGGCCACGGCCAGTGCGCGGTGCTGCCCCCAGCGGTCGGTCAGGCGCCCCAGGGTCATGTTGGCCAGTAAAGCGCCGGCAAACATGGCGGTGAACACACCGCCGATCTCGGCCAAAGTGGCCTGATTGTTGGCTGCAAACTGGTTCAGCAGCGGGCCCATCGCTGCGGCGATGATTCCCATCGAGAGGTACCCCAGGCAGGTAAAGATCAAGATTCGTTTTGCAGTTCGGTCATCCATCAAATTTTTCCGGGCATACAGGATATGAGATCGGGAAGTAACGCCCGATCTCATTGAAGATCATCAACTCTGTGCTTAATTGTAAACCCGCGCCGCCAAATCAGCCTTCAATATAGCCCTGCTGACCGGCCTTTCGGTATTGTGTTTTATACAGGTTGGCATAAAGTCCGTTTTGGGCCAGCAGTTCAGGGTGGGTGCCGTGCTCCACGATCTGGCCGCGATCTACCACCAAAATGAGATTGGCCGCCAGGATGGTGCTGAGGCGGTGAGCGATCACGATGCTGGTGCGGCCGGCCATGACGCGCTTGAGCGCATCCTGGATCAACGCTTCCGATTCGCTGTCGAGGCTGCTGGTGGCTTCATCGAGCACCAGAATTCGCGGATCTTTGAGAATGACGCGTGCCAGGGCAATGCGCTGCTTCTCGCCGCCGCTCAACCGGTAACCGCGTTCACCCACGATGGTGTCGTAGCCATCGGACAGCTCACTGATGAAATTGTGAATGTTGGCCGCCTTACAAGCTGCCTCGAGCTCGGCCTGGGTCGCCGTTTGGCGGGCATAAAGCAGATTGGTGCGGATGGTATCGTGAAAGAGGGTGGTTTCCTGTGTGACCATGCCGATCTGAGCCGTGATGGAATCGAGGGTGAGCTCGCGCAGGTCATGTCCATCGATGAGGATGCGACCTTCGGTTGGGTCATACAGGCGCGGGATCAGGTAAGTGAGCGTGGTTTTGCCCGCACCGCTTGGCCCCACCAAAGCCACCAACTGACCGGGCGCCACATGAAAGCTGATCTCTTTGAGCGCGTAGGTGCGCGCTTGCGAATGCTGCTCGCTTTCTTCAACGTGCGTTTCTCCGTTCTGGCCCGAAAGCACGGTCACCACGTTATCGATGGAGCCGTAACGGTGCACATCGCTCAGAAAGTGCTCATCGCCCTTTTCATATTTAAAGGAAACATTATCAAAGAGGATATCGCCTTTGACATCCGTCAAGGCCAGTGCGTCGGGCTTCTCATCGATTTCGAGCGGCAGGTCGAGCACTTCAAAAACACGCTCAAAGCTGACAATCGAGGTGGCGAATTCCACAGGCGCATTGGCCAGCCCCTGCAGGGCTGAATATAAATTCCCCAGATAAGAACCAAAGGCCACGATGGTGCCCACCGTGAAGGTGCCGATGATCACCAGGTAACCGCCCAGCCCGTAAACAAAGCTCGAACCCACGGCGCTGATCAGCCCCACAATGGCTATGAACAGCGAACCGGTAAAGGCCCGCTGTACGCCCTGCTGCATGACATATCGCGAACGCTCGCTGAAACGATCCACCTCAAGGTCGCGCTGGCCGAACAACTTCACCAGCAGGGCGCCGCCGATGTTGAGCGTTTCATTCATCATGGCATTCATCTGGGCGTTGGCTTCCATCTGCCGGTGGGCGATATCGCGCAGCTTTACGCTCAATTTGCGGGTGGCCAGCAAAAACAGCGGCATAATGACCATCGCCACCAGAGTCAGGTGCCATTCCATCACCAGCATCACCACCAGAACAGCCACCGCCTGGATCACATTGGTCACGATGCCCACAATGGTGCTGCTGATGGCGGTCTGCGCCCCCACCACATCGTTGTTCAGACGGCTCATCAGCTCGCCCACCCGGGTATTGGTGAAGAAGCGCAGCGACATGCGCTGCAAACGGGTGTACAAAGCTACACGCAGGTCGTAGATCACGCCCTCACCCACGCTGGAACTGACGCGGCGCTGTAAAACGGTGAGACCGCCATTGGTGGCCGGTAAAGCCAGCATTCCCAGTGAGAGCCAGATCAACTGGTGGACATCTTTTTGTGGGATGGCCTGATCGATCAAGCGTCGAATGATCAACGGGGTGAGCAGCCCCAAACCGGCTGAAAGCAAGATCAGGAACAATAAAAGAATCAGCGCTCCCCAGTAAGGCCGGGCATAAGCCAGCACACGCTTGAGCAAAACGCCGGTGATCTTGGGTTTTTCCTCAGCGGCATGGATAACGCTGTGTAACGGACCATGATGCATTCCCATAATTTCTTTCCTTTAAAAGGATATTAACCTACGAAAAGAATACCACAGAACCATTTTTTTGTCGGGTTTGGGCAATTTCAATGAATTTTTGACATTTTTAGTATGGTTTTTATGTATAATGGTAGATAGTTGCAATTAACGAAACAATTAATTTTTGGAGGAAAAATATGGCAGCAAAGTTTGAGATCAAAGAAGCAAAGAACGGACAGTTCGTTTTTGTCCTTAAGGCAGCCAACGGTGAGCCCATCCTTTCGAGCGAAACCTACAAGGCCAAGGCCAGCGCTGAAAAAGGCATTGAATCGGTGCGCAAGAACTCCCAGCTCAATTCAGCTTATGATAAGAAAGTGGCCAAAAATGGCAAGTCTTTCTTCGTGCTGAAGGCCGGCAACAATGAACCCATCGGCACCAGCGAAGAATATTCTTCAGAATCGGCCATGGAAAAAGGCATCGAAGCGGTCAAGAAAGCAGCCGCCGACGCCAAAGTGGAAGACCTGACCGTCAAATAATCCGCTGCAAAATCTGCAATTTAACAACACCCTCGCCCTTATTTGCATCGGGGGTGTTGCTTATTCTTGAGTATTCATTGTGTTCCCCGTTCCCATTTTATTGGTAGCTCATGGAGGAGCAATGTCTGAACCCAAAGTTTCACGCCCCAAATTCCCCGATGGTTATCTTGAAGCGCCCAAAAATCTTTTAGGCTGGGCCGATGTAGAAGAACACTTCGCTCAGGCTGTCAATTATTGGGTCTGTACCACGCAACCCAATGGTCATCCGCACGTGGTACCCAAATGGGGCGTGTGGCTGGGCCGGCAGTTCTACTTTGATGGCAGCCCCGAAACCAAACATGCGCGCAACCTGCAAAGCAACCCCAACGTTGCCGTACATCTTGAAAGTGGTGATAAGGTGGTCATTCTGTACGGCACTGGCCAGGCAATCACCAAACCAAGCTCGGAGGTTGCCCAAGCGGTTGCCGCCCTGTATGGCAAAAAGTATCGCAAATTAGGGTACGCACCCGAACCCACTCAATGGGATAACGGCGGTCTTTTTAGTGTGACGGCGCACAAAGTGCTCGCCTGGACCCAGTTCACCGAAGACCCCACCCGGTTCATTTTTGAAGAGGATTAACATGAGTGACGATTCGTTGAAAGAAACGCTGCGGTCTATGATCAACAGCTTGCTGGATGAAACATTCGAATCGGTGCAGGGCATCTATCTGGATAAGGGCACTTCGCTTTTTGAAACACTGGCGAATATCAGCGCTGCTCAAGCATCGCTGCCGGTGTCAGAAAAATGTGCCTCTCTGGCCGCCCAGGTGAAGCACGTAAATTTTTATCTGGAAGTGCTGGAGCGTTACATTTTTGACAACGACAACTCACAGGCTGATTGGGGTGAGATCTGGCGCAACACCCGCGAGGTGACCCCGGCCGAATGGCAAAGCTCTATTGAAACATTGAAAACGACCTATCACCGCCTGCACCAGCGCTTCGATGCGCTTGAAGATTGGGCAACTGAACGCCCATTGGAAGGCATGCTGGCGATCATTACCCATTCTGCCTACCATCTGGGAGAGATTCGTCAGGCCACCTGTGTGGTCGGTCGCGCAGACTGATCACTTGTAAGCGCGCTTCTCGTACCAGCCGTGCTTTGTGCTCTCAAACACATCAAAGTCAGGAAAATAGGGCTTAATGTCCAGCAAAGGCGTGCCATCCAGCATATCCACCCCTTGAACGGTGAGGCGGCGACCTTCGCGTTTTAACAATTTCACCACCGAAAAACCGAGTTTGTTAGGCCGCACCGGGTAGCGGGTGGCAAAGATGCCGTGTTCGTGGTCGTCTAGAAAAGGCTTGTTCTTGAGCGGAATTTCGTCGGGCGAGCGGTGAAAACGGTAGAGCAAATAGAGATGAGAAAAATCTTCAACGCCATCCAGGCCAGCCTCGTATTCGGCGAAAACCTCCACCTCGCCCAGCGCATCTGAGCGGGCAGACTGGATGGGCATGCCGGCTTTTTCGCTGAAAGGGGAATGAATTACCCCAATTGCTTCGATCTGGTAGTTCATTCCCCGCTCCATGCTCAGTGCAGCTTTTCGATGTGGTCTTGCAAGGTACCGGCCAGATATTGTTTGACGGCCTCTTCAGCGTCGGTCACCGTGGTCACCACCGGGGTGATGCCCAGCATGCGCATGCTTTCATAAGCGCCGCGCCCCATGCCGCCGCAAAGCAGCACTTCGCAATCAGAGATGGCTTCGGCCATCATAGTGTGCTTGGCGTGACCTTCACCCGAAGAACCATGTTCGTGATGCTCATCGTGTTCATGTTCTTGCTCGTGCCCGCCCAACTGGGCGTGTCCGAGTTTATTGCGGGTTTCCTGACCCGTGATCTTGCCTTCTTCTGTTGTGAATACCAGATAATAAGGCGCGCGGCCAAAATGCTGGCAGACCGTTTTTTGGTCTTCGCTGATGACTGCAATTTTCATGCTTTTCTCCTTTAGGTAACAACCGGACATGATGTGTTTTTGGATCGTTTCCTGGTTGGGCAACTCGTCGGCCAGCACAAGCAAGAATTGCGCCGGGGAATGTTCGTCGCTGTTCTCCCAGCAGTGATCGATGCTGCTGTCAAAGATCAGGCTGTCGCCCGCTTCGAGGTTATAGGTTTCATCCTGGATATGGTAAATGAGCTTGCCCGACAAACAATAGACAAACTCGAAGCCCGAATGATCCACCGCGTGCGGGCTGGCCTCTTCCTGATTGGGAATGGTGATCACAAAAGCGCGCACCCCGTCTTTAACAAAGCCCGAGGTCAACGACTGCATGCGCGTTTGCCCCAACAGAGAAGAACTGCGCTGCTCGGCACGGGTGAGCACCACCTGATCTTTATCGTTGACCGGCATGAAGAAATCGACCACTTGAATTTCAAGCGCGCTGGCCAGTTTCTGCAGTGTCGCCACCGAGGGAGAAGTCTTATCGTTCTCGATCATGCTCAGGGTATTGATGTTCAAGCCGCTTAGTTCAGCCAGCCAGCGCAGTGAATACCCTTTTTGAATTCTCAGTTGTTTCAGCCGATTACCAATGCCTAATTCCATAACGATCCTCGTTTTTAATTATACCTTAAAATTTCCTATTTTTATTGTAATTATTACTGTTTTTATGGTAAAACCTATGCACAGAGGTACACACCATTCAAAGGGATGTTAATTTTACCTCTACCACGTATAGATTCCGCACCCCTTTGATTAAGAAACAGGAGAAATGATGAAAAAAAGTTTACTTATTACGATCATCGCTTTGATGATCTCTGCGCTGGCCCTTGCTGCCTGTGGGAACGCACCGGCCACATCTGAAAACGGCAAAAAGACCATTGTGGTCACCTACTCCATCCTTGGATCGGTGGTCAAAGAACTGGTCGGCGATCAGGCGAACGTGGTGGTTTCCATGCCCAACGGCGCTGATCCCCATGAGTGGGAACCTTCTGCCAAAGACATCGAAGCTCTGACCCAAGCCGATTTGATCGTGCAAAATGGTCTGGGGCTTGAAGGTGGCATGGCCAAAGCTCTTGAAATTGCCCAAAGCGGTGGTGTTAAATTCTTTACCGCTTCAGATCACATCATCCTCCGCAAGGTCGGAGAGGGTGAAGGCATTCCCAGTGGTGACCCCGACCAGGCAGTGGGCGCCGAAGACCCGCACCTTTGGACGGACCCGCTGACCATGAAACTGGTCGTATCTGCCCTGGCTGATCAGATCAAGAGCGATCTCGGCCTGGACGTATCCACGCAGGCGGCCGACCTCGAATCACGGCTGGATGCACTCAACGATGAACTGGTGGCTCAAGTAAACAGCCTGCCCGCTGATCAGCGCAAGCTCGTCACCGGTCACGAATCAATGGGGTACTTTGCCCAGCGCTACGGGTTCAAGCTCATCGGCGCCATCATCCCCAGTCTCTCTACCGAATCAGAAGCCTCTGCCTCAGATATGGCCACGCTGGCACAGGTGATCAAAGAAAATCAGGTCAAAGCGGTATTCACCGAACTCGGTACCCCGGCCAACGTGGCTGAGAGCATTGGCAAAGAAACCGGCGCAAAAGTGGTCGAGATCACCACCCACTCGCTGCCCGAAGATGGTTCTTACTTCACCTTCATGCGCGATCTGATGAACACCATCGTCACCAATTTGCAATAAGCCGTCACCTGCGTTATTTGATATACTTCAACCAGAGGCTCAAGCCAGCCTCTGGTTGGCTTTTCAGGAGTTTATGAACGTTTTCATTGAACCATTTCTAACCAATACCTTTTTGCAGCGCGCCTTGCTGGCCGGCATTCTGGTCTCGATCTCGTGCGGGGTGGTTGGCACCTTCATCGTGCTGCGCGGGTTGGCCTTCATCGGCGATGCACTGGCGCATGGTGTTTTACCCGGCATCGCCATTGCCATTTTGCTGGGCGTGCCCGGTATCGTGGGGGCAGCCATCAGTGCGGCGGTGATGATCGGCGGCATCAGTTTGATCACCAACAAAACCTCATTGTCTTCAGATACAGCCATCGGACTGCTTTTTGTGAGCATGCTGGCGCTGGGCGTGGTCATCGTTTCGCGTTCCAGTTCTTTCAGCGGCGACCTGGTGCGCATCCTCTTTGGTGAGATTCTGGGCATCAGCACCACCTCGGTGATCTTGCAAGCCATCGCCACCGTGGTCATTCTGGCAGTTGCCATCCTTTTTGCACGTCCTTTTCTGCTGCTTTGTTTCAGTTCTGAGCAGGCTCAGGTGTCTGGTTTTTCTGCCCGCCTCTACCACAACATCATGCTGGCCCTGATCGCCCTGGCGGTGATCATCAGCTTTCAGACCGTGGGCACCATGCTCGTCTTCGGCATGCTGCTTGCCCCTGCCGGTGCGGCCGCATTGCTGGCACGACGCGTTAAATCCATGATGATCTATGCCTCACTGATCGGCATGGTCTCAGTTTACAGCGGGCTGCTGGTGAGCTATCACTTCAATCTGGCAGCAGGTTCTTCCATCGTTTTGGTGGCCACCCTGATCTTTTTCGTTGTGCTGCTCATCAAAAACGCGCAGTTCAACCATGCCGCCCGCCTGGCCAGAGGGGAACAACATGACTGACCTTACAAAGGAAGCACCCGTTATTCTGGCCAAAGGGTTGAAGATCGGTTACAAAGACGAGGTCATCGTTCCCGATGTCAACTTCGAGCTGCGGCCGCGTCAATCGCTGGCACTGGTCGGCACAAATGGCTCCGGCAAATCCACTCTGCTCAAAACACTGGTGGGGCTCCTGCCCAAGTTGAGCGGAGAACTGAACGTGATGGGGGTACCACCAGAACAAAGCGTCCGGCAGATCTCCTATCTGAGCCAGTTCCATGCCAACGGTTTTATTTTGCCGCTGCGCGCCGTGGATGTGGTGCGCATGGGGCGTTACGCCGAGCATGGGCTGACCGGCAAGATCACCAGCGCAGATATGGACATCATTCACGATTCGATGAAGCGCATGGGCATCGAAGCCCTGTGCGAAAAACCACTGCGCAGCCTCTCGGGCGGGCAGCAGCAGCGCGTCTATATTGCGCAGGCCCTGGCCAGACGGGCCATGCTGCTCATTTTGGATGAGCCGACGGCTGGCCTGGATGCCGGCGCCCAGGAGATCTACCAGCAAGTCTTGCGCGATGAACTGTGCCGCGGTGCCAGTGTGGTAGTTGCCACCCATGATATTCAGGAGGCGATGGACTGCACCCTGGCAATGCTGCTGGCCCATAAGGTGATCGCTTATGGCTGCGGCAAAGAAGTGATCACCCCGCAGGCCCTGCTCGAAACATTTGGCATTACCATCAATTTGGGCACAGCGCCGCTCGCCGTCACCGTGCTGGAACGCGAACACGGGCACGATCACCCCTGCTGATTCTTGCAATCTTTTCGTGGAGGAAAATATGACCTATTCTGCCAATGTCGATCGGTATCAGACCATGCAATACAACCGCTGCGGCAACAGCGGCGTGAAACTGCCGGCCATTTCGTTGGGGCTGTGGCACAACTTCGGCAGCGTAGACATGTTTGAGAACAGCCGCGCCATGCTGCTGCACGCTTTCGATGCCGGTATCACCCATTTTGATCTGGCCAATAATTACGGTCCCGAGCCCGGCTCGGCCGAAGAGACCTTCGGGCAGGTGATGCAGAAAGACCTGCGCCCTTACCGTGATGAGATGATCATTTCCTCCAAAGCCGGTTACACCATGTGGGAAGGCCCTTACGGCGATTGGGGATCACGCAAATATCTGGTAGCCAGCCTCGACCAAAGCCTCAAACGCATGGGACTGGACTATATGGATATTTTCTACCACCACCGGCCCGACCCTGAAACTCCGCTCGAAGAGACCATGCAGGCGCTCGATTACATCGTGCGCAGTGGGCGGGCCCTCTACGTGGGCATCTCCAATTACAAGCCGGATGAAGCCAACCGTGCCATCCGCCTGCTGCGAGAACTGGGTACCCCCTGCCTCATCCACCAGCCTTCCTATTCCATGTTCAACCGCTGGATCGAAGATGGCCTGACCGACCTGCTGGAAAAAGAAAAAGTGGGTACCATTGTGTTCTCTCCGCTGGCGCAGGGCCTGCTGACCGATAAATACCTGCATGGCATCCCGGCGGGTTCACGCGCTGCCAAACCCAGCGGCTTTTTGCGGCCGGAGCAGATCACCCCCGAAAAGGTGGCAAAAGTGGCTAAATTGAACGATCTGGCTCAAGCACGCGGGCAAAGCCTGGCCCAGATGGCCCTCGCCTGGGTGCTGCGCAAGCCTGTGATCACCTCGGCGCTGATCGGCGCCAGCCGCGTTGCGCAGATCGATGATGCCATTGGTACTCTAGAACACCTTGAATTCAGCAGCGAGGAACTCGAAAAGATCGAAACGATCCTCAAATAGAATTTCCTCTATTGTCCCCGTTCAGCCCCGCCTTTTCACGGCGGGGCTTTTTTCGTACAGCAAGGCCTTGTTTTTCATTTATACTCAGTTTACATTGGTGGTTTATTCTGTTATGTGCCGGGGCTTCCGGCAGAAAAGCAGAGAGTATGAGCAAGATCATGGTGGTGGATGACGATGTTAATATCCGTGAGTTATGTGGGGTGTTTTTGCACAACGCAGGTTTCGATCTGATCGAAGCCGAAAATGGCGAAGAAGCACTTGCAAAACTCGATACAGTAAAAGTGGACCTGTTCATCATCGACATCATGATGCCCAAAATGGACGGGTGGGAGTTGTGCCGGGAGATAAAAAGGCTTTACGACCTGCCCATTCTTATGCTCACGGCCAAAGGAGAGGTCAGCCAAAAGGTTAAAGGGTTTCAACTGGGAACCGATGACTATCTGGTCAAACCATTTGAACCAGCAGAGCTGGTAGAGCGGGTAAAAGCACTGCTTAAACGTTACCGCATCGCGTCATCGCAATCGGTGCAAGTAGGCCGGCTTTTTATGGATCGCAAAACCTTTGAGGTTCGGTCTGACAACGAGATGTTGACCCTGCCACTCAAAGAGTTCGACCTGCTCTTTAAGCTGGCCGGTTCGCCCGGGCGAACCTTTACCCGTGAACAATTGATCGAAGATGTGTGGGGATACGATTTCAGCGGTACCGACCGCACTCTGGATGTGCACATCAACCGCCTGCGCGAACGTTTTGATGCAAAAGACTATGGCTTTAAGATCACCACCATCCGTGGGCTGGGTTATCGCCTGGAGATAGCACAATGAGACAGCGTCCAAATAAATGGTTCAGTGTTTTTTGGTCGTTCACAGTTTTTCTGCTCACGTCCATCAACTTTGCCCTCGCCTACTTTCTCACCCGCTGGTTTTATCAATTTACCCATTTGCATCTTTCGCCGCTGGCAATTCAGATCATCAACTCTTTTTTGGGGCTGGTCATTACCGGCGGCATCATCAGCCTTTTTTCCAAACACTTTAGGCGACAACAGATTAATGCGTTTGACCCCCTGATCGATGCCATGGAACGCATCGCCAAGGGCGATTTTAGCATCCATCTGGAAGACGAGCAGGAAGATGGTTTTTTGCATAACCTGACCGCCAGCGTCAACAAAATGGCCTCCGAATTGGGTCAAATGGAAAACATGCGCCAGGAATTCGTCTCGAACGTCTCGCATGAGATCCAAACACCGCTCACCTCCATCCGCGGCTTTGCCCAGGCCTTGCAAAACGATCAGTTGACCCCGCAAGAAAGGCATCACTACTTGCAGATCATCGAAAACGAAAGCAGACGCCTCTCAAAGATGACAGAAGACCTGCTCAAACTGGCCTCGCTCGAATCGGAACATCTCAATTTTGAACCCAGACCCTATGCCCTCGAAAAACAGATTCGCAGCCTGATCTTGGTATGCGAGCCGCAGTGGTCGGCGAAACAGATCGAGATGAGTGCTGAACTCGAAAAAATAACCCTTGTTGCCGACGAGGACTTGCTCAGTCAGGTCTGGCTAAACCTGCTTAATAATGCCATCAAATTCACCCCTGAGGGCGGAACCATTCAGGTGCGTTTGCAAGAAGCAAACGGCAGCGCAATCTTTCGCATCAGCGACAATGGGATCGGTATCGCACCTGAAGAGCAGGTACACATTTTTGAGCGTTTTTACAAAGCGGACAAATCGCGCAACCGCAGCCAGGGCGGTAGTGGGTTGGGACTGGCCATCGTCAAGATGATCGTCGAGTTACACAAAGGCAGTATCGATATTGAAAGTGCCCGCGGCCAGGGAACGACCTTTACCATCACTTTACCAAATGCCAGTTGATCTCCGCACAGTTAATATTGGGTTTACATGCAAGATTTATCCTTTCGGGTAGGTTGAAAATGACTCGAAAGGACTTTTGTAAATGCGCAAACAAACCCTCACGGTCAATTCTCAATCTTTCCTTTTTGCAGCATTCAATAAAGGTACCTTAAAGATTACTGCTGCTGTGCTAAAGGTTCTGATGGAAAAACGAACTATGTTTTTATTCACTAAGGAGTTTTTATTATGATGGGTCATTCAAACCACGAAGGCGACCGCCGATTGGCGGTTACCAACGAAAAATTCTCTCTCAAAGCTGTCAATTGGCGTCGCCTCTTCAGCTTTCTCAAACCCTATCGAAAGCAAATGATCCTGGCCGTGCTGGCGTTGCTGGCATCGAGCGCTTTTGGGTTAGCGTTTCCACTGGTCATCGTAAAATTGCTGGACCAGGTGACGCAATCGAACAGTCTGGCATCGCTCAATCTGTTGGCCGGTGCGCTGGTGCTGATCTTTTTACTGCAAGCGGCCTTTAATTACCTGCAATCTTACTTGCTGGCTTACGTGGGTGAGCACATTGTCTATGATTTGCGCACCCATCTATACGATCATCTGCACGAGCTTTCGCTCGATTTTTATTCGACCCGGCGTGTTGGCGACCTGGTCTCGCGCCTTTCAAGCGATGTGACCCAGATGCGCAACGTGCTGACTACCACGCTCACCAGCCTGCTCAGCCAGACACTGACTTTGATCGGTTCGATCATCATTCTGCTAACGCTGAACACCAGCTTTACCCTCTTCATCCTGGCGCTGGTGCCCATCCTGTTAGGCATCGCCTTTACTTTTGGCCGTATGATTCAAAAGGGCAGCACCAAGATTCAAGACCAGTTGGCCGATTCGACCATCGTGGCCGAAGAAGGGCTGCAGGGCATAAGAATTGTGAAGAGCTTCGGCCGTGAAGCGTTCGAGACCAAACGCTATGATGACGCCATGGAAAAGACTTTCAAATCTTCTCTGAAAATGGCCGTCTACAATTCATCTTTTGGCTCGATCATGATGTTCTTAGGGTTTACAGCCATCGGAGCTATCATGTGGTATGGCGGGCGTCAGGTCATTGCCGGACAGTTGAGCGTGGCCATGATCACCGGCTTTCTCATCTATGGCATTTCCATCGCCGGCAGCCTGGGCGGGTTGGGTGGGCTTTATGCTCAATTCAGTGCGGCTGTGGGTGGCATTCAACGTGTTTTTGAACTGCTCGACACCCGCCCCAGTGTACAGGATGCCCCCGATGCCCTTCAACTCCCCCCCAGCCAGGGACGTATCACGTTCGAAAACGTGTCTTTCAGTTATGACGGCATCGCCGATGTGCTGAAAGACGTCTCTCTCGAGATCAAATCCGGTGAGATTCTGGCACTGGTCGGTCCCAGCGGCGCAGGCAAGAGCACGATCTTTAACCTGATTCCACGTTTTTATGATCCCACCTCAGGGAGCATCAAGATCGACAACACCGATCTGCGCTCGATCACTCAAAGCAGCTTGCGTGATCAACTCGCCATCGTTCCGCAAGAAACGATCCTCTTTGGCGGCACGATCCGTGAGAACATCCTTTACGGAAAACTGGATGCGTCTGAAGATGAAATGATCCAAGCTGCCAAAGCAGCCAATGCTCACGATTTCATCATGGCATTTCCCAATCAATATGAGACCCTCGTGGGCGAACGCGGCACGAACTTGAGCGGCGGACAGCGCCAGCGCATTTCGATTGCACGCGCCATTCTGAAAGACCCACGTGTGCTTTTGCTCGATGAAGCCACCAGTTCGCTGGACAATGAATCTGAAGAACTGGTGCAAGAGGCGCTCAACCGGCTCATGCAAAACCGTACCACCGTCATCATTGCCCACCGTCTGAGCACAGTGAAAGTGGCGCACCGCATTGCTGTGCTGGAAGCCGGCGAGATCGTTGAACTCGGCACCCATGCTGAATTAATGAGCAAAAACGGCCTTTACGCGCGCCTCTACTCAATGCAATTCCGTAACCCCGAAGAGGAACTGGCCAATGAATTTGCTCGCTACCGTGAAGGATCAGAAAAGAAAGAGAAAATTGATGAAGCCGGCAGCGGACTGATGAACCTGTTGAATTTGGGGCGAGGGAACTAACTTTGCTTTCCAGCAGTCAGATGTGTTGACCTGAGCAAAAGCGCCGTTTTGTTGGCGTAAATTGTAGGAAGAGAACTCCTCCAAAACTTTGGAGGAGTTCTCATGTTTATAAGCATTCACCCAGATCGCATTTGCCGTTGTTATTGGCATCGATATAACGGCGGCAGCGGCCAGGATAAGAACAGCCGTTTCGGCAACGGATGACACAGGCTGTGTTGTCTGCGGCCTGCGCCAACGTGGGTTGGCCAGTCGCGGTAGGCACAATCGTTGTAGCGGTTGGTTCGGCCTCTGCCACCGAAAGTGTAGGGCGTTCTACAACTTGTGTCGTTGCAGTCGGCAGCTCGGTGGGGGCAGGCTGCACAGACTCACCCGAGGCAGCCTGCGTGACCGTCAATTCATCCCCACGAATGATGTGAGCGATGGTGAGGGTCGAAACCAGGCTGAACGCGCCCATCATGGCCAAAAAATCGCGCCGACTGACGGTTTTACTGCCTTTCACCGCCACCGGCACGCGCGCTACCTGAGCGGGCAGAGGCGGAGGCGCTGTCTGCAAGTGAGGCGTCTGCCTAACAAAGAGCTTTTTAAGCTGCAGCCCGATCATCTTCCAGTGCAGGGCCAGCTTCACCAAAAGTGCCACCAGCGTTTCAACAGCGAACGCGATGTGCAGCACACGCCAGGTGTCATAATTGACCAGTGGCAGGTTCAACCAGGTAGAAATGACCAGCCCGCTGACAATGATCGCGCTCATTCCCAATGAAATCGCCACATCCACCATAAAGTTGATCTGGGTTCTCGCGGGCATGGCGGTGAATTTGCCCAGGGTGGTCTTCACCCACGGGGCATGCTGCAGCAGATGCACCAGGCACAAGATGCCCACCGCGATCCCCAGCCATTGATGCAAAGAAAGACCGGTCAGATCCAGATAAAAGGCCACCAGGAAACCACCATAAAGGATCAGGTTAAGGATCCATTTGAAATTTTGCTTTTTCATATTGTTCACCTTCAAAAAGAAACTTGCATTCTCAATTTACCAGCCAGGTATGTATATCTTGTGAAGATTTCAAGCCAAATTGTGACCTCAGTCGGCTTGACGCGACCGCATTTCGCACATACAATACAGCTAATTGAATAGTCCTTTTGGGTGCCCTTTCCCCCGGATGGGAAGGCTTAAAGGCGAAACCGGTGCAAGCCCGGTACTGTGGCGCAACTGTGATTCAGAAATTTCTGATAAGTCAGGTCGCCCGCCCAAGAGGGTGTTACCACAATCTCGCTGACAGGAGGTGGACACTCGATCGTACTTCGTTCGTTTTCCCCGGCCGTACCAGCCGGGGATTCTTATTTTCTGGCTGATGAAACACTTTTGGAGAATTATTTCATGAAAAAAATCAATTTATGGCTGGCGCTGGCTCTGTCGTTGACCCTTGCGCTTTCAGCCTGTGCCCCAAAAACTGCTGTTGCCCCAACCGCTGCCGTTGCCGAAATTGAAGCGCCGGTAGCCGAGTCCCTTTCTTTCGTGGATGGTCTGGGGCGTACTGTGACCCTCGATGCCCCTGCCGAGACGGTCGTTTCACTGGCACCTTCTACCACCGAAATGTTGTATGCGGTGGGTGCCGGCGATCAGGTGGTTGGCCGCGATTCCTTCTCGAACTATCCTGAAGAAGCCACCACCCTGGCCGATATCGGCGGCTCGAATGGTGCCTATTCTTATGAATCCATTGCCGCCCTCGAACCCGATCTGGTCATCGCCGCGGCCATCAATACCGAAGATCAGGTCAAAGCACTGACCGATCTAGGCCTGAACGTCTATTATGTTGCCAACCCCGTCACGCTGGATGATCTTTATGTCAGCCTGTACACGGTTGGCGAACTGACCGGTCACGCAGACGAAGCCAGAGCGCTCACCAATTCATTGAGCGCCCGCGTGGAAAGCGTGAAAGAGACCGTTGCCAAGGCCGACACCACCCCGTTGGTCTTCTATGAACTGGATGGCAGCGACCCCGCCAAACCCTGGACGAGCGGCCCCGGCACCTTCGTGGATCAGCTCATCACCTTGGCCGGCGGCAAGAACGTGGGGGCCAGTCTGAGCAGCGCTTGGACACAGATCAGCGTTGAAGACCTGCTCACCCAGAACCCCGATATCATCCTGCTGGGCGATGCTGCTTATGGCACCACCGCCGATCAGGTGAAAGCCCGCGACGGCTGGGACAAGATCAAAGCCGTGCAAGACGATGCCATCTACGCCTTCAATGATGATCTGGTCAGCCGCGCCGGCCCGCGCCTGGTGGACGGGCTGGAAGCGCTGGCCAATGTGATCCATCCGGAACTCTACAAATAGGACCGCTGAGTGAAACGCATAAACCCATTCTTGCTGATCGTGCTTTTGCTGGCGCTGGCAGCCTTGCTCAACGTGATGGTCGGGGCGGTGAACATCACCCCCGGCATGATTGGCAACGTGCTGGCCGCGGCCGTGCAGGGCAAGACCGCAGCCGTTGACCCGAATGGGGTATATGCGACCATTTTGTTCAAGTTACGTCTGCCGCACATGGTGCTGCTCATGCTGGTTGGAGCAGCCCTGTCCGGCAGCGGCGCCGCTTATCAGGGGCTCTTTCGCAACCCGCTGGCCGACCCTTATCTGATCGGGGTAGCCTCGGGGGCCGGGCTGGGCGCCGTGGCCGCCATGAGCATCCAATGGCCTTACACCCCCCTGGGGTCGTTTGCCATCCCTATGGCGGCTTTTCTCGGCGCCACCCTGGCCGTGGGGTTTGTCACCCTCATGGCCCGCGTGGGCAAGACCGTGCCCACCACCAACCTCATTTTGGCCGGTGTGGTGGTCAGCTCGTTTTGTACGGCGATCTCTTCACTGCTCATGATCAACTCTGGCGGTGAACTGCGCCGCGCGCTGGTGTGGCTGCTCGGTGGCAGCACCATGACAGGCTGGATGCCCGTGATCGCCATGCTGCCTTATGCCCTCATCGGTCTGGTCGTTTTACTCTCTTTGGGGCACCCTCTCAATGTGATGCAGTTCGGCGATGAACAGGCCATGCAGTTGGGCGTGCCGGTGGCGCGCGTGCGCTGGCTGACCGTCATTTCCGCTACGCTGGCAACCGCAGCCGCCGTCTCTTTTGCCGGGGTGATCGGTTTTGTGGGACTCATCGTGCCACATCTCATCCGCCTGCTGTGGGGCGGCGATTACCGGCGCATCTTGCCGCTTTCACTGTTGGGAGGCGCCGTGCTGCTCTTGCTGACCGATGCCGCTGCCCGCACACTGATGGCGCCGCAGGAGATCCCGGTGGGCATCATCACCTCCGTGTTGGGGGCGCCTTTCTTCTTGTGGCTTTTACGCCGCTCGAAATCACAAAACTACTGGTGAGTCATGCTAAAAGTGGCCTCTCTCTACGCCGGTTATGGCAAAAAGACGATCTTGCAGGGTGTTGACCTCACCCTGCAGCCGGGCGAATTGATGGCCTTGATAGGGCCCAATGGCTCGGGCAAATCAACGCTGTTGCGCGCCATCAGCGGCGTGCTGCCCCTTAGCAGCGGCTCGGTCACGATCGAAGGCAAGTCGGTGCAGGGCATGAATGAACTGGAACGAGCCCGCCGCATCGCGGTGGTGCCGCAGGCGCGCAACCTGCCGCCGGCCTTCACCGGCAAAGAGGTGGTTTCGCTGGGACGCACGCCCTATCTCAACTGGCTGGGGCAGCTTTCGGCGGAGGATAACGATCTGATCGCCGCGGCGATGAGCGAAACCGACACGCTGGCGTTTGCCGAGCGGTCCATCAGTGAACTTTCGGGAGGAGAGCAGCAGCGCCTGCTGCTGGCGCGCGCCCTAGCGCAGCAATCCCCGCTCATGCTGCTGGATGAACCGACCACTTTTCTCGACCTGCAATTTCAATATGGGCTGATGAAACACATCAGCGATCTGGCGCACCCAACCAACGGCGGGCTTTCGCCACGCGCGGTGCTCATCGCCCTGCACGACCTGAACATGGCCTTTCAGTTTGCCGACCGCGTAGCTCTGCTGGTGAACGGGCAGATCGTCAAAGTGGGCACCCCGCAAGAGATGCTCGACAGCGAACTGCTCAGCCAGACCTACAAGGTTCCCCTTACACTGCTGCGCGACCCCACCAGCGGCCGCTCTGCTCTGCTGCCTGGAAAGTAGCTCACTGCCCGTCCATTCCCCCTGAATCTACCCTGGCTTTCACGTTGCCCGACAAAAAACCTCCACGCTTGTGGAGGTCTTCCTGTTTACAATTTTCAGAGCTTCTTATTCAACTACCTGAGTATACACATTGAACTTGGGCGGGCGTTCGAGGTGCTGCTTCACTTTGCACTGATCGGCAGAACGAACCAGAGCGTCGTAATATTTGTTCGGAAATTCGGGAGGAACCTGAATCTCAAGGTCGATCGTTTCGACCATCCCGGTCGTGGCGTAGTTCACTTTTTCGACGATGCGGATGCCTTCGGTCGGCAGGCCGCGCTGTCGGCAGAACCCCAGCACGTAGATGCCGGCGCAGGTGCCAATGGAGGCCAGAAAAACAGCAAATGGGGTAGGTGCACTGTCGGCGCCGCCACCCTGAAACGGTTGGTCGGTCGGGACTGTGTGGTTGCCAAAATGGGCATCTACCCGTGCCCCGCCCGGAAAGTCAATGATCATTTCCATGAATTTTTCTCCTTTACCTCTTTTGGATGCACCAATCACGATAAAGTGACAGTTTTTGGCTCACCTGTGCTCCATTTTACCTAATTTGAGCCCACCTTGCTTCATTTTGAGCGAAATTTATCGTGGCTTCACCTGGCAAGGAAATTTGTCAATTGATTCGGGATATTTGCCACTACATCTCAGCAGAATCAACCGTTAAGATAGTCAAAATGCGAAAAAGGCACCTTTTTTACTTGCCCGCTTTTCAAGGCGTCAATGGGGAACTACAAGACCAACTGACGCCTCTTATTACTCTGTGCCATATTACGGCCGGTACCACCATCTTTCAACAGGGAGAGGCGGCCAAATACCTCTTTTTTCTTGAAAGCGGTGAAGTGGAGATCATCTTCAAGCCCTTTGACGGGCCGGCGTTATCGGTGGCGCACCTGAAACATGGCGCCATCTTTGGCTGGTCGGCCACAATGGGACGCAAGGCATATACCTCGGCAGCGCTGGCCTTGAGCGACTGCGAGGCCTATCGCATCGAAGGCAAAGAGTTGCAACTGCTGTGTGAGAATCATCCAGAATCAGGTGTGGTAATATTAGATAAGCTGGCTTCTGCGATCGCAGAACGGCTGGAGAGTACCCACAACGAGATCATGGGCATTCTGATCCAGGGGATGAACCTGAATCTCACCTGCAAAAACAAGGGAGCAAAGATGACTGATTCTATCCCCTCATTTTCTGAGACCGAACAGATGCGCGGCCTGATCGAGCAGTTGAGCGCCTACATTTCTACTTATCACGGCGGTTCGGTTGAGTTTGTTTCGTTCGACGGCAAGATCGTCAAGGTCAAGCTGGGCGGTTCCTGCCTGGGCTGCCCGCTCTCGCCCATGACCCTCAAGGGCTGGGTGGAAGGTACTGTCAGGCAGTTCTTCCCGAACATCGACAAAGTGGAATCGATCAACTAACTAAAAACTGCGGGTAACTCCGCAGTTTTTTATTCGAGAAAGATCTGTACTCGTTCGCCTTCATCATCGTCCAGCACATCAAGCACCTGGCCGGTGACCCCGCGTTTGATGTAGTCTTTGATCTGCTGGGTATCGAGCACGTTGATCTCAGTGGAAAGGTGAGCCCCCATCTTGATGCCCGTGGTGACCAGATTGGCCGGCATACGAATGTTGACGCGCGACTTGCCGCTGTCGATGTCGGTGACGATCACGTGAATGTAACGCACGGGTTGATTCGAGACTGCGGCGCTCTGGCCCTGGTCTTTATCGGGGTTGGCAGCCGCATCCAGCATGGAGACGGCCTCAGCGGCGCTGATCTTGCCTTCTTCAATTAGTTTGAGAACCCGCATGCGTTCTTCAGTTGTGGTCATTGGGCACCATTTAATCCTGCTTAATTTTACCTCAAAGAAATTATTTTCATTTTAGACCAGCATTAGTCTTTTCTTAACCTGTTTTTAGGCAACCGTGGCAACTTTTTAGTAACTGATATCCGTTCAAGATGCGCTAACTGTTTCGAGTCGAGACTTGTGCGCTTGTGGTAAGATAAAAATGAATTTATGGCATTCATTAATTCGGTCAACCCCTTCTCATTGATTCTGGCCATTGGCGCCAGTTTTGCGCTGTGGCGCCTGGCACTGGTCGCGCCGGGCGGGCAGCGACTGCACTGGCTGCTGGCCGGGCTGCTCAGCCTGTTCGGTGCACTGCTGGGGGCGCGAATCGCTTATGTGCTCGAACATCTGAATTACTTTTCGCAAAACGCCGGGCAGATCGCCGCGTTCTGGCAGGGTGGCCTTTCGTGGATCGGGGCACCGGCCGGCGCGCTCTTGATGGTGCCGCTGATCGCTCGCCTGTGGCAGTGGAACTTCTGGCCCATCTGCGACCACCTGAGCGTGATGCTGCTGCCCATGAGCATCGCTCCCTGGCTGGCCTGTCTGTTGGAAGGCAGCGCGTACGGCATTGCCCTGCCGCAGGGCACCTGGTGGGGCATGCAGGCTCTGAACGAGAGCGGCGTGTATGTGCTGCGCAGCCCACTGCAGCCGCTGGCGGCGGTGAGCCTGCTCGCCTTTCTGGGCATGGTGGAACTGCTGCTGCGCAAAAGTGCAAAGGCCGGTCTGCGCTCCTCACTTTTATGGCTCACCTACAGCATTGATATGCTGCTCTTCACCTTCATGCGCGCCGACCCGGCCCCCTCGTGGCTGGGGCTGCGCATCGAGAGCTGGGCGGCGTTGTTTTACACATTAATCTCATTATTGAGTACAATAAGTATCCTCGAATGGATCAAAAAAGTGCCATCCTTACGATGGTTTAAGAAGAGAAGCATCTCAGAAAGCAAAACACCATGAAATTGAACCTCGCCCTCGCCCAAATCAATACCGTTCTGGGAGATGTTGAAAAGAACCTGCAAAAACATCTCACCTACATCAATCAGGCCCGTCAAGGTGGGGCTGATCTGCTGGTCTTCCCGGAACTTTCACTGACCGGTTATGTGCTGCAAGACCTGGTGCCCACGGTGGCACACCGCGCCCTCGACTCGGATCCTGTCTTTCACCGCCTGCTCGAAGAAAGCCAGTCGATCGACCTGATGGTGGGCTTCGTAGAAGAAGACGTGCGCAGCCGCTTTTACATTGCCTCGGCTTACCTTTCGGGCGGCAAGGTGCTGCACGTGCACCGCAAGGTTTATCTGCCAACCTACGGCCTTTTCGATGAAGGTCGTTTCTTCGCCTGGGGAGACCAGGTGCGTGCCTTTGACACCCGCTTCGGGCGCGTGGGCATGTTGATCTGTGAAGATTTCTGGCACGCCTCGCTGCCTTATCTGCTCTGGCTGGACGGCGCCGATCTCTTTTTGTTCGCTTCGGCCAGCCCCGGCCGCGGCCTGCCGCACCCTGCCACGGATGGCGAAGGCGCCCGCCTCGACTCGGCCCGCTGGGTGGACGAGATCAACCGCGCTTATGCTGGTCTGTTCACCTCATTTGTGGCCCACACCAATCGCGTGGGGTACGAAGACGGCCTCAACTTTTGGGGCGGCGCCAGTGTGTATACGCCAGACGGCGTCAACCTGGCACACGGGCCGCAGCACGAAGAATCGCTCATCCAGGTGGAACTGGACCTCAACCAACTGCACCGCACCCGCGCACGCCTGCCATTGCTGCGTGACGAACGCACCGCTATGGTGCTGCGCGAACTGACACGAATTACCTCAAAATGAAAGCTGCCTCACGAGCATGACCCTTTTACCGTTTGAATTTTCTGGAGGACAACATGTCTGATCTATCGATCGATACCGACCTGGCACGAAAGATCCTCACCGGCTTCATCCAAACCGAGGTAACGCGCGCCGGTTTTCACAAGGCGGTGCTTGGCCTCTCGGGCGGTATCGATTCGGCGCTGGCCTGTTACCTGGCCGCAGAAGCGCTTGGCCCCGAAAACGTGATGGCCATTCGCATGCCCTACAAGACCAGCTCACAGGGATCGCTTGACCATGCCCAACTGGTGATCGACGCCCTGGGCGTGCAGGCGCTGACCATTCCGATCACCGAGATGGTAGATCCGCTCATCGAGCGCTTCCCTGACATGGAAAACCGCCGCAAAGGCAATATCATGGCACGCCAGCGCATGATCATCCTCTTCGACCAATCGGAGGCCTTCAAGGGTCTGGTGATCGGCACCGGCAACAAGACCGAGATCCTGCTAGGCTATTCCACCCTCTACGGCGATTCGGCTTGCGCGCTCAACCCCATCGGCGACCTGTATAAAGCCCAGGTGCGCCAGCTTTCAAAAGCCGTGGGCGTGCCGCAGCCCATCCTCGACAAGGCCCCTTCGGCCGACCTGTGGGTGGGGCAAACCGACGAAACCGAGCTGGGCTTTACCTATGAACAGGCAGACCAGATCCTCTTTTTGCTGATCGACCAGCGCTACACACCGCAAGAATGCGTGGAAGCCGGTTTCAAAGAAGAGTTCGTCAAAGCCGTGCTGCAGCGCGTGCGCCGCAATCAGTTCAAACGGGTGCTGCCCCCCATTGCCAAATTGAGCAACCGCACCATTGGTTATGACTTTCTATACCTGAGAGATTGGGGTACCTGATTCCTTGCCGACAATTAAAAAGTGGTTCCGCCTTCCCCCTGCCCTGAAAAACAACCGGCGCTACGCCGCCTATTGGGCAGGGTTATTGATCTCGAACACCGGTTCCCAGATGCAGGTCTGGGCCATTTTTTGGCATCTGCGCGTGCTGAGTGACGACCCCATTGTGGTGAGCGGCATCGGCATCGCCAAGTTCTTGCCCATTCTCGCTTTTGCCCTCGTCGGCGGGCTGGTGGCCGACACGTTCGACCGCCGCAAAGTGGTGCTGGTCACGCAGGGCTGCATGATCCTCATCGCCACCGCGCTGGGCCTGCTCACCTACTTCGACAAGGTGGCGCTGTGGCAGATCTACATTTTGGTCGCCATTCAGGGCGTGGCCGTTTCATTTGATGGACCCTCGCGCCAGTCGATGGTGCCCGCCATCGTGCCGCGCGCAGACCTGCCCAGCGCTTTCGGGCTGCAATCCATTGCCGGGGATATCGGCGCCGTGGTGGGGCCGGCCCTGTGCGGACTGGTCATCGCCACGCTGGGCCTGCAGTGGATCTACTGGATCAATGCCGCCTCGTTTCTGGCCGTGATCGTGGCGCTTATTTACATGGGGCCCATTCCCAGCCCGCGCAGCCTGGATCACAGCAAGGCGATGAACCCGTTCAGAAAGCTGCACTTTTCCGAGATTCCGGCGGGGGTGCGCTACATCATGAAGCAGCCCATCATCCTGTCGAGCATGCTGCTCGATTTCTTCGCCACCTTCTTCTCTTCGGCCAACACGCTGCTGCCCTTCATCGCCACCGACGTGCTGCACACCGATGCCATCGGTTACGGCTGGCTCTCGGCGGCGCAGTCCATTGGGGCGGTGGTGGTGGCTTTGTTCATGGCCCAGGCCAGCGGGGTGCGCAAGCAGGGCAAACTGCTGCTGTGGGGGGTGGGCGCCTTCGGGGCAGCCACGGTGGTGTTCGGGCTCTCGCGCAGTTACACTCTGACCATGCTGGCACTGATCGCGGTGGGCGCGGGGGATGCCATCAGCACGGTGCTGCGCAACACCATCCGGCAACTGCAAACGCCGGACGAGATGCGCGGACGCATGGTGAGCATCAACCAGATCTTCTTCGCGGGCGGGCCGCAACTGGGCGAGGTGGAGGCCGGCATTGTGGCCTCAACGTTGGGGACGCCCTTCGCCATTGTCAGCGGCGGCATTGGCTGTGTGCTGGCGGTAATGTTCACGGCGGCGCGTTTCCCGGCCCTGCGCAACTACAACGGCGACGAAGAGATGGTAGCCGGAGCTTCGATGTAGCGATTCGTTTTTAAAAATAATCGAAAACGAATAAAACGAATCATAGTTTAAAATAGGTTTTATGTTCTATATTTGATTATACAACTGCTGTCAAGGAGGGAGTCAGCGGGGGCTTGCGATCTATTGCTGTTGCCTGTTTTGAGATATCCGCGTTGACCTACAGCAAATTCGCCGACGGGATCGGGTTCTGGTAGTCCCCCTGCCCATGTATCTTTGCTGGTAATTTGCCCTGTACTTGCGTGGTCATTAACTTGTCTTCTGCTTAAGCAGCATAATGTTTGCTTTTGCTGCTTTCCACTCCAGTACTTCACTGTGGTGCCTGAAGATTTCCTATGCAGACTTTACTTGCATGATTGAAGTACGTTTGATCACAAACGATCTATCCTATCAATATGAGCACCCGACAATTCCCTTTTGAACAAAAACATAACCCGTAATGATTGAAAGACATGCTCATTTTTTTTCTGCCCTTAATTATGTAACCAATCTAAAACAAACACTTCTTTAGTTTAGATTATCAAACTTTTCTAACAATGTTGTTATTCGTTTTCTTGATTATAAATTTCTCGAATATTCCCAAAAACATCAAAAACAATAAATCCGTGTTTTACCGAAAGACGAAATGTTATTCCATTTGTCGAGACATCCTGTATGCCTGCCTCAGAGATTTCCTTGCGAAACTCTTCTGTAAACAATTTTTCATAAAAATAATAAAACTCGGATTTTGAATTTAGGCATTGAGACATCGTTTCTGTAGGTGGCGTAACCATTAAAGGAAAGTACAATTGTGCGGCAATTGCCCCTTTATCGTTCTTTATAACATTCTCGATAAATAATTTTACTGATTTATCAACAGTTTCTGACTGTTCGCTTGAAAACCCTGGATATTTGTTGTAGGTTGGTGTTGGGCCAGGCGTAAATGTAGCAACGGGGGTATAGATCGTTTCTAATACTTGTTTATACACTGTTATTACAATTGTAAAATTTTGCCGATATAACGTATCCAGAACGGAATGAACAACGGCCATATGTCCTTCATTAGTTAAAATACAAAAATCCCCGCCCCAGTTAATCCCTAGATCTTGCACAATATAAGAAAGTTCATCAAACCCACTTAATGGGTATTCTGCCATACACATTTCCAGATCCATTTTTTTATCTGCATAAAAAAATTGTGCATGATTTAGAAGGTTTAGGTGATAGGTCGTACCCCCACTCCCTGTCGAGGCTCGTATTTCGATGTCGCTATTTGCCAGTCCGTTGTCATTCAGATCATCCAAATTTAAATAGAATTCACCATTTGGCACAATCCCAAAATTATACGAGGCCAAGGCGTTTTTATAAATATATTCGTTTCCACTGACGGTTGGCATTGAAAAGCCGATCGGTGTTTTTTGTTCATAATCAACTGTTCCCCAGATCAAGAATTTGCCACTATCAACGGTCACGGTAATATTTGCTTTGGGAGAAGGAGTAGCCGTAGGAAAAATCATAACACCACTGTTCGTGATCATCTTTGTCAGCGTGATCATTTCTTGCTTTGTAGGACTGGCAGGAATCGGGCTCGTTATTGGCTCAACAGGTAAGGTTTCTCTACTTGGTGTTGTGATACATCCGACCAACAAAATGAGGATAGTAAAAAAAGCCAGGGCTTTTGTTTGGTGATTCGCCGGCCAAATCCTTGACATCGTTTTCCCTCCTTAAATTCAAACTAGTGTCATCAAGAATGTTTACAAATTTTGCGAGCTCGCTCGCATGATTGGGACCAATGTTGTAATGTGCGTCTGTTATTAAATTTTATTGATTTTGAGCCACACAACATTGTGTCTTTGCTGATAAATTGCCGCGACCAGCTTAAATTCTGATCGTCTTTGGCTCGATCAGACCATGCCAACTTAAAGTCCACCTCATGCATATAAATTATACAGTTATTCGGCTGCGAACAAATGACGGCAATGCCATGCAAAAACACGGGTCGATTCGTGAATCGCCCCTACCAGGGAGATCAAAACGCCTCCTGATGTCAGGAGGCGCTGCTTTTTGGATTTATTTCTTGAATTAATTCTCTTCACTGAGGCGGGCCCATTCTTCCATGCGCTCGTCAAGGTCTTGCTGCACGCGAGCGTATTCTTCGCCGAGGCGCTGCACTTTGGCGGTATCGGCGGGCGGGTTTTCGAGCTGGGTCTCAATGGATTTGAGGTGCTGTTCGAGCATGTTAACCCCGCTCATGGCGCTGTGCCTGTTGCCCTGTACATCATTCTCCTGACCAGATCCCCTCTTACAGGTTCGTTTCCCAATTAAACAAAACTACGCCAAGGTTGGCGCAGTTTTGTTGGGGGAGTATTACTAAATACAAATAAGGCTGTGTGAATTGCCGTTTTCGCCAAAATTTTCTTACCGGTTCAGATCACTCTTCTGAAAGAAATTCTTGCTGATACAGTTTTGCCTGGTCAATGATCCGCTCTATTCTTTCAGTACCGTTCTGGAGCGTCTGATCGACCACCGTGATCGTGGGGATAATGCCTTTGCGCAGGGGAACCTCCCAGGTCGGGTTGTAGCCCAGCTCATGCACCCCGGTCGAGCCCCGGCCCGGATCGCCCAGGCTGAGGTGCCCAAAGGCCCGGCAGTACTTTGTGAACACGGGTTCGTACGGGATATCCGGCCAGTTCATGCGGCCATCCGTATGCCCACATTGGACAAAAGGCGTGCATGCGCTCATCGCGTCGAACCAGGCTTCACCCGCAACCAGAAAATCCGATCTGCCGGCACGGAGGCGCCGGATCAGTTCAACCGCTCCGGCATAAACATGGAAATTGGGATCATTCCACCAGGCAGCAGAAATATCCAGAAAAGCAGCGCGGAACTGGTAGCGCTCGCGCAGGACGGAAATCTGTTCTACCAACCGGTTTTGCCACCCCGGCGCGCCAGGGTTTAACATGGCTCCCCAACCCAGATCATAATCACGCGAGCCATCCCAATCAACGCTGGATTCGCAAACATTACCGCTGGCATTGACCTTCTGCGAAGGCCTGCCCCATTGTTCGAAACCGGGGCTGTTCTTGTTGACGACATTCAAGCCAAACATGGGCATGCAATTGGCACCCAGTTTGTGAATCCCCTCCAGCAGGGCTGCAAATCCGCTTTCACCGCCCATGCGTTCATCCGGACGGTAATCACCATATTGCCAGTAATAACGCCCTTCCCAGCCTGGTAGGTAAAAAAGTGTTTTCTCAGCCGGAAAACGACTGGCGAACCACTGCACGATCTCCAAGGCCTGCGGATAATCATTGAAGATGTAGCCGGTGTAATGCTGCATATGCAGTGAAACGACCAGGCTGACCTTTCTGGCCCAATCGGGCACATCCAGGCGGGTTTCCCAGGGGTGCAGGTCAAAGTTTTGAGCCATCTTCTGCGCCTGGTCGGCATAGATTGCGGCAGGGTCTTCCACAAAACCGATTTCCCATGCAGGCACAGTTACACTGCCTGTCTGGTGAATGGCATCCTCTTCCCAGATCATTTCGATATTGAACCTTTCTGCATGCGGCAGAAGGGTGATCCGTTTTTCGCGCACCTGCTTATCGAGAGAACGCACATAAAGAAATTTTTCCTGCGCGTTTCTGTCAAAAACCAGCATGGGGGTCGGCAATTCACGCCAACCTTCCGGGTAATTAAAGGTCATTCCGGTATCCGGCAGATCATACGGCGCGCCGCCTTGCAAGTTAAGGACGCGCGAAACCGGTTGGTCGTGAAGGGTAAGCTTGAGACAGCGAATTTTTTCTGGGTGAATGGCCTGTATATCGACACGTATGGAAGCATCTTGAGGCGACTTCAGTAAGCGACAGTGGCACTCTCCAGGGCTTTTTTCCTGGCCGCCTGCCCATAACAGACCCTGCGAATAAACCTCCAACTCATTGACGCCTTTATTGGTAAAAACACTGTTTTGCGATAAGCAATAAACATTCTCATAAGTAAAAATCTGTATGGAAAATTGCAACCCCTGAAAATGAATCATCAGATTATCAAGTGGAAAACTGAGATCTTGCATGACTTGAGTTTACTCCTGCCCGGGTATTAAGAAATTTATAAAAGAAAATAAGTCCATTTCTGTGCAGTGCCCTCGTTGTGAGCACTGCACAGAAAGCATTTCACCAATTACTCACTGGCATCCACAATGTTCTTGCAGTTATTCTGTGCGTATTGCTCATACGTAATCTGTCCGAGCAGCCATTGATCCATCGAGTTGTTGGCTAACTGATCCACCTGCTCGTAAAAACTGTTATAGGGGGCCGTAGAATAATGGTCGCTGGCGGCCAGGAAGGAAGTGATATCTTCCGGGGTGAACACCTGCCCCAGTACGTTATTCACAAATGCTTCGGCTGCCGGGCGATAGAGGGGCATGCCTGCCACACCCTTTTCGGCTGTGACCGCGAACACCTCGGGGCTGAGCAGCGCTTTGAGCGCTTTGGCTGCTTCTTCAGGATGCTTGGTACCGCTCCAGATCACCCAGTTATCGATGAAGTGAGTTGACAGGGCCTCTTTCGAGCTCCCCGCCGGCAGAGCAGCAACACCCACTTTGAAATCTGTGATGCCCAGCACAGTGTACATATTCCAGCTTCCATCCACCAACATGGCCAGCTTGCCATTGGCGAACAGATCGGACGGGCTGATCACGGCCGGCACCGAAGTAGCCGGCACATCTTCGGGCATAGAGCCATCCGTATGGATCATTTCGTCGAACCACTTGTACACTTCCAGACTCTCCGGTGAGGTCAGAGCACAAGTGCCATCAGGGTTGAAAACGTTATTTCCGCCATTGGTCTGCGAATAGGCGCCGATATAGGCCAGATAAGGCCCCTGGAAAAAGCCATACGACTTTTCGATACCTTCACCACTTACAAAATGTTTGGCCATTTCGCGGATCTCGTCGAAAGAAGAAGCGTTATTCCAATCGGCAGACGGATAGGGCAGACCGGCTTTGTCAAACATATCTTTGTTGTAGAAAAGGGCCAGGTAATAAACGCTTGCCGGAATTCCGTAATACTTGTTATCAACATAAGATGTGTTCTTGAAGGGCTGTTCGTAGAACTGGGTCATGTCGAGTTCAGAGTTGATGAAACCAGTCAGATCCTGAACCTGAGCATTTTTGATCAAAGTCGGGAACCAGGCCTGCGGGATAATGCCGATATCCGGCGATTGGTCTGCTGCCATTTGGGAGGTAATTTTGGCATAATAATCGGGCCAGGCGTTCGTCGCGGTCAGTTGAACACGGATAACGATATTCTCGGCCGCCAACTGTTTATTCGCCTCTTCAACTGCAGCCTTCCAGCCGGCGGTTGAATCTTCTGTGCCGTTCAAGGCCATGATGATCTCGACCGGCTCAGATGGCTGTGTATCTTGCGCGACAACTTCAGTGGGTGCAACGGGAGCTTCTGTTTGAACAGCCGCAGGGGTCGATGCCGCACATCCAGCAGTAGCAATGACAAAAATCACCACCATCAGAACATAGAGAAACTTCACTTTCATTTCATCCTCCAGAATCGCTCTATTACAAATTTTTATTTGCACCAGACTTGAAATACAGAAAATATACAGCGAAAAAGTTTTTTGGATTTACCTCCTTCAGGTTGACACTCTTGAGCAGGAAGCTTTTCACATTTTGAGTCCAGAGATCGTAGAAACACCCTTCGAAAGCTGTTTCTGACCCAGAATATACAAAACAAGAATGGGAATTACTGAAATGACAGAGGCGGCCATGAAGAGTCCCCATTGGGTCGTATAGCGACCCCGGAACCAGTTCAGCGCCAATGGCAAGGTGAAGTGGGAATCGGTGCTCAGGTAGATCAGCGGGCCGAAGAAATCATTCCAACGCCCCAGGAAAAGCAGCAAACCCAGGGTAACGATGGCGGGCTTGATCATGGGAACGATGATGGTGGTAAATATCTGCCAATGGTTAGCCCCATCGATGCGGGCTGCCTCAATATAAGCCGATGGGATCCCGGCGATGGTCTGCCGCATCAAGAAAACTCCGTACGGGTTGAGCAATACGACCGGCAGGATGAGGGGCAGCAAAGTATCCGTCCAGTTCAGTTTGGCCATGATGACATAGATCGGGATCAGGGTAATTTGCGGTGGGATCATCAACATGATCAGCAGCAGCCAAAAAAACAGCGATTTGTTCTTGAACTCAATCTTGGCAAACGCATAGCCGGCCATGGCACAGGTGAGCAAGGCACCAATGGTTGAGGTCACGGCCACAATGGTGCTGTTTGCGAACGCCGTCAATAACAGGCTTTGTCCATCCCAGGTTTGCACCTGAAATACCTTGGTGAAGTTTTCCAAAGTCGGTGTGATCGGGATCAGGGTGGGCGGATATTTCATGATCTCGGCCGAAGTTTTCAACGAAGTGATCACCATCCACACAAAAGGGACAATGATAGTCAAGCATACGGGCAGCAGGAACAAGTGGCGGGCAATGTCAATAAACCGGAAAGATTTTTTCATTTTTTTACTCTTCGATGTAATAGACCCAACGTTTAGAGAAGCGAAAATTAAGCAAGGTGAGCATAAAAAGGATCAGGAACAGAATCCAACTCACCACAGCCGATTGGCCCATGTGGAAGAAGGAAAATGCCAGTTGATAGACATACATCACCAGTGTGTAGGTCGAAAGCAGCGGCCCACCCGTACCGCCAGTGATGATATAGACCTCGCCAAAAAGGTTGAATGAGCCGATGACCAGGGTGATCATCAAGAAAAAGGTCGTCGGCGATAGCAAGGGCAAGGTGATGTAGCGAAATTCATTCCAGGCGGTGGCGCCATCGATGCGTGCCGCTTCATAGTAAGATTCCGGGATATTTTCCAGGCCGGCGCCGTAAATCAGGTAGGCATACCCCAGGTTCTGCCACACAATGTAAGCGATGATGGCGATGCGTGCCCAGAGCGGATCACGGAGCCAATCCGGGCCAATGATGCCGACGGCCGAGAGGATGGTATTCACCAGGCCCACGCCCGGTGCCAACATCCAATACCAGACAAGGCTGATCGCAGCCGAAGCCGTCACAAATGGCAGGAACAGGGAGGTTTTGTAAAAGTTACCCAGCTTACTGGGCCGCTTTAACAGCACTGCTATCAACAATCCCAATACCAGCGTAAGCGGCACGATCCCCAGAGCGAAAATGCTGGTGTTCGTAAGTGCATGTGAGAGCAAACCGTGTTTATCTGCAAACACTTCGCGGATGTTATCCAGGCCGGTAAACTTCATAGGCTGGAGCATGTTCCAATCTACGAACATCAGCACAAATGCGGTAACGACCGGGACAACTGCGAAAGCGACAAAGCCAACCATTTGCGGAAAGACAAAAAAGTATCCCCAAAAGTTTTCGACCAAGCGCTTGCGAAAACGGAAAATCCGCTTCTTTTCAGGAGCGTTTTGTGCTGCTTGATTTTCTGATAGCGAGTGATGAGTAGGTGTAGTCTGCATTTTGAATGGTATAAATTAATTAACGTAATCGTTTTATATAAATCGTTTTACATATTCTACAACATTAACAAATGACTGTCAACAGGATTTTTGTCATTTATCTCAGGTGTACAGCTTTGAATTTGAAAAACAGAATAAGATGGGAGAGCGAAGCGCACTTGTATTAATGCTTTTTTTCTTGTAGAATTAGTTAAAATAAAACGTTTTATAATCGGCGGTTTTTATGACAGACACAAAACCACAAGTTACGATAATCGATGTAGCAAAGCTGGCCAATACCTCCACTGCATCGGTTTCCAAGGTTCTCAATGACCGGCCTGGTGTAAGTAAAGATACCAAAAAAAACGTACTGGACGCCATCGAAAAATTGAATTACCAGACCAACCACATTGCGCGCAGCCTGCGGATGAGCCGCTCTTTCAGCCTGGGGATCATCACGGACGATATCGAAGGCGTCTTCACGACCACGCTGGTTAGGGGGGTGGAAGACTCGGTCCGCAATGCCGGCTTCAATGTTTTCCTGTGCAACAGCTATGGAGACCCAAAACTCGAAAGCGACAACATCGAAGCGCTGCTGGCCAAACAAGTGGACGGACTCATTCTGATGAACGGCTTCAGAGTTGCCGGCCGTGGTTTACCGGCTGCAAAAACGCAAAACAAGCCGGTGGTATATCTTTACCAATACAGCGAAAACTCAATCTACCCATCCATCATCCCAGATGACCGTCAGGGAGCGGTGATCATGGTCGAGCATTTGGTAGGGTTGGGCCACCGCAGCATCGGCGTTATAGGTGGGCCAATCAACTATGAAGCTGTCAATTTGCGTCTGCAAGGCTATAAAGACGTGCTGGCAGCTCATGGTCTATCGTTCGACCCCAACCTGATCAAATTTGCCGAGTGGAACCAAACCGAAGGATATAAGGCGACAAACGAACTCATCAACCTTCCCAATCCGCCAAGTGCGATCTTTACAATGAGCGATCTGCTGGCGATCGGTGCGGAACAGGCCTTGATCGAAAAAGGCCTTCGTATTCCACAAGACATCTCTCTGGCCGGTTTCGATAACCGCTTCTTTTCCAAGAATCAACTACCGCCCTTGACCACAGTGGAATTGCCCCTCTACGAAATGGGAGTAAAAGCTGGTCAACTGCTACACCAGATGATCTCTGGTGAGTCAGTGGAAGTGAAAAAATACATCATCCCCTGCAAACTGATCGTTCGTTCCTCCACACAAGAGAACAAAAGAGCATAATTAGAGCAGATAACATGGGGGATTCGTGAATCGCCCCTACCAGGGAGATCAAAACGCCTCCTGACATCAGGAGGCGCTGCTTTTTGGATTTATTTCTTGAATTAATTCTCTTCGCTGAGGCGGGCCCATTCTTCCATGCGCTCGTCGAGGTCTTGCTGCACGCGGGCGTATTCTTCGCCGAGGCGCTGCACTTTGGCGGTGTCGGCGGGCGGATTTTCGAGCTGGGTCTCGATGGATTTGAGATGCTGTTCGAGCATGTTGACCTCGCTTTCCAGTGTTGAGAGGCGCTCGTTGAGCTTGCGCTGCTGGTCTTTTGACAGGCCCGATCTTTCCTTTTTCTCGCGCTGCAGTGAAGCAGAACTGTTCTTGATGGTGACGGCGGCATCGCTTTGCTGGCGGGCAGCCCTGAATTCGCTGTAGGTGCCCTCAAAGACGTTGAGGGTGCGTGCGGCGGGGGCCACTTCCCAGATCTGGGTGGCCAGGGCGTCGATGAGGTAGCGGTCGTGCGAGACCAGCAAGATGGTGCCGCCAAAATCGGCCAGCACGTTTTGCAGCACTTCCTGCGAGGGCAGGTCGAGGTGATTGGTGGGCTCATCGAGCAAGAGCAGGTTGGCGCCGGTGAGAGCCAGACAGGCCATCGCCAGGCGGCCGCGTTCGCCGCCGGAGAGCAGCTTGACCTGCTTGAAGACATCATCACCGGTGAAAAGGAATTTGGCCAGGTAGTCGCGCACCTCGGCGGGCAGCATTTTGGGCGCCACGCCCTGGATCTCTTCGATGAGCGTCCATTCAGGATGCAGGTCTTCATGAGCCTGGGCAAAATAGCCGATCTGCAAATTGGAGCCGAGCAGGGCCTCGCCGCCCAGAGGGGGCAGTTTTTCGAGCAGGGTCTTCAAAAAGGTGGTCTTGCCCGCTCCGTTGGGGCCGATGATGGCGGCGCACTCGCCGCGCACCAGGGTAAGATCGGGCACGTTGAAGAGCGGCTTGCCTTCATCGGCATAGCCCACGCTCAGGTCGCGGGTGCGCAGCACCAGATCGCCCGAGCGGGCCGCCGGGTTGAGGTGCAAATGCAGCGAGCGTTTCTGGCTGGGCGGGGTGAGGCGCGATTCTTCGAGCAGACGTTCGAGCCTTCTGCGCCGTCCCTGCGCCTGACGGGTGTTTTGCCCGGCAATGTTGCGGCGGATGTATTCTTCTTCTTTTTCGATGAACTCGGCCTGCGCCTCATATTCCTCGAGGCGGCGTTGATAGCGCTCTTCGCGCTGCTTCAGGTAGGCGCTGTAATTACCGCGGTACTCTTCGAGGGCGGGGGTCATCTCCCAGATGTTGGTGGCTACCTGATCGAGGAAGTAGCGGTCATGCGAGACGATGAGCACGGCGCCGTTCCAGTTTTTCAGGTAGTCTTCAAGCCACTCGACGGCAGCGATATCCAGATGGTTGGTGGGTTCATCCAGCAGAAGCAGATCGGGCTCAGAAAGCAGCAGGCGGGCCAACAGGGCGCGCGTGCGCTGCCCACCCGAAAGCTGCGAGAGGGGGCGTTTTTCGTCCGCTTTGCCAAAGCCCAGGCCGGTGAGGGTCATGCGGATGCGCGTTTCGTAGGTGTAGCCGCCCAGCGCTTCAAACTCGGCCTGCAGGCGCCCGTAATCGGCCAACAGGTCTTCTGAGCGACCGGCGCGGGCCATCTGCTCTTCGAGCCGGTGCAGCTCGGTCTGGCGATCGAGCAGGGGCTGAAAGACCCGCAGACATTCCTGCCACAGACTGTGTTCACCGCTTAACTGTGCTTCCTGCGGCAGATATCCGAGGCGGGTGCCACGCGAAAAGTTCACCGTGCCGCCGGAGGGTTCGTCTTCGCCCACGAGGATGCGCAGCAGGGTGGTCTTGCCGATGCCATTGGCACCGACCAGGCCGATGCGGCTCTTGTGAGGGATGGAAAAAGAGACGTCGCTGAAAAGATCGAGCGCGCCGAAAGATTTTGAGAGGGATTGAGCGGTCAGAACAGGCATAATTTCTACCAAAAAACAAAGCGTTTGAAGTATACCATAGCGGTTTAACAAAAAAGTCCTGCGGCGCGCCGCAGGACTATGAATGCGAAAGGCCAACCGTTAAGGCAGCACCTGCCAGAGTATCAATTGGTTATCGCGTCCGCTGGAGACCAGTGATTTGCCGTCGGGCGAGAAGGCCACTTGGTCTGCCAGATCGCTATGGTCGCTCAAAACGAACAGTTTGGTGAGTGAGGCTACGTCCCAGATGCCCACCTCGCTGCCATCACTGGCGGCCAGCAAGGAGCCATCGGGCGAAAAGCTGAGGCCGCTGCTGGTGTTAGAGAGCACCAGATCGCCAAGCACAGCGCCCGTTTCGGCATTCCAGAGGGTGACGGCCGGGGTAAAGGCGCCGTTGAGGGTCTTGCCAGCTGCTGTTGCCAGCACCTTGCCATCAGGCGAGAGGGTGAGGGTGCTCAAGAAATCTTCACTGCCCGTGCTGGCGCCCAACACCCCAGAATCGAGGGCCTGCACCTGAGCGGTGGCGCGGGCATGCCAGACGATAAACGAAGCACTGCCGGCGAAACCGACGTCATAGACAGGGGAGGCCGTCTCAAAGCCGGTCAGGGTCTTGACCTCGCTGCCATCCATCGTGTAGATCGTCACAGACCAGCCGTCCATGTGAGCCAGTGAAAAGTACTTTCCATCGGGCGAGAAGGAGACGCTACTGATAAGATATTCCGGTGCGAGCGTGGCCAGCGGTCTACTGGTGCCGTTGCTCAGGTCAATGAGGGTCAGGGTGGATTGATCGCTGGAGATCAGGGCAAGGGTATGCCCATCAGGGGCCAGGGCACTGATGTTGCCATCGGCGGCCCAAACGTTCTGCAAGGCCAGCGTCTGACCCTCGAGGAGGGTGGCGCTGTAAACGTAATCGTTGTTCGCGTCCATATTGGCGGTGATGAGCCCCAGCACGGATGAATCGGCTGACCAGACAAGCGACTGCACGTTGCTGGCAGGGACGATGGTTACCGCTTTCAACTGAGTCACATTGGCGGCGGTAATCACTTCGGGCTGCGGTGCGACGGTAGGGGTGGCCGGAACGGACGTGGCGGGCACGGGCGCGGTGATGGTAGGGGCTTCGGTCACTTCGGCCGCGGGAGGAGGGGTAACGGTTGGCAAACTGCAACCGGCGAGGGCAATGACCAGGGTTAAACTCAACAAACTGCAAATGATCTTCAATGAACCTTTCATGTGTTTCCTTTCTTGTGTTTACCCAATTAAGGCGATTATACCCCTCTCAGCGAGGTCAATTGAGCAGCTCGTTGAGCTTATCTTCTCCCCACTGCACGGCTTTGTCTTTGGCGCTGTTAAGCGCTGAGTCGAGCGCCTGTAAAACAGCCGCTTTGACGTCGTTCATGGCGTTATGGGCCATCACGCGGGCACTGTACTTCAGCGAAGCCGCCTGATAGTTGGCGTCGGCCTGCATGGCATCGCTGAGGTTGCCGATCTTACCCACGAACACCACCGGACGCTCGTTCAGCATCAAAACGGCGCTGCCCGAAGCATCCACAGGGATGGAGGTGCCAGATGCGGGCGAAAACGCGTCAGCATCCACGGCGTAGGCCGTCAACTCATCGACGGGCAGGTCTGAAAGCGTCACAGGGTAGGGGGTATCGCCCTCGCTGGAGCGCCAGGCGATGATGACCCACTGACTGCCCTTTTGGAAGCGATATTCAAAGACCGAACCGGTCTGCCCCTGGTTTTGAGAAACGAACTGGGCCCCGGCCAGTACGCTGTTGAGGTTGCTCAAAGCGCGAAAAGCCGCTGGCTGCCCGGCAGGGTCTACCTGCCAGAAAACCTGGCTGATGCCGTCGTTACCGAACATCTGCACGGTGGCGCGGGTAAGGAAATCGGCCAGGGCCTGATCGCTGCTCAAGTTACGGTTGGCCGCCAAAACATTCAAGTCGTCAGAAGTGTAACCCAGCCCCTCAATGCGCACGGTCTTGCCACCCAATTGGCGGGCCAGATCAAGCAGGGCCTGCACCTCACCGGGCATGGTGGTTGAATTCATGGGCAGCGAAGAGGAACAGCCGGAACTGACCGAGGAGAGGGTTGACTCCGGCGCCAGCGCCCCGCGATTGGGGTCGTATTGGATGCTGTCGATCACGCTCCAGGCCTTGGTGCCGTTCACTTCCAGCAGGAAGGTGAGCGGATTGAGGGTGCAATTCGCAGAACCGGCACTGACCAGACTGCCCATCCATACCTGATCGTTGGGATCGGCACTTTTGATGATCTTGCTGGCCGCCTTGACCATTTGGGCATAGGTGGCCGGGTCGGGAATCATGGAAGAAGAGGGAGAAGAAGGATAAAAGAAAGCGCTCAGGCCGGTGGCAGAATTGACGTGCGTGCCGATCTCCCAGATATCCACCTGGTCGCCGAAGGTATCAACGGCGGCCTGCACGAAGTTGGCCCAGCGCACCAGAAACTCGGTGGTGTCGAGCGGGTTGGCAGCAGAACTACCCAAATAGGTTGGCCCGCCGGTCAGCACGGCTACGACCTTCATGCCGGCGGCTTTTTCGCTGGCGAAGATTGCCGCCAGCGGCCGCGAGGCAGACCAGTTGTAAGTGCCCTGGGTGGTCTCGATCGCGCTCCAATCCACTGTTTCGCGTACGTAAACCTGCCCGGCGGCCTTTTCGGCCGAGAGCAGCGAGTCGAAGCCACCGCTGTTATAGGCGCTGCCGGGGCCGGCATCAACGTTGATCGCTTCCACCCGCACAGATTGCAGCGGAGTAGAAGAAGAAAACATGGATGCCACAATAGCAGCGATCACTCCCAGTGGAACAAGTTCAAGAATCAGATGGCGTATCAGTCTCATAAGTCCTTCTCCCACGGGTTAGGTTGCAAGAATAACGCCAGGGTGCAAGAAAGAGACAAAAAAAAGACCCCGTTGGGTAGGCCAGCGGGGTCTGGGAACTTCGCGAACGGACTAATACTCGATCACTTCGGGCTTGCCGACGATCGCATCCACCTTTTCGAGCACATCGGGCGTCAGGCGATCCACGGCTTCGATGGCTTTCAAGTTGTCCTGCAACTGCTCCAGGCGGCTGGCACCTGTGATGACAGTGGAGACATTGGGGTTCTTCAAGCACCAGGCTAGAGCAAAGTGCGAGAGAGAAAGCCCTGTCTCATCGGCGACCTTTTGCAGCTTCTTCACCTGCTCGATGGCGGCCTGGTCGGTCAGGCGTCCGTGCAGCCACTCAAAGCCGGGCAAAGCACCGCGCGAACCGGCGGGGATGCCGTTGTTATACTTGCCGGTCAGCAGACCCGAAGCCAATGGGCTCCAGATGGTGGAACCGTAATGATAGTCTTTGAAGACGCGGGCATATTCCACCTCAAAGCGCTCGCGGTGCAAAATATTGTACTGAGGTTGTTCCATTACAGGCTTGTGCAGGTGATGCCTTTCGGCGATCTCGATAGCCGAGACGATCTCGGCGGCGCTCCACTCTGAGGTACCCCAGTAAAGGGCCTTGCCCCATTCGATCAGGTTGTGCATGGCCCAGACGGTCTCTTCGATAGGGGTGCGATAATCGGGACGGTGACAAAAAACGAGGTCGAGGTAATCGAGCCCCATGCGTTTTAGCGAGCCGTTGACTGCCTCGATCAAATACTTGCGGTTGAGCGTGTGGCCTTCGTTGGCCCGATCATTGATGCCCCAGAAGTATTTGCTCGAAACCAGATAGCTGGAACGGCGCCAGCCCAGTTTATTTAGGGCTGCTCCCATGACCTCTTCTGACAAGCCGGCTGCATAGGTTTCGGCGTTATCAAAAAAATTTACTCCTGCGTCATAAGCCGTTCCCATCATTTTGACGGCATCATCCACTTGAACCTGATTTTTGAACGTTACCCAGGAGCCATAAGACAAAGCACTTACCTTTAAACCGGAATTACCTAAAAAACGATACTGCATTCGTGTGCCTCCAAAAATTTTTCAATATTCTGTTTATTTTATCCCGATAAGGTAAAAATTTCAAAAAAAGAGAATCCTTGCGGATTCTCTTTGGCTGCTTACTGACTGCACTGGTCTGAAATATCCAGATCTTCGATCGAGCGCAGGCCGCTGCGCGAGCTGGCATCGAGAGTAAGGCCGCACAGATCGGTGCGCGAGACCATCACCTTGAGGTGATAGAAAAGCGGCAGCATGGGCACTTCATCGGCCAGCATCTGCAGGGTGGTGTCACTGGCACTATGCGCCAGCTCACTGTTCAGACCTGAGGTGACCAGATTCTGGCAGGCCTGGTCATAGGCACTGTTCGAGTAGCCGGTCAAATTGACGCCGCCATACTTGCTGCCCAACCAGTTATTCTCGGCCGAGGGAATCTCAGCAGTGGAGAACAAGAAGCAGGGCGGCTGGCGTCCGGTCGTCCAGCCCAGTTCGGCCAGGTCAAAATTGCGCCCAAAGACGACGCCATTGGGGCCAGAGGCATACATATCGGCGGTGGAGACCAGATTGACCGTCACCCCGATGCCGCACTGTCCCAGATCGTTCTTGATCTGATCGGCGATCTGCGCGTGCAGGGTGGAATCGGTGGCCGTGTAAGTGATGGCAAACGGGGTGTCGTTGAGCACATTGGCCACGCCAGAAGCCACCCGCGGGGTAGAGGGATCATTATCAGTATCCAGCCAGCCCGCTTCTTCGAGCAATTGCTCTCCTTTGGCGGGGTCATAACCATAGGTCGCCAGATCACTGACGAAGAAAGGATGTGAAGGGGTCAAGTAGGTGGTCGGCAGGGTAGATTTGCCGAAGATCAACGAGTGGACGATCTCATCGCGGTTGATGCAACTGGCTATGGCCTGTCGGGTGCGCACATCGCCAAAGAAATTAGCGCGGTCCAGGTAGGGGTTAAAAACATCATCGTAAGAAGCAGGCTTAATGCCAAAGTTGAGACCCTCCCATTCGGGGCCTTCGGCAAAATAGGCTTTGAGCTTGTTTTGCATCTCTTGTTCACGGATATATTGGGCCTGATCTTCCATCGAGACCGAGGTATCGATGATGTCGCACTCACCGGTCATGACGGGCGTGATATCGGCGGCGGGCACGTTGCCCAAAAAGCGATATACAACCACATCAAATTTAGGCAGCCCTTCAGCAGCGCGGAAGTAATTGGGGTTCTTGACCATGCGAATGTGGTCGCCCTGCTGCCACTCATCGATCTTATAGGGACCCCAGCCGATCGGCTGCTTGACGGCTGCGTCTGTGCTGTTCAGTTCTTGAGCAGAATACTGCGAAAGCGCATGCTGCGGCAGCGGAATCCAAAAGAAAGCGGCTGGATTTTGGGTGAGGTAACCCGGCACACCCGTCCAGATAACGGTCTGGTTGCCCTGAGCGGTATAGTCGGCTGTTTTCTTCACCAGCGTCTTGGATGCGTTGGTGTCGGGGTCGGCGGCCACAGTGTAAGAATAAACAGAATCGGCGGCGGTGAGCGGATGCCCATCGGACCAGTTGATGCCGCTCTTCAATTTGAACGTCACCACCATCTGCGGCACTTTCAGCTCACTGGTACCGTCCCACTCGACGGCGCAGTCACCACTGGTGCAGCCTTCAGGGAAGACCTGAACGCCTTTTTTCAACGCCACCAGATCGCCTTCGGTGTTGGCCACAATGTCACCCTCGCTCACGCTCACATATTGAATCGTGACCCCGCCATTTTCCAGCGTGGGCAGGCTTTCGAGGATGACGGGCTGCGGCTCATAATTCACAGTGTCGATGGGGCCATCGTAAAGGCTCTCAAAAATGCTCCAGGCCGATTGGGAGGAATCACCATACAAATAAAGGGAAGTGGGTTCCTGCCCCAAACAGATCACCAGTGTCTTGAGCGGCACAGCGGTTGGGGTGGGCTCTGTTGTAGGGGTAGCCGTCGGCGCGGTCAGCGAGAGACCGCCCCCTGCAGAACAGGAAGTTAAAACAATCGCTCCCGCCAATAAAGCGGCCAGAGCAGTATTTATTTTTTTCGTTTGATAGCGCATGCAAGATTCTCCTGCGAACATAGGTCTATTCAATTATAAAGCAAAGCACACCTACATCCGAATTAACAAAAAAAGGCCTTGAGCGTACACCCAAGGCCTTTCATGGTCAGTAAGTTCTAGTTCGAGCCGCGCATTCTCGGATCAAGCACATCGCGCAGGGCATCGCCCACCAGGTTCCAACCCATCACAAAGAGCACCAGGGTCAAACCAGGCCAAACCACGATGTACCAGTAGGTGCCCAATTCGGTGATCCAGTTACGGGCGAAGGAAAGCACCTGGCCCCAGTCAGCGTAGCCCACCGGGGTGCCGATACCCAAGAAGGAAAGGGCTGCGAAGGAAAGCACCACATCGCCGATACCCAGAGAAGCCAGCACCATTGTGGGGAAAATAGCATTTGGCACAATGTGACGGAAGAGGATGCGGCTGTCTTTGACGCCGATGACCCTGGCGGCCATGACGTAATCGCGCTCTTTGATGGAGAGGATGTCACCGCGGATGATACGCGAGTAGCCCATCCAGCCGAAGGCTACCAGCGCGATGATCGGTGGCCAAATACTCCGTCCAATCTTGGGAGACAAGACTGCAGAGAGGATCAAAGCGGCCAAAATGTAAGGCAGCGTCATGAACACATCGACGATACGCATGATGATGTTATCAACGATACCACCGTAGTAAGCCGAGACAGAACCGACAATGACACCGATCAAGAAGGTCATCACAACCACGATAAAACCGGTCTTGAAGGCGGTGCGGGTGCCCCAAATGATGCCGTAGAACACATCATACTGGCCTTGAGAGGTACCCAGCAAGTGCACCCACTCATCTTTGCCGGTGACCAGCTTGTACCAGCCCGGAACAGTTGTTGGGGGACGCGTTTTCCATTCTGAGCCCATCGCTTTGGGGGTAGAGCTAAACCCGTCGCGCGGCATTTTGTAAGGATCGTTCGGCGTCACCGGGGGGGCGATCACCGGAGCAAAAATGGCGATCAGGATGAAGACCAAGATCAAGATAAAACCGATGATCGATGCCGGGGTTTTCATCAACCCTTTGACGATGCGGTAATTATCCGGGCCTAAGAAACGTTCCAGCCAGGTGATCTTCCTTACGGGTACTGCATCTATCAACAGGCTGTTGTCGCCGCTGGGGGTAGTTTCAGACATGCAGATCCTCCTAAGACAAGCGAACGCGCGGATCGACAACGGCGTAAAGCACGTCAACGATCAGGTTCGCTACGATTAGAATCAAGCCATTAAAGACCGCCAGGCCGAGAACAGTCACAACATCCAGTTGCTGAGCAGCACTGGCAGCGGCGGAACCGATGCCGGGGTAGTTAAACACGGTTTCGGTGATCACCACACCTCCCAGCAGCCCAATGATCTGGAAACCGGCCAGTGTCACTACCGGGATCATGGCGTTGGGGCGGGCGTGTTTGTTGATGACGGTCTTTTCGGGAAGACCTTTGGCGCGTGCGGTGGTTACGTATTCCATGCGCAGGGTCTCAAGCATGGAAGAACGGGTAACACGGACGAAGGTGGCCCAACTGATGTAAGAAAGGGTTAAGATCGGCAGCACCATGTGGCGAATCACATCCACAAAGATATCGAATCTGCCGTTCAACAGAGAATCAAAGGAAAGCAGGTGAGTGTAGTGTTTGAATTCGGGGCTGTTAATGATCATGTTAGCCGAATCAGAAACACGCCCAGGCGGGAACCACTTGAGGGTGGCATAAAAGATCATCAACATCAAGAGACCAAACACAAAGGTCGGGAATGAGGTTCCTACAATGCTGAAGATACGAGCAGCCTGATCCACCCAACCATTGTGGTGAACGGCCGCCTGAACACCCAACCAGATGCCTACCGACAAAACCGGGAAGACTGCCCAGATGGTAAGATCGAGCGTATTGGGGAAGCGCTCTTCGATCAATTGAATGACTGGTTCAGAAGCAGTGCGGGAATAACCGAAATCACCAAAGAGGATGCCGCCACGGCGTTCGCCGGAGACGGTATCAATGTGGCCGACCAACCAGTTCCAATACTGAACATAAACTGGCTTATCCAGGCCATATTGCTTGATAATGCCGTTGATGGCATTTTCATTCTTGGGAATATCGCGTACATAGAGCGCAGATCGTTCCACAGGCCCAAGGAATTGCAACATAGCAAAGATCAGGACCGTGACTCCGAACAACAATAAGGGTACCAGGAGTATACGTCGGATAATATATGTGGTCATTTTTCCTTCCTCGCGGTTTTGTCTTCCGAATCAATCTGGATGAGTTGCATCCAGCCTGATTCGCAAAAGAAAACCAGGAATTCGCGGGGGGCTGTTGCCAGCCCCCCGCGGCGATTACAAATTGTATTACTCGATCTTGAAGTTGTAGATGATCACGTCCTGCTGGGTGTTGCCAGGGCGACCGATGCGCAAGCGCAACGGTTTGGTAGCATCGACAACCTGGCAATCCGCGTAAGCATCAGCAGCGGCATCCCATTCGCAGCGTTCGCCAACGAGGGCATCAGCCTGTGAGCGGTTCTCAACAGGAACATCCACGATATCGGCATCGCCAGCCTGGAGCATGCTGAAGCGGGTACCCCATTCGGGGATGATCTTGATGATAGCGGTCTTGATTGCAGCCACACCAAAAGGACCACCATCGTAGGCGGCTTCGGTGCGCCAGTAATCAGGGTTGGCGGTCATGACAATTTCCTGACCGGGGGTGCGGTGATCGAGCACGTACGGGCCAGTGCCCATAGCGATGCTGGTGAAGGGATCATCAGCGGACTGCATGGCGTAGTAATTCTGCCAGGTGTCGCAGGAACCATCCCAACCACCGTTCTCAACAACCCACTTCTGGTTCATAACTGAACCCCAGGTCTGGGTCAAGGTTGCCATCAAAGGAGCCCAAGGCTGTGCCAGGTGCAGAGTAACGGTACCGGCGGCGTCATCGGCCACAACGGCGGATTTTACTTTTTCGCAGGCGGCGCTGAGGGTCGCGGGATCGGCAGCGGCAAGAGTCTCGCGGTCGTCATAGAGGTTGCCCTCGGGGTCGACGAGCAGGGAGACATCATCCACACCTACACCGAAGAAGGCTTCGTAGTACATCCACTGCGGTGAAGCGGTTCCACCCTGGAGCATACCACGCTGCAGAGAGTAAGCGACATCAGACGGAGTGAGGGTTTCGCCATTGGAGAACATGACGCCCTGGCGGATGTTGAAGGTGACGGTCATACCATCAGCAGAGATACCACCATTTTCCTCGGAAGGAACTTCGGTGGCCAACTGAGGAACGAATTCGTCAGTGGATTCGCCCTTGTAGAAGATCAGGGTTTCATAGATGTTCTGGATAACTTCGCCAGAGGCAGTATCGTAAGCCAGGGCGGGATCGAAGGTATCGATGTCGCCGATGGTGGCATAAACGAAGGTCGAGGGATCAGCAGCATCAGCAGTCTTGCTCATCGGGTAGAAGAACATACCGGGGAACAAGGGGTTCAAAACGCGGCCGGTCACCCAGCGCTGTTCGAAACCATGGCTGGTGGCCAAATCGATGGGCACACCAGGAACCAGATCATAGTACAACTGGTTCAACTGATAGTAGATATCAGCGCGTTTGGCGGGATTGGTTTCAGCAACACCCTGATCGAGCAAAGCTTTGAACTGAGCTTTGAGGTCATCCGGCATGTTCTGGCGGCCGCCATAAGCACCGGTGGTGTAGGGCTGGTACCAGTTGTGCGGGTCATGGATATCTTCCAACCAACCAGCGGTCATCACAGGGATTTTGTGAGCGCGCTGTGCGGCCAGGTAGGTCGGCCAGGGCAGACCCAAGACTTCCACGAGGAATTTGTCATTGACCTGAGCCAGGCTGTTGGACATGATCTCAGCAATGATCTGGCGGGTGGTATTGCCGGTGTTGTAAAGCATCTGCAGGCGGAAGCCTACATTCCAAACATCGGTGCCATCTGTTTCATCGCCAGCGGCGATACCATCATGATCGAGGTCAGCCAGTTTGAATTCTTCAGCGGCTTTGTCCAGATCATAGGTATAGTGCGGAGCATTGGCGTCATAGCCGGGCATACCAGGCATAGGCAGTTCAAGTGACTGAACAGCTTCACCATTGTATACGTCGGCGATGAAGGTATCCCAATCGAAGGCATAGCTGAAGGCTTTGCGGATGTGAACATCAGCAAAGAAATCGGGGGGTACGCCATTGCCATCCAACATACCGGATCCAATATACGGATTCGATACTGCAGCTTCAGTTGCAGCTACTTCTGTCGGTGCCTCGGTGGCAGGGGCAGCTTCGGTAGCAACTGGAGTAGCAGTTGCGCAAGCACTGAGTGCCATGCTTGCGACAATCAACAAACTAACAACTACTAACAGTTTTCGCATTTTCTTCTCCTCTACTAAAGTGTTGGTGAATTTGAACTGATACGCAGGGAATGTTGAGCGAGATGGCAACTGGCGAACGCCCAACTCCCTGATCGATCACTATTTAACCATGTGGCAGGCAACGAAGTGGTTCGGAGAGATCTCACGGAATTCGGGACGCTTCTCGGCACAGATCGTGTCAGCCAATGGGCAGCGGGTGCGGAAACGGCACCCTGATGGTGGGTTCACCGGGGAAGGAACATCTCCTTCCAGCACGATGCGTTTAATGCGCTCTTTATTGGGATCGGGGATGGGAACAGCGGAGAGCAATGCCTGGGTATAAGGGTGTAACGGGTTTTCGTACAACTCGGTTCGATCGGCGATCTCGACAATGACACCCAAATACATCACGGCCACGCGGTCGCTGATGTGGCGAACCATTGAAAGGTCATGAGCAATGAAGAGATAGGTCAGGTTGAACTTCTCTTGCAGCTCTTCGAGCAGATTAACGACCTGAGCCTGGATGGAAACATCCAGAGCCGAGATCGGTTCATCACAAACGATCAATTCTGGCTGCAGGGCCAGGGCGCGTGCGATGCCGATGCGCTGGCGCTGGCCGCCCGAAAATTCGTGCGGGTAGCGGCTGGCAAAGGCCGGGTTGAGGCGGACCAAGTCAAGCAATTCAGCCACGCGTTTGTCTACCTCGGCGCCTTTGGCAATATTGTGAACGGTCAAAGGTTCACCCACGATGTCGTTGATGGTCATACGGGGATTTAATGAAGCATAAGGATCCTGGAAGATCATTTGCATGTGGCGGCGACGCTTGCGCATATCTTCTTTGCTAAGGGTCGTCAGGTCAGTATCGTTGAAATAAACATGGCCGGCGGTCGGTTTATAAAGCTGCAAAATGGTGCGGCCGGTAGTGGATTTGCCACAACCGGATTCGCCTACCAGACCCAATGTTTCGCCACGTTTGATATTGAAAGAAACACCATCTACCGCATGAACAGCCCCCACCTGGCGGCGAACCACACCCCGATAGATCGGGAAGTGCATTACCAGATCATCTACCTTTAACAAGACGTCGTTATTCTCGCTCATTTTCGCGCCTTCCCGGTTTTAGTGTCTACCCAGCAAGCTACACGATGTTCGGGGCTGACCTCTTCCAACATGGGGTTCTCTTTCCAGCAACGATCCATCACCCATTTGCAGCGAGGTGCAAACGGGCAGGCAGTGGGTTTATTGAACAGAACAGGGGGGAAGCCTTCAATTGAGAAGAGCTTTTCACCGGTCTCGCTATCGAGGCGGGGCAGGCTGCCCAGAAGGCCGATGGTATAAGGATGGGTCGGATGCGCATACAGGTCATTGACCTGGGCTTCTTCAATGATGTAGCCACCGTACATGACGATCACACGCTGAGCCAACCCGGCGACCACGCCCAGATCATGGGTGATCCAGATAATGGCCATACCCAATTCATCGCGCAGGCGTTTCACCAGGTCGGTGATCTGAGCCTGGATGGTCACGTCAAGCGCGGTGGTGGGTTCATCTGCAATTAGAATTTGGGGGTTACAAGAAAGTGCCATGGCGATCATGACACGCTGGCGCATGCCGCCAGAAAACTGATGGGGATAATCGTTGAGGCGTTCGCCTGCTCGAGGAATGCCGACCATCTCCAATAACTCGATCGAGCGGCTGCGGGCGTGCTTTTTATCCATGCCCATGTGAAGGGTCAATGGCTCTTCCAACTGTTTTCCGATGGTGAGCACCGGGTTCAGAGAGGTCATGGGGTCTTGGAACACCATGGCGATCTGGGCACCGCGAACCTGACGAATCTCTTCCTGATTCATGGCAAGAAGGTCTTGTCCGTGGAAGAACGCTTTACCTGCAACAATCTTTCCGGGGGGCATTGGAACGAGCCGCAGCATAGAGAGCATGGTAACGCTTTTACCACAACCGCTTTCGCCAACCACACCCAGCGTTTCTCCTTCCGTCAAACCAAAGGAGACACCGTTGACTGCATGGATCACGCCTTCCGGCGTTCTAAACTGCGTTTCCAGCCCTTGCACATCGAGTAAGGGAGCGGGCATGCACATTATCCTTTACAGTTTGGAGTCTGGCGTCTGAGTCAGCAAGTGACTTCCAGACACACAGTAAATAAAATTATACACGATTTTAAACCTATCCAACTTGCCACTTCTGTAACGGTCTACCTATAACAAATACGATACTCGTATAGAGTATTTTGGCCAAGCTATTTCTCTTGTAATTGAACGGGGTGAGTAGTTTTTTAAAAAAGACTCAGCGCACTTTGATGAAGGTGTTCTGGAGTCCCGCACGCTTGGAAAAGTGACCATTGGTTATTTTCCTAAGGTGTTCAGTATGTCGATCTGTTCAAAACAAAGAGTACTTGAGCGACCAGTAAAGAATGCATTACACAGTATACCCTTATTTATTTTTAAAGTCAAACCAGACACTCTGCCTTAAATCATAAAAAGTACCGGAGCATCGTAACCATTTATACCTCGGCTTCATCTCCGTAGCGCAGCTTCAGATAAGAGATGTAGCGTTCACGGCTGACCTTGCCTGCATCTACCGCTTCCACCACGGCGCAGCCCGGTTCATTGCGATGGGTGCAGTCGTTGAACTGGCATTCTGAAACCAGATCGCGCAACTCAGGAAAGTAACCATCCAATTCTTCGGGTTCTGTATCCCATAGTGCCAGGCGGCGAATACCGGGCAGATCAGCCACGAAGCCACCTTCGTCCAGAGGAAATAATTCGCGTACCACGGTGGTGTGGCGGCCCTTGTTGGTGGCCTCACTGATCTCGTTGACGGCCACGCCCAGGCCCGGCTGGATGGCGTTGAGCAGGCTCGATTTGCCCACCCCCGATGGCCCGGCCAGGGCGGAGATCTTGTTGACGAGGCAAGCCTTCAATTCCTCCACGCCAATGCCCCCTTTGGCCGAGGTAAAGATCACCGGGTAGCCCAAATGGGGATAAACCTTGAACTTTTCTTTCACCTTATCGAGGTTCTCGAGATCCACTTTGTTGACCACGATCATGGCAGGCACGCCCTGTTTTTCGGCCACCACCAGAAAGCGGTCGAGCATGCGCAAATGGGGTTCGGGGTTGGCACAGGCAAAGACAGCCACCAGTTGATCGGGATTGGCCAGCAGAATCTGCTGGTAATCGCCGCGCGGGGTGGGGTCCATGCGCACCAGGGCATTTTTGCGCGGCAAAATATCTTCGATCACGCCGGTATCGGCAGAGAGGCGGGTGATGTTTACGTCATCGCCAATACCGATAATGTCCCCTTGAAATGTGCGTCGTTTCAAACGGCCGCGGATCACACAGGTAAAAACACCTTCGTTTGTGAGCACCACAAAGAAGCCAGACTGGTAGCGCGTGACCTTGCCGGTGAAATCAAATTTTGTCATGGAGCGGGTGTTTCTTCGGCTCCCGGGGTGGGCGTCTTGGTCAGGTAGATCGAAGATTCCCACGGGTAAAGCGAGAGGGGTTCGCCAGCAAAATACGACTCGACAATGCGCCTGAAGATCGGGGCAGCGTATTCAGAGCCATCGCCGGAGTTTTCAGCGATGATCACGATGGCAATATCGGGCATATCGGTGCGGTTTTCGGCCGTGAAGCCGGCAAACCAGGCGTGAGGCAGGTCAAGGGATGTGGTGGCCGTGCCGGTCTTGCCGTAAACCGAGTATTGCAGCCCGAGGAATTTGTTATAGGCGGTGCCGCGCGAGTTGGAGACAACAGCCTTCATGCCTTCTTTAATGGCCGCCAGGGTGTCTTGAGAGACGGGCAGGGTGCCGCGCACTTCGGGCGAGAAAGAAGAAACGATCTCTCCATCCACGGTCTTGACTTGTTCGATGATCTGCGGGCGATATAGCGTGCCGCCGTTGGCGATGGCGGCGATGAAATCCACCACCTGCAGGGGGGTGACGAGCATGTCGCCCTGACCGATACCCATTTGAGAAGCGGCCCCATCGTCGGTGGGGTTATTGATGCGGCCGGGGTCTTCAGCGATGGCATCGATGCCGGTGGCTGAGCCGAGACCAAACCCGCGCGCCATATCGGCCAGGTAAGCATCACCCTTCTGGCGGAAGAGATCCAAACCGATATGATAGAAGTAAGGGTTACAAGAGCGCATCAGCCCTTCGACCAGGGTGAGCGTGCCCGAAGGCGGCAGACCCTTGTCATAGGTCCAGTCGTTGTAAGGGGTGCCGAGCTCCGTCCACTGGCTGGTGCATTCATAAGTGGTAGAGGGGGTGTACAGGCCCGATTCGAGCGCTGCCGAGGCCGTGACCAGCTTGAAAACCGATCCCAGCGGGTATGAGGATTGAGCGGCGCGGTTCCAGAGCGGCGAAGTGGGATCATTCACCAAATCGCCCAACTGGTACTGACTGTTGTAATTGGCGGTCGTGAAAGCGTTCGGGTCAAAACTGGGCGACGAGGCCATGGCCAGAATCCTGCCGGTGTCCACTTCCATGACCACAGCCGCGCCGGTAAAACCGAGCAGCGCCTTCTGGGTTTGCAACTGCAGGTTCTTATCCAGAGTGGTGGTGATGGTGTCGGCCGCCTTGGGGTCTTTATGAGCCAGCCGGGTAACAGTGGTGCCGCTGGGGTCGAGCACATACAGATCAGCCGTCGGTTGCCCGGCCAACTCAGTTTCGGCCGATTTTTCGATGCCGGCCTTGCCCACCTTTTCATCCCCGGCATAACCCATTGCCTTGTACTGGGCCAGTTCCTCTTCTGTAATGAACTGTGTATAACCGATGACCTGCGGCGCAATGCCGCCGTTGTAGTAATAGCGCGACGAATAGTCGTTATAGATGAACCCGCTTAAGCCTTCCATCGTGGTGGCATAGGGGGTATAGCCCTCTTTTGAGACTTCGCCCATCGGGATATAAAACTCGTCCACGCCGGCATCGTAGGCATTTTCCAAAATGTTGGCAGGCTTCTGGGTCATTTCTGCCAGGAATTGCAAAATGGAACGGATGCTCTTGGCAGTGACATTGGCCGGGTCAATGCCCATTGCCACGGCATCTGTCTGGGTGGCGATGTAGTCGCCGTTGCGGTCGAGAATGTCGCCGCGTACCGGCTGGCTGATATTAAGCACCAGACTGTTGCCGCCCTGCAACTCTGGCAAGATCATGCCATCTTCCCACTGAATCTTCCAGGTGCCGTTTTCCATGACCATGTTCATCTGCATCTGGCGTTGAATATCGCCAAAAAGCGAGGTGTCGAAATTAATCTGATAGCCCACCTGTGCCGAAGCCGGGTTGATCAAGGTAGACAGAACACCGTAATCTAGCTTGATCAGGGTGAGGTTAGTGGCGGTATCCTGATACTTCTTTTCAAAGTCAGCCTGGCTGATGGCGTCTTTGCTGGTCTGAGCCAGCATGGCATACATGCTGGCATAATCGCCGCCTTTCCATTTAGACAAAAAACTTTCGGCGGCCGCCGGTACATCAGGAACACTGGTGGTTTCCACCACCGGGGTAGGTTTGCCATTATTCGAGGCAGCAGGGGTCTCTGTGGTACTCACCGGCCCGCCGCAAGCTGCCAACAAAAACATGAGAGCAAAAGCGAGATTGCGAATTTTCATATTATCCTCCCGGAAGGACTCCGGAATTATCCAACATCTTCTCCATTGAGAACCCGATTAAAGATCGGGCAGTTATAGGCCAGTTGATCCTGGCAGATGAAAGGCACCTGCTTGCGATCTCCGTAGCCCATTTTGCGCAGCACCCTTTCCAGATGGCAGAGGGGCAGCCCCATCACGCTGGCGTAACATCCCTTAAACTGGTCAACGGGATGAAACGACTCATTCTGGATGGCATAGGCACCCGCCTTATCTAACGGGTCGCCCGAATGGATATAGTCACTGATCTCTTCATCGCTGTAGCGGCGCATGTGCACGCGCGAACTGCACAACTCGCGCTCGATCAAGCCCTTGGAAGGCGAAATGACCACGATGGCCGTATGCACGAAATGCACCCTACCGCGCAGCTTCACCAAAATGCGGCGCGCGTCTTCAGCGTCCAGCGGCTTGCCGATGATCTCATTATCGACGGCCACGGTGGTATCGGCGGCCACGATCAATTCTTTAAAGCCGGCCGAACTGGACATCTTGCGTCCTTTGGTCAAGGCCAGGCGCTGCACATAAGCCTTGGGCGATTCGCCCTCAAGCGGGGTCTCATCGATATCTGCCGGACGCACGGTGAATGGAATTCCCATCCACTTGAGAATTTGTTTGCGCCGCGGCGAATTGGAAGCTAAAACAAGAGAGAGGTCTGACATAGCATGGGTAATTTTAACACAGAACCTTTGCCCAAAAATCAAGGGGAATTTCAACCTAAAATAAGTTGGCAAAAACACAGGCGGGCGTAAAACTGAGGGACAGACATCGGCAAGCCATTTTGCGCCTTTACAGGTTCAAAATGATAAAAAAGTTCAAAAAATGTGACTTTTTTGTCATAAAACACTCTTGATCGAGGCATTTTATGATTTTTAAGGTTAACCCCTACCGATTTAATCGGGTTGGACTTAAAATGTCTATACAACCACATTCGGAGGACACAACCCAATGGAATCGTTAAAAGACAGGATCGCCGCAGAAGGTCGAGTCCTGGGGAACGGCATTTTAAAGATCGACAGCCTGATCAACCATCAGGTAGACCCCATGATCATGGACGCCAGCGGGCAGGAATTTGCCGCGGCCTTTGCACAGGCCAACCCCACCCGCATTTTGACGGCCGAGATCTCGGGAATCGCCCCGGCACTGATGACCGGTGTGCACATGAAACTGCCCGTGGTTTACGCCCGCAAGACACGCCCCATCACTATGCCCGAAACCGTTTACCTGACCACCGCGCCCTCGCACACCAAAGGCAACATGGTGGATCTGATCGTTTCGCCCGAATACCTGAAACCCGGCGAAAGGGTGCTCATCATCGATGATTTTCTTGCCTCAGGTGCCACTATTTTGGGCCTGGTGCGGCTGGCCCAGGCCGCCGGTGCCACCGTGGTCGGTGTGGGCGCGTTGATCGAAAAGACCTTCGAGGGTGGCCGTGAGGCGCTGCAGTTCCTCAATGTGCCGGTCATTTCACTCGTCAAGATCACGAGCATGGAAAACAACCAGCTCCATTTTGAGTAAAAAAGGAACAAGCATCTCATGGTAGATTCGATCGCGATTCTCGATTTTGGTTCTCAATATACCCAATTGATCGCCCGCCGCGTGCGCGAGATGCAGGTCTTCTGCGAGATCTTTGCCTGGGATGCCCCCAAAGAAAAAGTGACGGCATTGAGCCCAAAAGGGTTCATCCTTTCGGGCGGACCTTCTTCGGTGTACGACGCCAACGCGCCCTATCTGCTGCCCTACCTGCTCGAAGCGGGCTTGCCAATCCTGGGCATCTGCTATGGCATGCAGGCTCTGACCGTGGCATTGGGCGGCGAGGTAGGGGCAGCCGGGGCACGGGAATATGGGCTGGCTGAGATCGAGGTGAGCGGCGAGAATCCGCTTTTGCCCAGCGCACACCAAAAGGTATGGATGTCGCACGGGGATCGCATTGAAAAGCTGCCACAGGGGTTTAAGTCAATTGCGTATAGTTTAAACAGTCCCTTTGCAGGCATGGAAAACAGCGCGCGCCAGCTTTACGGGGTGCAGTTTCACCCTGAAGTGCATCACACCGAACGCGGCACAGAAATCCTCAAGCGCTTTGTGCTGGGGGTCTGTGCCTGCCGGGCCGACTGGACGCCGCAAAATATCATCGACAAATCCATCCGCGAGATCCGTGAGGCGGCCGGCGAGCAAAAAGTGATCTCGGCCGTCAGCGGCGGCGTAGATTCGAGCGTGGCTACTGCCCTGGTGCACCGTGCCATCGGCGACCAGCTTTCGACCGTGTTCATCGATACCGGCCTTCTGCGCAAGGACGAGGTCAGCCAGGTGCAGCACGCCTTCAAGGATGCGCTGGGTATGGAATTGACCACCCTCGACGCCAGCGAGACCTATTTTCAGGCGCTGAAAGGCGTGACCGAGCCGGAGCAGAAACGCAAGATCATCGGCGAGCTGTTCATCCGTCTTTTTGAAGAGCAGGCGGCCAAAGCCGGTCAGCCGCAATTTCTGGTGCAGGGCACCATTTACCCGGATGTGGTCGAGTCTTCGGGCACGGTCTTTGGCAAAGCCGAACGCATCAAATCGCATCACAATGTGGGCGGCCTGCCGGAAAAAATGAACCTGAAACTCATCGAACCACTGCGCGATCTGTTTAAAGATGAAGTGCGCATCATCGGCGAAGCACTGGGGCTGCCCGCTGCACTGGTGTGGCGCCAACCCTTCCCGGGGCCGGGGCTGGCCGTGCGCTGCCTGGGGCAGATCACCCCAGAGCGGGTGGAAACGCTGCGTGCCGCCGATGCCATTTTTACCTCTGAACTGGCCACGGCCGGATTGCTGGCCAAACCGCAGGACGGTTCGGCGCAATTGATCTCGCAGGCCTTTGCCGTGCTGCTGCCCGTGCAGACCGTGGGGGTGATGGGCGACCAGCGCACTTATCAGGAGGTGGTGGCCCTGCGCGCCGTGACCACCGAGGACTTCATGACCGCCGATTGGGCTGTGCTTGACCCGGCCTTGCTGGCGCGCGTTTCCAGCCGAATCGTCAACGAGGTGAAAGGCGTCAACCGCGTGGTGTACGACATCACCAGCAAGCCGCCCTCGACGATAGAGTGGGAATGATCCATTAAATTTCGATATTTCTCAGGCCGTTTTTCGCATACAATAAATCCATGAGTATGGCAAAACGGGTCGCTTCTGCAAAGATTCAAAAGGCATTCCGGTTCGGGGTCGTTCTGGCTCTGCTGGGTGCTTTTTGTTTTGCCTCCCTGCCGGCACAAGCCCAGACGGGCAGCAGCATCATCATCAGCCCGCCTGCTCTCGATGGCTACCCGACCATTCAGGTGAACTTCTGGCCCTTTGACCAGGAAGGAAATTTGTATACCAAACTGGGTGCGAGCGACGTGCATCTGTTCGAGAACGAGCGCGAGGTGAAGATCGACTCGCTGGCGCTGCTGCAGCCTGGCACCCATTTTGTGCTCGCGGTCAATGAAGCGAGAACCCTGCGCAATTCTTACTCTGGCAAAACCCGCATGGAACGCATGCTCGAAGTATGGTTAAACTGGGCCAGGGCACAATCCATCACCACCCTGGACGACTTCAGCCTGGTAAGCAACAGCGGCGTGGTACAAAATCAGTTGGCCAAACCCAGCGAATGGGTACAAGCGCTCAACGATTACCAGCCCGACCTCAACAATGCCCAGGCTTCGCTCACCAGCCTATCACAGGCCATCAACCTGCTTTCGAGCCTGCCCAGCAGCGATCAAAAGACGCGCGCCATTCTGTATGTGACCCCACTGCCTGCCGAAGCCGATCTGGCGGCGCTGAAAGACCAGGCGACGCTGGCTGAAGCCGCACGCATTCATCTGTTCATCTGGTTGATCGGGCCGGAGACGTACAGCAGCGAACCCGCTACAGAAGTGCTGCAACAGGCGGCCACAAACAGCGGCGGGGAGTTCTTCCTCTTTTCCGGTGCCGAAGAACTGCCTCAATTGAGCACTTATCTGGACCCCTACAACTACGAATATCGCCTCAACTACACCACCCAGATCCAGAGCACGGGCGAATCCACGCTTTCGATTCGGATCGACAACCAGAACTTTAGCGCCGAGTCGGACAAAGTCAATTTCAGCCTGACGGTTGCTCCGCCCAACCCGGTCTTTTTATCGCCGCCCTCGCAACTCACCCTCAACTGGGTGCGTTCGGCGGATAAAAAGGAGTGGCTGATCAGCCCTGCCAGCCTGACGCTGAAGTATCTGGTGGAATTTCAAGACGGGCACAACCGCGATCTACGCGCCGTGCGCCTCTTTGTCAACGACAAGCTGGCCGCAGAAGATCTGAGCGCACCCTTTGATGAACTCAACTGGGACTTGAGCCAGATCAGCGAAAGCGGCAAGTATAAGCTGCAACTCTATGTGGAAGATGAAGTGGGGCTGAGCGCCAAGACCATCGAGTGGCCGGTGGAAGTGACCGTGGCCCCCAAACCGCTCAATGCTTTCGAGAAGATGGTGGAGCAGGTTGGCGTGACCAATCTGGTCATTCTCGGTTTTCTGGTGCTGGCTGCACTGGTGATGCTCTTTGGCCTGCGCCGGCTCCTGCTGCGCAACCCACACGCGCTCCAGCCCAGATACCATCACGAGACAGACCCGGTAAAGCAAGAGGTGCAGATCACAGAGAGTGAATATGTGGTCAAGGCGCAGGAGAATGAACCAACCGGCTGGCCAAAGCTGCCCGGCGGCGGCAAAGCCCCGGCCCGCCTGGTAGCGCTCAGCAATAATGCCTCCATTGCACTGCCAATCGGCGAAACGGTCATCGGCGGCGACCCCAAACACTGTGATATGGTACTCTCAGGGCCGACCATCGCCGCAGTGCACGCGCAGCTATTCAGCGATGCCACAAAACATTTTTACATTGCCGATAAAGGGTCTGCCGCCGGCACCTGGGTGAACTATGCGCCGGTTTCGAGCCACGGCACCCGTTTGGAACACGGCGATCTGGTGAACATCGGTGCTGTGAAATTCAGGTTTGAAGTGCTCAATCCGGAAGGCAGGGCCATTCAGGTGCTGCCGCTGGATAACTAAGGAAGTTCCACCCCGGCCCGCGCTAGAATCATCTCGGCCCGTTTGATCACCGGCGCATCCACCATTTGCCCTTCAAAAACAAAAGCCCCCACGCCGCGTTCGGTGTAGCTACGCGCTGCGCTGATGAGGGCGCGCGCCCACTCCACTTCGGTGGCAGAGGGGGTGAAAATGCGCTGCACAGCGGCAATCTGCGCCGGGTGAATGATCTGCTTGCCGGCGTAGCCCATCTGCGCGCCCTGGGTGGATTCTCGCTCAAGAACCTCTTCCTCTTTAAAGTTCACCGTGACCAGGTCAATGGCCTGCAGCCCAAAGGCCACACAATACATCACCAGGCGGCTGCGCGCGTAGAGCAGCTCGGTGGCGGCCGGGGTGCGTGTGGCGCCCATATCGGCGCTGAAATCTTCGGCGCCAAAAACGATGGCCTGAAAACGCGGGTAGCGTTCGCTCTGCTGACAGATGGATTCAAGTGCCACCATGCCGCGCGCGCTTTCGACGATGGCGATGAGGGCAATGCTCTGCGGTGCCCAGTGGTGCTGAGCTTCGGCAGCCAGCATGATCGCATTGATCTTTTCGATCTGCGCCGCATCGCTCACCTTGGGCAGTAAAATGGCTTCAGGGTGAGCCGGCAAGATCTCGGCCAGGTCGGCCTCGGTGCGCCATGAAGAAAAGCCGTTAACGCGCACCACCCGTTCGGAGCGGCCAAAATCCACCTCTTTGAGCGCGGTGGCAACGATCTGGCGAGCCTCATCCTTGCGGGTTTCTGCTACGCCGTCTTCCAGATCCATCACCACACAGTCCACTTCCAAACCGGCAGCTTTTTCGATCTTGTGCAGGTCACTGCCCGGAACATACAATAAAGCCCGTCTTGAGTGCATGGGTTACCTCCGTGAAAATGTTACAATGTCATTATATCGAACTCGAGAGGGAAAGATCATGAACGCAAGAGGAGAGGCACGCAAAGACCTGCCCGAAAACTACCATTCGGCCTGGTTGTTTGATATCACGCGCACACGCGAGATCATCTGGCTGAACGTTCTGGGCGTACTGTTGTTCGTGTTGAGCCTGTGGGGGTTCAACGCGCTGGCCAGGGCAGTGAGGCCCGGCACGGTTGGGGTGGGGGTCTTCTTCAAGACCGAAAGTGTTGCAGAAGCGCTTTGGAATTTGGTCGCCTTTTTGGTGGCCACAGTGCTCATGCTGGTGATCCACGAAGCAGCGCACGGGCTTTTCTTCTGGCTCTTTTCACGCAGCCGGCCCAAGTTTGCTTTCAAGGGCTACTATGCTTCGGCCTCCGCGCCGGGCTGGTACTTTCCGCGCTGGCAGTACATCCTCATCGGGCTGGCACCGCTGGTGCTCATCACTTTGTTCGGCGTTATTGGGCTGATCTGGCTGCCGCAGGCACTGCTGCTGCCCACGCTGTTGATCTTGATCTTCAATACCAGCGGGGCGGTAGGCGACCTGTGGGTGGTGGGCAATTTGCTGCGTTTTCCGGCTTCCGCCTACATTTTAGACAGCGGAGATGCCAGCGAGTTCTTTGTAAAAAGCGAATGAGAGCCGTCTCAAATTTCTTGTAGGACGGGTTTAAGTATGTTAGAATTGCTTCGCCCTGCAGATTGGAGGGGTGGCCGAGTGGTTTAAGGCGCCTGTCTTGAAAACAGGTTTGGTGCAAGCCAACGCGGGTTCGAATCCCACCCCCTCCGCCTTTTGAAGGGATGGGACCATCAAGTGAATACGGGGAGGTGCCGGAGTGGCCGAACGGGATCGCCTGCTAAGTGATTGTCGGGCTTTAAACTCGACCGGGGGTTCGAATCCCCCCCTCCCCGCCAGAAATATCAACCACCGCAAGGTGGTTTTTTATTTATAATCAGTTGTATCAAGCGATCAGGAGGGAAATTTATGAGAACGGCCAAAGTCTTTCAATTCATCGTCAGCATCAGCTTCATGCTGGGCGCGCTGACCTCGTGCCAGGCGGGAAGAGCGGTGGAACAGTTGTTTGCCCCGACGGCCACCAACACTCCCACCCCAAGCCCTACCGCCACTGCTACTGCCACCCTACCCCCGACACCCACATTCACCCCCACCCCTACCAGCACGAGCACCCCTACGCCCACACCGACCTTCACGCTTACTCCCACCCCTTACGTGCCGATGGTCTACCCCGGAGAATTTACGGTGAACCAATGCGATCATACACACGTAGATTTTTTCAACGTGGAGCTTTGTATCGCCTGGGTGAAGGTAAGACCCGATCTTAAAATGATCTTCGGTTATGTGATCACCCTCTCGGGCATCCCGCAGGGCGAACTGGTCGAAGCGCATTCAGATGAAAACAACCCAAACATGTACATCACCGACAACCTGGGCAACCAATATGCCTCGATCGGGTACAGCGCCGAAACTGCACTAAACATTGAGGGCGGGTTCCGTTTTGAGCGCACCCTCGAATTTCCGGCCCCGCCGCGCGGCGCGATCACCTTCACTTTTCATGATGATGACAACGGCATGCAAATCCCAAATATCACGATCCAGTAAGTTGGGGGCAGAACAGCCTGATGAATCGAAAAAGCCGGACAGAAATCTGTCCGGCTCACTATTCTTCTGGGCGCTATTTGGCCGTGACGGTCACATTCAAATCAAAAGTTCTGACGGGCGCCACATCCTTTTCAAAAGTGCGCAGATAGGCCATCTTGAGGGTGGTCGTACCGGTTTTGAGAGCCGTGAACTTGTAGGTATAGGTGCCACCCGACCCGACCAAGTTGCTGTCGGCTTTGTAATCAGGGTCTCCGTTCAACTGCAAGATCGAGCCATCCACCTCCTGCACCACCCAGGTATAGCCGGTGGAGGCATTGCCGTTCAACGCAACGCTCAATTCTTCGCCTTCAGTTACGGTTACCTTTGATCCGTTCATTTCTTCTCCTGAAACCACGGTTCCTTTGCCACAAGCTGTGAGCAGGGTCGCAGCCAGCAAGACCAAAATGAGCAACTGCCAGAATTTCTTCATCGTGCACCTCTTACTTTCTATACTAGATGACGATTTTTTCAGCCTTTTGTTCCCTCAACTGAACAAGGCATAAACTGCGATGATGAGGAACCACAAGATCGTCGAGAAGAACACCGCCCATTCCAGAATGGTAATCCGCCAGAAACGCGGCCGTTCTTTTTCCGATTCGGGGTCAAGAGGGCTTTCGTCCTTTTCTTCTTCCTCCTTTTTAGGCCAATCTGAGGTGAGCAAGAAGGCGGCATAACACAACAGCGAGATCAGCCCGGCAATGTTGGACGACTTCGAGATGACCTCCGTGCCAGCCGGTTGCGCGAAGACCGCCACCCCGAATAGCAGCACCATCACCAGCCCGGAACGAAAATAAGACATGGCCACAAAAGAGTGAGCTTTAATGTGATTCATCGGGAAGAGACCCACCCCGATCACCGAAAGGGCGGCCCAAAGCCCAACGGCCATGCCCAGTTTTGCCCAGAGATTATTAAGCGTCAGCCCAAAACCCACCATGAAAGGCAGCAAGAGCAGTCCGCCCAGAATAAGCCCAAAATTGAACAAAGGCGCCAGTTTGGAAACACCCACCTCCCCCAGTTCAGAGATGAAATGATTGAATATCGAATAGCGCTCGCCCTTTTTGCCGCGGTAAAAAATGCCCGTGGTGAACATGGCAAAGATCATGAGCAAGCTGCCTAGAAAACCAAATAACGGATAAGTTTGGGTTAAAAATATCCGCAAGTTCGACCCGTCCATTGCACCCTCCTTTTTCTGCAGTAATTCTAGCAGAAAGGGCGAGTTTGGCGCAGCTTAAAGCCCCACAATGGTGGAGCCCCCTTTTTGTCTCTGTTTATCCGGCGATTTTTTGCGGTCAAACGGGACCTGTGTACTTTACAGCCTGTGTATAATGAAAGTATCGTTTCGGGGAGGAACCCATGATCTGGATCAAAGTGCTGCTTCTCTTTATCGCGGTGCCCGGAATCGCCGACGTGCTGATTCCCTGGCTGATCTTGAGCGGCGGCAAAACGCTGGCCTTCCCCACCTTCGGCCCCTGGCAAGCGTTGGGCCTGATCTTCATCCTGGCCGGTGCGGCCATAGCCGCCTGGGTCTGCGTGGATTTCATCCGTTACGGGCGCGGCACCCCGGCCCCCTTTGACCCGCCACGTCATTTCGTGCACCGCGGGTTGTACCGCTGGGTGCGCAACCCCATGTATCTGGGCGCCGGCTTGCTCATCCCCATCGGAGAAGCGATCTACTTCGGCTCGCTGTGGCTGGTGGTGTATGCGATCATTGTAATGCTGATCCTGCATTTATATGTCATCTACCGCGAAGAGCCCGAACTGGAGCGGCGTTATGGCCGCCCTTATTTGAAGTACAAGCGCAACGTTTCGCGCTGGATTCCCAAACTACCCAAAAATTAGACTGAGGAGCCGCCATGTACGATGCGTTTGCCCCCGATTATGATCGCTTCGTCAACTGGACCAACCGCCTGGCCGCCGAGATGCCCTTCCTCGAGGCGCAGTTGACTTCGCTGCAGCCCCCCGCGGGGCAATCGCTGCAGGTGCTCGATGCCGCCTGCGGCACGGCCATGCACGCGGTGGCGCTGGCACGGCTCGGTTATGAGGTGAGCGGGGCCGACCTGAACGAGGCCATGATCCATCAGGCGCGCCTGAACAGCAGCGCCGCCGGCGTGGGAATCAAACTAAAGACGGCCGGCTTTGGTGCACTGGCCGCAACATTCGGAACCAGTTCTTTCGATGCCATTTTGTGCCTGGGGAATTCCCTGCCGCATTTGCTCAAAGCGGAGGATTTGAGGGCTGCTCTGCAAGATTTTGCAGCCTGTCTGCGCCCGGGTGGTCTGCTGCTCATTCAAAACCGCAACTTCGACGCCGTGGTCAGCGGCAGGCAGCGCTGGATGGAACCCCAGGCCCACAGCGAGAACGGCAGTGAGTGGGTCTTTTTCAGATATTACGATTTCAACCCAAGCGGCTTGATCGATTTCAACATCGTCACCGCCCGGCACGAAGCCAATGGGCAGCGCAGTGTGACTCTGGGCAGCACCCAACTCAGGCCGCAGCTTTACAAAGAGCTGAACGTGCTCTTGCAGGAATGCGGCTTTGCAGAAGTGCGCAGCTACGGCAGCCTGCAAGGAGAGCTGTTCGTGCCCCTCAACAGCGGCAATCTGGTACTGAGCGCGCACAAAAAAGCGTAATTCTCATCCAATTTTGATTGGCCGATTTTGGCTTTTTCGTTATAGTTTTATTCATCTTCCTTATTAAAAAGAGAAATCATGGAAATTATATCTGTTCAAACCCCGCAAGAATTGCAAGAGTTCATCGAGATGCCCTACCGGTTGTATAAAGACGATCCGGTGTGGGTGGCGCCTTTACGCAGTGAGCAGGCAGCCCAGTTCGTGGCCGAAAAGAACCCCATGCTCAATCACTGCAATTACACCCTCTTTCTGGCCAAAGAAGGCGATCAGGTGGTCGGGCGTATTTCGGCCTTTCTGGACACGCTGGCGCTGGAACACTGGCAGCAGCCCATCGGCCTGTTCGGCTCCTTCGAGTGCGTCCACGACGAGAAGGTGGCGCTGGCCCTGCTGGGTGCGGCTGAAACCTGGCTGAAAGAAAAGGGCATGCAGTGCATGCGCGGACCGTGGAGCTTTGCCTCGCAGGAATGGGGGTTGGTAGTCGAGGGCTACACCCCCGAACCTGTGATCCTGGCGCCCTACAACCCGCCCTATTACAACGACTTTCTGCAAAAGTTTGGTCTGAGCAAGGTCAAAGACCTCAAGGTATACGTGGTCGACGCCCGCGACGGATACCAGATCCCGGAGCGCTACCTGACCCTCACCAACGTGATCCAAAAGCGTTACGGCGTGAGAACGCGCCCGGTGAACATGAATAACTTTGAGGCAGACGTGAAAACCCTGATGAACCTGGCCAACCAGTCGATTTCAGATAACTGGGGCTATTACCCGGTGACGGATGAAGAAGCACGCGCGCTGGCCCATGATCTGAAACAGGTGATCAACCCCAAAGCCGCCATATTCGCCGAAGACAAAGACGGAAAGCCCATTGGTTTTGCCATCTCGCTGCCCGATGTCAACCAACTGCTCAAAGGGCTCAATGGCAGGCTGGGGCTGCGCGGGTTGTGGCGCATGCTCTTCAAACTGCCCCGGCTGACCCAATACCGCATGTGGGCGCTGGGCGTGGTGCCCGAATATCAGAGCCGCGCCATAGACACCCTGCTCTACAAGGCCACCTATGAAGCGCTCTGGTCGCCCAAGATCCGTTTGGAGATCAATTACGTGCTCGAAGACAATGACCGCATGAACAATGCCCTGCACCGCATGGGGGTGCAAGACCTGCGCACCTACCGCGTTTACGAAAAAGCCTTTTGATCTATTTGTGATTAAATTATTCGTCCCGGCTGAGCTTTCAGCCGGGACTTTTTTAGCGAGGGGGAGTGCCGCTCGTTATTTTAATGCCCGCCCAGTGATTTGATCTTGCCGAAACCGGTGACGGTCTGTGAAAGACGCGGATCGCCGTAGTATTCCACATTGCCGCTGCCGGTGACGCGCAGGTCAAGCGCAGAGTCGGCCCAAACGGTGGCGTTGCCGAAACCGCTGATGGTCACGTTGGCCTCTTCGGTTTGCAGATCGCCGCCATGATAGTTGCCGGACCCGGTGAGCTTGATGCTTTCGCTCTTGGCACTGCCGCTGACGGTAGCGTTGCCGAAGCCGCTGATGGTGAGCGCCAGGCTGGTGGCGTTAAGCTCGCCAATTTTGATATCGCCCGAACCCGAAAGATCAAGGCTGGGGTTGGCCACTTCAGCCGAATCAATACTGATGTTGCCGAAACCGGTCAGGTTCATGGTGAGGTTCTTGCCGCTCAGTTGGCCGATATGAATATCGCCTGAACCGGTGAGCTTCACCTGCAACGTGTCGCTGTTGAGCTTATCGGCCTCGATGTTGCCGAAACCTGAAAGCACCACGCTCGAAAGCGATTTCACCGTCAGGTGATACTCGATCGCCTGGCTGGGATTGATATTGGTATTCTGCTGGGTGCTGATCTCGAGCGTGCCGGCCACCACATCGGTGGTGATATAAGGCAACAAATTGTCATCGGCCTTGACGGTGAGCGATTCCACCTCGCCCTGCGTGATGGTAAGGTTGCCGATCGATCTCAATTCAACACGGCTGAAGCCCTGCACAGTTCGTTCTTCTTCAGCGATTTTGCCGGAACCCTGCACTGAATTAGCATTCATATTGATCGATACTCCATTGAACGTACAGGCCGAGAGCATGAACATCAGGGCCGAAAGGGCGGTCAAAGCAAAAAAGTTTTTGTTCATTTCAACTTCTCCAAAAGTATGTCTTGCTTCATATACGCAGCAGCGAACGAGAAGTTGTATCAAAAATCCCTGCTTTTTCAAGGCAGGGATTCGATTTGCGTTGTTGGGCGCCTTACTGAGCCGAAATGTAATGAGCCTGGCTGCGGCCGGGATGCTCCTCGTAAGGGAAAACATCTTCGATCTTGTAATCGCGGCTGCCAAGGCCCAGTTGTTCACAGTATTGAACCACTTTGTAGGGGTCTTTAAAAGGCCCATGCAGGTTGGCGAAGGGGTGATTGCCCTGATCGTTTGCTTCCAGGCTGGCCGGCACGTTTTCGACCAGCAGAGGTGTTTTGGCTGTGGTATCCAGAATGGCCTGATCGAGGGCGACCAGATCGTCAGAGCCAAAGAGGCCGGCATCGGGCAAAATGGACATGCCGGTGAAGCCAAAACAATCGCAGACCGGGGTGATCTGGTTGGCCAGGGCCAGGTGGGTGACCTTGCCGGGGTCGAAGGTGGAAAGGGTCACGCTGGTGCTGATGGCGCAGGCTTCTTGAAAAGTGTCAAAGTTGACGGGGTCAATCTTGAGGCTGCCTTTGGGCGCCACCTGCATGCAACGCATGCACTGGTTGCACATTTCGAAGTGCATGTGCAGTTCTTCGGGGTCTTGTTTGTCGAAAACAATCGCGCCGAACGGGCAGGAATCGACGATCTTTTGCATGGTGGCCTTGTCGGGACACAATTCTTTGAACCAGTATTTATCGTAATGGCAGGTGTCGTGCATCGCGCTACGGGTGGGGCCGACCATGCAGCCCAGCGCGATGTTTTTGATGCCGGCGCCAAAGCCACAGGCCGGATGCCCTTTGACATGGGCAAAGTTGATCATAAAGGAGGCGTCTTCGATGTAACCGGCCACTTTCCAATCTTTGATGTTCTTGTAGGGGCGCTCATGTGAATAGAAGTACTTCTCTTCGGGGCCACCGGCCGAAAAGACCGGGCAGCCTAACACCTCGTGGGTGTAACCGCGCGTTTCGCAGCCATCCACATCCCAGCTTACATCGGCAATGAAAGGCTTGCCGCCGCCGTCTTTGACGGCCTGAACGACCTTGCGCACAAAAACCGGATGGATCACTGAGTAACCGATATTATTGCCCACGTGCAGTTTGATGCAGACCTGCTCATCCTTGACACGATCGCGAATGTGCAGCCGGTCGATGATGAGATCCAATTTGGCCGGTAAGGTTTCGCGCGCATCCAGACGAGATTGGCGTGGAGAGCCAAAATACACTGTCGATGTCATTTATTCACCTGATGAAAAGAAATTTTATACATTGAAATTATATCAAAAGATAAAAATTTCCCCCTCTTGACATTTACCCGTCCAATCTATAAAATCAGGAGCGTAGTTAGAAGAATCTAAAAGAAAGGTCATTTTTAATGCAGTTGGAAGAAACCGCCAGCGCAAAAGACGTGCCTCCTCTTAGTTGCAGAGGAGTTTTTGTGTTGCCTGGTAACATCGCACAAAATAATTTGCATCCGGGTCGCAAGATCGGCGAAAAGCCGCGCCTTGCAATTTTATTGAAACCGGAATGCATTTGCTGGAAATCACTGGTTTGATCAGCATCATCTGAACCCGTTTGATGGGATCATGTTGCCGGCTGGTGATTTCACCCGCCGGTTTTTTTATTGCCGGCATCCCTTCCAATTTAGTCATTTTTAGGAGGTTCAGATGCCATTCATCAGCCAAATCATCAATCGGAACGTCGTCGATTCAGAGGGCGAAAAATTAGGGAAAGTTGACGAAGTTCTGGCCATTCAGAATTCGAACCTTCCGCATCCCTTGCTGGTGGCGCTGGTCGTCAGGGACGAAGAAAAGACCACCGCTTACCCCTTTGCTGAGATCGCCGTGCTCTTCGCACAGGTGATTCCCCTTTCTCATTCCAAAGCCAGATTACCGATCTATAAACCCAACGGTAACGAAGTCAATCTCATCGAAGATGTGCTCGATAAACAGATCATCGACACCAACGGCATTCGCGTGGTGCGTGTGAACGATCTGGAGCTGGCCCGTGTGAACAACGAATATTACGTCAGCAACGTGGATATCAGCCCGGCCGGGATCGTGCGCCGCATGGGCATGGGCAAAGGTGCCGAAAAGCTGGTAAAGGTGATCGCCGGTGACCCCAAGAAGAACTTCATCTCGTGGGAAAATGTGGAACTGCTCACCCACGACCAGTTCATGCGCCTTAAGGTGCCGGCCGAGAAACTGCACGAACTGCACCCGGCCGACATTGCCGAGATCATCAGCGACATGAACCACACCGAAAGCGGCAAGCTGCTGGATAACCTGGATATCGAACACCTGGCCGACGCCCTTGAAGAAGTGGAACCCGATTTTCAGGCCACGCTGGTGGAGGGCATGTCTGACGAGAAAGTGGCCGATGTGCTGGAAGAGATGTCGCCGGACGAAGCGGCTGACCTGCTGGCCGAGCTCCCGCCAGAACGCAGCGAAGACCTGCTCGAAATGATGCAAGACGAAGAGGCTAATGACGTGCGTATGCTGCTCTCGTACCCCGAAGATTCGGCCGGCGGCATGATGACCACCGACGTCGCCACCATCCGCCCTGGCCTGACCGCCAGCAAGGCCATTGAGGTGCTGCGTAATTCGGCCAACGAAGCGGAATCGCTCTTCTACATTTATGTCACCGACGAACAAAATCGCCTGCTGGGCGTGATCTCGCTCAGCGATCTGGTGCTCTCCAAGCCCAACACCCCCATAGACGAGTTCATGCACCGCAAAGTGGTTTCGGCCAACGTGACCGAGAAGCAAGATTATCTGGCGCAGTTGGTGGCCAAGTACAACCTGTTGACCATCCCCATTGTGGATGATGAAAATCACCTGCTGGGCATGGTGACCGCCGACGATGCCCTCGACAAGATCATCCCCACCGCCTGGAAGAAACGTCTACCGCGCTTCTACTATGCCTCTTAATCGAAAGGGAGATGCACGATGCCCAAAACTTCACACTCCCTTATCGGCCGCCGGCTGAGAAGCAACCCCGTTTTTCACCGCCTGCTGCTCTTCTTTTCGGTGTTCGGCCCGGCCACCATTTCGGCCATGGCCGACAATGACGCCGGTGGCGTGGCCACTTATTCCGTGGCCGGTGCCACTCTGGGCTACCCGATCCTTTTCATCCTTTTCATCATCACCTTTTTGCTCGCCATCACCCAGGAAATGGGCATGCGCCTCACCCTGGTCACCCGGCGCGGACTGGCCGACCTGATCCGTGAAAAGTTCGGCGTCAAGGTTTCCATCCTCATTTTCGCGGCCCTGCTCATCGCCAACCTGGGCACCCTGACGGCCGAGATCTCGGCCTTCAAGACGACCGGTGCCATGCTGCACCTGCCGGTCATCCCCTTTGTGCTCTTCATCATGGTGCTGCTGGTGCTGGTGGTGACGCGCGGCAACTACAAGCTCACCCAGGGCATCATGCTCATCAGCAGCCTGTTCTATGTGGCCTACATCATCTCGGCAGTCAAGGCCCACCCCGATTGGGGCATGGCGCTGAGCAACATCGTTTACCCGCACGGCGTAGAGGTCACCCCGGCCTACCTGCGCAGCTATCTGCTCATCGGCATGGGCGTGATCGGCACCACCATCACCCCGTGGGGACAGTTCTTCATCAGCAGTTTTGCCTACGACAAAAAGATCGAAGCCGGCAAGATCTTTTATTCACAACTCGAAACCTATATCGGCGCCTTTCTGACCGACTTTTTCTCGTTCTTCATGGTGGTGGCCACCGCTGCCACCCTGTTCGTCAACAAAATTCCGCTCGAATCGGGTGAAGCGGCCGCCATGGCCATCAAACCCTTCGCCGGTGAGATGGCCGCCGTGCTCTTTGCCGTGGGCATTCTCGTGGCCGGCTTTATGGGCCTGATCGCCGTGTCGCTTTCCACCGCCTATGCCTTTGCCGAGTTTTTCGGCTTGCAGGGCAGCCTCGATTCAAACTATAAACAGAGCAAGTCTTTCTACACCCTGTTCATCCTGCAACTGGTGGTCGCCCTCGGCATCGCACTGCTGCCTGGCATCTCGCTCTTCAAGATCGCCATCGTTTCACAAACCATCAACGCGGTGGCTTTGCCACTGGTCTTTTATTACCTGCTCAAACTGACAAACGACAGCAGCCTGATGGGAGAATACAAGAACACGCCTTTTCAGAAGTGGTTCACCATCGCCGGATCTGTTTTTATCTTCATCGCCTCTGCACTGACGCTGGCAGCCACCTTTTTTAAGAATTTAATCTGATGATTAAGTAAGTGCTTAGATTTTTCTCGGATATTTTTAATCTAGGTCATGTAATATAGTAGCGTAACAGTTAATTTGAATATCTTCCTCCTTATTGGGTAAGTTGTTGGTGTTCTGTTTACAGATCAAAACGAGCGGAATGGTGCGCCGCTCGTTTTGGTTTAAGCCTTTTATTCGATGATTCGCTTTATCCTCAGATGATTTACTTGACCTGAATAGATTGCAGTGTGCCCGTCAGCGCTGGCAAAGAATAGCCAGCGCAGGTGAAGGGGTTCACCAGGATCATGTTGCGGGCATCGTTGCCAAACTGAGAGAGCAGGCTGACCGCCAGCCAGTCGTTGGCCGCCCAGACGATGCCCGCCGTGCCCACTGCCGGGGAATCAAGCAGCAGGCGCTTGTCGCTGCCATCCATCCTGACCAGATAGACGCTGCTGTTTTCTCTGCCGCGATAGGCCAGCCATTGGCCATCGGGGGAGAGTGCTGCATCCAGCGATTTGTAGGAGCCGTCTTCGATGATGAAGAGTGGTTGCGCAGAACCTGTCTTCAGATCGAGCGCCTCGACCTGCCAGGCGCTGCCGCCGGCAGCCATCACGGCCACGTACCCCTGCGTGTCGTCTGCCGACCAGCCGATGGTCGCGGTGTAGGCGGTGGAGGCGATCTGCCTGCTGGTATCGGTGGACAGATCATAAAGAGCAACGCCCGAAGCGAAGTTATCAATGTAGATAAAGCGGTCGCCTGCGTTCGACCAGACTGGGTCATAACCGTTGACGCTCAACACCCTGGTCGTATCTGTGGCGGGCTCATAGAGATGGAAGCCATCTTCGGCTGAATAGACAACCTTGCTGCCGTCACGAGTGAGCGTTCCCCAGTTGGCATTCGCGGCGATCTGTTTTTTGCCGCTGCCGTCCAGGTTGTAAAGCAGCAGGCCCCATTGGTCGCTGTTCTCAAGCTGCTCATACATCAGTGCCTGACCCGTGAAACTGGCCGGGACAAGTGGATAAGTGGAAACCGTACTGGAATCGGCGCAGGTGCCTGCCGGGAGCTGCGGTGTGACTGCGCTGAACGCCTGCGGATCTTGCGGGCTCCATTGCGCCGTCCAGTCAAGCGGGTCGCTGACCAGTGTTAGGTGAGAGATCACCAGGGTCAGTTTTCCGGATGGCAGGCTGGCATAAGCCTGGCTGACCGAGAACTCGCCGTTGGTCAGCGCGCCGCCGCCCCCGCCGCCACCACCCACGGGTGAGTAGCCCTCGATGGTCACGCTCGCCCCGCTGACGTGCGGATCATCCGTCTTAAAGCGGAAGTCATAGCCACCGCGGGAATCGGCGTCCACCGAAACCAGGGTGATCGAATGCCCCGCCAGTTCCACTGTCTGGTTGAGCTGCCATTCCTGTCCCTGCTGGGGGTTCTCGCCGGCATCGAAAGTGAGGCGCGCTTCGGCAGTGGGGTCGGGCTGTGAAACCCGCACCCCCGGATAATGAATGGTGAGCGGGAAGGTCACCCCGATGGCGCTCAGTTTGTAGGCCATCTGGTCGGTGTAGGGGTCGGTACTTTGCAGTGAGTTGAGCACGTCCAAGGGTAAGCTGTAAGCCACATTTTTGCCGGCCGCATCAATGATGGACACGGCGCCGGTGCGCTGTACCCATGCCTCCTCTGATGGAGTGAAAGCCACTACCAGAATATAGCCGTTTTCGGTATTGATCACCTGCGTGACGGCGATCGTTGCCAGCGGGGCGACGGTTTCTGTGGCGACCGGCGTCTGCTGGGGCGACAGCGTTTGGGTGGGGGTTATTTCTTCCACCGGCATGACGGTCATATCCGCCGGGGCGGCCACAAACTCAAGGGGCAGATACCAGTCCTCCGGAACACTGCCCGGCAGGGTTTCAGAAATGCAGGGGATGACCAGTGTAGCCGTATTGACATCGGCCGGGATGGGGGGAAAGTCCGCCGAGGGTTCCAACTGGCTGCCATCGGGCAGGAGCAGAAATTGGCGGTTCATACAACCGTGCACCGATTCGCTGTTCGGGTAAGCCGAGCGGGGCACGCCAAAGGCCTGAATTTCCAGATGGGTGCGGTCAGCCGTCAAAACGCCTGAAGAGACGGTGATCGTGACCCCTTCGCGTGTCTGGCTGACGGGTTCTTTCAGCACTCGAATCGAGGTGCTGGTATCCACCACGCCCACACCGGGCACATAACCCAGCAGGCGCTGGAAGGTGGCATAGACCCTGGCCGGACCGATGGCAAAAAAGCCGATGACAAGCGCCAATAACACGAGCGCCGTTACCACCCAGCCCGGACGCAGCATCATGCTTTTGCGGGGGTGCAGCGCCTGTTGGGCCGCACGCTCATAAATCTGATCTTGCAGAGAACGCACAAATTCTGCACGGGCAGTTTGCAAATACATGCCGGTTAACTGTTCTTCAATCTCTACATAGCGAGAGGAATTAATCATGGTTTCCTTCCATTTCGTTCTTTAAGCGGTCCAGCAAGCGGTAGAGCTGCTTTTTGACGGCGCCTTCGCTGCGCCCCAACAGACGGCCCATTTCGCCAAAGCCCAGGTCGGCGGCATAGCGCAGGCGCAGCAGTTCGCGCTCTTGATCTGAGAGCTGCGCCAACTCGGCCCGCAGGGCCTCATGTTGATCGGTGCGAATCGCCTGCTGGATCAGGTCTTCTTCCGCTGACGGAAGCGTTTCGGGGAGCGAGGTGATCTTGCCGGAGCGCCGGTAATGGTCTACGCTTTTGCGTTTTGCAATCGTGAACAACCAGGCGGCAAAATGGCCATCGTTGCGATAGCGGGCGAACCCTTCGAGGGCGCCCAAAAAAGTCTGCGCGGTTGCCTCTTCTGCCTCGTTCTGTGTGCCGATGCGGCTGTATAGATAGCGATAGACCGGCTGCACATAACGCTGGTAGAGAGCGGTGAACTGACGCAGATCGCTTTGGGCTCTGGTGATCAGTTCCTGTTCTTCGCGCTCATCCATTAAGTGAGTTGTGTTTTCTTCTGGCATAGTGATCCTTGTTTTTTTCGCTAGCGGACATAGTTGAGCTCTATGTGTATATCGCCGCAAGTGCCAAAAAGGGACAGTTCCATCAATATTATCTTACAACGCTGCGGGTTCAGTAGTTGACGAAGCCAGATGAAATCTGTATACTAAAAGTGGTTGGGTGGTACCAACCACTTTTCATTATGAGTCCACTCGATTCCCATTCCTTCGTGCCGCTCTATCATCAACTGGCGCAGATCCTGCGCGAGCAAATACACAGCGGCAAGTTCGCCGGCGGCGCCGAGATCGCCTCTGAGCGCGAGCTGATGCAGCAGTACCAGATCAGCCGCAACACGGTACGTCAGGCGCTGGGCCTGCTGGAGCGAGAAGGGCTGATCCAACGCACGCTGGGCTCCGGCACACGTGTTTCGACCTTTTCCAATTCATTTCAATATCACCTGGATACCTTTTATGAAAACCGAGATCTGCTGTTGCGCGCCGGTTACTCCCCCACCGTACAACTGGTATCCACGCAACTTCTTCCTCCCCCAGAAGTGGCGCGCACAGCACTCGGCACTGCCCCCGGCCAGGCGGTGACTGTAAAAACAATGGTCTTTTATGCCGATGAGCGGCCGGCCATGTATACCCAGGATTTTCTGCCCTTTGAGGTGAGCGAAGAGTACGATCTCAGCCCACAGGGTCTGGGGTTCATGAAGTATCTCGATCAGCAATCGGGACGGCACGTGGCCTATGTGATGGTCGGACTGGCTTCAGTGGAAGCCGTGGGGGAGGTGGCCGCCACCTTCAAATGTCCGCCCGGCGCCCCCGTCTTATTGATGAAGGAAACTTTTTTGGATGAAAGCCAGCAAAACCCGATCGCTTTTTCGATGAATTACTTCAACAACCAACTGATGGATTTTCGCTTGTTAATGCGCAGGGGATAACTTTCGTAACAGAGGAACGAGCAATGCCCGAATGGAACCTGATCCTGCCCGCCAACACCCCGGAACTGCTGCACCTGATCCAGCAGCCCGGCCATCAATTGATCGCCGGGGGAACCGATCTGCTGCCCCGCCTGCGGCGCGGCACTGAAAGCAGCGCTCCCAAACTGGTAGATCTCAGTCCTTTGAGCGCCCTGCGTTTTATTCACCAGCAAGACGAAGCCATCGAGATCGGTGCGCTCACCACGCATGCCGAGCTGGCCGGTTCGGCGCTGCTGCAAGCTCATGCGCCTGCCTTGGCCGAGGCCGCTGCCCGCATCGGTTCGGTGCAGACACGGACGCGCGGCACGCTGGGAGGCAACCTGGCCAACGCCTCGCCCGCGGCCGACACCCTGCCGCCGCTGCTCTGCCTGGAAGCCGAACTGACGCTCACCAGCCTGAACGGGTCGCGCCAGGTGCCCCTGGGCGAATTTTTGCTGGGGCCGGGCCAGACCTGCCTGCAAGCGGGGGAGATGATCAGTTCCATCCGTTTCAAACTTCCACAAAGAAAATTCGGCTTCGTCTTCTCCAAGCTGGGACGGCGCAACGGCATGGCCATTGCTGTGGCCAGCCTGGCCGTGCTGCTGGAAGCGGACAGCAAAGGCCACATTGAGCGGGCACGCATCGCACTGGGGTCACTGGCCCCAACGGCCGTGCGCAGCCCCCAAGCCGAGGCCGTGCTGAAGGGGCAGGCGCCCTCAAAAGAACTCTTTGCCCGTGCCGCCGCGGCCATGCAGCGGGATATTGCGCCGATCAGCGATCTGCGCGCCAGCGCGGCCTATCGCCGCCATTCTGCCGGGGTGCTGCTGGAACGGGCCCTTAACCGGGCCTGGGAACAAACAGAAAGTGGGTGTGCATGAGCGCCATCGAGATCCATTTCACTTTGAACCAGCAGCCCGTTCACCTGTTCAGCGAAGCAGGGCGCTCGCTTTTGGATGTGCTGCGTGACGACTTTCATCTCAGCGGCGCCAAAGACGGCTGCGGCGGAGAAGGCGAATGCGGCGCCTGCACGGTGCTGCTGGATGGACAGGCCGTCAACGCCTGCCTGGTACTCATCGGTCAGGTGCAGGGGCATGAGGTGCTCACCATCGAAGGGCTGCAAAACGAAGCCGGGCTGCACCCCATCCAGGCGGCCTTTGTCAGCGCCGGGGCGGTGCAGTGTGGTTACTGCACGCCGGGCATGGTGCTGGCCACCAAGGCCCTGCTCGACCATACACCACACCCCGATGAAGAACAGATCCGCGCGGCGCTCTCTGGCAACCTGTGCCGCTGCACCGGCTACAGCAAGATCATCCAGGCCGTGCAAACAGCCGCCGGAGAGGTGACTCATGGAGAATGAATTTCGCGTGATCGGCAAACCCGAACCGCGCAAAGACGCCGCCGCGAAAACCAGCGGCAAAGCCCTCTATACCGCCGATATTTCCCTGCCCGATACGCATTACGGGGTGCTGGTGCGCAGCCCGCATCACCATGCGCGTATTCTGGGCATCGACAAAGAAGCCGCCCGCAAAGTGGAAGGGGTGGTGGCCGTGCTGACCTCAAAAGAGGTGCCCGGCATCAAAGAGTTCGGCATGATCCCCGACCAGCCCGTGCTGGCGCTGGATGAAGTGGTGCACAGCGGGCAGGCAGTGGTGCTGGTGATCGCCAAAACGCGCCGCGCGGCCGAAGTGGCGGCCAGCGCCGTCAAGGTAGAGTATGAGGAACTGCCGGCCGTGCTCGAGGCCGAAGAAGCGCTGGCCCCAGACGCCCCTGTGCTGCACGGCGAAAGTAATCTGCTGGCGCAGTTCAACGTGGATGCCGGCGACCTGAGCCGCGGGTTCGAGGCCGCCGATCTCGTGTTTGAAGAGACCTTCACCGTGCCGCGCATTTCACCTGCCTACATGGAACCCGAAACCTCCCAGGCGGTCTATCACCCCGATGGCAGCCTGACGGTGTGGGTCAGCTCGCAGGAGCCCTTCATCGACCGGCTCACCATCGCCGCGGTGCTCAACCGGCCGCTGGAACAAATTCAGGTGGTGAGCGGCACCATTGGCGGGGCCTTCGGCGGCAAAGAAGACGCCAGCCTGGCGGTCATCACCGCCTTCGGCGCCTGGGCCATCCGCGGCACGCTCAAGCTGGTCAACAGCCGCAGCGAATCGTTTCTGGCCCACCCCAAACGCCACCCGGCCAAAGTGCATCTGAAGATCGGCGCCAAAAGCGACGGCACCCTCACCGCCCTCGACGGCCGGGTGTGGATGAACACCGGCGCTTTTGCTTCTTATGGCGCGGCCGTGGGCAGCCTGCTCACCGAAATGGTGACGGGGCCTTATTTCATCCCCAATGTGAAGATCGAGACCAAAGTGGTCTATACCCACACCCCGTTTTCGGGCGCCATGCGCGGCTTCGGCTCGCCGCAGGCCCATTTTGCCATCGAGAGCAGCATGGACATGCTGGCCGAGCGCCTGGGCTTGGACGCGGCCGAGCTGCGCCGCAAAAACCTGCTCAAAGAAGGGGATGCCCTGCCCACGCGGGTGGTGCTCAACGAGAGCGGGCGCGGCCTGGCTCCCTGCCTGAACGCGGCCATCGCGGCACGTGAACGCCTTAAAGCGCTGCCGGCCAGCCCGGGCAAGATCAGCGGGGTGGGGCTGGCGCTGGCCATGCAAAGTATGGGGCTGGGCGCCAAAGTGCCCGATACCTCCAGCCACCGCCTCGAATGGCTGCCCGATGGCCGCGTGCTCATCCATCTGGGCGCGCCTGACCTGGGGCAGGGGCTGGCCACGGTGGCCGAACAGATCACGGCCGAAGCGCTGGGGCTGCCCTTTGAACAGGTGATCAGTTCGCCGCTCGATACCAACGATGTGCCCGATGGCGGCGTTTGCTGTGCCTCGCGCATGACCTATCTGGTCGGCAATGCCCTGCTGGAAGGCAGCAAAGAATTGAAGAAACAACTTTTACAGGCCGCCGGCCTGCTGCTGACCATTGACCCGGCCAGGCTGAGCTATGCAAACGGTGCGGTCGTGCTGCCCAACGGCAGCCACCTGCCGGCCGGCGAATTTGCCAGCCGCGCCGCCGAACAAGGGTTCGCCATTCAGGCAGGTGGGTCGTTCACCTTCCCCTATCCCGAAGAAACCACCCCGCAGCATTTGCCCATCGGCATGCCGCACGTCAAGTACGTCTTCGCCGCCCAGGTGGCGCGCGTGGAGGTGGACCCAGACCTGGGCAGCGTGACAGTGACGGACCTGGTGGCCATTCACGACCTGGGGCGGGTCATCAACCGTCTCAGCGCCGAGGGGCAGATCGAGGGTGGGGTGGCGATGGGAATTGGCTATGCTTTATATGAAGATATGTCGCTGAAACCGAATGGAAAGTGGGTAGACAGCTTCAGCGAGTATCTGCTGCCCACCTCTCTGGACGTACCCGCCCATCTGGAAGTGCAGATGCTCGAATACCCCGAAGCCGACGGCCCCTACGGCGCCAAAGGCCTGGCCGAGATCTGCCTGGTGCCCACCGCCCCGGCCATTGCCAACGCGGTTTACAACGCCGTGGGCATGCGCGTGAAAAACCTGCCCATCACGCCCGAGAAGGTGTATCGCCAGGCGATTCCAAACGAGTAAGGGCCCGCACCCAAGCGGCTGGGCGATTCGTTGACACCCCGCCTTACCTGCGGTATCCTTAGCGTGCGCCCGGATGGGACCGGCGCGGCAGAGCCCTGTGAACCCCGCCAGGTCCGAGAGGAAGCAACGGTAAGTGGGATACTCTGGGCGCCGCCGGCAAACCTATCCGGTCGCACTTTTTCTAAAAGCGAGCGAACGATGACAGAAACTCCCCCAGTATGCAGTTATGAAGGATCCGACTACCAGACCAGTTTTTGGGATCAGGGCGGCCGGGCCTATGAAGATGCCTGCGAGGCCATTGCCCTCAAGCGGCTGCTGCCCGCGCACGGCCAGCATCTGCTCGAACTGGGCGCCGGTGCCGGGCGCAACACCCCGCGTTACACCGGCTACGAAAAGATCACCCTGCTCGACTACTCGCGCACCCAACTGCAGCAGGCACGTGCCCGTCTGGGCGAGAACCCCCGTTATCGTTTTGTAGCCGCCGACATTTACCGCCTGCCCTTCGTGAACGATGCTTTTGACGGCGCCACCATGATCCGTACCCTGCACCACATGGCCGATGCCCCCAAAGCCCTCACCGAGATCCGCCGCGTGCTCTCGCTGCAGGCCACCTTCATTCTGGAATATGCCAACAAGCGCAACTGGAAGGCCATTCTGCGCTACTGGCTGGGCCGCCAGCACTGGTCGCCCTTCACGGCTGAACCGGTGGAATTTGCCGCCCTCAATTTTGACTTTCACCCCAAAGCCATCCGCGAGTGGATGACGACGGCCGGGTTCAAGATCGAAAAGACCCTCACCGTCAGCCATTACCGCGTGGGCTTTTTGAAACGCCACGTACCCACCGCCCTGCTGGCCGCACTCGACAGCGCCGTGCAGTGGACGGGCTCTTTCATGCAGTTCACCCCCAGCGTATTCGTGCGCAGCCAGGCCATCGGCGGCGGCGAGCAGCCCAAAGCCGAAAGCTTTTTTGCCTGCCCGGCCTGCGGTTCCACCCTCAAAGACACCCCGCCCCTCATCACCTGCCCCAACTGCGGCAAGACCTACCCGGTGGCGGACGGAATTTACGACTTTCGCATTAATCCCCCTGAATCAGACGGATCATGAGCGAACCGCTGATCGACGATCTCAACCCCCAGCAGCGCATGGCCGTCACCGCCGGTGAGGGCCAGATCTTGGTGCTGGCCGGCCCCGGCTCGGGCAAGACGCGTGTGCTCACGCGCCGCCTGGCCTGGCTGATCGACCACGAGAACGTACCCGCCTACGACATCATTGCGGTGACCTTCACCAACAAGGCCGCCCGCGAGATGGAAAACCGCGTCACCACGATGGTGCAGCGTAACCTCGAAGGGCTGTGGCTGGGCACTTTTCACTCCATGTGTGCGCGCCTCTTGCGCCGTGAGGCTGTTTCATTACCCTTTAATTCCAATTTCGTCATCTTCGATGAATCCGATCAGGAAACCTTGGTCAAGCGCGCCATGCGCGAGCTGAACATCGACGATAAGGTGCACCGCCCGGCCGGCATCCACGCTTCGATCTCGGCCGCCAAAAATGACCTGCTCACCGCCAGCCAGGTGCCCACCAACTCGTACCGCGATCAGGTGGTGGCGCGTGTTTACGCCCGCTATGAAGAACTGCTGCACCTCAACAATGCCGTCGATTTTGACGATCTGCTCTTCTGGGCGGCTCGCCTGCTGCAGGAAGACCCCTCCATCCGCGAAAAATATGCGCGCCGCTTCAGGCATGTGCTGGTGGACGAATTTCAGGATACCAACCTGGCCCAGTATGAGCTGCTCAAGCACCTGTCTTCGTATCACCGCAACATCTTTGTGGTGGGCGATGAGGACCAATCCATCTACCGCTGGCGCGGCGCCGATTACCGCAACGTGCTGCGCTTTGAAAAAGACTTTCCCGACTGCGAGAAGATCCTGCTCGAACAGAATTACCGCTCCACGCAGATGATCCTCGATGCGGCCAAAGATGTGATCAACGTCAACCGCAACCGCACCCCCAAGCACCTCTTTTCGGATCGCGGCGCCGGCAACAAGATCGTCAAGTTCGTGGCTATGGACGATCACGCCGAAGCCGCTTATGTGGTGGACACCATCGCCCAGTATCTGGGCTTCAAGCGCGCCAAAGCCACCGATTTTGCCGTCATGTACCGCACCAACGCGCAGTCACGCCTCATTGAAGAGGCCTTCATGCACGCCGGCCTGCCCTATCATCTGGTGGGGGCGCAGCGCTTCTATGGACGGCGCGAGGTCAAAGATGTGATCGCCTTTCTGCGCCTGGTAGAGAACCCGGCCGATGAGGTGAGCCTGCTGCGCATCGTGGGGGTACCCCCGCGCGGCATCGGCGACAAGACCATTTCGGCTTTGCAGGCGGCCGCTTTTCAGGCCAACCTGACCTCGGGCGATGTGCTGCTCGATCTGGGACGAAACGGCGACCGATCCGCTTACTGGCCGGCCATCGGGCGCTCGGCAGCCCTGCTGGCCGATTTTGGCGGCATGCTGGCCGAATGGGTGGATCTCAAAGCCAAGAGCTCGATCGTGGCTCTTTTCGACCGCGTGCTTGCAGATATCGGCTACGAAAATTACATCAATGACGGCAGCGACGAAGGCCTGGATCGCTGGGACAACGTGCAAGAGCTGCGCCGCCTGGCGATGGATTTTCAGGAACGCGGCCTGAGCGAATTTTTGCAAAACCTGGCCCTGGTCTCGGATCAGGACACGATCAACGACGGAGAGGCCGAAGGCCAACGCGAACAGGGCTCGGTGACCCTGCTGACCCTGCACGCCGCCAAAGGTCTGGAGTTCAAGCAGGTGTTCATCACCGGTCTGGATGAGGGCATCTTGCCACACAGCCGCTCGAAAGATGACCCCGAAGAGATGGCCGAAGAGCGCCGCCTCTTTTATGTGGGCATCACCCGCGCCAAAGATCAGCTTTATCTGGTGCGTGCCGAACGGCGCGTGACCTACGGCGACTTTGAATACTGCGAAGCCTCGCGCTTTTTAGAGAACATCAACACCAATCTGCTCTCTATTCAGGGGCGGCGCGGCGGATCGCGGCGCGAAAGCCGCCAGGATGATTTCACCTGGGGGGGCAGCTTCTCGCAGCCGGTCAGTTCACACAAAGTGACCTTTTCATCGAACGCCTACGCAGCCAAAGAGACCACCTACAAACCGGGCATGCGCGTGCGCAATGCCAACTGGGGGGACGGCATCGTGCTCGAAAGCAAGGTGGACGTGGACGGCGAAGAGACGGTTGACATCCATTTTGAGAGCGTGGGCTTCAAGCGCGTCATCGCCTCGCTGGCCGGGCTGGAAGTGATCAAGTAGGGCCATTGGTCGGCTGAGCGCAGAGAGCGTCGGGGGGATCGCCACGACCCCAGATTCCTGATCCCAAATCACCATTTACTCTTCCCTCTATTTTTGTTATATTTCACTGCTATGAGCTTTCTGCTGGCGTTTTTACCCATTTTGGTGGTGCTGATCTTGATGCTGGCACTGCGCTGGGGCAGCCCCAAAGCCGGCCTGGTGGGCTGGCTGAGCGGCATCGCCGTTGCCCTGCTGGCCTTTGGGCTCAACTGGTCGGTGCTGTGGGTGGCAGAAGGCAAGGCCCTGCTGTTAACCTTTAACGTCATCTTGCTGCTCTGGCCGGGCATATTCATTTATTATCTGGTCGATCAAATGGGTGGCATCCGTGCCATCGCCATGAAGCTCGACAGCATGGTGCACGACAAGGGCTGGCTGCTCATTCTGCAGGCCTGGATGCTCTCGACCATCCTCGAAAGCCTGGCCGGGTTCGGCCTGCCTATCGCCATGGTGGCGCCGCTGCTGATGGCAATGGGGGTGGAACCGGTGCTGGCCGTGGCCGTGGTGGCCGTGGGCCATACCTGGGCCGGCAGCACGGGCGGCATGGCGCTTTCGCTGCGCATCCTCTCTGAGATCACCCATTACTCCCCCGAAGCGCTCTTCCCCGATTCGGCTATTTTGCTGGGCTTTTCGCTCGTGCTCACCGGTTTTGCCGTGGCTTTTATGCTGGGGCAGAAAAAACAGTGGTGGCGCGTGCTGCTCACCGGGGTGGTGGCTGCGGTGGCGCACTACTTTTTTGGCGTGTGGGGCATGATCCCCATCAGCGCGCTGCTGGCATCGGTAAGCGGATTCTTGTTCGGCTCCATACTGAGCAAGAATGACGGCAGCATAAAAGCCGCGGAGATTGATAAAGTGGGGCTGCGCTCAGGTTTGGTGGGTTACGGGGCTCTGGTGACGGTCATTTTGAGCGTGTCACTGATCGGGCCGCTGAACAAGTTCCTTTCGGCCTTCACCTGGACGCTGGCCTTCCCGCAGGTGAGCACCAACAGCGGCATTATGACCCCGGCCGAAAATGGCAACCTGCTGCACCTCTTCACCCATCCGGGCAGCTTGATCCTCATCACGCTGGCCTTCATCATTCCCCTCTTCAAATTCTCGCCAGCCTTCCCCACGCCCAAACTGAGCCAGGCGCTTAAATCCACCCTGCGCTCCGCCGTGCCTGCCAGCCTGGGCTCGCTCTTCATGATCAGCCTTTCGACCATCATGGAACACAGCGGCATGACCCAGGTGCTGGCCGAAGGGCTGAGCGGATTCACCGGCAGCCTGTACCCGATCTTTGCCCCACTGGTGGGCATGCTGGGTTCCTTCGCCACCGGCAGCAACGTCAACTCGAACGTGCTTTTCGGCGCCCTGCAAAAAACGGTGGCCGTACTCGTGGGCGCCAGCCCGCTGGTGATGATGGGTGCACAAACCACCGGGGGTTCGCTGGGCAGCATGATCGCCCCGGCCAAGCTGACGGTGGGGGTGAGCACCAACGCCGCCCTCAAGAACCGCGAAGGCGAAGTGATGCGCAAGACCCTGCCAGTGAGCCTCATCCTCGCCGTGCTGACGGGCATCGCCGCCTGGCTGATGAAATAAAACAGAAAGAAGACTTATCATGGAACCCTCTGATCTGAAATCCCTTCCCCATGTCGTCATTGTTGGTGCAGGTTTTGGCGGGCTGAGAGCCGCCCGCTCGCTGGACAAAGCGCCGGTGCGCGTGACCCTGGTGGATCGCAACAATTACCACCTCTTCCAACCTTTGCTCTATCAGGTGGCCACTGCCGGCATCTCGCCCGACGAGATCGCCCATCCGGTGCGCGGCATTCTGCGCAGCCAGAAAAACCTCGAATTCGTGCTGGCCGACATCCGCAAGGTGGATCTGCCCGCCAAAAAGCTCATCAGCGACAGCGGCGAGATCGCCTTTGACGCGCTTATTCTGGCGGTCGGGGGCGTGACCCAGTTCTTCGGCATGGAATCGCTGGAACGCAACGCGCACGGGCTCAAGAACATTCAGGACGCCACCGCCATTCGCAACCACCTGCTGACCATGTTCGAGCTGGCCAATGAAGAGACGGATGAAGCCGTGCGGGCAGCCCTGCTCACCTTTGTGGTGGTGGGCGGCGGCCCCACCGGGGTCGAAACTGCCGGCGCCATCTCTGAGCTTACCCGCCTGGTGCTGGCCAAAGACTATCCGCACCTGAACACGGAGAACGTGAAGGTGATCCTGCTCGAAGCGTTTGACCGCCTGCTGCCCGCCTTCCCGCCTGACCTGAGTGCCAACACGGTGGAGGTGCTCAAGCGCAAACACGTAGAGGTACGCTTCAACGCCGCCGTGGCCGGTTTCGATGGCCAGTGCGTGCAGTTTAAGAACGGCGAAGAGCTGCCCACTCACACCGTCATCTGGGCTGCCGGCGTCAAAGCCGCCCCCTTGATGGAAACGCTGGGCCTTCCGCAGGGCAGCCTGGGCCGCGTGCCGGTGGAGCCCACCCTGCAGCTCAAAGACTTCCCGTATGCCTTCGTGATCGGGGACGCCGCCCTGCTGATGGATGAAGCCAACAAACCGCTGCCCATGGTGGCCCCGGTGGCCATGCAGCAGGCCGAAGTGGCTGCTCGAAATGCTGCTGCCCTGTTTAGCGGCGGCAGTCTGGTGGATTTTCATTACAAAGACCCCGGTTCGCTGGCCACCATTGGGCGCCGTCAGGCAGTGGCCCGGCTGGGCAAATTCAAATTCCGCGGCGGGTTCGCCTGGCTGGTGTGGCTTTTCGTGCACCTGATGCAGCTCGTCGGCTTTCGCAACCGCCTGCTGGTGCTCATCAACTGGGCCTGGGATTATCTCTTCTACGACCGGGCCGTGCGCATCATCGGCCCCTGCATCTAAAACACAAAACGGCAGCCCAAATTTTCTGGGCTGCCGTTTCAATTTCAGGCAAACAACTATTTGACCAACGCGTAAATAGGTTCCAGACCCTCTGTGGACAGGTCTTCGATCTTGCCGGCATCGGCAAACTCGGCCACGCTAGGGGTGATGGGCAGTCGCAGTGACAGCTCAGTGCCCACCGCGGCGGCCAGTTCATCGGCATGGCTGGGGCCAAAGATGTAATGTTCATGGCCGGTATCGGGGCAGGTGTAAAAGCTCATGTTCTCCACCACCGCCAGCACAGGAATCTTCAACTGCTTGAGCATCGAGTCGGCCTTGCGCACCACCATGCCGGCCAACTGCTGCGGGGTCGAGACCAGCACCACGCCGTTCACCGGGATGGACTGCATCACCGTCAGAGCCGCGTCGGAGGTGCCGGGCGGCAGATCCACGAGCAGCACGTCCAGGTCACCCCAGAGCACTTCGCGCCAAAATTGCTGAATGGCACCGGCGATCATGGGACCGCGCCAGATGACGGCGGCGTTTTCGTCGGGCACCATCAAGTTGGTGGAGACCACCTTGATGCCGGTGCGGGTCACGGCCGGCAAAATGCCCTGGTCAGAGCCTTTCAGGCCGCCGGCAGGCAGACCGAACAACTTGGGGATGCTCGGCCCGGTGATATCGGCGTCGAGGATGCCCACCTTCTTGCCGGCCTTCACCAAACCACTGGCCAGCAGGGCAGTGATGGACGACTTTCCCACCCCACCTTTACCGCTGAGAACCGCGATCACCCGTTTGACGTGGTTGAATTCGTTCAGTTTGGGCAGTTGCGCCTGGCTGTTGGCGAAGAGCTTTTTCCTTTCTTCTTCGCTCATGGTGCCAAAAGTGATCTTTACATCGCTCACGCCATCCACGCCCAACAGTGCCAGGCGGGCGTCGCGCTCCATCTGATTCTTCATCGGGCAGCCCGGAATCGTCAGCGCCAGAGTAAAAGAAACCGCGCCTGCCTCCGTGATCTGCAAGTCTTTGACCATGCCGAGCTCAACAATATTGCGTCCCAGCTCGGGGTCGTTCACATTTCGCAAAACAGCAATTAATTCTTCGTTTGTAGGCATGGTTCCTATTTTACCCGAAGAAGATTAATTTCTTTTCAGCAAATAAAAAATTTGCTGGTTTTGCCGCGAAATTACTTTCGTTTAATAAAATTTTTACCATATAGATATTGTTTCTCATTTCCGCTATAATAATTAATTGAATTTAATCATCGCACCTTCAAAATTCACGAAATTCACAACTTAATTTTTTTAGTTAACGGGAGCTTTTACAAGGTATGAATCAATCGGTGCGCCTGGCTATTAAAATTATTTCTGCTGTGTTAATTGCTGCAATCGGGCTAACATTAATTAAACCAGTCCAAGAGGTAAAAGCCGCTTCCGTGCTCACGGTAACTCCTTACTCGTGGAACGTGATCGGTCTGGACAGCAACAACGTCAATACTGGCCCAAATGAATTTCCGGTGGGGGCAAAGGTTTGCAACTCAGCCACAGGCACAACCGCAACCGATGTAACCGTAACCCTTAACTGGGATTCTGCCAATCCGTATATTAATGTTTCGAGCACCAGCTCGGGCACGTTGATCATTCCCTCCATTGCGCCGGGGAATGCAAATATGCCTATTTCACAGCCCAGATTACACGCACCGCGGCCGCGTATGATACCAAACGCAGCTATCACATCACTGCGGTTGACTCACAAGGGATCACGGCCAGAACCCCTTACAATCGTGAACTCTACGTAGAGCACCTGGTTTCACAAAACCGAAACAGTGTTACCTCTATTGCCATTGATGGCGTGCCTTTATCCATTGGCGCTTCAGCCACATTGATCGATGGCAATACTTACGATATCACCCTATCCGGTTCCACTTCCACCAATGGCTATAACCAGATCGAGAGCTTTCTCACCCTATCCAATACCGTTTTTCAGATCAACAGCGTCAGCACCACTTATTCAGCTTACAGCAGCGTGCCTGCCCTGCAAACGATAGATTCGCTCTATGGCAATGCCTGTACCTGGATTAACGACACGACCAGTTTGGATTACAGATCGTGCACGACCGACTTAAAGCAAGGCGGAACCGTAAATACCACCTATAATGTGACGATCCTCTCCGGCAATTCGGGCTCAAAGACGATCGGCTCGCTGCTGTATGACTTTTCGGGCTCCAGCTATCACTACAACAGCGATTATCCGTTCACCCTGCGTTATGTGGATATCGTAGACCCCACCACGCTGACCATTTCAAAGAGTTTTTCGCCCTCTACCCTCAGCGCCGGAGGGGTATCCACCCTCTCCTTTATTCTCACCAACCCCACAAACTCCGCGGTTTCGGGAGTCTCTTTCACCGATACCCTGCCGGGAACGATGGTGATCGCTACCCCTGCAGCAGCCAGTACCAGCGGCTGCGGTACGCCGACCCTTAGTGCAAGCGCCGGCAGCGCTTTGATCTCTTTCAGCAACGGCACCATTCAGGCCAACAGCAACTGCAACATTCGCGTGAACGTCACAGTGCCCTCCAATGGGACTTATGACAACACAACCTCGACCCTGAAATTCGTCAATTCGGGTTCAACCATCGATACCCACAATGCCGCCAGCGCTTCCCTGCTCGCCAGCGCAGCCATCACACCCACTGCCACCCCCACGACCTGCACCACCTATACCCTGGCAAACTGGAGCATGAACTATGCAACCGGCAGCTCCCCTTCATCACCGCCGAGTTATACAAGCAAACAAAGCGATGTAAGCACCGCGGTTGCCTCTTTCTTCAATGGCACCTATGCAAGCGGTACTCCACTGATTACCACTGCCCAGAACCATACGACCCCTGTTCCAGTTGGGGATGATTCCTATTCGTGGGACACAGTCGGGTATTTTAAATCGACCGTTACATTCAATGACGGTAATGGCACCGGCGGCGGCAACCCCTCGGGAACCAGCGCCTATTACAAGTTTGCCATCGACACACGGGCCTATCAAAAGGTTTCTCTCAGTTTCGCAGCCCTGCGTGCCAATTCAGGGCCATTAGATCTCTATATTTATTACGGAACGTCCGGCACAGCCCCAGAAACCCAAAAGGTCTATTTAGACAATTCTCTCAGCGCGGCAACCACCTGGTATGTAATTTCGCAAGATTTCACCAATCTGACCAGCACCACGGGCACTACTTATTTCTATATTTATGGCTATGACGCTCAGAATACGGGTGCAGGCACCGATCTTTACCTTGACGACATTACCTTTACCGGCTGTAAGGCCCCGCCCAAGCTGCCCACCATCACAAAATCATTTTCAAATGCCAGTGTGGCCGTGAATGGCGTTACCAGCCTGACCTTTACGCTGTCGAACACAAACCCGAGCGCTTTGACCGGCGTTTCATTCAACGATCCGCTGCCTGATGGCTTGTCCATTGCCAGCACGCCAAACGTGGTGAACAACTGCGGTGGTACCTTTACAGCGACTGCCGGCTCGATGCAAGTTGATCTGGCGGGCGGATCTATTCCGGCAAGCGGTAGCTGCACCATCAAGGTGGACGTTAAGGTCAGCAAAGGCGGAACGATCAACAACACCTCCGGATATATCTCGTCCACGGATGCGGGTACGAATACGACATCCAGCGGTTATGCCACTGCCTCGTTGACCGGCACCTTGTTACCGCCCAGCATTTCTAAATCATTCTCGCCAAACAAATTCCTGGCGGGTACCCGCTCCACGCTCACTTTTATCATCACCAATCCCAACCCCAACGACGCCTTAACCGGGGTGGCTTTTAGCGATACGTATCCCTCCGGCCTGGCCAACAGCAACCAGGTCAGTTATCCAAGCACTAATTCCTGCGGCGGCAGTTTAACTGCTGCAAGCGGGGCAAACTCGATCAGCCTGAGCAACGGTTCGCTTGCCGCGGGAGCTTCCTGCTCCATTTCGGTCTCGGTAACGGGTTCCAGTGCGGGCAGCTTCACCAATATGAGCGGTACGGTCAGTTCCACCAATGGCGGCAGCGGCAACACCGCCACAGCCAATTATGAAGTGACCGCACCCAGCGCAGCCATCAAATTGCTCAAACAGATCGCCACCGATCCGGCCGGCCCCTGGGCGAGCAATCAGGATGTGGCAGCGTCTGCTTCGGTCTATTATCGCTTTACGGTGGAAAACCTGGGCGATATTAACCTGACCGGTATTCAGATCGTTGACGATCAATTAACCACCACTTCCTGCTCATTTACAGATCCGCTCGTGCCCGGGGATTATTCCACCTGCATCGTAGGGCCGATCACAGCAGAAGCGGCAGCAGGAAAATATACCAACACCGCCTCCGCTCAGGGTTCCTATACAACCGGTGGCCCCACACAGACCGTTAATTCAAATGATTCCTCGGCCAGTTATTATATCTACCCCGATCTAACCGCTTCTATCACAGATAATGTAAACGGCAATGTTTACGAAGGCAACTCCTTCAATTGGAACACTTTGATCTCCAACAGCGGTTCCGTAGAAGCCACTTTCACGGATGGGCAAACGATCTTTAGCCAAACGCTGCCGACCGGCCCTACTTATGGGGTGCCAACGCCAGGCACTTCAAGTGGTATCACCAATTCCGGCAATATTTCCTGTTCAATCGTATCAAACACGCTTCTCTGCAAGGTTGTAGGCGACCCGGTTACCATTGGTGTTGATGGGTATTTCAATATCGTGTTGAATGTCACGCCCAACTCGACCGCCTCTTTGAGCAGCACCGTAACCGTTGACCCCAACGGCAACATCACCGAAAGCAACGAAAACAACAACACCTCAATTGATATTGTCAACGTGCTGACCGACCCAAGCATCACCCCTACAGTTATCACCGAAACCCCAACTGAAACTGCCACAGCAACGGCCACGAATACGGCCACTCCCACCGAAACACCTACGGCAACGGCCACTGAGACTTCGACGCCGACCGCTACCTCGACGGATACACCCACACCCACTGCAACTGACACCGTCACGCCTACTTCTACCTCAACCGATACCCCCACGCCGACTGAAACCGCAACAGCCACGGCCACAGAAACTGCTACAGAAACGTTAACGCCAACGGGCACTTCAACTGATACGCCCACACCCACCGCAACAGAAACCGAAACGCCGACTCCGACGGAAACGAGCACCGCGACCGCCACCGAAACGCCTACCCCTACTGAGACGGCAACCGCGACGGCTACCTCCACCAGCACATCTACGCCGACCGCCACCCCTGTTGTGATCGGCATTGCCGGAATGAGCCTGGAAAAGAGCGCCAATCCGCTCACTTACTCTGCCAGCGATCAGGTCATCTCTTACACTTACCTGCTCACGAACACCGGCGATATTCCGCTGACCAACATCGTCATTCACGACGACAAGGCCTCTGTGACCTGCCCGCAGTATTCACTGGCGGTTGAAGAGAGCATGTACTGCTCGGCCAGTTACACCATCAGTGCCGCCGATCTGCTGGCAGGCTCTGTGACCAACACGGTTGAGGTAACCAGCGATGAAATCTGGGTGCCGCTCACCGATTCGGCAACCGTCACCTCAGTAGACCCTGCCCTGACCGGAACGATCACCGGGGTACTGTTCACCGATGCCAATTTAGATGGCAGCCACCAATCAGGCGAGACCCTGGTAAACAGCGCTGTGATCGTGGAATTACTGGATAGCCACGGCGCCGTCGTTTCGACCACTACCATGAGCGGGGGAACCTACTCATTCAACAACGTGCCACCCGCCGATTACACGGTCAGGCTGAAAAGCGTCCCGGCCGGGTATCTGGCGACCAGCCCTCAAACCGTAGCCGTCAATGTAGTTGCCGATGGAACTGCACATGCCGATTATGGATTGACCAAAGTGGCTTCCAGCGGGTCGCGCAGTCTGAGCGGCGTGGTATGGCATGACGAAAACCAAAATGCCCAAAAGGAAAGCGGAGAGAATCCGATCCCGGGCGTCATGGTCACCCTCTACAACTCTGCCGGTCAGATGATCGCACAAAGCACCACGAATGCTCTGGGCGTGTTTACATTTGACGGTCTGCCGGCCGGCCAGTACATCGTGCGCGAGACAGATGGCGCAACTTATCCGCTGAGTTCCACAGCAAACACTAAATGGGTCATGGTAGGCGATGGTGCAGATGAAACTCTGCAATTTGGTGATTATCAGACCTCTGAAGAATGCACCCTCTTTAGCGACCCGGCAGTGGATACGGCAAACGGGAGTTTCCCCAGCCCGGTAGCCATCGGCGCTGTTTACTCTTTGCAGTTTCAGGTGAGCAACAATGGCAATGTGCTCGTGAATGATGTTGATGCTTACACGGTTGTGCCCTCGTATTTGCAAGTGCTCTCGGTCAACATCACGGCCAAAGCCGACCCGGGTGTAAGCGACCCGCAGGACAGTTATACCCCCTCGCTGAGCGGAAACTCATTGTTGATACACTTCGACACCCTGACGCCGGGTTACACTTACAATGTGTCTATCAGCACCCTCGTTCTCTCAACCGCTACCACCGGAACCCATGAGTTTGTGGTGAACATCAGCTCTTCCACGCCTTCTTGCGGTGCCATCGCAGACAACAACAGCGGCTCCTTCACCATTCGCGTGGGCAGCAGCAGCTCTCCCGACGCCATCGTGGCGGGTGCCGTTGTCGAGCCCGAAACCGGCTTTGCTCCGGGGGTCAACACCCGCTTGCCGCTGCAGCCTCTGGCCGAACTCTACCAGGCTTATTCAGCCATGTCTTTGCAAATACCGGCGCTGGCAGTAAACATCCCCATCGCGGGCATTCCGCAAAGCGGCAACAGTTGGGACATCACCTGGCTGGGCAGTGATGCGGGCTGGCTGAACGGCACCGCCTTCCCGGGCTATGACGGCAACTCGGTGATCGTTGGCCATGTGTATTTGGCAAACGGGCTGCCTGGCCCCATGCTTAACCTGGAAACGCTCAAATGGGGAGATCAGATCCTGGTCGTCAATGGCAACAAGACACTGGTCTATGCGGTGACCTCGGTGGCTTACGTGCGCCCCAACGATGCTTCGATCTTCAGGCATTCCGATTCCCCGGTGCTGACCCTGGTCACCTGTAAGGGATATGACGAAACCACCGGTCACTACCGCTGGCGCATCGTGGTCAAAGCGAAATTGATCGAAACCCGCTAAAGTTATGAACCGATCGAAACGCTCTGCTGTACAACCTTCAGCAGGGCGTTTCTTTTTTTCTTACCCGCTTCCGTTTATAATAGGCCCATGTTTATCAGTTTTCTGCTCGTCATGCTGGTCGCCACCCTGATCCTCTTCACGCTGACGCGATTGGAGGTGGATAAGATCGCCCATCACCATTATTTGCAGCGGGCCGATTTTTTTGCCGCCCACCCCGCTCAGCCGGGGGATATCCTCTTTTTGGGCGACAGCATCACAGCCGGCGGCAACTGGGATGAACTCTTCCCCGGCCTGAACATCAAGAATCGCGGCATCAACGCCGATACCACCACTGGTGTGCTGGCGCGCATGGACCCCGTCACCAGCGGCAAACCGGCTGCCATCTTCATTTTGATCGGCACCAACGATCTGCCCTGGTACGAGCACCGCCATGACGAGATGATCTTGAGCACCTACCACGAGATCCTCACTAAAATTCAACAAGACAGCCCAAAAACAAAAGTATTTGTCGAATCCATTCTGCCCAGAGCGCATTCCTATGCCAAACGCATTCAGGGGCTGAACCCGCAGTTAAAAGAGCTGGCTGAATCCTTTGGCTATACCTTTATTGACCTTTACCCGCATTTTGCCGACGCCAACGGCGATCTGCGCGCCGAATTCAACAACGACCACCTTCATCTGCTGGCTGCCGGCTATCAGTGCTGGAAAGAACAGCTCACGCCGTATCTCGATCAGATCAAGTAATTCTGCTTTAACTTTTCTCTCTCACTCTGCAAAATTGCAGGTTTTTCAGGCACAACCCCATTGAAAAACAGGTGTTGTAGCATATGTCACCTTTTTTCACCATGACCTGGCGCTCAAAAAATATGCCTCATGGCTGCCGCACAATGTGACTAATGGGTAATGTTCGATCTTCTTTTTACAGGTATGCTTGGACTGTTATTGCAACTGAAAAAGAGAGAAAAGAGAGTTTTTCAAAATGACAATCATTGCTGAAAAAGCGTTATATGGGGTGTCGGTGCCTGTTGTGCGCACCTATGCCAACACCATGCTCAAGCTCGACATCCAGAAACACTGTGAACTGCCGCGCGGTGGCAAGATCGTGGCCGCCAACCACCCTTCGACCACAGACCCTTTCTTTGTGGCGCAGATGCTGCACCAGCAGTCATTCATCATGATCAATGACATTCTCTTTCAGGTGCCCATTTTAGGCGCCTATCTGCGCAAATCCGGGCATATCTGCGTCAAAGAGGGGCACGGCCAGGAAGCCATTGACGCCGCTTTGAAACACCTGGCGGCCGGCCACACGGTGGTGATCTTCCCGGAGGGCATCATCAGCCCCAGTGAGGGCGGCTCACACGCGGCCAAAACGGGTGTGGCGCGCCTGGCTCTGGCCAGCGGCGCCCCGGTCATCCCGGTGGGCATTGGCCTCATCCGCGAGAACATCTTCCACGTCTCATCGAACGTGCGCGGCGTGGAGCAGATCGGCCACTGGTACCCGAAAGGCCCCTATGCCATGACCATTGGCGGCCCCATCACCTTTGCCGGCGATGCCGATGACCGCAACCAAACCCGCACCACGGCCGATCAGATCATGCGCCGCATCAATCAACTGGCTACCGAAAGCGAGCTGCGCATCAACCGGCATATGTCGCGCATTCCCGGCGGCATTTTCGGTATGATCTAAATTTCAAAACAAGCAGATATTCCCCCGTCTGGGGGAATTTTGTTTTTAAGTCCGGCCTATAATTAAGGGCAAACCAATTCTTCAAAAGGACAAAAGAATGGATGCTCAACGATTGCTAAAAGGCCCGGCTAAATTATTGAATCCAGACGGCACGCTCAGCCAGGCCGGCTGGGCGCCTTTCCCGCTGCTCGACTGCAACCTGGAAGACTGCCATTTTTACAGACTGCCGCTCTTTCAAAAGCTGCGCATCAAGGTCTGGGATTACTACGCCATCACCACCCCCAGCCATTTCTTCTCCTTCACCGTCAGTGATGTAGGGTACATGGGCATGATCTTCGCCTACGTGATCGACTTTGCCAGCGGCGAGTATAAAGAGCAGACTATCACCACGCCGTTTGGCGCCGGGGTCTCTTTGCCGCGCTCTGCCAGCGAAGGGAGAACCGTCTATGAGAAGGGCGATTTTCACATGGTCTTTGAGGCATTGTCGGGCAAACGCAGCGTTTCAGTGAACTGGCCCGGCTTCGGCGGTTCAGGCCTGAAGGCCGAGATCATCCTCGATCAGCCCAAAGAGCACGAATCGATGACCATTGTCATTCCCATTCGCGGCAAGCGCTTCTATTACAATCACAAATTGAACTGCCTGCCTGCCAGCGGTTGGGTGGAATATCAGGGCACGCGCTTTGAGCTTACCCCGCAGACCGCTCTGGGTAATCTTGACTGGGGACGCGGCGTATGGGAATACGATTCTCACTGGGTTTGGGCCAGTGCCTCGGGCTTTTTAGCCGACAAGCGCCGCATCGGGCTCAACCTGGGCTACGGTTTTGGGGATACCTCGGCGGCCAGTGAAAACTGTTTCATCCTGGACGGCAAAGTGCACAAACTGGGCAAGATCGATTTCAGCTTTGATCCCACCGATTACAAAAAGCCCTGGCAAATGGTCAGCCCCGATGAACGCCTGGAACTGACCTTCACCCCATTCTTTGAGCGCGTGGCCAAGACCGATGCGGTGATCCTCAAGAGTGAGGTGCACCAGATGTTCGGCCGCTATAACGGCTGGGCGGTCAGCGATCAGGGTGAGAAGATCGAGATCAAAGACCTGATCGGCTGGGCTGAAGAACATTACGCCAAGTGGTAGGTATTTAGAATTTGTCGAAGCGGGTCAACCAGTGCTGCAGGGGGCCGCTCGTCCACTGGTAGCGCAAAAGATAAAAGAAATATTTGAGGTACTCGGTGAGCACCAGCTTGCGCGAGGTGGCATTTGCCCACCAGCGGCTGCTGTACCCCGCCTGCTCGAAGGGTACCGGGGCCATGATGACCTTCACCTGATCGCCCAATACCTTTTCGTAGGCCCACCTGGCCCGGCGGGTGTGATAAGCGTCGGTCACCACGATGACCGAGCGAATCTGGTCAGGATGCGCCTCAATGAATGCTTTGACGCGCTCTGCTTCCTGGTAAGTGGAGATCACGGTCGAATCGTCCGTGAAGATGGCCTCGGGGGCAACCCCTTCCGTTTTGGCCAGGTACTCGCTCCAGTCGGCATCATAGCGCTGCTCATTTTCATTGAAGCCGCCGGTAAAGAACAGGCGTCCCCCCAGACCCTTTTGGAAGAGCTGGGCAGCATAAGTGATGCGGTAAGAAGGCCCGCTGACGGCGGTAATGAGGTCAGCCTTTTGCAGCGGATCGTTGACAATGAGAAATTTGCCCATCTCTTGCAAGGCCGGGTAAGCCAGAATGCCCAATAATAGGACAATAATTAAAAGGGTAAATCCTTTACCCCGGTTTTTGTGTTGTGCCATTTTTGTCTGCCTTTTGGGCTATGGTAACACAAAAAAAGGATTCGCCCGACAGCAAGAACCCCCCATTAAAGAAAAAAGCCCCGAGGTAACCTCGGGGCCGAAAAACCTTTGCAACAGAATTACACCCAGCCTCGCACCTGCATGGATTTGACCACGCGGTCGATGGCCACCATATAGGCTGCATCGCGCATGTACACTTTGCGATTGAGGGACATGTCGAGCACGCCATGGAAGGCAATGGTCATCTTGGTGTCGAGCTTTTCGAGCACTTCTTCTTTGGTCCAGTAGAAGTTCATGTCGTTCTGAACCGATTCGAAGTAAGAGACCGTCACGCCGCCCGAGTTGCACAGGAAATCGGGGATCAAGAAGATGTTTTTGGCCTTGATGACCTCATCTGCTTCGGGGGTGGTGGGGCCATTGGCGCCTTCAGCCACGATCTTGACACGCGAATTGATGAGCTTGACGGTGTCGGCGTTGACCTGACCCTCAAGAGCGGCCGGGATCAAGACATCTGCCTCTTTGCTGATCCAGGCGCCGCCATCTTCGATGGCATAGCCGGCTTCGCGGGCTTTGGCTTTGTCGATCGAGCCGTACTGGTCGGTGATGGTCATCAAGAAGCGCGGATCGATGCCGTCTTTCTTGCTGACGGTGTACGAAACCTTATCGGCGCGGTCGTAATAGGACACACAGAGCACTTTGCCTTTGAGGATCTCGATGAAACCGATGGCTGCATACTGGGCCACGTTGCCGAAGCCCTGAATGGCTGCCGTGCATTGGGCGGGGTTCATGCCCAAATGTTTCATGGCTTCGCGCACGTGATAAATAACGCCGTAGCCGGTGGCTTCGGTGCGACCCAGAGAGCCGCCGCCATCGAGCGGTTTGCCGGTGATCGTGCCAGGAGTGAATTGACCGCTCAGTTTGGAATACTCGTCCATCATCCAGCCCATCATCTGGGGAGTGGTGCCTACATCGGGGGCCGGCACATCCTGGCGCGGGCCGATGTTCCGCCACATCTGCTGCACCCAACCGCGGCAGAGGCGTTCTTTTTCACTGACAGAAAGGGTCGCCGGATCGACGATAACGCCACCTTTGCCTCCACCCAGGGGGATGTCGGCTACGGCGCATTTCCAGGTCATCCAGGTGGCCAGGGCACGCACGGTGTCGATGGTCTCGGCGGGATGGAAGCGGATGCCACCTTTATTGGGGCCGCGGGAGTCGTTGTGCTGCACGCGGAATCCCTGGAAGACGCGAATCGAGCCGTCGTCCATGCGCACCGGAATGCGGAAGTGGAATTCGCGCAGCGGCCAACGCAAGATCTCAGCCACCTGCGGGTCAAGCTTGAGTTCTTCGGCGACATGGTCAAATTGACGCTGCGCCATTTCGAACGCATTGATACTGTTTGCCATTCAGTTCACTCCTTGACTGAAAAGAAATAAGGTACTGAAAACGAACTTTGGAAAACGGTATTTAAATAATATGCGGGCACACCGGTCCCGTGCCCGCCATACTTCAATGTGGATAATGACAGAATTTGCACTGTTTCCTCCACCGTTTCGCTTTCCTCTTAACATTATCCGAGAATTGAGCCAAAGTCAAGAGAAATTCGTCTTTCTAATCCAAATCTTAGTCATATTCTGTTTATTTAATATGATTAATTAGATTATTTAGTCTTATTTTAACCTGTTGATAAAAAAGCCTCCGGCTGGCGGAGGCTGTGATCCTTTTATGTTTATTGTCGTAGCTGCTTTTCGATCTCGGCTCGCAGCACAGCCGGATTGGCCTTGCCGCCGGCGGCACGCATGGCCTGGCCAAAAAACCAGTTGGAGAGGGTTTCTTTGCCGGCCTTGAAACTGGCCAGTTCGTTGGGGCTCTCAGCGATCACCTTCTTGACCACATCGGCGATAAAGCTGCTGTCTGATACCTGCGCCAGGCCGCGTTCCTCAATAATGGCGGTGGCGCCTTTGCCTGTGGTGAGCATCGCGCCCAGCACGGTCTTGGCGGTGTTCTGGTTGACCACACTGCCGTTGGCTGCTTCGATCAATTCGGCCAGTTGCACCGGGGTGACCTTGAGATCGGCCAGGCTGCCGCCGCTCTGGTTCATCCAGGCGAAGACCTCGCCCAGGAGCCAGGTGGCCGCGGCGCGTGGCGGGGCTGCCTTGAGCGCCTTAACGGTGGCTTCAAAGAATTCGTTTAGTTCAAAATCGGCGGCCAGCAGGGCGGCCTCCACCTTGGTGACACTATATTGTTCCTGCAGGCGCAGGGCTTTTTCGCGCGGCAGTTCGGGCAGGGCAGCGCGCACGCGTTCCACCCAGTCTTTTTCCACCACCAGCGGGGGCAGGTCGGGCTCGGTGAAGTAGCGGTAATCGTGCGCCTCTTCTTTGGAGCGCTGCACGTAGGTGCACTGCTTTTCTTCATTCCAGCCGCGGGTTTCCTGGTCTACTTCTTCACCGCGGTCGAGCACTTCGGCCTGGCGTTTCAATTCATAAATGATGCCGCGTTCCATGGCGCGGAAGGAGTTGAGGTTCTTGATCTCCACCCGTTTGCCCAGTGTGGTTGACCCCATCGGGCGGATGGAGATATTGGCTTCAAAACGGATGACGCCCTTTTCCATGTCGCCTGAGTTGACACCCAAGGCACGGATGATGGCGCGCAGGTTGGTGGCATAGCCGCGTACATCTTCGAGCGAGTGCATGTCCGGTTCTGTGACGATCTCAAGCAGGCCCACCCCGGCGCGGTTCAGATCTACCAGCGAGTAATCTTCGCCATGATCGTGCACATGGGTCAGCTTGCCGGCGTCTTCTTCGAGGTGAACCCGGTTGACGCGGATCTTGTGCTCGCCTTCGGGGGTATCCACCATCATGTAGCCGTTGCGGGCCAGCGGAAACTCAAATTGGGAGATTTGATAGCCTTTGGGAAGATCGGGGTAGAAGTAGTTTTTGCGGGCGAAGATGCTAGTGTGCTGCACCTCGCAGTTGAGGGCCAGCGCCACTTTGATGCCGTATTCAACGGCCTTCTTGTTGACGACAGGCAAAGTGCCAGGCATGCCGGCGCAGACCGGGCAAACGCTGGTGTTCGGTTCAACCTGAGTTGTATCGACAACGGGACAGGAGCAGAACATTTTGGTGGCGGTCGCCACCTCTGCGTGCACTTCGAGACCAATCACTGTTTCGTACTTCATAATGCATTTTATTTTATCATGGTTATAAAAATTTGACCCCGCCGCGGGCAATATTCCTCAGATTAATTTCGCATTTCGATCTTCAAACAGAAAAAACGGGCACTCATGAGTGCCCGTTGCTGTTCAAACTGTGGATCGCTAAATGCGATTGACAAACCTTTGAATGCGTTCGAGCGCTTCTTCGAGATCGTTGTAGCCGGTGGCATAACAGGCGCGGGCAAAGCCCTCACCGCCGGCGCCAAAGGCGTTGCCGGGCACAACGGCCACTTTCTCTTCCTGCAGCAGACGGGTGCTGAAGGTCTCGTCGTCCAGGCCGGTGATGCCCACATGCGGGAAGGCGTAAAAGGCGCCTTTCGGCTCAAAGGTGGGCAGGCCGATCTGATTGAGGCCGCTCACCAGCAGCTTGCGGCGGCGGTCATATTCGGCCACCATTTGCTGCACGAAAGGCTCGCCGTGCAGCAGCGCTTCAACGGCGGCGCGCTGCGAGACAGTGGGCGCGCACATGACCATGAACTGGTGCACCCCCAGCAGGCCACGAAGAATCTCGCGCGGGCCGGCGGCGTAACCGATGCGCCAGCCGGTCATGGCATAATCTTTTGAAAAGCCGCCCAACAGCAGGGAACGCTGGCGCGTGCCGGGCAGGGAGGGGAAGCAGGTATGTTCCACCCCATAGACCAGGCGGTCGTAGATCTCATCTGAGATCACGATCAAGTCATGTTCTTCGGCGATCCTGGCGATCTCGAGCAAATTGGCGCGGCTGGCCACTGCCCCGGTGGGGTTGTTGGGGAAGCCGATCAAAATGGCCTTGGTGCGCGCGGTGACGGCGTCGCGGATATCTTTGGGGTCCACGTCGAAGTTGTTTTCCATCTTGCAGGGAATTTCCACCGCCACGGCACCGGCCATGATGACGGCTGCCTGATAAGAGACAAAGCAGGGGGTGGGGATGATCACCTCGTCGCCGGGGTCGAGCAAAGCCAGGGCAGCCAGGTTCAAGGCTTCTGACCCGCCCACCGTGATGAGCAGTTCTGTTTCGGGGTCATAACTGACGCCATATAACGACTCGATATGAGCCGAAAGAGCCTTGCGCAGTTCGATGATGCCCAGGTTGGAAGTGTAATGGGTCTCGCCGTTTTCAAGCGAACGCACCCCGGCGTTGACCACTGGGGCGGGGGTGGTGAAATCGGGCTCGCCAATACCCAGCGAAATGACATCGTCCTTCATCGTTGCCACAATATCGAAGAACTTGCGAATCCCAGAAGGTTTGATCGCCGACATTCGCCGTGAAAGGTATTGATGTGCCATTTTTTCCTCCAATAAAAAGATGAATAAGTCTAGACGAACTTTATACTTCCGTCAACCCATCCGCCGTCCAAATATCTCGTGCCTGGTCGTATTCGATTTCCAACTGCGTGTTGTCTTCAAGCTGCACTGAAAAAGCCCGGCCAGCAGGGGTTTGCCGTGCATCCAGAATCGTGCGAATGGAGCGACGTTTGCCCTGCCAGAGCAGTGACCGGGGCCGTTCGCCGTAAGCGCTGCCTGAATAGCACTCGACAACAACGGCTACTTTGTCACCCATGAGTTATCGCCGATGTTCAAGCGATCGGGCTTTCCTTCGAGGATGACATTACGGCCGATCAACGATCCGTTGATGACCATGTCGGTGATCTGGGTGCCAGATTCGATGATCGAGTCACGCACGACTACATTCTTGAGCACGCAGCCTTCTCCCAAAGTCACGTAAGGCCCCACCACAGCCGATTCGATGACGGTGCCGGCCGGGATGGAAACGGGTGGGATGATGGTGACGCCTTTCTGTGTGCTGGCTTCGCAGCCGGTGCAGCGACCGTGCTCAAGCAGGTAACGGTTGGTCTCAAGTAGCGATTCGGGCACGCCTGCATCCAGCCAGACCTCGGTGCTGCGCGCGCGCAGGTCGAGGCCATCTTCGAGCATGATGTTGATGGCATCCGCCAGAAAGTATTCTCCCTTCAAGCTGGTGCCGCGCTTAACCTGTTCTTCGATGGCCGCGATCAATTTTTTACCTTCTTGAAAGTAATAAAACCCGACCAACACCAGATTCTTGCTCATATCCTGTGGTTTTTCGATCAGGCGTTTGACACGGGCATCGGCGCCGGTTTCGGCCACACCAAAGCGGCGCGGGTCGGGCATGGGTTTCACCCAGGCAACTCCGTCGGATTTTTCATCCGCCAGGAAGGAGAGATCGGTTTCGATCAGCGTGTCTGAAAAAGCAATAAGGATCGGGCCTTCCAGATACTGGCGGGCCAGCGAAATGGCATCTGACTGGCCGCGCATGTGTTCCTGCACCACGTAATGCACTTTCTTTTCGGGGTGAGCCGACTGCATGTGCTCCTGAATTTGATCTCCCTGGTTGGGGCTGACGATGAAAACAAATTCGGCTTCGTCTACGCCGGGCAGGGTGGTGAATTGTTCCAGGGCATGATCGAGGACGGTCTTGCCGGCCAGATATAGCAGCGGTTTGGGGCGGGTCCAGGTGTGCGGACGCATTCTGGATCCGAGACCGGCCATAGGGATGACTATTTTATAGTTTGAGCTCATGAGCACCTTTTGATCAAAAGGATGAAAATTGCATCTAACTTCATTATTTTACACCGCGCGGGCCAACTGGTCGATAGATATCTGTTTGACAGCGTTCGCTGTGCTAAATATCTTTACCTTTTTCGATTCAAATTGCACGAATTCTGCATAATCGGCGCCTAGAATCAATTCTGAAGTGATCCGCTTTTCGATGGCAAAAGAGGCCGTCGAAAGGTCAATGGTCACACTAACCGATTATTGAAAACAAGGAGTTCGAATGAGAAAATTTTTGATCGCAGCGACGATCATTACCCTACTGTTTTTAAGCGCCTGCGGGGCAGCCCCGGCTGTTAGCAGTGATACGGCGGCCACCACAGCCCCGGCAGCGGATGCCGTTACCAACGCCACCGCTTCATTGAACACCGACTTTGATGATGCCGCTTCTATTGAACAGCAATTACTGGTGGGCATTTTAAAGCTTGAAGGCAGCGAAAACGCCCTTACCACCGATCAGGCCAGCCAGATGCTGCCCCTGTGGCAAAGTTTGAACATGGGCGGCGGGCGCGGCATGGGCAACGGCGGGCAGCCCGGCAATGCGGACGCCCAGTCAACGCCACAGACCCCGGCGGAGAATGCCCCTGCGGCCGTGGATACCGATACCGTACTGAGCCAGATTCAAGGCCTGCTTACTTCTGCCCAGATCGAAGCCATCTCGGCGATGCAGATCAGCAATGCCGCTGTAGCAAGTTACATCAGCGACAATGCTCTTTCCATGCAGCCCGGTAATGGCGGCCCGCAGGGTGGGAATCAGCAACAAGGCACCTCTCCGGCCGATGACGCTAGCCAGGGTCAGCCGCAGGGCAACCCGCCTGATGGTTCCGGCAATGGCAATGGCCAGGGTGGCCCGCAAGGTGGGCCAGGTGCACAGGCCGACGGCACGCTGGCCGCCCCAAATGACGGCCAGATGCCCGATATGAGCACGAATGTTTTGCTCAACGCGGTCATACAACTGCTGCAGCAAAAGACAGGGGCACAAGCCCCGGCCAGCAACTAACAAAAAGCAGCGGAGGAAAGCTCCGCTGCATGATTCGCTTTTCTTCTCGCAGGCCGCTCAGGATATCGAGCGGCTTGCCTTTTTTGGTTTAGATGCGCGCCAGGGTGGTGATCTCTGGGACGCGGTCGAACATCCAGAAAGCCACGGGCAGGCCCAGCCCCAGGGTGACCCCAGAGATCAGCCAGGCGAAGAGGAGCCAGACCAGGCTAAACCACCAGCCGATCACAATAAAGTACAGCGCGCGCAGCAAGAACGGGCGCTGACGCAACGGGGCCTGGCCCACATAGGTGCTGCCGTCGCGCGAGGTCACCACGGTCTGCATGCGCACCGGGCGCAGGGTCATGATCTGCGGCAGGCGGTTGAGCATGGCCAGCCCCAGCGGCAGACCCAGGATGGTCACATTAAAGAACCAGGCCGCCAGCATCCAGATGGCCCCCAGCCAGGAACCGACAAAGATAAAATACAACCCGCGCACCAGGCAGCCCGGCCCCTGGGTGTTGGGGAGATTGACTTGCACATTTTGATCGCTCATTTTACCTGTCCTTTTCACTAAACTTCACTATTTTATACGTGTACCGGTAAAAAAAGTTGCCCTTACTGTGGAAATCCACAGTCACACTTTGCCGATGGGTAGCGCTCTATGTAAATTTCAATGATTATAATGAAGTATATGAAAAAACTCGCTTTCTTATAAAACAATTTAAAAGATCGTTTGTTCGGAAAATTCAAGAGAATTGACCCATGACCTCGTTTGAAAATTTAAGCGAAAGAGAAAAAGTTGTTTTTGAGCTGCTCTTGCAAGGAAAAAGCAATAAACAGATTGCCTTCGAGCTTGAGGTTACCAGCCGGACGATAGAATTTCATCTTAGCAATATTTATGCAAAACTTGGAGTCGGCTCCCGTTCAGAAGCCATCTTGCTTGCTGCCGGCAGCGGGTATCATCCATCGGAGAAAAGCTCCGGAACAGGTATACGGGAATCCACAGTAGTCTTCCCATCTCGAAAAGAAGACAATAGTGAAAACCCTGTATCAGCAGTGGAGATTCCCTTGAGAAAAAAAACATTCTTGTTCGCAGGCATTGTCATGGTGCTCGTTGGCTCGATTCTCGCCTACTATTTTTTGAATCAGGCAAACAACAAGCTGGTTTTGCTACCCGGTGAAGAGACTATCGAGCAGCCGGTCTTCTCTTCTCAAACGCCTACATCGCTTATCACAGCAGTGGATGCTGAGAATACCTTAACCCAAACCATTGGGGCAGTCTCAGTAAAACTCTCGGTCGATTGGTTCTATATCGATACGGGCAGAATGTATCTCGAAACCACCCTGTGCGGATTTCCGGTGCCGGATGGAGTACAACCGACTTACTTGATTGATCCTGCAAAAATCTCCATCCAGCAAAGCGACGACAGCCCCGTGAAGATCTTGACACGAGTGAATACAGGCGGCGGGAGCGGTCCAGATGATCTGAATCAATCCACCGGAGATTCTCCCTGCCTGGTCAACACCTTTGATTACAAACTCGCTGAAGACCAAACGGACATTTCCCAGACAAGTGATTACCACATCACCGTCCCGGTCGGCGGTTCTCTCCCCGACGAAAGCGGCAAAATATGGCAACTACCCTCAGCTAATTTTCAATTTTCTTTAAGGCCCACTTACGCCGGGTCATTGACATTTTCTACTGATAAATCAGGGGAAATTGAAGGCAAAAAGATCTCCTTCAACGGCGCCGAAATCAATCCCAAAAGCGCGGCTGTCATTCTGTGTGTGTTTGATCCAAATGGCGAGCAGTGGCTTCCAGACGTTGATCTGATCTACCAGGGGAATATCATTTTTCCCACCAATGTTGGTTTGCTGGATGGGTCGAATGGTGATCCACAGCAACCAATGTGTTACCGCATCCATTACGCCGGATCGTTTGCAATCCAGCCTGCCAACGATCCGTGGAAGGGTATGTCTGTGCTCGTTACCAAATTGACTCAGGATCAGCCCGAACGACTGCCGGGTGAATTGATCGCGCAGGCCCAAAACGATCTGGCTGCTCAAGACATCGCCTTCAATTATGTCATCGTCAACCACGGTGTGAATATCGTCATCACTCAAAAACCTGAAAATCTGACAGATGCAGAGGTTTTCGCCAAAATACACAGGGCTTTACAGGAAGAGGCGTTTGCCTCTTCCGCTATGATCTTTAACCTTGAATGAAAGCCTGGCTTTTGTATTACAAAAGAGGTCTGCGTTTATGCCAGTCGGTCACCTGCTGGTAAGCATGGGCGGTCTTGAAGAGCACCTCTTCTTTGAAGTGCGGGCCCAACAACTGCATACCGATGGGCAGGTTGTTTGAATCAAAGCCGACCGGAAAGGCCAGACCGGGCACACCGGCCAGATTGATGGGCAGGGTGAAGACGTCTTCGAGATACATGGCCAGCGGGTCGCCGGTATGCTCGCCCTGTTTGAAGGCAGTGGTGGGGGCCACCGGGCAGGCGATCACATCCACGGTTTTGTAGGCCTCATCGAAGTCTTTCTTGATGAGGGTGCGCACCTTCTGCGCCTGTCCGTAATAAGCGTCGTAGTAACCGGCCGAAAGGGCATAGGTGCCCAGCATGATGCGGCGCTTGACCTCTGCCCCAAAGAGATTGCCGCGGGTCTGGCGGAACATGCTCCACATTGACTCTTCGCTCTCACGCGGGCCAAAACGCACGCTGTCGTAGCGGGCCAGGTTGGCCGAGGCCTCGGCCGGGGCGATCAGGTAATATACGGGCAGGGCATATTCGGTGTGGGGCAGGCTGATCTCAACGATCTCGGCACCCATCGTTTTGAGGGTGTCGATGGCCTTGCGCACGGCCGCTTCAACCTCGGCTTGAATGCCCTTGATGAAATATTCTTTGGGAACACCCACGCGCAGCCCACGCAGGTCGGTCTTGTCATCCAGACGGATGTGCGGCACGGGCACGTCCATTGAAGTGGCGTCTTTGGGATCCACGCCGGCCATCTGCTCAAAAAGGGGCACGATGTCTTCGGCGGAGTGGGCCAGCACGCCCACCGTGTCGAGGGAGGAGCCGTATGCCACCAAACCATAACGCGAAACGCGTCCGTAGGTGGGCTTGATGCCGGTCAGCCCGCAAAATGAGGCGGGTTGGCGCACCGAGCCGCCGGTGTCAGAACCGATGGCCACGGGCACGATATCGGCCGCCACACAGGCTGCCGAACCGCCGCTCGATCCGCCCGGCACGCGGCTGAGATCCCAGGGGTTGGCCGTGGGGCCGTAGGCCGAATTCTCGGTGGAAGAGCCCATCGCGAACTCGTCCATGTTGGTTTTGCCCACGATGACGATGCCGGCATCGAGGAGCTTTTGAATGGAAGTGGCCGTAAAGGGCGCCACGAAGTTTTCGAGAATTTTAGAACCGCAGGTCAACTGCATGCCCTGCACCGCCAGCAGGTCTTTCACCGCCACCGGCAGCCCCAGCAAGGGGGGCAGAGACTCTGTCTTCTGCTCTTTGCGGGCGGCCACGAGGCGTTCATCGGCGGCATCGGCGTTTTTCAAAGCGACATCCGCAGAAACCGACAGGAAGGAGTGAACCTTGCCGTCGATCTTTGCGATGCGATCCAGATAGGTTGAGACCAGCTCGCGGCTGGAAAACTGACCGGAGCGCAGGCCGGCGAGCATCTGCGGCAGGGAAAGGGAGATCAGCGCATCACTCATTCGAACACCGGGGGAATGCGGAATTGTGACTGGTCTTTATCAGGGGCATTGCTCAATGTGGCCTCCACGCCCAAACTCGGCGCCGGTACATCTTCGCGCAGGCGACTGGTGGGAGCTAATACACTGGAGGTGGGGGGAATGCCGCTGGTGTCAATTTGCTGCAAGCGGGCGGCATAATCGAGAATGGCCGATAACTGCTCTTGATACTTCTGCTTTTCTTCTTCGGTCAGATCAAGGCGGGCCAGATTGGCAATGTGGTCAACTTCTTTGCGGGTTAAAATCATGCACTTTATTATAACGCAAGCAGGAAACTGGTAAAGCTTAAAATAATCCTCAGATGATTTATTTCTCTTTTTTTTGCCTATGGTATGATTCATTTCTGAAAGGAACTACAAATGAAAACCATCGTCGTCGCTTCAAAAAACCCGGTCAAACTCAAGGCTGCCGAAGCCGGTTTCAAGGCCATGTTCCCCACCGAAGAGGTGAAGGTGCTCTCTGTCGAAAGGCAGGTGACCATCTCGATGCAGCCCATGACCAGTGCCGAGACCCTGCAGGGCGCCTGTGAACGCGCCAGCAACGCCCGCCTGGCGCAGCCCGACGCCGATTATTGGATGGGCATCGAGGGCGGTGTGGAAGACACCCCGGAGGGCATGGAGCTCTTCGCCTGGGTGGTGGTTCTCGATCGCGACCGCGAAGGCAAAGGCCGCACCGGCATGTTCTACCTGCCCGAAAAGCTGCGTGATCTCGTGCGCGGCGGCATGGAGCTGGGCGAGGCCGATGACCTGGTCTTCGGGCGCAGCAACAGCAAACAGGCCAACGGGGCGGTGGGGCTGCTCACCGAAGATGCCATCACACGCACCACCTATTACATCCCGGCGGTGATCTTCGCGCTGATCCCTTTCAAAAACCCAAAACTGTATCAATAGCGAAAAAATTTGACCCTCAAGGTCATTTTTTTGAACATATTCCTCTGCCAAACGCGGATTTCGCTGGCTGGATTCAGACGATTAATGGTATCGGTAGTAGGGGCGCAGCGACGCTGTGCCCCTACCGTGTCTTCGCTAATAGCGACTGAATAGAATTATTTTCAATGATTGATGTTAATTTGACAAATATTCTCCATTTTTGCTACACTGTGGGCAATTGATCCGTGTTTTTTGAAAAGGAGCCCCCCAATGGTATCCAGCCCGGCCAAAACGGTGGAAGAATATCTGCAAAGCCTGCCAGACGAACGCCGCACGGTGATCAAGACGGTGCGCGCCGTCATTCTGGCCAATCTGCCAGAGGGCTATGTTGAAACGATGAACTGGGGCATGATCAGCTATGAGATTCCCCTGGCGACCTATCCCAACACCTATAACGGGAAAGCGCTCAGTTACGCCGCCCTGGCCGCACAAAAGAACAGCTATTCTCTCTATCTCATGGCCGTATATGCCGTGCCGGCCCTGCAGCAGCAATTACAGGCTGCCTTTGCCGCAGCCGGCAAGAGGCTGGACATGGGCAAATCCTGCCTGCGGTTCAAAAAGCTTGACGACCTGCCGCTTGAGGCCATTGGCAATTTCATCGCCGCCGTCCCGCTTGAGAAATACCTGCAAGTTTACGAACAATCGCGTCCTCATTAAATTAAAACAGGGTCTGCTTTTCGCAACAGACCCTGTAACATTCCCATTATTCTCACATTTATTGTTTTTGAAATTCCAACTGCAAGGTCATGCCCCAGCGCAGCCTTTCATCGCTGCTGTCGAGGCGCACTTTGGCTGTGTAAAGGATATCGCTGTTCTTGTCGGTGTAAAACTGCGAGATATGATCCACGATCCCGTTAAACTCCGCACCGGGCAGGGCATCGGCCGTGATGAGCACCGGCTGAGAGGGGTCGATCTGGGCAGTCTCGTTCTCATCCAGATCATCGGTCTCGACCAACCACTTCGAGAAATCGGCCACCAGCGCCACCTTTTGCCCCACCGACACGAATTCGCCTTCGCTGAGGTCACACTGCACAAAAGTGCCATCATAGGGGGCGGTGAGCACCAGTTGATCGTACGCCCACTGTGCCTCTTCGGCCTGGGCCTGGGCAGCATCAGCCGCGGATTGGAGGGCGGCCAAACTTTCTTTGCCGGGGCCGTCTTTCAAACGATCCAGATCACGGATGGCATCGTCCAGTTTGCTTTTGGCTACATCCAGTTCGCCCTGTAAAATGCTCACGTCCACAGAATCGGGCTGATCGTTGTAGTAATCGCGCAGCTTCTTGATGTTATCCAGATCGATCTTGGCCTGGTTGAGGTCGGCGATGACCTTGGCCTTGCCCACGTCGCTGTCCTCCACCTCGCCCATGCCATCCAGGCGATCCTGCAGGGTATCCACCTTGTCTTGTGCCATGGTCACTTTGGCTTCGTAAAGCGCGCGCTGCTCCTCAGTGCCCTGCGGATCGTTGCGATCCCAGTAGTTGTTGAGGGCGTTATTGTAGGCGCGCTGGGCATTGGCTACGGCCAGTTCGGCGGCGGCTTTCATGCTGCCCGATTCTTTGGCGTCGTTGAGGATCTGCTGCGCCTGAAACTGGGCGGACTGCGCCGCGGTCAGCTCCGCCTGGGCCTTCTCAGATCCTTCAAGCTGCACCAGCGCCTGGCCGGCTTTGATCTTGTCACCTTCTTTCACCAGCACCTTCTCCACCCGGCCGTTGGCCTGAAAGCTCAACCAGGTGGAGGTGATCGGTTCCAGGTGCCCTTCGGCGGTGATGGTGTTGGCCACCGCCACCGGAGTGACGGTCGAATCGGCGGGCGTGGCGCTCGATTGGCTCTGGCTGCAGCCTGCGACGATCAGGCCAAGGATCAAGACCAACCCAAGCGCCAGCATCCATTTTTTGTTTTTGATAAATTTCATTCCATCCATCTTTTTCATGGCATTATCCTTTTGCTATCCATTCAATTTATTCATACGAAAGCACTTCGCGGATGGTCAGCCGGGTGGCACTGCGCGCCGGCGCCAGGCTCGAAAGAACCGATAAAACAGAAACGACCGCGAACCAGATCACATATCCGGTCAATGAGAAACCAAAGCCTGAGGGAGCCCCGAACAAGGCCTGGGTGATGCTGTTCGACATCAGGGTGCTGATCGGGAAAGAAAGCAGCGCGCCGAGGGCCCAACTGATCCAACCGATGATGAGACCCTCGATCAACACCATGCGCATCAAAACCTTATCTGAAGCACCGATCGAACGCATGATGCCAATCTCGCGGGTACGCTCCATCACATTCATGCTCATGGTGCCGGTCAAGCCGATGCTGCCCACCAGGGCGATCAAAATAGCCAGGATGAGCAGGAAGGTGGTCAAGATGTTGAATCCATCCGTTGAGGCTTCGTTGATGCGGCTGGCGGTGGTAATGGATGAGACACCGATATTGCTGCTCTCAAGCGAGCTTTGCACGGCTTTGGCAAAGGCCTTCTGCGCCGGGGTATCCAGCTTGTCTTTGGCAATGACGCGATACACCGCAGACTGATTTTGCACCTGACCGGGCAGGGTATTGAAATAATCCATATTCACGTAGGTAGCCAGGCCCCCCAACTTGCCCGCCAGTTGGAAGAAACCAACCACCACCCAATCGGTATCTTTGTCGTTGACCTTCAGGGTGATCGTGTCGCCCACCTTCAGGTTCGGGAACATCGCCTGAAACTGGTCATTGAGCGCGATGGCGTTTTGATCGCGCGGGTCAAGCCAGCGGCCTTCAATGACGATGGGCTTAATGAAGCGGCTGTTGTTGGGCACGGCGGTGAAGTTGACACTGTCGCCCACGCTGCCATCGGCATTGACGATGGACGCGCGTGCGCCGCTCCAGGCTTCGACGTAGCTCACCTCGGGGTTGGCATAAAGCAAATTCTCGATCTTTTGAACCCGTTCAGAATCGGTCAGGGTGATATTGATGTCGGCCAAAAAGTAACGACTGAGCTGCGTGATGTATTGGTTGAACGAAACGCGCACGCTGAACACCGAGATGAAGACCGCGCCCCCCAACGAAAGGGTGACCAGGGTCAAGATCAGGCGCCCTTTGTTGCGAAACACGTTGCGCAGGGCGATCATGGTCGGCCGCGAGAGCCCTTTGAGACGGGCGATGAGGCGATCGATCCAGCTCTCTTCGCTGGAGGTCTGCTGCTGAATGCCGCTCAGGGCTTCCTGCACCGAAAGCTGTGTGCCGCGCCGGATGGGCACATAAGCTGCCGCAATCGGCACGACCAAGGCCAAAAAGATCTGGATCACCAGCACCACCCAGTTGATGTGGCGCCCAAAATAAGTGAAGTTGATCTGGTCGGCCAAAAAGACCAGCAGCCGGTCGGACATGAACGAGGCAACAGGCAGGGTCACGAAGAAGGCCAGTACCCCGAAGATGCTGATCAAGATGAGGTAGATGGCCATGATCTGCCGCCGGGTACCGCCGATGGATTTCATAATGCCCACCTGCTGCATTTGCTGGTTGAGCAAAAATTGCAGCGAACTGGTGATCAAGAAGCTGCTCAAAAAGACGATCAGAAAGGTGAGCATGAACAGGATGACCACAATGGCATTGACCAGGTCAATGTTGGGGTGGGCGTCAGAAGAACGCGTTGAATAATTGATGATGGTGACGCCGTTGTCTTCAAGGTCTTTGTGAATCTTGTCGCCCATGCCGGTGAGCAGAGTGGTGTTGTTGGTGTCGCCTTCGATTGAGATCAGCAGCCGGTTGTAATAGGTCGGGTACTGCACTTGCAGCTTTTCAAGGGTCTTCTCATCCACATAAGCCTGCGTATCGGCTGCAAAAAAACCGCCTGCGCCGCCTGCCGTGCCCAGCATCTGATCTTTCACAATGCCAACCACCTGCAGGGTGAACTGCTTGCCGTCTGAATTTTGCAGGGTGACCCATTGGCCTACTGCTACGTTAAGGTCTTTCAGCTTGTGATTGGCGAAGACGATCTGGTCTTTCTGTGGCGGCCAGGTGCCTTCAAGCACCGTCACCCTGCCGATCTCAGCCGTCTGGTAGTCTTTCGACTGCACGTTCAAAGAATTCCAGTTGCCGCTTGTGCTCAGCACCTGCATGTTCACATCGCGCGCCCCGTCGACGGCTTTCACACCCTCCATGCGCTGCAGGTGTTTTACCATCTCCTGATCGACCAGAGAGGTCTTCAGTTGAACATTGGGCGGATTCGTTTCGGCAAAACCCTGCGCCATATCATTGTTCAGGGTGAAATAAAGGGTGGTGATGACCCCTACCGCCAGAAGGCCCACTGCGATCGAAGCCACGATCAGCAGCGAGCGGCTTTTATTGATCCATAAGTCCGCCAGAACTTTTTGCCAGCGAGGACGAATTTGCATGCTTCTAACTCACTCTTTCATTAATCATTGACCACCCGACCGTCGTGAATCTTCACAATGCGGCTCGAGCGTTCTGCCAGCGCCGGGTCGTGGGTGACCATGATGATGGTCTTGCCTTTTTCGACCAGGTGGCTGAATAGTTCAAAGACCGATTCGGCGGTGCGCGAATCGAGGTTGCCCGTTGGCTCATCGGCAATGAGGATGGGCGGATCGTTGGCAAGGGCGCGCGCAATGGCGGCCGTCTGCTGCTGCCCGCCCGAGGTCATGGCGGGGAGTTTGTCAGCGAGTTCCTGCAGGCCAACCATCGCCAGCAGTTCGTGCGCCCGCGCCTCGCGTTCACCTACATCGTAGCGATCACAGAAATCCATAGGTAAAATGACGTTTTCAAGCAGGGTCAGCATGGGCAGAAGCTGGTAAAACTGAAAAACGATGCCCAGGTTATTGCCGCGCCAGATGGACATTTCGCTCTCGTTCATGCGGTTGGTCACCTGCCCCTCAACGATAATCTCGCCGCTGGTGGGGTGGTCAATGCCGGTGATCATGTTGGCCAGGGTTGATTTTCCGCTGCCCGATTTGCCCACAATGCAAACGAACTCGCCGCGGTAAAAATCGAGATTGATGTGATCCAAGGCCGTGAACTCGCCTGCGCCCGATTTGAAAACCTTGGTGATACCCTGCATACGGATGAAAGGGGTCTGATCCGAATGGTTGCCTTGATTTTTCTCTACTGGTTTCGAAGTCATCGTGTGCCCTTTACAGGATCCTGCCATCGGCAATCTCAAGCGTGCGCGTCGAGCGGCTGGCAAAGTTCATGTCATGTGAGACCATCAAGAGGGTCTTGCCCTGCGCCACCAGATCTTCAAAGATCTTGAAGATCACCTCGGCCGTGGTCGAATCCAGTCGCCCGGTGGGCTCATCGGCCACGATCACAGGTGGATCGTTCACCAGCGCACGGGCAATGGCCACACGCTGCTGCTGCCCGCCCGAAATCTGCGAGGGGTATTTGTAGGCGTGCTCTTCCAACTCGACCATGCGCAAAAGCTCCAGTGCACGGGCTTTTGCCTTGTCACGTCGGTAAAGCCCGCTAAGATCGTTGGGCATGAGAATATTGTTGATCAGATTCAGGCCGGGCATCAGGTAAAATGACTGGTAGATCATACCCAGGCTGCGTCCGCGCCAGGTGGCCAACTGGGTCTCATCCATCTTGTGGATCGCCTGCCCACCAATGAAGACCTCGCCCGAAGTGATGTGATCAATCCCTGAGATCATGTTGATCAGGGTGGTCTTGCCCGCGCCCGATTTACCGATGATAGTCAGCAGCTCGCCCGGGTAGACATCCAGGTTGACCGCATGCAGGGCAGTGAAATCCCCGGCGGCAGAGCTGTATACCTTGGTCAGGTTTTTGACGCTGATCAATGCCTTGTTTTTATCAGGCACAGATTGTTCCATTTTTTACGACTCGTTTCTTTCTCATCACCGCTAACGGTTGAAAAATAATATACAATGTATTATAATAGACATTGTTCATTATTTATAAAGCGATTTAGTTGAAATGTCAATAGAGAATCAAACCCTTTAACAAGGCCTTTACATGGAAGAAGAAAAAAAAGAAGATCGCAGAATCACCCGCACCAAAGAATCGCTGCGCCGCTCCCTGACTGAGTTGGTCAAAGAGAAGGGGTATTCTGCCGTCACGATCGAAGAGATCACCTCGCGTGCCAACCTTGGCCGCACCACCTTTTATTTACACTATCAGGATAAAGAAGACCTGCTTCTCGAAAGCATGGAGAATCGCCTGTCAGATGTGATCGAGCAGATCACCAGCCGGCCGCTCATTTCGTGGTTTCGCGAGAGCAACGGGCGCCTGATGGAAATGATCTTCGATTCGATCAAGGAAAATCGCGATATTTTCGCCATCGTTGAGAAGGAATCTTCCGGCAAGGTCTATGACCGTTTTCGGGCCATCATCAGCACACTGGCCCTGAGAATGGTTGCCGAAAGTCCCTGGGCGCAGCGAAAAATCAACCAATTAAACATCTCGGTTAGTTTTCTCATCGACTACTTCAGCGGCGCCATGTGGTCTTCGATTCTGTGGTGGATCAATAACGGGTTCGAGCCGGATTCCCGCGAAATGTCGAGAGCCTTCAGCAAGATGTTTTTCCCCGGTCTGCTGCGCATGCTGAACGTTAAAAGACTGGCTGCACTGATCGAGAGTGTGGCCATCGACTAAATAATCATTATGCTGCTGCGATAGGGTTTACTGAACAGGAACTTGCGCATCCCCGGCAGAGAACTGGGCCGCGTACCAGAGCAGATAACCTTCTACGTGGGCCGACCAGTATTTCTCTTCGTGAAAGCCGACAAACTCATAAAAATCATGCACCACCCCCAGGTCACTGAGTTGCTGCTCAAAGCGCAGAATATCGGTGCGGTTTTCGTCGCTCTTGCCCATATCGAGGTAAAGCACCGGCACGTCCGCGAGTGAGGGAGCCGCCTCGACCCACTTGGCGATCTGACTCAGATCGCCGTAAAAAAGGGGGGTGGAATGTGCGCCGATCGCTGTGAAGAGCTGCGGGGACGAAAGCCCCAGGCGCACGGCCCAGTTGCCGCCGCGTGAAAGGCCGCCGATGGCACGGCAGGCTTTTTCAACGCAGGTGTCGAAATGGGCGTCCACATAAGGGATCACTTCCTGCAGGACCGCATCACCAAATTGTGAAGTATAGGGGTCTGCGGTAGAGGCATCTTCCTGCGGCATCACGATGATGAGCGGCGCGATGCGTTTTTCGGCAATAAGCATGTCCGCCGTGTCGGTCAGGCCGATGCGTACCCACTGGTCATCCAGGTAGGTTTGCCCGTGCAGCATGTAGAGCACCGGATAGCCCCGTGTGCCTTGCGTGTCATAACAGGGGGGAAGGTAAATCTTCACCGGGATGTCGCGGGGCAGCAACTCACTCGGCACTGACCGGTCGATCAACTCACCGCTGCTTTGCAGGCAGACGCTCTGAGTAGGTGTGGCCGCGGATACAGGCAGGCTGGTTTGTGTGGGGGGGATCGTTGCCTCAAGAGCGGCAGCCGTCGCTGTGGAGGCCAAATTGGGCGCTGAACAAGCGTTCAGAACCAAAAAAAACGCCAGCAGGGCGATTATTGGCACGATTTTTACAAATTTGCGGCGAAAAGACATAGAAAGCGTTTCCTTGACGTTAATGACTGCTTCGGATTATACTCTACGCACCGGGGTGTAGCGCAGTTGGCCAGCGCACCGCGTTTGGGACGCGGGGGTCGGCGGTTCAAGTCCGCCCACCCCGACTTTCTTTTAACATCAACTCTATCGTCGGCGGTTCCCCCATCGAGGGGTTGTAAAAGTCCGCCCACCCCGACAGTTCTTTAATTACTCACTTTGTCGGCGGTTCTCCCATTGAGGGATAATAAAAGTCCGCCCACCCCGACAATTCTTTAAAAGCACATTCTGTCGGCGGTTCCCCCATCGAGGGGTTGTAAAAGTCCGCCCACCCCGACAGTTCTTTAATTACTCACTTTGTCGGCGGTTCTCCCATTGAGGGATAATAAAAGTCCGCCCACCCCGACAATTCTTTAAAAGCACATTCTGTCGGCGGTTCCCCCATCGAGGGATAATAAAAGTCCGCCCACCCCGACAATTTTTAATAACCCACTTTGTCGGCGCTTCCCCCATCTAGGGATATAAAAGTCCGCCCACCCTAACTTTCTTTTAACACCAAATTCATCGTCGGCGCTTCCCCCATCGAGGGATGCAAAAGTCCGCCCACCCCGACAATTTTTAATAACTCATTTTGTCGGCGGTTCCCCCATCGAGGGGTTGTAAAAGTCCGCCCACCCCGACAATTCTTTAAAAACACATTTTGTCGGCGGTTCTCCCATTGAGGGATAATAAAAGTCCGCCCACCCCGACAATTCTTTAAAAACACACTTTGTCGGCGGTTCCCCCATCGAGGGATGTAAAAGTCCGCCATTCAAAATTTTTCAAATCACCTTATAATTATGCCAGACATCATGGACAAGAACTCTGTGTATTTATCCATTTTATTTCCGGCACACAACGAAGAGGGGCGTCTTCCTGAGGCTTTACGTGAGGTTGACGCTTTTCTGGCGCAACAGAATTATTCTTATGAACTGTTGATCGTCGAAAATGCCAGCAGCGATCACACTCTCGAAATTGCCAATGCATTTGCTGTCGATCATCCCTACGTGCGCGTGCTGCACGATGATCTGCCCGGCAAAGGCCGCGCTGTGCAAACGGGGATGCTGGCCGCACGAGGGGAGTATCGATTCATTTGCGATGTCGATCTTTCCATGCCCGCGGCAGAAATCCAACATTTTTTGCCTCCTGAACGCGACGGTTATGAGATCGCCATCGCTTCACGTGAAGCCAGGGGCGCCGTCCGCTATGGCGAGCCCCACTACCGCCATGTGGTGGGACGCGTGTTCAACACCCTGGTGCGCTGGCTGACCCTGCCGGAATTGAACGATACACAGTGCGGGTTTAAATGCTTTACAGCCAAAGCGGCTGAGACGCTCTTTCCACTAATGACCATCCCCGGCTGGACCTTTGATGTTGAAATTCTGGCCATCGCACGCAGTTGGGGCTACAAAATAATTGAAGTTCCCATCCCCTGGTACTACAAAGCAAACAGCAAAGTGCACGTGATGCGCGATTCGGCAAAAATGGCACTTGATCTGTTAGAGATTCGCCGCAATCTGCGTCTGGGCAAATATGTCCGGCCGAATTGATCCTTCGCTGATCCCCTCACAACCCAACCTGCAATTTGAACTGGCCTTGTGGCAGCAATCGCTCCGGGCCATTGCCGGCCTGGATGAAGCCGGGCGCGGCGCCTGGGCCGGGCCGGTCGCCGCAGCCGCGGTGATCTTGCCCCGCAACGAAAAAATGGTCGAACTGCTGCAAGGGGTGCGTGATTCAAAAGAGCTTTCCCCACAAAAACGAACCTCTCTGGCTCCCCTCATTAAAGTGCAGGCCTTGGCCTGGGCGGTAGGCATGAGCAGCGCCGCCGAGATCGATGACATCGGCATCTTGTGGGCCACCCGTCTGGCCATGCAGCGCGCCGTCGCTTCACTCTCCAACCCGCCCGACCATCTGTTGATCGATGCCCTCTTTCTGGTGGATAACGATCTGCCACAAACCGCCCTCTACAAAGGGGATCAGCGCAGCCTGAGCATTGCCGCCGCTTCAATACTGGCCAAGACCAGCCGTGATGAGTGGATGTGCCAGCACGATGACCCAAAAGCCCCCTATGGCTTTGCCCGCCACAAAGGTTACGGAACCGCCTATCACCAAAAACAACTGGCGCTCTACGGGCCGGGGCCCTTGCACAGGCGCAGCTTTGAACCAATTAGAGACCTGTTAAAAAAATGACCGGGTAGTTCGTTTGAACTACCCGGTTTTCATTCTCAGACTATTTTGTCTGTCTCTTCTGAATCAGCAACTGTACGGCCTTGGTCACCTCGGCCACGATGGAGGGCACCAGCAGCAGGGGAACGATAAGGCCCCATTCGGCCAGGCTCAACGGCTCGGTCTGGAAGATCGGGTTCAAGAACGGCACATAGATCACTGCCATCACCAGCACCAGCGAGGCCAGTACGGCCCAGTTCATCCATTTGTTGGTGAACAGGCCGATCTTCAAGAGCGGATAACGCTCAGAGCGGGCGGTGAAAGCACGCAGCAGTTCCGAGATGGAAAGGGTGGCAAAGGCCATCGTTTCGGCGTAGTGAATATCGTGGGTCATACCGCGCCAAAAGGCGAAGAGGGTGACCGCGCTGATGGCCAGGGTCTGCATCACCACGCCCCAGGTCATGGAGCGGTTGATGATGGGCTCTTTGGGCGGACGGGGCTTTTGATCCATGATGTCGGGATCGCCCTTTTCGGTCCCCAGGGCCAGAGCCGGGGCACCATCGGTCACCAAATTAAGCCACAGCAGTTGGATCGGCGCCAGCGGCGAAAGCTGATCGGCCGTCAGCCCCGGGAAGAGGAAGCGACCAAAAGCAGTGGGCAGGAAGATGATGAAGATCTCTGCCATGTTGCACGAGATCAGGTAATAGACAAATTTGCGGATGTTCGAGTAGATGATGCGACCTTGTTCGACGGCTGAAACGATGCTCACATAGTTGTCGTCCGTGAGCACCATATCGGCGGTCTCTTTGGCCACATCCGTGCCGGTGATGCCCATCGAAACGCCGATATCGGCGCGTTTGATGGCGGGGGCGTCATTGACGCCATCACCGGTCATGGCCACGATCTCCCCGTTGGATTTCAGCGCGTCCACGATGCGCATTTTGTGTTCAGGCGAAACACGGGCGAACACATCGGTGGTCTCGACCTCGGCAATCAGGGCAGAGTCATCAATCTCATCCAACTGAGCACCTGTCATTACTTTGTGGCCGGGACGCAGCAGTCCAATACCTTCGGCAATGGCCCGGGCGGTATTGGGGTAGTCGCCGGTGATCATGATGGTGCGGATGCCGGCGCTGGCGGCGTTTAGCAGGGCCGGTTTCACTTCGGGTCGGGCCGGGTCGATCATGCCGATCAGACCCACAAAGGTAAGGTCTTTTTCAAGCTCTGTGGCCGAGATCTCTTCAGGCAGCACCTGCACCACGCGATAGGCAACCCCCAACACACGCAGGGCGTCTTTGGTCATGTCGTCGTTGGCGGCCAGGATGCGCTTTTTGGCGGCTTCATCCATCGGCCTGGCAGCGCCATCATCCATTGGCTGGTAGCTGGAGCACAGGTTTAGCACCAGGTCAGGCGCACCTTTGACGGCGATCACATGCCACTGTTTGCGTGAATCATCGCCAAATGGGGAAATGTCGCTCTTTTCAGGGTCGTCAATGGTATGAATAGTGATCATACGCTTGCGCTCTGAATCGAAGGGCACTTCATTGGTACGCGGGTAGGCTTGATTCAGGTTTTTGGCTAGCGCGCCGGCCTTGTAGGCCGCTACCAACAGGGAGCCTTCTGTGGGGTCGCCGATCATATTGAAATCGAGCGAGCCATCTTCTGTTTCGATCTTTTCGAGCAGGGCATCATTGTTCAAAGCACCCACCCACAGGGCAGTACGCACGGCAGGCAGGTCATCGAGATTGACCGGTTTGCCTTCTGCACTGAATTCACCTTCGGGGGAATATCCCTGACCGCTGACGCTGACAAACTTGCCGTCCACCCAGAGGCGGGTAACGGTCATTTCGTTCTGGGTCAGGGTGCCGGTCTTATCCGAGCAGATCACGGTGGCAGACCCCAGGGTCTCTACCGAAGACAGGCGGCGGATCAACGCATGCCGGTTGATCATTTCGCGCATGCCCAAGGCCAGGCTGATGGTCACGATGGCCGGCAGGCCTTCGGGCACGGCGGCGATGGCCAGGCTGACTGCGATCATGAACAGTTCCAGCGGGTTGCCGCCTTCGATGATGCCCACGGTGAACACGATGGCACAGACTGCCAGACAGGCGATGCCCAGGGTCTTGCCCAATTGGTCGAGGCGTTTCTGCAGCGGGGTTTCTTCTTCTTCCACAGCCTGCAACATGGTGGCGATCAGGCCAAGCTGTGTGTGCATGCCGGTGGATACCACCACGCCCTTGCCGCGACCGTAAGAGACCACGGTGCCCATAAAGGCAGTGTTCTTGCGGTCACCGAGCGAACTTTCTGCGTCGGCCACCAGGGTGGCGTTCTTCTGCACCGGCACCGATTCACCGGTCAGCGGCGCTTCATCCACGCGCAAATTGATCGATTCTATGAGGCGCATATCCGCCGGAACAAAATTACCGGCCTCCAAAAACACCACATCGCCGGGTACCAGTTGGGCAGAGGGTACCACCACGCGTTTGCCGTCACGCAGCACGTGCGAATCGGGGGCCGCCATCTTTTTAAGGGCTGCCAGGGCTTCTTCAGCCCGCGATTCCTGCACCACTCCCAAGATCGCATTCAACACCACGATCGTCAGAATGGCGGCTGCATCCACCCATTCGCCTAAAATGGCCGAAATGATGGAGGCAACGATCAACAAAATCACCACAAAACTCTTGAGTTGAGCCAGAACCAGTGAAATAAACGAGGGGCGCGGCTTTTCAGCCAACTGATTCGGCCCTTGCTCTTGCAAGCGTTTTTGTGCAACCTCTGAAGATAAGCCTTGCTCCACTTGTGTTTCCAGTTTCGCAGCAACATCTTCTGCCGTCAGGGCATGCCAGGTGATCTCAGGCTGTCCTGAATCTAGTGGCAAATTTTTTTCCTTCTTGTTTGCCATTTACTCAACTCCTATGAAATATTTGAAACCATGAAACGATAAATGCTAAGGGACGATCTTCGTCATCGGCGGCAAGATCGTGTTCTTGGGGATGACCACGATCCCATCTCTGACGACCCACCTTTCGCCGTCGAGGTCTGTTCCGCGCGGGAAGGACTTGATGATCACGTCATGCCCGATGCGCGCGTTTTTGTCGATGATCGCACCTTCGATAGAGCAATTGGTACCAATTCCCAACTCCACATTCGGCTCACATATCAGTTCGGCGTTTTCATAATAGTCGGCGCCCATCAAGATGCTGTCTTTGATGGTGACCCCGCAACGGATCTGGCTGCGCAGGCCGATGACCGAATGAATGATCTCGGCTCGTTGAATGCAGCAGCCTTCTGCCAGCAGCGTGTTTTCGAGGCTCGAATGGGTAAGGGTTGAACCCGGTAAGAAGCGCGGATGAGAATAGATGGGGCGCTCCTGATCGAAAAAGTTAAAGGGAGGGTTGGGATCGGCCAGGGCCAGGTTGGTATCATAAAACGAACGAATCGTACCAATGTCTTCCCAGAAACCCTCAAAGTCAAAGCCGTACACATTGTGCGTATAGATCGCCGATGGAATGACCTGGCCGCCAAAATCGTCGAACGAATTGCTTTCCAAAAGATCGCACAAGGTATCCACGTTGAACAGGTAAATCCCCGTCGAAGCCAGCAGCGGTTTTTCGGGGTCATCACGGCTGATAAAATCGTTCAAAATTTTGGGGTCAGTTGGCTTTTCAGCAAAGTCGGTGATCTGCTGCCCTTTATCGCGTTTCAAGAGGCCAAAACGGCGGCCATCTTCCATTGCCGCGGGCTGAACGGCCACGGTGATATCGGCGCCTTTTTCAACATGGAACTGGAACATTTTGGAAAAATCCATGCGGTAAAGGTGATCCCCGGCCAGAATCAAGACGTATTTCGCCCGCGTCGAACGGATCTGCAGCAACTGTTTGCGCACGGCGTCGGCCGTGCCTTGATACCAGTCGTTGCTCGAAACGGTCTGCTCGGCAGCCCAGATCTGCACCCAACCGGTGTGAAAGACATCAAAGTTATAGGTGCGGGTGATATGTTTGTGAAGCGAGATGGAATTGAATTGGGTGAGAACAGAAATACGCAGAATGCCTGAATTGATACAGTTGCTGATCGGAATGTCGATCAATCGATACTTGCCTGCCATTGGGACTGCCGGTTTCGATCTCTGTTGGGTTAACGGGAACAACCTGGATCCCCTTCCACCACCGAGAATTATTGCAAGAATGTCCTCAAGGCCTGCCATTTCGATCTCCTCAGGTTAATATAATATCCCAATAATACATTTTTTTGAGACCACTTCTGCCAACGTTCACAACCCTCGACACTTCTGAATGATTCAAGTAATTCTACTAAAATCTGTTACTTTTGCAAGCCATAAGACATAAAGCAAAAATGTCAGTGTCATTGGTCACTATAGGTTTTTGCTGTTCCCTCTGTATAATTGGACGTCCTAAACTTTTTAGGACGCCATCACTCACTCATTGGAGAATACATGGACTGGACGATTCCCGTAATTATTTTGCAATTAATCTTTCTGGAGGGGGTGCTATCCATCGATAACGCCGCGGTGTTGGGCTCAATGGTCGCTCATTTGCCCGACGACCGACCGGTGCAATGGCCAAAAGCGTTCTGGCGCTTTGGCGACCGCCTGCACGCCCTTTTAGGGAACCAGCGCACGGCGGCGTTGCGCGTGGGTTTGTTGGGCGCTTATGTAGGGCGTGGTTTAATGCTGTTTTTGGCCACCATCGTCAGCAACAACCCCTGGATCAAGGTCATCGGCGCCATTTACCTGGTGCGCCTGGCCTTTGACAACCTGGGCGAAGCCGAACCCGGCGAAGCGGATGCGCACCAGCATCCGATCGAAAAGGTGAACTTCTGGTCCATCGTGTTGACCGTAGAACTGACCGATTTGATCTTCAGCCTCGACAATGTGGTGGCGGCCGTAGCGCTCTCGAACAAATTATGGGTGGTCATTACCGGCGTTTTCATTGGTATCTTGCTCATGCGTTTTGCGGCCGGTTGGTTCAGCTACCTGGTAGACCGCGAACCCATCCTCAAAAAGGCTGCCTATCTGCTCATCCTCAATATCGGCGTTGAGCTGCTGCTGGCCGAATTTGCCCATCTTGAGGTCAACTCGTGGGCGCGTTTTGGCATCAGCATCGGCACCATCTTGATCACGCTGGCTTACGCGCACTCCAAACTGCTGCAAAAGCTCCGCCCTGTGCTGGTCTGGATCGGCCAGGGGTTTGCCAATGTAAATGAACTGCTCGATTGGGCGCTCGAACCCATTATCGGACTGCTCAAGTTGCTGTGGCGCGGGTTCTGCTTCGTTTTCAGAATCGGCAAGAAACCGATCGATCCTTCTTCAAAAGCGGACATGGAAATTTCAGAATAAACGAATCGCCGGGACCTACATCCCGGCGATTTTTTTGTATCTCTTTTAGGGCGGCTTAACTTGGATAAGTCAGCCTTGGGGTGGGGCGGCGCCGAAAGACAAAGGTCAATAAAAGCCCGGCAATAAAGCCGCCGATGTGGGCCATATAGGCCACGCCATCAGTTGCGGTCGAGCCCGCCTGACTGAACAACTGCAGCAAGAACCAGAAACCGATCACAAGGATGGCCGGCATGGGGATGACGAAGTTCAGCAGCAGCACACGCACACGCTGGCGCGGGAAGAGCACCAGATAAGAGGCCAGTACACCGGCAATTGCGCCTGAGGCGCCCAAATTGGCCACCTCAGAAGCCGGATCAGTCGACATTTGGGCGAAGGTCGCCACCACCCCGCACAGCAAATAAAAGATCAGGAATCTGCCATGACCCATTTGGTCTTCAACGTTATCGCCGAAGATGAAAAGATAGAGCATGTTGCCGAGAATGTGCATCCAGCCAGCGTGCATGAACATGGAGGTGAAAATGGTGATCCATTCTACGGAGGGATTGTTCACAAAATAAGCCGGCACGAATGACCAGCGATAGATGAAGTTATCCCCGCCGGCCAGTTCCACCAGAAACACCAACACGTTGGCCAGGATCAATAAATAGGTTACCACCGGCACGGTGCGGCGGGCTGAATTATCGTCACCAATAGGAAGCATGCGTTTCTCCTCAATCGAATATACTGCATTATACAAAAAAAGCTGACTGTGGGGCACTTTTTGCTGCTTGCTTTTGCGCCAGGGTCATTTTTCAAGCTGATAAATGACATAAGTTAAACTCACCAAACGATTCACATTTTAGAAGAGTTATGGTAAATTAAAAAAGTTGTATATCAACTAGAAAGAGTGTTTGTTGAGTAGTAAAGCATCGGTAAATGTAAGCAGAATAGTTGCAAGGGTGCGCCCGTAAAGGCTTGACACCAGTTATTTACTTTAACTGATCAACCACGGGCGTTCTCACTTGCCCGTGGTTTGCATTTAAATGCCAAACGCTGTCTCACGACTTGCATGAACCGAAACAAGTTCAATAACTGTCTTGATTGACCGTATCGCACACTGCAACCGGCCACGGGTAATTCCGTGGCCGGTTTTTTATTTCTGCTGAGGTACCCATGCGTAACAAGAAGAATAACTGGCGGTCCAATTCTATGAGTTTGGAGGCTTTTGATGAAACAAAGTTTGAAAAGGTGCATTCTGCCAGGCATGACAAACATGTCAAAACAGCGCGCAAAAACCCACACCAAGAAGAACAGTTCCGCTGCCAGAATTGCGGGCTGCTGGTCAGCACCGATCCTGAACTGGCTGGTGTGAACAACCGCAACCACTGCCCAAACTGTCTGTGGTCAAAACACGTAGACCTGAACAAGGCCGGTGATCGCAAAGCCACCTGTCAGGCTCGCATGCAGCCAGTGGGGTTGACGGTGAAGCAGACCCACAAGAAGTTTGCTTCAGCGGTTGGGGAACTGATGCTCATTCATCGCTGTACGGCTTGCGGCAAGCTCTCGATCAACCGCATCGCCGCGGACGATTCTGCCGGGCAGCTCTACCGGCTCTACCGCACCTCTTTTAAGATGGAAGTGCCGTTACGTCGGCGTTTGGATGAACAGGGTATTCGCCCGCTTGAAGCTGCCGATCTGACCACCGTTTTCAGCCAACTGTTTGGCTGGCAATCCATTTTGGATGAATTCCAATCGCAGCCGCATCTTTTGATGCAAGAGCTGGACGAGCAGTTCATGCGGGTGGAGTAGACGCTCAGGCCGTGGAAAAATTTCACGGCCTGAGATTTTATTGCCTGTTGATGAAAACATTAGTTGAATAAAACGCACTCACATTTATAGAAGATCCACCCCGGGCCAAGAGCAGCGCACCCACCCGGCGGCTCCACACAACTGTTGCCGGGTTGTTGTTGGGGCCGGGGGGTAGGTGTGGGCAACGGGGTAGCCGTTGGCACCACGAAATCACAAATGTTGACCAGCATGTGAGAGGGTTTGGCGTTGAAGATCCAGCCGCAGGTGTTATCCACCTGCCAGAGGTCGGCTTCGCTCTGGCTGTCCACCATTTCGATCATCTGCGGGCCGACCTTGCCCTGTCCACTCCAGGCCCACCAGGCGAACACCTGATTCTTGGGCAGCAATGACGGCTTGAAGGCGAATTCAACTGTGGCACCTGCTGCCGGATCGATGCGTGCCCAGGCCAGATCAGGGTCATCTCCTTTGCCCGAATCAAAGAGCAAGGTTTCGTAGCCATCCCCGGCCTGTCCATCGGGAGAATGCGCTTTGCTGCCACCCACATCGCCATTAGCGTCTTTCCAAACCTGCACGCCATTGGTGGTCCATTCGCTGGACTTCAAACCGCTGGCGAGCACAAGGATATCGCCGCGCGAATCGAGGTTTAGGTCCAGTTCCAAGCCGACCAGCATGTCTTGCGGAACCTTGCCGGCGGCGTCTTTGTAGAATTGAACATTGGCGAACATCCAGGCCTGGTTGGTGCCCATGCTGGCTGAGACAATATCCAGCCAGGGGAAGTAACTGCCATTCACAAAATCCACCGGCCGTTCCAGCTTGTCTTTTGACCAGTCATCGCAGCTGACGGCCACCAGGGTGGTCGCGCCCAGAGCTGCCCGTTCGCCGGTGTTGCAATCGCTTGTTTTCTGGTCGCGCGTATATACCGGCTCTGCCGGCATCATCTCGTGGTTGATGACCGCTTCTTCAGTCGGCGCAGGGGCCTCTGTGGTCTCGGCGGCCGGGGCGTTGGCTGCCTCGACAGTCGGAACGGTGGTTTCGAGTGCGGGGGACTCTGTTTCGATTTCGACTGCCTGTGTCGCAGGAGCAGAGGTCGAATTTGCCTTGCCCAGGGCCGAACAACCCGTCAACAGGATGATCAAAATGACAATTCCGCTCGTTAAGTAAACTCTTTTCATACAGTTCTCCTTTGGGTTACTTTGAATTTCGTGCTTGCTTTTTGCTCATAATTTGTGTTAAATAGTTGATAAACGCATCAAAGTTTTGAAAAATCTTTAGCTCGCGTGTAGATGGATCTTCAAGCGAAATTTGCCATTGGCTATTTCCCTTGATTTGCGTTTGCCACATGCGCAGGAGAAATGAAACAGACTCTCTGCGATGGAACAATGAAACTTCGTCACCGCTTGGCTCGTTCATCTCACCTTCATCGTATAAAATCAGCGTCAAAGAAACGTCAAAGCGCTCGAGAATGGATATGAAAGAACCAGCGAAAACATTAGATGTTATTCAGGCAAAGTTTTTGGGTGACTTCGAGATCAGGGTTTCGGATCAGGTAGTTTCTGGCCTCTCCACGCTGAAATCCAAAGCCTTGCTTGCCTATCTGCTAATGGAAGGGCAAAAGCCGCAGCCCCGCGCTGTGCTGGCGGCCACTTTTTGGCCCGACGTGCCCGAACAGACCGCTTTGCACAATCTGCGTCAGGCGCTCGTGCTCATCAACAAAGCCTTCGTCTCATTCAATATGGGGAGTGAGCTTTTTGAATCCAACCGTGATTCGATCACGCTGCATCCCCAAGTGGCTCTCTCCGTTGATGCGCTGGATTTCACCGCTCAAATGCAGGAACTCTTCAAATACATGGATGGGCCTCCCGAACGTGGCTATCCCATTCAGCGCCTGGGCCGGGTATTGCGCCTCTTTCGCGGCGAATTTTTGCCTTTTTTTTCGCTGCCAGACGCCGACCCGTTTGAAGACTGGCTGGCCATGAGGCGCGAATCGATCACCCGATTGGCCTTGCACGGATTCGCCTGGCAACTGCAATATCACGAAAACAGAGGGGAATGGAACGCGGCTTACGGCTTAACTCAAAATTTGATCAAACTCGCCCCCTGGGATGAACAGGTGCACTACCGGGCCATTCGCTGCCTGCTAGAACTTTCACAGAGCAGCGCCGCAGCCTCTCACTATCAAAATGCCGTACATTATTTTCAAAAAGAATTGGATGTCGAGCCCGGTTCCAGCCTGGATGCTGCCAAGCACTTGATCGACGATTTTCAGGCTGGCAAAAGACCTCAAACAGCCAAACCCTTTCCGACACCTGACCTGCCCCATTTTGCCACCCCCTTTATCGGCCGCAGCCGCGAGATCGAAGTGCTCGAAAGCTGGATGGCCGACCCGCACTGCAACCTGATCACCATCACCGGCCCGGGCGGCAGCGGCAAAACTCGCCTGGCAGTGCAAATGGCCGAACAGCAAAATTCACTTTTTAAAGACGGCGTTCACTTTGCCTCACTGGCCAACTGTCAAACCAGGCAGCAGATCGCGGCCAGCGTTTTTCGCTCACTGGGCATGCTCTTCGAGCGCGGCAATGATGCTTTTGAAGAACTGCTTGAATGGTCGCTCAATCGCAAGGCGCTGTTGGTACTGGATAATGTGGATAACACCTCAGAAGCGGCTGATTTTGCAACCCGCCTGAGCGAGCATGCCCCGCAACTGATTCTGCTTTTTACTGCCTACAGCCGCCTGAATCTGATCGGCGAGAAGGTGTTCGCTCTCGAGGGATTACCACTGCAAAAAGGCCCCCTCGAAGATGGCCCGGCCGAAGCCGTGCAGTTGTATCTTTCGCACTTGCAGGCAGAGAGCCTGCCCGAATTTCATTCCCCCTCTTTTCTGGCAGATGTGAACCAGATTTGCGATCTGGTGGACGGTATGCCGCTGGCCATTGCCCTGGCTGCCGGGCAAACCCGCTGCATGCCGGCAAACGAACTGCTGGCAGAGATCCGCCGCAATTTGGATGTTCTGCGCTCACAATCGGCCAATTACCCCGAACGGCACCGCAGCATTCAGGCTTCATTTGAGAATGCCTGGAACCATCTTTCAACAGACCGGCAGAAATTTCTGGCCTTGCTGACCGCTTTTCAAACCCCTTTCACGGCCAAGGCCGCTGAGACCGTCTTCGCGATCAGTTCGATCGATCTGCGCGACCTGGCCGGAGAGTCGCTGCTCACCTGGGACGCCAGCGAGCGATATCGCTTTCATCGCACCATTTGGCAGTACGCGCGCGAAAAATCGCAATTCAGTGAAGAAGAAAAAAAGGTTTATCGCCAGAAGTATGCCGAGTGGTTTTTTGCGAAACTGGCAGTTTTTCTCACCAATCAAGACCTGGATCATTTGGCCGATAATATGAAAGAGATCGAAGGAGAACTGGCCGACAGCATGCAGGCATTGCACTGGTTCATCCAGTCACAGGCCTGGGCTGAAGTAAAGACAATGATCCATGCCCTCTTCCGCTATTTTGAAGGTCGCGGCTTGTTCCTGGCCGGCAGCGATCTTTTTAAGGAGATGGCTGAAGCCTGCGCCCAACAGCAAGGCGGGCTGGAATGTCAGGTGATGGCCTCCTCCAGGGCAGCGCTGCTTTCTCTGCGCATTCAGCAATATAAGCAGGCCGCCGAGTGGATCGATTTCGCCTATGCAAGGGCCAGAGAAAATGAGTGGCATGAAGAAACTGCCTTCTGCCTGAACGTGCTGGCCTCGCAGGCCCTGGCCGCCAGCGGTTCTCACGAGGCAGAACGGTTTGCCACCGAAGCGCTGGACATCGCCGAGCGTTTTGAGATCGAAGAAGAGATCGCGCATGCGCTCTACAACCTGGGGTTCGCGCGCATCAATAAAGGCGAAGTGTCCCGAGCCTTTGAAGATCTGACCCGCTGCCGCCAGTTATGCCTGGTGCTTAAGAACTGGCGTAAGCTCTCGAAGGTGCTCAACTCGCTGGCAGATATTGCCTGTTACCGTTCCGATTTGGATCTGGCCATTGATTACTACACCCAGGCCCTGACCATTGCCCAGGGGATGGGAAATCAATATTCAGAAGCCTTGATCGCCAACAACATCGGTACGGTTTACATGGTGTTGAATGAGCATACCCCGGCAAAAGAATACCTGAACAAAAGCATTGAGCTGTGCCAGTTGGTGTTTGATCGCGAAGGGGAGGCCGTGGCCCTTGCCAACCTGGGCGAGATCGCTCTCAAAGACGGCGACCTGAGCGAAAGTATCCACTATTGTCAGCGCTCACTTGAGATCAGCGAGAAGGCCGAATCCAACTGGGGAGAAATGTCAGCGCGGGTGATCCTGGCGCAGGCCTACATCAAGCGCAACGAGATCGAGAAAGCCCGCCGTGAGATCGCGCCCTTGATGAAATTGTCGCTTGAAACCGAAAGCCTTAACTTCTTCTACCGCGGGCTGGTCGAAGCCGCCCGGCTGTTGATCGCCACCCACAAGACGGAGGGACTGGCTGCCATTCTTGTTGAAGCCATGAAATCTGAAGGCATGGAAGACCTCACCCGCAGTGACGCACAAAGCCTGCTCGAAACGCTTCAACCCGAGGCCTCACCCGAAGACGAATTCAGCAGCGAATACATCCTTGCATTTATTTTGGAACGCGTAAACAACTGAATTCCCCCGTTAAAAAATCAGGGCGTATCGCTTGGATACGCCCTGATTCGTTCGTTTATTAGGCAGCTACCTGAGCGGTTTCTTCAGGTTCTGCTTTCTTCTCGGTCAGTTTCTTGCGGCGTTCCCGCTTGAAGACCAGGTTCTTTTCTTTATCCAGATCGATCAGAATGGAATCGCCATCGTTGAACTCATGCGCCAGCACGGCGTCGGAGAGGCGATCTTCCACTTTATCTTGGATGACCCGGCGTAACGGACGGGCACCCATCTCGGGGTCAAACCCTTCGAGAGCGATCTGATCAAGCGCGGCCTCGGTGGCCCGCAGGCTGATGTTGTGATCGTGCATGCGTTCGGCCACTTTTTCGAGCTCAAGGTTGACGATCTTGCGCAGATGGTCTTTGGCCAGCGGATGGAAAACGATGACCCCGTCGAGGCGGTTGATGAACTCAGGTCTGAAGACCTTGCGCAGCGACTCAAGCAGTTTCTTGCGCATATCATCGTAATTGCTCTGTTCCTGCGCTTTTTCATCCTGGTGCAGGGCAAAGCCGAGCGACCCCTGACGGCGCAGTTCTTCGGCGCCAATGTTGGAGGTCATTACGATGATGCAGTTACGGAAGTCCACTTTGTGGCCGCGGGCGTCGGTAAGCTGGCCCTCTTCCATGATCTGCAAGAGCATATTGTGGGCTTCGGGGTGCGCCTTTTCGATCTCATCGAAAACGATGATCGAGTAGGGGCGGCGACGCACAGCTTCGGTCAACTGACCGGCTTCTTCGTACCCCACATAGCCCGGAGGAGCTCCCACCAGACGGCTGACATTGTGGCGTTCCATGAACTCTGACATGTCGATCTGCAGCAGGGCATCTTCACTGCCAAAGAGGAAGCGCGCCAGGGCTTTGGTGAGCTCGGTCTTGCCCACGCCGGTGGGGCCAAGGAACATAAAGGAACCGATGGGGCGGCGCGGGTCTTTGAGCCCGGCACGTCCGCGGCGCACGGCCTTGGAGATGACCTGAATGGCATCTTCCTGGCCGACAATGTACTTTTTAAGCTCGTCTTCCATGTGCAGGAGGCGTTCAGATTCTTCGGTAGCCATCTGCATCACGGGCACGCCCGTCCACATGGATACCAGTTCAGCGATATCGTTGGCCGAAACCACCGGGCTGTTCGAGCGATCCCAGCCGGTGCGCAGTTTCTCAAGCTGGGTTTCCAGTGAGGCTTCGCGATCCGAAAGTTCCTGAGCGTCGTCGTTCTGGCCGGTCTCGATAGCGATGTTGCGGTGAGCGCGCACGTCTTTTAGTTGCAGCATCAGGTCTTTAAAGGTCTGGGCGGCCGGGCTCTTGTACATGCGCACACGCGAGGAGGCTTCGTCGATCAGGTCAATGGCCTTGTCGGGCAAAAAGCGCTCGGTCACATAGCGTGAAGAAAGATGGGCGGCAGCTTCCAGCGCTTCATCCGAAATGATGAGGCGATGATGCTCTTCGTAGGCCTTGCGAATGCCCTTGAGGATCTGGATGGTTTCATCCACAGTGGGTTCCACCACCAAAATGGGCTGGAAGCGCCGTTCGAGCGCGGCATCTGATTCAATATGTTTGCGATACTCATCGAGAGTGGTGGCGCCGATCACCTGCAACTCACCGCGTGAAAGCGCCGGTTTGAGAATGTTGGCGGCATCCACTGAAGAACCGGCCGAACCGGCCCCGACCAGCATGTGCAGTTCATCAATGAAGAGAATGGCCTTGGAGGCCTTCAGTTCATCGATGACGCGTTTGAGGCGCTCTTCGAACTGGCCGCGATACATGGTGCCGGCCACCAGAGAGCCCACATCCAACTGCAAAACGCGTTTGCCGATGAGCGGGGCAGGTACGTCGCCTTCGGTGATGCGCTGGGCCAGGCCTTCTACAATGGCGGTCTTGCCAACGCCCGGTTCACCCATGAGGGCTGGATTGTTTTTGTTGCGCCGCGCCAAGATCTGGATGACGCGTTCGATCTCGTTCTGGCGCCCGATCACCGGGTCGAGCTTGCCTTCTTCGGCCAGCGTGGTCAGATCCACCGCCAGTTGATCTACCAGCGGGGTCTTGGCGTCTTTTTTATCGTCTTTCTTGGGCTGGGGGGCTCCGCCGGCCGTGGTGGGCAGGTTGCTGTTCTCCTGCATCACACGGCGGGTCTGGCGGCGCACCTGTTCGGGGGTGACACCCAATTTTTTGAGCACTTCAAGGGCGGCACCATCGGCCACCCGGGTCAGACCCAACAAAAGATGTTCGGTGCCGATAATGGGATTGCCCAAAGCGCGCGCATCTTCGATGGCGTTTTCGAGCACCTGCTGGGCGCCGGTTGAAAGCTCAATGATGCCCGATTCTTGCAGACCGTAACCGCTCAAGTGCTCGATCACCTCGCGCACCCGATCCGGTTCCAGCCCAAGGTCGCGCAAGGCCTTGCCGGCCACGCCACCTTCTTCAAGGATCAGACCCATCAAGATATGTTCGGTATTAATATAAGGCTGGCGCAAACGCTCAGCCTCTTCATGAGCCAGAGAGAGCACCCTGCGCGCTCGCTGGGTAAATCTTTCCATGCTTGCCATGGAGTAATCCTCCTGAACCGCATACGCTCTTTACAGATAAAAGAACGGGTAAATATTAAGGATGGGGCCAGGCCCCGCAACGATACAGACCAATTCGGTCAGATTTAAATCGATTGTACCAGTTTTTAAATGGAATTTCCTCTTTGTAAAGGCCCAAAAGGGAATATCTATCAAATATTTATAAAATATTAATAAACCCCGCGGGGGCCGATAACGCCCCTTAGGTAGGCCTCTTAATTGAGCAGGTAAGCCATCACCCACTGGGTCGTGGCAACCAGGGCTTCGCTGTGGGTGCGCTCGTAACTGTGGGAGGCATCCACGCCCGGACCGATGAGGGCAACCGCCACATCGCCACCGGCGCGCAGCAGGGCTTCACCATCGGAACCGTAATAGGGGTAGATATCCACCTTGTAGGCGATCTGCTCGGCATCGGCCAGTGCACGCAGGCGCTGGCTGAGCCCGTAATGGTAGGGGCCGCCTGAATCTTTGACACACAGGGTGGAGTGAAACTCATCCGAGTTCTGTCCGCTGCCCACGGCAGCCATATCCACGGCCACCAGTTCGGCCAGGTCGGCCGGGAACCCGGCAGCGGCACCGTGCCCCACCTCTTCATAATTGCTGATGAGCACATAAGTGGTCTGGGCGGGTTTCAGCCCGGCCTCATCGAGCGCCAGCAGGGCTTCAAGGATGGAAGCCACGCCGGCCTTGTCATCGAGATGGCGTGAACGCACGAAGCCGTTCACTACCTCTACACGCGGATCAAAGGCGATAAAATCGCCCACTTCAATGCCCAGAGCGCGTGTATCTTCCGCCGAATTCACCATCGCATCGAGGCGCACTTCCATTGTATCGGCACTGCGTTTGTTCTCGCTGACGGCCGCGCCGTGAACGTGACCTGAAGCCTGATTGAGCAAAATGCTGCCACGCACCTTTTTGCCGCTTTGGGTGAAGACCGTGCAGCCCTCGCCCTCGATGGAATTCCAGGCATACCCGCCCACCTGGGTCATCACCAGGCGGCCGCTGGGCTTGATCTCTTTGACCATCGCTCCCAGGGTGTCGACGTGCCCGGTCAGTCCGCGCGGGGCGTCTTTACTTTGGCCGGGAACCGTTACCAACAGCGCCCCTTTGCGGTTGCGCTTGCAGGTCACTCCGTTCAGTTTTGAAAACGCTTCATCACATAGATCAACGGCCAGATCGGCACAGCCGGTCGGGCTGGGGGTATTGAGAAGCTGTACCAAAAAATTCACCAGGCGTTTTTCGTCGATTTTGGGTTGGGTCATTTCTGCCTCAGTTAAAGCGATTTGCCTTCGTATTCGCTGATGACGCGGCGCAGCTCGTCGCTCACCGGCACGGAGGTCTTGCTGTGGTAATCATAGGCCACCATCACGGTTTCGGCAGTGGCAAACAGGGTCTTTTCATCGCCCGAGAGCACTTCGTACTCCATAATCACGCTTTTGGTGCCAATGCGGGTGATGCCCATCGTCACCAGCACGTCATCGGTGGGCTGAATGGGCTGCAAATATTTGACGTGCACATCCGCCACGATAAAGGGCAGGGCGTTGAAAGAATGGCCGTCGAAAAGCCCCAGATCGAGCAAATAATGCAGCCGGGCGGTCTCGATGTAGGTCAGAAATTTGGAATTGTTCACGTGCCACTGAGGATCGAGATCCCCGTAGCGAACTGAAATGGGATAGTGGAAGCGAAATTTTGTCATGGTTGAATTATACCCGCCCGCAAAGTTTTCTTTTCTCGTTAGTTTGGTTGAAATTTACATGCGGGTTTTTATGAATTTTTCACGCCAATTATTCAATGACTTATTAATGAAAGGACGTATACTATTGTCAGAATTCCAAAAATATGAGATAAATAAGGTATTCTTATCCTATTTGTCTCATAAGAGGTTCGGAATATGCAAATTACACGACAGGCCGATTATGCATTGCGGGCCATGCTTTATTTAGCGAAATTACCGCCTAATGAACGCGCCGCTACCAGCCAGATCGCAGAGACCAAAAAGATACCCCCGTCCTTTCTGGCCAAAATTATCTCCCAGCTTTCCATTGCCGGGCTGATTCACACCTCTCGCGGTGCCCGCGGGGGTGTCACCCTGGCGCGCGAAGCCAAAGAAATTTCAGTGCTCGAAGTGGTCGAAGCCATTGATGGCCCCATCGCATTGAATGAGTGCACCGTTTCACCCGAAGGCTGCCCCTTCTCAGAAGACTGCCCCATCCACGATCTGTGGTGCGGCACCCAGGCAGAACTGGTGCAAAAGCTTCGCAGTACCAGCTTTGCCGATTTTGAAGGTTAAACCCTACACTCTTTTCGGCAATTAAAGGATAATAGCCTCATGCCAACAGGAACACCCGTAAACCGTCAATGGGTTGTCAAATTGAAGGACGGTACCATTGTGATCGATTGGGGTGACAATCTTTTTCAAGATGTGCATTCCGGCGATTTCGTCAATGTCAACGAAAAAGAAGTCAGCCACCATCTCGAGAACGATGAACTGGATTGGTTGATCCGCGTGGGAAGGGTCACTTCTTACAATACGCAGACCGTCTGGTTCAATCGTCTGCCCGAGCGTCCGCAAAACACAATGGAATAAGGCCTGCATTGAAAACCATTTTCCCTCCCGATGCATGGGAGGGAATTTTTTAAGGAAAACGTGGATACACATCAAAGCGCTTCTCAGTTGAACCTCAGCCTGGGCATCATCACCTCTGCACGCACGGTGATCAACACTTCCGTGCGCATGGTGTATCCCTTTTTAGCCATCTTTGCGGCCGGCATGAACGTGGAGATCGGCCAGATTTCGCTGGCGATGGCCATCTCGATGGCGACCGCCGCCATTGGCCCCTTCGTGGCCCCCATCGCCGACCGGCACGGACGCCGTACCGGCATGCTCATCGGCCTGGGTATTTTTCTGGTCGGCACCCTGCTGGCCGGCTTGCTGCCCGGTTATCTCACCTTCTTTTTGGTGATCCTGCTCGGCAACCTGGGCAATAATATCTTCGTCCCCGCCATTCAAGCTTATTTGAGCGACCGCACCCCCTATCAAAAACGCGGCCTGTATATTGCCATCTCAGAGCTTTCTTGGGCACTGGCCTTCATCCTGTTTGTACCATTGGTAGGTCTGGTGATCGAGAAGGTCACCTGGTACGCGCCCTTCTGGTTCCTTTCGGTGCTGGCTGTGCTGATGATCGTGCTCGTGCTAATCTTTATCCCCAACGACGCCAGCGAAACCCGTTCAGAAGAGACCCCTCTCTTCGCCGATTTCAAAAAAGTGCTCACCTTCACCCCGGCCCTGCTGGGCATGCTGATGGGGCTGCTCATCATTGTGGGCAACGAGGTGGTCAATGTGGTTTACAGCGTTTGGATCAAAGACAGCTTCGGGCTGCAGATCGCCGCGCTGGGCGCTGCCTCGGCCGTGATCGGCTTTTCAGAGCTGGCCGGCGAGGGCGTGACCGCTTACCTGGCCGACCATCTGGGCAAAGAAAAGACCATCTTCATGGGTCTGGCGGCCAGCAGCCTCTTCGTGCTCACCCTGCCCTGGCTGGGCAAGAGCGTGGTGGGCGTGATGATCTGGCTCTTCCTCTTTTATTTCACCTTTGAAGTGATCATCATCAGCGCCCTGCCCATGATGAGCGAGGTAATGCCACAGGCCCGTGCCACCATGATGGCCCTTTTCATCGCGGCGCTCTCCCTGGGGCGTGCTCTGGGTGATGTGCTGGGGCCCTTTCTATATCAGGGCGGCTTCTGGATCAACGCAATCGCCTGCATCGTGCTTAATGTGCTGGCCGGCCTGATCCTGACGCGCATCAAACTTCCTCCACCAAGCCAATCTGAATAGGCGGCGACATGCAGATGCCTCAGCCGCCCCGTCTGCGCATGCGCGTGCAGGTGATCTTGTTCACTGCGGTTCGCCTGGTGGTAAACATCAGCACCCGCATGATCTACCCGTTTTTAAATGCTTTTGCCAGCGGGCTGGGCGTTGACCTGGCTGCCGTTTCTCTGGCCGTCACGGCCCGTTCCTTTACCGGTGCGCTCAGCCCCTTCATCACCCCCATCGCCGATAAACGCGGCCGCAAATTGAGCATGCTCATCGGGTTGGGTCTGTTCACGCTGGGCAGCGGCCTGATGGCGCTGTGGCCCTCATACACCACCTTCTTTATCTCGGTCAATCTCAGCTTTTTGGGCATGTATGTGTATGTGCCCACCATGCAGTCGTACCTGGGCGACCACGTCAACGATTCACGGCGCGGACTGGCCCTGGCGCTGGTGGAATGGGGCTGGGCTTTCAGCTTCATTCTCGGCATGCCGCTGGTCGGCTGGGTGATGGATCGCTACGGCTGGCAGGCGCCCTTCCCGCTGCTGGGGGCCGCCGGGGTGCTTTCGATGATCCTGATCGCCTGGTTCATCCCCAATCGCCGCCCGCCTGCTGCTGAAAGATCGAGCTTCTGGGGCAACCTCAAGCAGGTACTGCGCTCGCCCGCGGCCCGCGCGGCTTTGCTGGTGAGCCTGCTGCTGCTGGCCGCCAACGAGGTGGTCAACCTGGTCTTCGGCGCCTGGCTAGAGCAATCGTTCGGCTTCAAACTGGCCGCACTGGGAGCCGCCTCGGCGCTCATCGGCTTTTCTGAGATGGGCGGCGAGATCTCGGGCGGCGTGCTCTCTGACCGGCTCGGCCGCAAAAAAGCGGTCATTGCCGGCATGAGTTTGATCGTGCTGGTCTCGGCCGCGCTGCCTTTCATCGGGCGCACTTCCTTTGGCGCCATTGCCGGGCTGTTCCTTTTCTATTTGGCCTTCGAGTTTGCCGATATTGCCATCATTTCGATCATGAACGGCCTCATCCCTGAAGCGCGTGCCACCCTGATGGGGGCCAATGTGGCCGCCATGTCGTTGGGGCGTATGTTGGGCAACCTGATGGCGCCGTTTTTATTTGCGGTGGGGTTCTGGCTGAATTCGGTCGCGGCCATCGTGCTGACATTACTGGCGCTGATCGCGTTAACAGGGATCAAAGAGAAAAGCTTTGCGCAACCCCATTAAGGATAAGTATCGCCTCGTCATCATCAATAAACAAAACAGGAAAGCCAGCCTGGTTCTCGCATTCTGAGACTCGTTTTTCAAAATAGGGATATTCTTTCCTTAGAAATGTAGTATGAGGTAAAACTAAAGAAGGCAGAAGCGATAGACCAGAAAGATCTTCTTGCTCGTTTTGCTGACAAAGCTTATCAAAACACTTTGCCAAACGAATATCTTTTCCATAGACCATTGCTCCTGCACTGCTTCCGGCCAAAAAAACACCTCTGGCATACAACTCTTTAAGAATATTATCTGCCCCAGATCTTTTTAATTGCATTAACAAATAAAACGGGTCTCCACCTGTCATAAAAATCAGATCAAAGTCCATCAATATTTGGGGGTTTTCAAATTCTATATCAATAAGTTCAACTTCTTTAAATCTGCAATCCGTGAGTATTTTACAAATACCTTTTGCACCATTTTGATTTTTCTTCAACTCGCGTGCAGCGGTAGGAATGATCGCTGCTTTGCATTTTTCCACTTCATTATCAATAGAGCTTACAATCAAATTTGTGATTTTTTGAGATAAATATGGAGAAGAGGTCAATAATAATTTTTTGATAGTTTCCATATACGTTTCCCCTTATGATTGAGTTTAATCCAACCCTTCTGCTGATTCCAAACGCCGCACCAGATTGTCACAAAACATGGCTGCGGGAATGCCGTCAACGATGTCGTGATCCACGGCGATGGTCAGGTGAAGGATGTCACGTTTTTGCACTTCGCCCTCATGCAGCACGGCTTTCTTGTTCACTGATCCCATCGCCAACGCCAGCGGGTGCACGCTGACGGGCACGATCCAGCCTTTGACGGCACCGACCATGCCCACCGAGGTGATCATCACGCTGCCCATCATGGACTGCATACGTCGCCCCAGGATCACTTTGCGCCAGAAGAGCAGGCGCAGCCACTGCGGCAGCGCTGCGGCCAGCCGCATGAAAAGCGGGTCGCGCGGTTCCTGCCCCAGCACGTAATTGCCTTCATCCGTGACCCGCTGATCTTTGGCCGCCTGGATCTCGTCGTTGATCTGGTAGGGGGTCTTTTGATTGGCTTTGCGCAGGATGAGCGGCAGCGGTACCGCCACCCCGTTCACCACTTTTTCGATGGTCACCGAAACATCCACGTCTTCATAGACCAAAATTTTATTGCCGGCCAATCTCACCCCGTTAATGGGCGGGTGAAGCAGGGCGGTATCGGCGGTTACCTTGACCAGCCACGAAAAGAGGGTCAGCTTGTGCCCCGGCGTTCTTTTTTCTTTGATGCGCTGCAGCGCCTCGGTAACATCCACCTCCACCAGGCCGCGCACGTAGTGCTTTTCGGCGCCCAGTTTGCCAATATCAAAGGTGAACTGGCGGCTGGCGGGGTAATGAAGGATGTGGGTGCTTTCTGCTGGCATGAATTCCTCTTTTCATTCTCAGTATAACAAAAGCCGCTCTTTTTTCGGCATTTTTAGACAAGCCTCCCTGCCTGGACTATAATTCAGAGACAGAAGCGAGAGGAACCCCCATGCTCATTCATTCAGCCTCCCAATTGCTCACCCTTGCCGGCGCCCCGCAGCGCGGAGAAGAACTCGGCCGCCTCGGTTTGATCGAAGACGGTGCCCTGCTCATCCAAAACGGGGAGGTCGTGGCTGTCGGCAGCAGCGAAGATATGCTCAGGCGCTATCCGCACGAAGAGCGCTTCGATGCAGGCGGCAAAGCCGTGCTGCCCGGCCTGATCGACCCGCATACCCACCTGGTCTGGGCGGGCGACCGCGCGGCTGAATTTGAGATGCGCCTGCAAGGCAAAACCTACATGGAAATCATGGCAGCCGGCGGCGGCATCGCCTCCACCGTCAATGCCACCCGCAAAGCGGACCCCGCTGAGTTGTATCGCCAAACCCACGCCCGCGCCGAAGGGATGCTGCGCCACGGCACCACCACGGCCGAGGCCAAAAGCGGCTATGGGCTGGAACTGAACGCCGAACTGGCACAACTGGAGGTTTTACTCAAGCTGGATGAAGAAGGTCCGCTCGAGGTGGTGCCCACCTTTTTGGGTGCCCACGCCATCGCCCCCGAATACAAAGGCCGCGAAGACGCCTTCACCGATCTGATCGTACACGAGATGCTGCCCAAACTGAAAGACTGGTGGCCCCTCCACGCCGGCCGGCGCCCGCTGCCCTTTGTGGATGTCTTTTGCGAGAACAACGCCTTCACGCTGGAGCAAACGAGGCGCATTCTGGGTGCGGCCAAAGAATTGGGCTTTCCGCTCAAGCTGCACGTGGATGAGTTTGCCAATCTGGGCGGGGCCAGTCTGGCTGCCGAGATGGGCGCCGCGTCGGCTGACCATTTGGTGAAGACCTCGGCCGCAGATATCCGTGCGCTGGCTGCCAGCAAAACCGTGGCCGTGGCGCTGCCCTGCACCCCTTTTGGCCTGGCCCAGCCGGACTATACCCCGGCCAAAGAGATACTGGCTGCGGGCGGACTGCTGGCTATTGCCTCAGACATCAACCCTGGCACCGCCTGGTGTGAGAGCATGCAGTTTGTGATCGCCCTGGCCTGCCGTTATCTTAAGCTGACCCCGGCACAGGCCGTGGCCGCCGCCACAATTAATGCCGCTGCCGCCATCGGACGCATCGAGCGCATCGGTTCGCTCGAACCCGGCAAACAGGCCGATCTGATCGTGCTCTCGGTGCCCGATTATCGCCAGTTGGCCTATCGCTTCGGCGGCGATCTGGTCGAGGCAGTGATGAAACGTGGCCGGTGGGTGTGAGACCCTCATTGATGAATTTTGCATACGAAGAAACAAAAGAAATTGACTACTGGATGCCGATATGATCACCCTTGAACAAGCCAAAAACTGGTACGAAAACACCGATCCGGTGCACGATTTTTCACATATTGAGCGCGTTTACCGCATGTCTGACCGCCTGGCCAAAGCCGAAGGGGCCGATCTTGAGATCGTGCACGCCGCGGCCCTGCTGCACGATGCCGAAGGCACCACCCCCGGCGGAGAAGCCCGCCTCGAACACCACCTGCGCTCGGCCGAATTTGCGGCCAAAATATTGGGCGAAGAGGGCTGGCCGCAGGAGCGCATTGCCGCCGTGCAGCACTGCATCCGCGCGCATCGCTACCGCGACGACCGAGAACCGCCGGCTACTATTGAGGCCAAGTGCATTTTCGATGCCGACAAGCTCGACGTGCTGGGAGCCATCGGCGCCGTGCGAGTGGTGGTCTATGCCGCTCTGGCAGGCACGCCCACCTACGCAGAACCCTCGCAGCAGTTCATTGAGAGCGGCAAAGAGATGCCCGGCGAACTGCACAGCGCCTATCACGAATATTTGTTTAAATTACGCAATGTAGAAAAGCGGCTTTTCACCGCCACCGCGCGCGGGCTGGCTCGCCAGCGCAGCCAGTATCTGGCCGGATTTTTCGACCAGCTCATTGCCGAGATCAATGGAGAATTATAAAAATGTCTGAACAAGCGCAACCCACCCTGGCACAGGTCATCACCTGGGCCAAAGAAGCCGGCAAGATCGTACATGAGAAGTTCAACGACCGCCACACCATCGGTTACAAAGGCGAAGTGGATGTGGTCACCGAAGCCGACAAAGCCTCAGAGGCTTATATTCTCGAACAGATCAACCAGCACTTCCCCGGCCATGCCGTCATCACCGAAGAGAGCGGCGAGCACAACGGCGACCTCGAAAACTGCTGGATCATTGATCCGCTCGACGGCACGGTCAACTATTCGCACCGGCTGCCCATTTATTCCATCTGCATCGCCTTTCGTCATAAGGGCGAACTGACCTTGGGCGTGGTCTATGACCCCTCGCTCGATGAATGCTTTGCGGCTGAAAAAGGCAAGGGCGCCTGGTTGAACGACTCCCCCATCTCAGTCTCACAAGTCGATAAGCTGATCGGCACCCTGCTGGTGACGGGCTTCCCGTATGACCGCGGCAGTGACGATTACTTCCGCGCGCTTCGCCTTTTCGGCCACATGACCAGCATCAGCCAGGGGGTGCGCCGCCTGGGTTCGGCCGCGCTGGATATGTGCTACGTGGCCTGCGGCCGCATTGACGCCTATTGGGAGCTTTCGATCCACCTGTGGGATATTGCCGCCTCCTCGCTCATCGTCATGGAAGCCGGCGGTGTGGTGCGCGGCATTCAGGGGCAGCCCGATTTTCTCACCCCGCCTTATGCGCTCATTGCTGCGGGGCCAAAGGTTTACGATGAACTGCTGGGCGAAATCCTTAAAACGCCCTAGTCCACAATCTTGTATAATTCACTTGTGATTTAAGAGTAAATTCATCCTAAAACGAGGTGTTTGATGGCACTAAAAGAATATACCCAAAAACGCTGGAGCCTGGCCGACCTGTACAAAAAGGCGGACGGCCCGGAGATGAAAAAAGATTTTGCCGCGATGGAAGCCAAAGTGGATGCGTTCGAGAAACTGCGCGCCAAACTGACCCCCACCATCAGCCAGAGCGATTTCATGGGCGTGATCCATGCGCTCGAAGATATCTATGAAATGGCCAACCACCTGGGCAGTTATGCCGAGCTGCTCTTCACCGAAGACACACAGTCTCAATCCGCGCAGGCGCTGGTGGCCCGCACCCAGCAGGTGATGGCCGTCACCGAAAACCGCACCCTCTTCTTTGGCCTGTGGTGGAAGGACCTGCCCGATGCGAAAGCCGCCGAGCTGATGAAAGACTCAGGCGATTACCGCTACTGGCTGGAAGAGATGCGCCATTTCAAACCGCATACCCTGAGCGAAGCCGAAGAGAAGGTGATCAACACCAAGAACGTGACCGGTGTCAACGCCATGAACACCCTCTACGATTCCATCACCAACCGCTACACCTTCAAGGTGGAAGTGGACGGCAAGACCCAGGAACTGACCCGTGGTGAACTGATGATGTATGCCCGCCACCATGACGCCGACCTGCGCGCCAAGGCTTATCAAGAACTGTACCGCGTCTACGGCCAAGATGGCCCCATCCTCGGGCAAATGTATCAGACCATCGCGCGCGACTGGCACAATGAAGAAGTGGAAATGCGCCACTTCACCAGTCCCATCTCGGCCCGCAATCTGGGCAATGACCTGCCCGACGAAGTGATCGATACCCTGCTCAAGGTGGCCGAAAAGAACACGGACATCTTCCAGCGCTTCTTCAAGCTCAAAGCCAAACTGCTGGGCCTGAAGAAACTGCGCCGCTACGATATTTATGCGCCCATCGCCAAATCGGACAAACAGTTCGATTACAAGAAGGCCACCGAAATGGTCTTCAGCTCCTTCCGTGAATTCGATCCGCGCTTCGAGACGCTGGCCAAGCGCGTCTTCGATGACGACCATCTGGACGCCGAAGTGCGCAAGGGCAAACAGAGCGGCGCCTTCTGCGCCACCGTCAGCCCCAAGCTCACCCCCTGGGTGCTGCTCAACTTTCAGGGCAAATCTGACGATGTCTCGACCATGGCACACGAACTGGGTCACGCCATCCACTCCATGCTGGCCGAACAGCATACCCTCTTCACCCAGCACGCCTGCCTGCCCCTGGCCGAGACCGCCTCGACCTTCGGCGAAATGATGCTGGTGGATAAGCTGCTCTCACAGGAGACGGACGAGGGCGTCAAGCGCGACCTGCTCTTCCGCCAGGTGGACGATGCTTATGCCACCATCCAGCGCCAGGCTTACTTCGCCATCTTCGAGAAGCTGGCCCACAAGATGGTGATGGACGGCGCTTCGGTGGACGAAATGTCAGAGGCCTACCTCAAGAACCTCAAAGACCAGTTCGGCAATGCGGTTGAGCTCAGCGACGAGTTCAAGTGGGAGTGGGTCTCCATCCCGCACATTTACCACACCCCCTTCTACGTTTATGCTTATGCCTTTGGGCAGTTGCTGGTCTTCGCCCTCTACAAGCAGTTCAAGGCCGAAGGCGAATCGTTCAAGCCCAAGTACATCAAGCTGCTCTCCGCCGGCGGCTCTGAAGCCCCCGTGCAGGTGCTGCTCGATGCCGGCGTGGACGTGCGCCAGGCGTCTTTCTGGCAGGGCGGCTTCGACGTCATCAGCGGCCTGGTCGATCAGCTCGAAAAGATCACCAAGTAAGGTTCTTTTTCTGTTCAAACAGCCAAGGGACAGCCAGATTTTGGCCGTCCCTTCCTATTTGTATTCACACGCAAAAGCGATTGGATGTAAAATCGTTATTTATTCGACCCAATCTTAAGCCAAAAGAGGTCTCTTTCATGTCTACCAAGAAGACAGTTTCTCAAAAGAAAAAAGAACAACAGAAGAAGAAAGAACGCGCCCAGTTATGGATCACCCTGAGCGTGCTGGCGCTGGCCGCGATCATCATCGTGCTGGTTGTCGTGAGCAATTCAGCCAAACAGAACACACCAACCGTGCAGGCCACCTCCGCCGTGCCCACCGCCGGCGGGCCGATGCCCACCCTGGTGGGAACCAAACAGTATTCCTCTGCGCCCCCCATGCTGATCGACGTCAACAAGACCTATCTGGCCACGGTCAAAATGGCCAAGGGAGGCGAGTTCGTCATTAGGCTTTACCCCGATAAAGCGCCCATCACCGTCAACAGTTTCGTCTTTCTGGCCCGCCAGGGGTATTTCGACGGCGTCACCTTCCACCGTGTGCTGCAAGGATTCATGGCCCAGGGCGGCGACCCCACCGGCACCGGCATGGGTGGCCCCGGTTATGAGTTCATCAATGAAGACAGCGACCTGACCTTTGACAAGGCCGGGGTGGTGGCGATGGCCAACGCCGGCCGCGACACCAATGGCAGCCAGTTCTTCATCACCTTCGACGCCTATCCTTCCCTGAACGGCGGTTATACCATCTTCGGGCAGGTCATCAGCGGCATGGACGTGGTGCAAAACATCACCCTGCGCGACCCCGACACCAACCCCAATTATCAGGGAGACGTGATCGAGAGCATCACCATCGAAGAAAAGTAAAAGAGCAGGGATCGGTAATCTGGTATCTGGAACGCCTTATCAAGTGATAGGGCGTTTTGATTTTTCTAGGATCTGGAAATATCCTCAAAATTCAGAATATGGTATATTTTAATTTCAGTAGTTATCCTCTTGTTGGAGCCATGAATGTACTTTGCGATTGAAGGTGTCATTGGTGTAGGCAAAACCACCCTGGCGCGCATGCTTCAGGCCGAGTTTGAGGCGGAATTGGTGCTTGAGGTCTTTGAAGAGAACCCCTTCTTGAGTAATTTCTATTCAGACCGCGAACGCTATGCCTTTCAGACGCAGATATTCTTTTTGCTCAGCCGCTATCACCAGCAGCGCCGCAATGTGAGCGACCGCCTCAGTGAGGCCAAGGCGCTGATCAGTGACTACACCTTCGAAAAAGATGCCCTCTTTGCGCGCATCAACCTTGCCGGCGACGAACTGGATATGTATTACCGCGTGCAGGAAGCCCTGGCCGAAAAGGTGACCCCTCCCGATCTGGTGGTCTATCTGCGCGCCAGCACCGACACCCTGATGCGCCGCATTGCCCAGCGCGACCGCCCTTATGAGCGGCAGATGGAACGCAGCTACATCGACATGCTCAACCAGTCATACGAAGAATACTTCATGGGACCGGCCCACAATTCGCGTGTGCTGGTCATTGAATCAAGCGAAATGGATTTTGTCAGCAAACCGGCTGATTTTCAGACCATCCTCAACCGCATCCGGCAGGAGTTGCAACTCTCTCCCTTCCAACCCCAGTTACCCATTCAATAGGCAGGCAATTATGCGCGTCACCCGTGACATTCTGCTCAAACTGGCCCGCGAAAACGCGGCCAAACTGATCGAAAAAGACCGCAGCATCCATTGTGTTTACATCACCGGTTCGCTGCTGCGTGAAGATCCGTTTTTGGGCGGGGTGACCGATATTGACCTGGTCTGCATTCACGACCGGCCGGTAAAGGCCGAGCGCGAGATCATCCGCCTGAACGCAGATGTGCACGTGGATGTGGCCCACCTGCCGCAAACCCTCTTCGACCATCCGCGCAGCCTGCGCTCCGATGCCTGGCTGGGCGGCAGTCTGGCCGAAGGCCCGCTGGTGCTGCACGACCTTTCCCACTGGTTCGATTACACCCGCGCCAGCGCCACCTCGCAATATTGGAACAGCGATCCCGTGCTAGCCCGCGCGCGCAGTTTCTCTTCGCGCAGCCGGCAGACCTGGCAGCAGCTTTCTGATGAGGTCATTCCACAGGGCATCAAACGCGCCCAGGCTTATATCGATGCGCTGGCCGACCTGGCCAACAGCATCAATGTGCTCACTGGCAAACCCCTCACCACGCGCCGTCTGCTTTACGAACTGCCCGACCGGGCGCTGGCGGCTAATTTCGGCGATTTCACCGCTGCCTTCATCAACCTTTTTTCTACGCCCGCCTTCACCGACGAACGCTGGGCTGCCTGGTACGAGCAGTGGAACCAGAGCCTGTTGGCCCTCAAAGGGAATAAAGAAGCGCCCATTGAGTTGGGTCCTGCCCGTCACAATTATTATCTCAGGGCCGCTGAAGCGCTGGCCAGCGAACGCCCCGTGGCCGCGCTGTGGATCATGCTGCGCACCTGGACCCTGGCCGCCGCCTGCCTGCCCAAAGCGGATCCGCTTTACAAAGAATGGCAGAGCTTTTCTCACGCCCTCGAACTGGATGGACGCAATCTGATGAATCGCCTGGCGGATCTGGACGTGCTGATTGACAACGTAGACACCTATCTCGACCGTTTGCAAACTTCAAACGGGTAAATGTTGTGCACAAAACTGTGGATAACTCGGTAAAATCTGTGGATAACCCCCTTTTTAAGTGGAAAAACAGGCTGTTATGAGTTCCTTTTCGTGGAGAAAAGGGCTCATTTTCTGAACAGAGAGTGAACAAAAAGAGAAGCAAAAGAGTTTTTTCGCTCGCGGTGAATAACCCATTGATCTTTCCACAGTTTTTCCACAGGGGCAAGAAAAAAGTATTCCTTTAAGAATTCCTGTTTACCCCTTTCTGTTCACTATAAATTTTTGAAAACTTAAGACAAAGCAATACACTTTCCACAATTCCACAGCCCCTACGAATACTACGATATCCATTAACCCGTTAATTAAATAAGTTAATTAACGGCACATTGAAGAAAGCCTCCTGATGTGGTATGTGGAAAATTTCTGATCAGGCTGACAAATAAGACCATGCTTGAAACTGGCCCTAAATTCTTGTACAATTTGCATAGAAAAAGTAAGATTGCGCCCCAATTGTTCCTATAAGGTCATTCAACCAAGGGAGAAGATTATGGACGTCATCAAGGTCAAAGCAAACTCTCGTACAGCTGCTGTCGCTGGGGCTATCGCAGGCGTAATTCGCGAGCATAAACACGCCGACATTCAGGCCATTGGCGCAGGGGCCGTGAATCAGGCAGTTAAAGCCCTGGTTCTGGCCAAGGGCTACCTGGCTGAAGATGGCATTGCGATTGTTTGCGTGCCGGAATTTGTAGATGTTGAAATCGACGGAAAGGTTCGTACCGCTATCAAATTGACCGTTGATCCAAAGTAATTCTCAGTTGTAAAGTGGGAAAATGAAATCGAAAAGGGCAGAGTTTGTTTTCTGCCCTTGTTTTAATTAACAGTTCTCTACTTCTTCTTTGTTGAAAACGACCTCTTCTTTGCCGGTCAATTTTTCGTTAACCTTGCGGGCGATCAGATCCAGGTGAGGAGGATGGGCCACATAGTCCAGATCGTCGGCCGGAACAGTGAGGATCGGGCACAGGGTGAAATGCTGGATCCAGCTTTCATAAAGTTCGTTCAAGTGTTCCAGGTAATCGGGCGCGATCGAGCGTTCATAATCGCGGTTGCGCTGCGCGATGCGCCGGGTGAGGGTGGAAACGGATGCGCGTAGATAGATCACCAGATCGGGCGGGGGCAGGGTTTCAGCCAACGTGATATACAAAGAACGGTAAGTCTCGTAATCGCGTTCAGCCATGTTGCCCTGCACATACAGGTTGCGGGCGAAGACCTCGGCATCTTCATAGATGCTGCGATCTTGAATGACCGAGCCGGCAGCATGCAGCAGGTCATGGTGAATGCGCAACCGGTGGGTGAGGAAGAACACCTGTGATTGGAAGCTCCAGGCGGGCATGTCATGATAAAAATCGGACAGATAAGGGTTTTCGGTTACCGGTTCGTAAAAGGGCTGACAATCCAGCCGCGGGCTGATCATCTCGACCAGAGTAGATTTTCCCACACCTATGTTGCCGGCAACAGCAATAAATTTTTTCATGAGCACTCTCTGTGTGTTTTCTTTGTCAAAATTATATACCCTTCAAGAGCGAGGCAGCAAAAAAGACAGCCCAAATTGGCTGTCTTTTTTAGTCAATTCTCTGATTGGCTTAGGCAGGCTGGCAGGCGCCGGTGGGGCAAACGTCAACGCAGGAGCCGCAATCCTGGCATTTAGCAGGATCAATCACATACAGGCTATCGCCGGCAGTGATGGCGCCTTCGGGGCATTCAGCTTCACAAGCACCACAGCTAATGCAGTCACTGGTGATGACGTGGGTCATGAGTTATGTCCTTTCATGAGCAGGTTGGAAATTAACAGCGTTAGGATAGCACAGCAATTCTACACCGTCAATGGTCTTTAATCACTTTTAAATGAAATTCAACCTTTTGGTTTATTTGAAGTATTCCTGCCGGAGAGCACTCACATCTCCATCATAATCATTGGAAAGCGTCTGCCAGAAATAAGTACCGCTGGAGAGCCCAAGGTCATCCTGCGCGGAGATCTCTTTCAGGGAGGAAAAATAGTCAGAGAGAAAAGCCATAAATTCGCGCTCCCCCATCTGATCGCGCAGCGCGGCCAAAAATTCGGCGCCGCGCAGGTAAACGGCGTTCACATAAGGGCGAAAGGCGCTGAAATCGTAAATGGAACTATTGACATAACCAGACGGCTGGTAGGCGTCAATGCGGGTGGAGAGCCACCAATACACCGATTCAGGATATTCGTGCTCATAAAACAGACGCTCGCTGAAGGTGCACAGGGCTTCATCCAGCCAGGGTTCACTGGCCTGATCGTTGGCGGTCATGGCGTACCACCATTGGTGGGCTGTTTCGTGCGCCGAGAGCGCGGTCAGATAATTGTTGGCACCGCCCTGATAGGCCGCAAAGTATTCCTGACCCAGGGAATAGAGACCGTCATATTCCATGCCGTCGGCAAAGGTGGCTTCCACCAGGGTCAGGCTGGGTCGGTCGTAGGGGCCGTAAAGTGAGGAGTATAGTTCAACCGCCTGCGCGGTCGTTTGCAGCGCCGCCATCCCTGCATCGAGATGTTCGGGGAAGACAAAAGCACGGATGCGTGTATCGCCGGCAGAAGTTTCAAGAATCTCATACTCCGTGCTGGCCGAGAGGGTGAAATTTCGCACATTGTTCGCAACGTAATGAAAGCCGTCAGTGCCATTCTCGGTCAAAGTGCTGGCTGCCAGCTTCAACTCTGGCTCTCCTTGTATTTGCAACGTAACGTCAAAATCGGCCAGCTCGTTGACCTGATATTCCCCCACCGCGCCGGGGGTGTGAAGCAGCCAACCCTGTCCATCCAGGTAAGGTACGATCACCGGGTACCATCCGCTCAGGTTGATCTGGCGCGCGCCAAAGCTGAGCGTGCCACTCTGGCTGGGGAGATGTATCTCATAAGTGAGCGAAAGGTTCACGCTTTCACCCGGGTGGAGCGAATGTGAAAGGGGCAGAGTTAATTTCACCCCCTCAAGCTCAATGTTATCGATAGAGCTTCCCTCCGCATCGTTTGCAGCGAGCAGATCAAATTCAGCGGGGGATCGATTGGCTTCCACGCAAAAGACAATCTCGTTCAGCGTATCCTGTGAGCGATTGGTGTAGGTGACGTATTCGCTGACCGTGAGAAGTTTATCCTCGGTGGACAGCACAGCCTGTAATTTGTACTGCGTCCGTGCCGGGAGGGTTTCTATGACAGGTGTGCTTGTCTCATTTGAAAGGGTCGGGGGATGTGTGGCGGCAGGACTGGGCGTCTCTGTCGGCAAAGGCCTTTCCGTCGCGGTGGCCGTGTGGGGCACCGCTGCCCGGCAGCCAGACATCAGCAGGACTGTGCAGAATATTGTGATAAGAAGCAGCCACTTTTTGATCATCGCTTTTATTGACTGCACTGCGGGTCAACCAGAATGACGCCATCCTTTTCATCATAAATAGGCGAGTAGAGATGGCGGAGCAGTTCGATATCGTTGGGCGAAATATCATAGTTGCTGGTCGAATAGGTGAGCACTTTCTCCTGCCCGAAAAGCACGATGGCGCCGCATTCTTCAGTCATCAATCGTTTGAACTTTTCCTGGTCGGCCAGGCTGACGGTCGTAAAAGCCGACTGCATCCCGCGGGTGGTGTAATAGGCATATTGATCGTTGTAAAACAGCAAGGGTCCGGGCAGGTTGGAGAGAACGGGACGATCTGCGGGGAGTTCACGCGCTTTTGCGATGATCGGCAGTCCTTTCCAGTCTGGAGAAGCGTATCCATCGGGGAATTTGCCCAGATTCACAAAATATGTTTGCAGCGGGTTCAGAGAATAGATCACAAAAAAGAGGGTAATGATCACCCCTCCCACAGGCACTGCAAATCGGGGGTGAACTTTCAATGCAAGAGAAAGGCTGCCGGCCAGTAAAACAGCGTAGATCATGATCGTCAGGGGAGAGAGCATGCGATTGTCGATCGATATGGTCTCGGTCGAGATTATATAGGTCACGAGCAGAAAGCCGAGGTAGCTCATTGCAAGCAAGAGGAAACCAAAAAGGAGCAACCAGGTGTCGAACTGTCGTCCGTCCACTTTGCGCAGCGTAATAGAAAGGATCATCCCCCCTGCGACAATGATGAGTATGAAAGAGAAGAGGATAGGCAGCACCACATCAGCCGAAACCCCGGGGATCATATTGCTGCGGTAGGGGAACCAGTATTTCACCACCCCGAACACATGAGAGGCAAAAGAGGTGATTTTTTCAGAAAGGGAGACCGCCAGCGAATAATGACGGGAGCCGATGTTGGAACTGTTTAGAAATTGCCATAACAGCCACAAGCCGGCGGGAAGGCCCGAGAGCAAGCCGTAGATCAGACCGTTGGCAAGCCGTTTTCGCTCTGGAACACGAGAAAGAAAAAGGATGGAGACCACCCCGGCGACCGGTACGGCAATTAACGCATAGCGGGTCAAAGCAGAGAGACCAGACAGTACCCCGGCAATGACAAGCAACCAAAGCGATTCTTTTTTGATCGCCAACAGCAACAGCAAGAACCCCAGCAGCCCTAAAACGATGGCCAACGGTTCAGACATCATGCTGGTGTAATCTCGTGCCAGCGAAGGGGTCATGGCGATCAGCAGCGAGAAGCATAAGGCCATTAACCACGATTCACTGATGCGATAGAACAACCACCCACTGCTGAAGACCAACAGGGCGAAGAAGAAAATATCCAAAAATCGACTGACTGAGACCAGATCAAGACCAAAGCGGGCAAACAGGCTGAGCACGACCGAATAGAAAGGTGCAAATATTTGCAGCGGCTCGAACGTTCCGTCTGGCAACACCAGCCCCAGGCCAACGCCTTTGGCAAAGTTGCGGGCGGCTGATAAATAGGTGGCAGAGTCGCTGAAACCCCAGGGAGAGAGCCGCATACAACCTGAAAGATACCAGGCAGCGCCGCCAGCGATCAGCAGCAGCGCCAGCCAAAATAACCAAAGGAGTTTCTTGTTCGCAATCGGATTCATTCAGAGTTGAGCCTGTATTGTCAGGATAAAAATGTCGTTTTAGAAGCGACCTTTTCATTTTAACCGTAAATTGACGGATTAAACTTTTTGTTCGTAATACATTTAAAGTGTAGAAAAACAACTATCCCTTTGTGATTAATCAAGCAATGGAATTTGTAATTTGCAAACTAATTACAAGGGAAGCGCGCTATTGTCGTAAAAACGGATTTTTAAATTGGCTTTGCCTCATGTATAATCTTGGCTATGAATAAATTCTTTGCCTATTTTAAGAAAAATCCGATCCATCTTTTGCTATTCATTCTTCCCTTTGCCTTGCTGGCTGAAATTTTACATTGGGAGGCTGGCTGGGTGTTTGCTCTTTCCGCACTGGGGGTGGTGCCGCTGGCAGGCATCATTGGTGAGGCTACCGAGAACCTGGCCCTGCACACCGGCCCCAAACTGGGCGGGTTGATCAATGCCACGCTGGGAAACGCAGCCGAATTGATCATCACCCTGTTCGCCATCAAAAAAGGGCTGCTTGAGCTGGTCAAGGCCTCCATCACCGGCTCGATCATCGGCAACATTCTGTTCGTTCTGGGAGCTTCCATCGTGGTGGGTGGGCTCAAGAATGGTACACAGCGCTTTGACCGCAAACATACCGTCAATAACACCATCCTCTTGGCAATTGCCGTAGTAGGGTTGGCGATTCCGTCCCTCTTCAGTCATACCACCGTCTCAGCCATTGACCAAAAAGTGGAGGTGCTAAGCCTTTCTGTGGCAGGGGTGATGATCTTGCTTTATGTGCTGGGCATTCTCTTTTCACTGCAGGCCGGCGGCACTTCACCGCTTGAGGCAGAGCCGATCGTGGAAGAACCCCACGCCAAGCCCTGGACGATCAGAAAAGCGGTGATTCTGCTGGCGCTTTCCACCGTGGGCATCGCTTTTTTGAGCGAATTACTGGTGGGCAGCGTCGAGGCTGTTGTGGCCGGTTCGGGAATTTCTGAGTTCTTCCTGGGCATCATTCTGGTGCCGATCATCGGCAATATCGCCGAGCACATGGTGGCCATCACTATGGCGCACAAGAACAAGATGAACCTGAGCATGGAGATCGCTGTCTCCTCCTCCTTGCAGATCGCCCTCTTTGTAGCGCCGATTTTGGTATTCGTCAGCCTGCTCATGAAGAACCCGCTCACGTTGGTTTTCAATCCCTTTGAGCTGGCCGCGCTTGGCTGTGCCGTGCTTATCAGCTATCTGGTCTCATCGGATGGTGAAAGTAACTGGCTGGAAGGGGCAGCCCTGTTGGCGGTCTATCTCATCTTTGGATTGGCTTTCTTTATCTTTCCGGTTTAATGGTGGCTTTTTAAAAGAGAAAGCGCTCCTGGTTTTTGGCAGGAGCGCTTTTTGGATGTAAATTGATCAATCCAGAAGTTTTACGAAGCAGCGCATGCGTTTGGTCTGTTTGGTCTCAAAGTATTTCCACATGGCCTGCACGTCGTTATTGGTTTCAAGATTGAGGTTGGTATCCACACAGCGAACACCGTTCTTTTTGAACACCTGGTAGATCTGGTGCATGCACATGCCGTTGAGCCCCATGCCGCGGTACTCGTCGCGCACGCCTACCAGATAAAGGTCGGCCACATCGTTCTTTTTCATGGCGCGCAGGAAGTGAACAAATCCAAAAGGCAGCAGACGCCCTTTGGATTTCTGCAAGGCCTTTGAGAAGGATGGGAAGGTGATGCCGAAGGCCACCACGCGATCATTTTCATCCAGCACGATGGGAATGTAATCCACAATAGCCAGCCCGAAATAACTATTAATGTAAGTGTTGACCTGTTCTTTGGTCAGCGGCACGGTGCCATAAAGTTCGCGGTAGGCCTCTTCGATCACTTCAAAGATCTGCGGAGCCAGCTTGAGCAATTGCTGTTTCGTCCCCTTAAACATGTGCAGGTTGTATTTCTTGCCCACCAGTTCAGCCGCCCGGGCAATACGCGCTTCGTATTCGGTCTCCAGGGTGATGTTGAATTCCAGCCAGTCAACGTCTTTGCCGTAGCCAAGCGCTTCGAGGCGTTCTTTGTAATAAGGATAGTTATAGTTGGTGGCCAGTGTGGCGATGGAATCGAAGCCCTCCACCAGCATACCTTCGCGATCCATGTCGGTGAAGCCGAGCGGACCGTGTACACCGTTCATGCCAAGTTCTCGGGCCCAGTCTTCCACCTTGGCCATGAGCGCGCTCACCACTTCGGCATCGTCAATGAAATCCAGCCAGCCAAAGCGCACGTACTTGTTGCCCCATTTGATCTCGTCGCCGGGCACATACAGCGCGGCCACGCGGCCCACGATCTCGCCTTCACGGAAAGCCATCCAGCAGCGGGCTTTCGCAGTATTGAAGGCTGGGTTGCGATCTTTGCGCAGGGTGTTCACTTCATCACTGAACAGGCTGGGCACGTAATAGGGGTTGTCCTTGTAAAGACGGAGAGGATAACGAATGAAAGCGATTAGATCTCGATTGCTGAGCACTTCTTTGATCTCAACGGTCATAATAATTCCTCTAATAATGATTTAATGTGTACCTGTTGTACCACAAAAACCGCAAGCATCCAATCACTTGTATAAAACACAGAAAAGGTCGCCGGGATACCGGTATGGTTGACATCCATCTGAAAGTGTGGAAAATGGAGGGTACTTTTGCTTAAAGGAATTGCCATGAAAGACGAAAATAAAGGGTTTGTGCTCATCCGCCCCACCCCGAACGACTTCGAGCGGGTGATCCGTTTTATGGTCGCTTGTGATGTGGCCGAATTTGGTGAACCCGATACCGATGAAGGCGATGTCGCTGATCAGTGGAAGGAGGCGGATCTTCAAAAAGATGCCTGGCTGGCAAAAGACAGTTCAGGAGACCTTTGCGGATATGCAATCCTCAACAGTGCCGGCGATCGGGGTCTTACTTTTGATTTGTATGCCCAGCCTGGCGAAGAAGGGTTGGCTGTAAAAAGAGCCTTGATCGATCAGGTGATAGAACGCGCTACAATTATGGCGAACCGGAAAACGGTTCTCACCACTTATGTGAACGGGCTTAACCCCACCAGCAGACCATTGATGGAGTCGAAGGGATTCAAATATCACACCGTACACTATCGCATGCAAATTGATTTTGCCAGCCCGGCTGAACCGGTCATTTGGTCGCCGGAGTATCATTTGCACGCTGTGAGGCCGGAAGATGAACACGAACTCTATGAGCTTATCAACGCCGCCTTTGACTGGCCTGGGCGCGGCCCCGTCACTTTTGAAGATTGGAAGAAGCATCTCTTTCGGGACGGACGTTATGACCCTGGATACTTCATCTTGGTGCGTCAGGAGGGCAGGCTGGTGGCCGCAGCGTTGAGCTATGATGAAGGCTCGCTCGGCTGGGTGAGGCAATTGGCAGTGGCGAAGGATATACAAGGAAAAGGGCTTGGCTCAATGCTCTTGCGCCATGTTTTTGCTGTGTTTTCTCAAAAAGGGGTTCCAACCGTCGCGCTGGGGGTGGAATCTGAAAATGAGAAGGCTGCCCACTTTTATGAAGCTATTGGCATGCACCGCAGCCGCGAATTTGTGGAATATCATCTGGAAGTGGGGTAAATTTCCCTAACCGGCTCGCTTACCACGCCGGTTAGTTTTTTCTTATAAAACAGACACACAATAAGGATTGTTAGGTTAATCGCAAACCCCGAAAAGGTAAGAATTGATCCCTGATAATTTGGTAACGAGATGCCAAAAAAATCTTTTGCCAGGCCCAGCACGAGTCCGTTCAACACCCACAGTGTTGGAGAGACCATCCCCCACAACCAAATCCATCCGCTTGGCAAAGGCCTTTTTTGATAAGCATAGAGGATGAGCATTGTCAGGATGGCGGCCATGTGATAATGTGCATGCCATGTGAGCGCCAGAGTGGCCGAGAAAACGCCCAGCATGGTCAGCAGCCAGGCAGAACTGCCTTCAGCAGGGCGATCTTTGATCAATAAAAAAAGCACAAACAGAGTCAGTAACGCGCCGATGGCTGCGCTTACCCATCCAATAGCGGGGTTTGTTCTGCCTCCAATTACAAGGGCAATCATACGCCAGTTGATCATTCCGGTGGGGCAATTGGATCCGATGCCGGAAGCATATTGTGTCCACAACGTGAAAAGGTTTTTGATCCCTTGCAAACCAGAAAGCCCAAAAGATACTGCAACAACCCCAAGACTAGCGGCAATAAAGCCTTTCAGAGGCTTCCAGGCTTTGGAAAGGAGAAGAACCGGCAAAATTAAAATGAGCGTCTGTGGTTTTATCAGTAGCCCGCCCAGCCAGATTCCGGCTAAGAGAGGTTTTTCGCTAATGGAGTTTCGCAGCCATTCCCCCACGCAAATAAGCAAGAAAATGTCAATCTGTCCATTCACAATACAGTTGAATATAGGATAAATTGCTAATGAAAAGATCAGTACTCCGGAATGCGGAGAGTGGGAAAGAAAACTTCTCTCAATCTGATGTACAAAAAAAAGAATATAGGTAATGAACCCAGCCAAATTAAAAATGGTCCATATCCAGAAACCGGCTTGCAGCCCGATCCCCGTAAACAGCAAAAAGGGTAAAACGAAGAAAGATAACACCGGGAATGGATTGACTTGAAATCCGGTTTGTGCAGAAGGATCAAGAAGCCCGGCGCCAATCAAGGCTTGTGACTGCAGTGTTTTCAAACTCTCCAGCGAATAGACTGAAGCAAATCCATTTTCGGCTGCTAGCTTGCCTGCGCTCCAATAGGCCAAAAAGTCATTTTTATAAAGCACCCCTTGCTGTGCCCAGGTGTAGACCAACACCACATAAAAACACACTACCAGGCTCGCATACAAAGTCTGCCCCTCGACTCTTGGCAGGGTGAACTTAAATTTGTTTCGCAGCAAGCTCTTCATTAACTCCCCCTATGAAGTATTACTTCTTATAATACCTTAAAGCTAATTTTACGGTCAACCCGATAAAATTAAAAGTATCAGCCGTTGTGCGAATAGTGCCAACGGCTGATACTTTGGTTTACCAAAAGGGAAATTTAACTATTAAACCTCTGTACCCAGGCGGCGAACTTGTCCATCCAGCCTTGCAAGAAGCCGCGGCTGGCCTCGCCGACGTTACCCTCGGCATCGATCAGCCCTTCTTTAAATTGTAGATAAGCTTCAGGTTGTGCCATGACAGGCACATCCATAAAAGCCAGGATGTTGCGCAGATGCTGCTGTGCCATTGAGGTACCCAGCACCCCACTGGAGACGCCCAGAATCCCAGCCGGTTTGCCAGCCCAAACACTTTGACCGTAGGGGCGCGACCCCATATCCAGGGCATTCTTGAGAGAGCCCGGAATGGAGCGATTATATTCGGGGGTAACAATGAGAAAGCCTTGCACCGGTTTGAGCGCTTCTCGGAACTGCATCACTGCTGCAGATGGTGTAGCTTCTTCATCCTGATTATAAAGTGGCAGAGCGCCGATCTCGACGAACTTGAATTGCAGTTCAGAGGGGGCCAAGCGGACAATGGCGTTGGCCAATTTGCGATTATTTGAATCTTTACGCAAGCTGCCCACCAGGACAGCGATATTAAGTTGTTTCATTTCTTTTCTCCACTAAAAAATAAAAACCGCTCACTGGGCTTTAATCCACTGAACGGCCTGGTCCATACTAAAGAACAATTTTACCCTAAGTCCGCGATTGAGGTTAATGATTTCAAAAATGCGGTAATAAGAGAGAGATTTTTCTGACTCTGAGACCACCAGCGCCCTGTGGATCAGGCGCGGATCAACCCCTCTTGAGCGAAAACCCTCCGATACAGACTGTTGTATTTCGATGATTTTTGAGGCAGAAAGGTTAAGATCTACCTTTCGATAATCATTGACCACTTTAAAGCAGTGGTGATCAATGACCACTTGGATACCCATTTCAAGAAATTCATGGATCGAGACATCATTCATTTCACCTTCATGGGTGAAGAGAAGGTAATTGTCTTTTGCGTTGAACGAGTAAGTGAAGGCCATACGATTCGTTAAAAAATTGTTTCATAATTATATAAAGAATCGCAGAACAACGATTGATTAAGAAGCAAGCGATTAATGGGGGCGATTGAAAAATAAAGTCTTTACAGCGAGTTAACAAGTTTTTTTCTCTGTGCAGAGAAAACGTTCACTGCGCTTTTATCCATTGAAGAGCCTCATCCATATTTGTGAACACTTTTAAGTTAAGACCGTGATTGAGGTTCACGGTTTCAAAGATGTGTGAATACGAAAAATTATTAATCGATTCGTTGATCACCAGGGCACGGGTGATCAGGTGCAAAGAGATCCCTCTTGTGAGCATGGCTTCCGCGACCTTTTGCTGCACTTCGATCAGTCTTGCCGGAGAAAAATTTAAGATTGCATCACGGTAATCGTTAATCAGCTTGTAACACTGGTGAGAAAGGATTTGTTGTGGGGCTTCTTCGAGAAATTCATTGATCGCAGCATCGGTCAGTTCCCCTTCGTAACTAAAAAGGAGATACTTCTCGCTTATATTAAATGAACACGCAAAGGCCATATTAATTGTCCTAGCTGTCTTATTATTATACAAAAAAAGTGTCCCATTAAAACGACAAGGTTAATGGGTGACCAAATGAACTATTCCCAAGGTTTCACATGAATGTGAATCATCTTAAACAGAACGAACAAAGAAGGCTCCAATCCACTTATTAAATGGCGTAAAATAAGCAAACAAACTATTTTTTATTGAAGCAAGGACAAAAGCTATGCAAAAGATAAAAATGGAAAATACCGATTTACTGGTGTCGCGCATTTGCGCCGGCTGCATGGGGCTGGGTGGCGGCTGGGAAAAGGACACCGTGCTTACCACCGAACATGAAAAGCAGGCCAGTGACCTGATTGACGCGGCCATGAACCAGGGCATCAATTTTTTTGATACTGCCAACATCTACGCGCGCGGACGTGCCGAAGAGGTCTTCGGGCGCGTGCTGGCCAAACGCAGCGGTCTGCGTGATCAGATCATCTTGCAGTCGAAATGCGGCATCCGCTGGGCGGACGACCCGGCAGGCAGCCCACAGCGTTTTGATTTCAGCGAGCGGCACATCCTCGAGGCAGTGGAAGCCTCGCTCAAACGCCTGCACACCGATTATCTTGATATTCTGCTGCTGCACCGCCCAGATGTGCTTTGGGAAGGCGAAGAGATCGCTCGCGCTTTTGAAACCCTCAAAAAGTCTGGCAAGGTACGCTACTTTGGCGTTTCAAACCAGAACCGTTTCCAGATGGAATACCTGCAAAGCTTTTTACCCGACCCGCTGGTGGCCAATCAATTGCAAATGAGCCTGTTGCACAATGGGTTCGCCGAGGTGGGTATTTCATTCAATCAACACGCCCCCCATTACCCCGATGGCTGGGAGGGTGTGATGGAATACTGCCGCCTCAAAGGGGTGAGCCTGCAAGCCTGGAGCCCGCTGGATCGGGGCGTATTGTTGAGCGGGGATCTCTCCAAGCTGCCCGAAGAACAGCGTCAGGCCGCCTCACTGCTGCAGCAATACGCGCGCGAACGCGGCGTTCCCACCGAGGCCGTTGCCCTGGCCTGGTTGCTCAAGCACCCGGCCGGGATTGTGCCGGTGATCGGCACCTCCCGCCCCGAACGTGTGGCCGCCAGTGCCAAAGCAGTTGAGGTGGAACTGAGCCGCGAAGAGTGGTACAGCCTCTTTGAGGCCGCTCGCGGACAAGCCATGCCCTGATCTCTTTTGTAATTTGCTCCTCGCCGGCGCTTGCAAGGGCGCTGGCATGTTTTAACGGAACTTGTGCATCGATAAAAACGTCCTACCGTCAGAAAAACAGGAAAGGATATTCATATGCAAAAAAGCACCGTTATTCTGACCGTGATCACCCTATCTGCCCTGCTGCTCTCGGCCTGCGGCTCACAGGGAGAAACTCCTTCGCTGGCGGGCACGACCTGGACGCTGGCTTCTTATGGCCCGACAGAGGCACAGACCCCGGCAGCAGCGGGTGTTGATACCCGGCTGGCGTTCAGCAAAGATGGCACCGTGAGCGGCACGATGGGCTGCAACAGTTTTTCGGGCAGCTATGAACAAAAGGGCGACTCAATTACTTTTGGCCCGATCATTTCAACCGAAATGGCCTGCCTTGACCTGCCCATGACGCAGGAGAGCATCCCCTTTGGGATCATGGTCGGCACGGTCAAATTCGAGCAAAGCGGCAACAGTCTGACGGTCTACAGCTCAGATGGCACCTTGAAGATGGTGATGGAGACAAAATAGTTTGTAGGATAAAAGAGGAGGCTGCTCCGTTTTTTTGAGTGGCCTCTTTTCTATTCATTAAGCGACTCTTTCAACCTGCAAAATTTTTCTCTCGACAGATAACTGGTGAAGGATACTGAAAATGATACAATTAAACAAAGAATTAACCTGGCGGGAGAAGCTGTTTTTATAAAATCAACGGCATTTTATTTGCCTGTCAATTGGACAACTCAATGAACACAACCAAATCATGGAACTCGAAAAAGATCATTTCAAAGTTGCTGCCTTACCTGGTCTTAATCCTGTTTGCGGGCATTGCCTATCTGCCATTTATTTTCCGCCTCGGTTTTTACAGGGATGATTGGTATTACGTGGTGGATGGCTTTTTTGGCAAGCCTTCCATTTTTCACTTGATGTTCTGGATCGACCGTCCTGCGCGGGGGTATTTGTTTGAATGGCTGTTCCGGTTTTTTGGGACCAATGCGACGGCCTATCTGCTGCTGTTGTTTTTTGGACGTGTCTGTGCTGCCCTGTTTGGCTTCGGGCTGACCCAGAAAATTTGGCCCGACAACCCCAAGCGCAATTTGTGGATCTCGTTATTGTTTGTGCTTTTCCCCGGCTTCTTGTGGTGGGTATCGGGGATAGAATACCAGCCCATGGTGATGAGCCTGGCTTTGCATATCGCTTCCATCTATTTTTCGATCAGGGTAATTGGCTCAGAGCGCCGCTGGCAAAAAGCCATTTTCTTTGTCTTTGCCCTCGTCAGTGGCTGGGGAAGCCTGTGGATGGTCGATTACGCCATCGGCATGGAGGTGTTTCGCCTGGTCTGCATCTATTTTTACTTTCAGGCGAGGGGAAGCGAAGATCATGCCGGCCAAATCTGGAAAAGGACACTTCTTAATTGGGGAATGTTTCTGCCGGTAAGTGTCGTTTTTCTTCTTTGGCGGTTGTTTATTTTTAATAATCTTCGCTCCGAAACGAATATTTCATTGCAAGTCGGTACCCTGTTCACGTCACCTATACAAACCATCGCTTCGTGGTTTATAAATTTATTGCGCAGCGTTTGGAACATTTCCTTTCGCGCCTGGTTCGCACCCTTCAACGCAAATTATTTTCAACTGAACAAACTGAGCCAGGGGCTACTCTTGCTCGTCGCAGTTGTTGTTGCCTTCGCAGTCTATCAATCGCTACGTTTGCTGGGCAAGACGAGCCAGGAGGAAATTAATAGGCAAAGCCCTGCCCAGTGGGGAAAAACGGTGCTTATTGGCGGGTTGATCGGCATTGTGGGTTGCTCCCTCCCCATCGTGATGATGAATCGGGTGGTCGTCATCGAGGATTTTTCTCATTATGCACTGCCCGCTTCTCTTTGCGCGGCTCTCGTCGTAGTGGGGTTCGTCTCCTATATCCGATCAAGTCAGATGCGTGCTCTCTTGCTTTCGATCCTCGTGGCCCTGTCGGTGCTCTCCGTGCAAAGCCACGCATTAAACGTGATCAAAGAGGAAGAAAAGATCACTGATTTTTGGGTGCAGTTTTCTCAGCGCGTTCCCGATCTGCAGAAAGGCACGTCCCTGTTGATCAACTTTCCTTCCATTTCTTATGGTGAAGAGACGGATATCGTATGGGCGCCGGCGAACCTGATTTATCTTGACCAGGAAGATGTCATCACCACCGATGGCCTGCTGCAATATCCATATTCTGCGGTAAAGATCAACAGCGAAACCCTCCAATTACTGATGAATGGTCTTCCCCGCAGCGAAACCTACCGCTCGCACACCACCAATATTGACTACAGCAAGCTCCTGGTCGTCAGCCAACCCACCTTAGATTCGTGTGTGCATGTGATCGATTCAAGGTGGCCGGGATTAAGCCTGAACGATACCGATATTATTCTGACCGCCGCCACGCATTCAAATATTGAGGATGTGCTGCCCGCTTCGGTCAGCCATACACCCATGCCATCAGTGTTTGGAGCGTCCTCTACAGAGAACTGGTGCTATTTTTATGAAAAAGCCGCTTTGAGCGCGCAAATGGAAAACTGGAACGACGTGCTCGCTTTGCTGAGTTCCGCCCGGCAGCTTGGCTATCAGCCAAAAGACAGTGTTGAGTGGATGCCTTTCCTGCAGGCCGCATTACTGACCGGCGACGAATCCTTGGTGAAAGAAATTGCCGCGAGTTTCAGCGACAAGGGCTTCCTCAAAAACCAGGGCTGCCATTTGGTTCAAGCGCAGGAAGAAGGCGGCTACACAGTTGACCCGAACATGGAAAAACTGGGCACGGACCTTTTCTGTGGGGTTTAAACTAATTAAATTGGGATGCCTAGCAAATATAGTAAAACACTATTATTAGATATGCTGAGTGCATTCCTTTTTTCGTATTGATTTGTGTAATGATATTTGTGAAATACGCTAAAATTATTTGTGAGATAGTGATAGTGAAGGCTGTGGGGTATTTATGTCTCAAATAGAAATCAAAAGAACACTACAAACAATTTTGGCATTGCCCAAAAAACACTGATTTCTATCTACAATTTCATACTCGTTGTACTCCTTCAAATTCATTTCTCTATTCTCAATGGAATGCAGTTTCGTGATACTTTTTTGCTAGGAGGAGCGATGATTGATGACTTGTGTAACATGAAAATCGAACGTGTAATTCTGCACCAAGTTTTTGACAATGGGGACGATGGAAAAGTGATACCACCAAAGATCAGTACAAGTTTTACAAAATTAGATACACAGGGTTTGTCAACTTTACAATCCAGAATAATAAATGTAATTGGTGTGGATACTCATTCGATTGAAATGGTAATAACAGATGATTCGAACAATTCAGCTTATGCATTTTGTAAAAACATGATTACCTCCAGTGATGAAGAAAAGATAAAAATCTCTGGAAATTTTGCTCAAAAATTAGCCAGGTCGCAAATGGGGAAGAATACACCGGGGGGAATACTAGTTGTATTATCAGGAACAATAGGGAATAACAACGATCAATTTGTTGGAATAATTAAAGCTGAATTACATGACGGATTTACCATAGATGAAAAAGATCAATCGTTGTTTTTACAGTTATTAACTTCTTTATTACTAACACCCCAACAAAAATTGTATAAAATTGGGATTTTTATCAACAAAAAACAAGCAAAAGATGTGGAGATGATCCATGCCGATGATTTCATAGTCTACGTTTATGACCACCTCATGGCAAAAAAAGAATCTAGCTCATTAGCCCGTTATTTTTTTGATACATTTCTTGGCTGCGATTATTCGCAGAACGATAAAAAATTGACACAAGATTTCTTTCTCCGAACAAAAGACTTTATTAATCAATTAAATTTGCCTAAAGAGGAAGTGATTGACATTCGGTCGTTGCTATATGCGTTATTACGTAATGAAAACACTAATACCATTCAAGTCGCCGATACTGCCGAGACAATATTTCCAAGTAGTGTTCAAGAAGAATATGGTTGGTGTAACATCTTTTCTGTAAAATTGTGAACCTTAACAAAAGTGGTGA